>NZ_CP160631.1:2400000-3000000 GCF_040783975.1 Pantoea sp. Ep11b | reverse complement strand
CGACAACGCGTTCACCGACGCCGCCGGTATCAATACCGACGACGTAGTGGCGCTGGGCCTGGTTTACCAGTTCTGAGTTGTCAGGGCGCGCGGTTACGGCTGCGCGCCCGCCTGATCCTGCTGGCGGGGGGCATCTGCCTTTCGCCATGTCGTGGCTTTTGCCGCCACGGTCGCCGACGGCACGACGCAGCCGAAACGTGCGCCTTCAAACGCCACGCCTGCCAGGGTGAAGGCTGAAAAGCTCAGCCAGTGCTGCCAGACCGACTGCCACTTCTGTGAATTTTTCATTCTGCACCTCTCAGGGATAAACACTGTTTCAACAGTGCAGAATTCATGCCAGCTCTACCGCTCTCACAGCCACAGACGTTTCGCCCGTTTTGGTACACTTGCCGCGCTGGTCACGGCTGCGTTGCCCCAAACTGGTGCAGTAAAGCCTGTTAATGGCGCGGACGTGACGGGGCCATGTGGCGATGACGGCGCTGTTCGATGGCTTTATAACTGCCAAAAACAAACAGGCCGAGGGCGATGGCGAGAATCATATAGATCATCTGCTGCTCCTTTATGTGATTCAGAGGGATCGCCTGTCGACAGGCGGGCTCAGGATAGATGACGGGTGAATGTTCTCGTGGTTCGAAGGAAGATTCAACGCTCTTTAAGCTAATTTACCCGAAGTTTATGCTTTGTAGTGGCTATTAATAAAGTGTTACATGCGAGGAATGATGCGTTATAAGATTAATCTGCTGTTTGTGCCGCTGCTGGCGCTGATGCTGACCGGTTGCGATAAACCTGCGGCGACCTCCGCGCTGGTGCTGGAAGGTAAAACCATGGGCACCGTCTGGCGGGTAAGTCTGGCTGGCGTGGACAGCGAACGCAAAGCGGAGCTGCAGCAGCGTATCCAGCAGCGGCTGGACGCCGACGATGCCGAGCTTTCCACCTGGAAGCCGGACTCCGTGCTGTCGCGCTTTAACCAGAGCCGCGATCTCTCACCCCAGCCAGTCAGTGAAAACATGGCCGATATCGTCACCACCTCCCTGCGGATCGGCCGCAAAACCGGTGGCGCGATGGATATCACGGTCGGCCCGCTGGTCAATTTATGGGGCTTTGGCCCGACGAAACAGCCTCTGCATACCCCCGATGCGGCACAGATCGCGGCCGCCCGGGCAGAGACCGGATTACAGCATCTGCGGGTGCTGCAGGGCGCGAACGGACAGTGGCTGCAGAAAGATCTGCCGGGCCTCTATGTCGATCTCTCCACGGTGGGTGAAGGGTTTGCCACCGATCACCTGGCGCGACTGATGGAGCAGCTGGGGATAAATAACTATCTGGTGTCGGTGGGGGGCGCCGTGCTGAGCCGCGGCCTCAATGCGCAGCAGCAGCCGTGGCGGGTGGCGATTCAGAAACCCACTGACCAGGAAAACGCGGTTCAGGCGCGTGTGGATCTGCAGGGACATGGGATCAGCACTTCCGGCAGCTATCGCAACTATTATGAACTGGACGGCCACCGCATTTCTCATGTCATCGATCCCGTTACCGGACGACCGATTGAGCATAAACTGGTGTCGGCCACGGTGATCGCCACTACGGCGCTGGAAGCCGACGGCTGGGACACCGGGCTGATGGTGCTTGGCACCGAGAAAGCCAAAGCGCTGGCGACCCAACAGCATCTGGCGGTCTATCTGATCAGCAAACAGGGCGATAAGTTTGTCAGCTGGATGTCGCCACAGTTTGCTGCTTTCCTGATCCCCGCCGAATCCGGAGAAAACTGATGTTAGATCTTTTCAGTGAAGAGCAACCCTGGCAGGAGACGCTGGCTGAGGGTGCGGTCATCCTGCGGCGCCGGGCGCGCGCTGACGCAGAGGCGCTTTATCAGCAGCTGCTGGCGATTGCCGAACAGAACCCCTTTGCCCATCGCATCACGCCTGGCGGGCATCGCATGTCGGTCGCCATGACCAACTGCGGCGATTTTGGCTGGTCGGTGGATTCGCGCGGCTATCGCTATCAGCAGGAGGACAACCTGAACGGACGTCGCTGGCCGGCCATGCCGCCGCTATTCCGGACGCTGGCGCAGGAAGCTGCGTCAGAGGCGGGCTTCGCCGGGTTTAACCCGGATGCCTGCCTGCTTAACCGTTATGAACCGGGCGCAAAGCTGACGCTGCATCAGGACAAAGATGAGAAAGACATGCGCCAGCCTATTGTGTCGGTGTCGCTGGGCTTACCGGCGGTCTTTCAGTTCGGCGGCTTCGAGCGGGGCGATGCGACCCAGCGCGTGCTGCTGGAACATGGCGATATCGTGGTGTGGGGCGGGCCGTCGCGCCTGCGCTACCACGGTATCCTGCCGCTGAAACCGGGCGTGCATCCGCTGGTCGGCGCCTGGCGCTATAACCTGACGTTTCGCCGCGCCTTTTAATCCGTCATGCCCGCAGTGGCATGATGCGAATAACTATTGCTATCATTTGGCATCCTATTACACTGCAGGCAGTTTTTTGCTGATGGATTGCCTGCATGACGTTGCTAAGCGTTGTTTTTCGCCAGTTCCGCTGGCCTTTTATCGGGGTGATTGCGCTGACGCTGCTCAGCGCCGTGCTGGGGATCGGCATGATCGCCTTTATCAACCGCGAGATGATCGTCGCGATAAACACTTCGTTTGCCGTCCTGCCACAATTTCTGCTGCAGCTGGTGCTGCTGATGGCGGTAACGCTGGCGTCACAGCTGGCGCTGACGATGCTCGGCCATCAGTTTGTCTGGCGTCTGCGTGGCGAATTTATCAAGCGGATCCTCGATACCCGGATCGAACGCATTGAGCAGCTCGGCAGCGCCCAGCTGCTGGCGGGACTGACCAGCGACGTGCGGGCCATTACCCTGGCCTTTGTGCGTCTGCCGGAGCTGTTCCAGGGCGTCATCATCACGCTCGGCTCGGCGATCTACCTGGCCTGGCTCTCACCCGCGATGTTGCTGGTCACCAGCCTCTGGCTGGGCGTGATGCTGGTGGGCGGCTGGATGCTGGTGTCGCGGGTCTATCAGCACATGGCGAAGCTGCGGGAGATCGAAGATAACCTCTATCGCGATTACCAGACGGTGATCGAAGGGCGCAAAGAGTTGCAGCTCAATCGTTCACGCGCGCAGCAGGTCTATGACACCGTCTATCAGGAGGATGCCCGCGCCTGGCGTCACCACATCGTCCGCGCCGACACCTATCATCTCAGCGCCGTCAACTGGTCGAATATCATGACCCTGGGCGCTATCGGCATGGTTTTCTTCATGGCTAACAGCCTGGGCTGGGCCAACACCGCCGTCGCTGCAACCTTTTCTCTGACACTGCTCTTTTTACGCACGCCACTGCTCTCGGCGGTTGGCGCACTACCCACGCTGCTCAGTGCTCAGGTCGCCTTTCGTAAGCTCAACGCTTTTGACCTCGCCCCCTATCAGCCGGGATTCCACCCCCCTTCGGCCACCACTGAGTGGCAGACGCTGGAGCTGCGCGATGTCGCTTTTCATTATGGCGACAACGGTTTTCAGGTCGGGCCGGTTAACCTGACGCTGCGCCGGGGAGAGCTGGTATTCCTGATTGGCGGCAACGGCAGCGGGAAATCGACCCTGGCGATGCTGCTGACCGGACTTTACCGGCCGCAGTCCGGTACGCTGCTGCTGGATGGCAAACCGATCACAGCGGACGAATTCGACCACTGGCGCAGCCATTTCTCGGCGGTCTTTACCGATTTGCATCTGTTTGACAGGCTGATCGGACGCGAAGGCGTCGCGGCGAATCCCGCCCTGGTTCAGCAGTGGCTGGAGCGGCTGAAGATGCAGGATAAGCTGAAGATTGAAGGTAACAGGGTGCTGAATCTGCGGCTCTCTAAAGGACAGAGCAAACGGCTGGCGCTGCTGCTGGCCGTCGCAGAGGAGCGCGACGTGCTGCTGCTGGACGAGTGGGCGGCGGATCAGGATCCCCATTTCCGTCGCATCTTTTATCGCGAACTGCTGCCGTGGCTGCAGCAGGCGGGGAAAACGGTGCTGGCTATCAGCCATGACGACCACTATTTCGTGCATGCCGACCGGCTGCTGGAGATGCGCGAAGGCCAGCTGACGGAGCTGACGGGCGGAGAGCGCGATCTTGCCACGCTCGACGCGGTAAAACGCACCGACACCGGCCTTTGAACGCGGCTGGCATAACTTAGCAGAAATGCGCACTGGCGCCTCTGCCGTGAATCAGGCTACGTTAGCCAGCGGCAGACGCGCCGGTTTCTGCCATTCTGAATATCTTCTTTTATCTGTGTTAACCCGGCTAAACCGCACACGCCCCGCAGCGTACTGTTTAGCCGGTTTTTTTACAGCGGATGGGTCACCTGCGTCATCACCTGATCCGCCTGCCACAGGAAGGTGGCCTGCAGTAACGTCCCCGCCGGAAAGCCTGTACTGAACGTCTGCGTCAGTCGCAGCGTGGCGCGCCCCTGCGTCCAGTCGACCGCCTCCAGCGCCGCATCCGTAAAGTCCATCGGCTGATGCAGTTGTGGCCACAACGCCTTGTACAGACTCTCTTTCAGCGAAAAGAGCAGGGTCGCGGCCGCGTGGAAGGGCACGGGCAGGGTGCCTAACAGCTGCTGCTCCTGCGCGTTCATCAGATACGCCGCCGTTTCACGCGCGGTCGTCTCAGACATCCACTGCTCAACATCGACACCAATAGCCAGATTCTGCCGGGTAGCCACGACAACGACGGTGCCTGTTGTATGCGACAGCGACGCCTGAAT
Organism: Pantoea sp. Ep11b; assembly: GCF_040783975.1. Classification (NCBI taxonomy): domain Bacteria; kingdom Pseudomonadati; phylum Pseudomonadota; class Gammaproteobacteria; order Enterobacterales; family Erwiniaceae; genus Pantoea; species Pantoea sp. Ep11b. The sequence goes on along the minus strand of NZ_CP160631.1, from coordinate 2,995,255 downwards.
ACCGGCGGGCCAGCGGGGGGAGCGGTCAGGGGCGCTGTTGAGAATAAAATCCGCGATGCCAAACTCCGCCATTACGGCGCGGACCAGCAGGCGGCTGGCCAGATATTCGGCCCGCCGTTTGACCACGGCGCGCTGCAGCCGCTCAGGGAGCGTAAGACCCCACTCCTCAGCCAGCGCGTCATGATAGTGCTGCGGATCAAAGTAGCAGACCGCCAGTAACGGATCACCGCGGTGAAGAAGACGGGAAAGAATAAAGCCGCCTGAAACAGGCGGCAGCGGCTGATCGGGAAAGTGCATGCGAAACCGTGACAAGGGCTAAAAAGCCATTAAATCAGGCGCAGCAGAGCAGGGCAAGGCGCCCGCGGCGATCAGTCGTTAGGCGGGATGGCAAAACTTTTCAGGGAAACGACGAAATGGTGATGACCTCTGCTGATGCGCGCGCCCCTGTCGCACCAGTGGCTTGCGAGACGAAAGAAGTCGTCGCTGCCAATGTCATACGCCAGTTCCACTTTGCTGATGCCCGAGTGCAGTAACGCTTCTGCATCTTTCAGGCTTTTCGCTTTGATCGGCATGATATTTATCCAACAATTTCCGGGGAGTTCAGAGTAAGTATTTTCTGTGACATTTTTGTTTCAGTTTGATGAAAAAGCGCTGAACGTGGCGAGTTTTGTGAGGCGGATCAGGTTATGAAATGCAGGCTAACCTGCTGTTCAGGAAGGAAATAACGGTTAAATGGGAAAACTCTGAATCTGTCATGAAGCCGGAGCAGAAACAGAAAGGCCGCGTCGGACGCGGCCCTGTGGGTTACTTCTGGTCTGGCGGGGAAGGTTGCTTGTCGCCAGATTCCGGTGCTTCAGTTGGATCGTCTTTTTCGATAAAGGTCATAAACTCTCCTCTGCTTACCCACGGACGTTTAAGTATAGAACGGATTACGCAGGGTGCCTCTTAAATCCGGACTTATAGGAAAAATGAGAGACACGAATCTCTGTTCATAAACGTATAAATTATAATTCTCTGTTTGCTTCACTACCCCAATCTAAGCTTCTTCGGACGGATCAGGTGGCATTGCATGCTTTAGTAAAATTCATTCAGCAAGGGGGGCCTCTGAGGATACGTTATTAACGGTGTAGGCGGGAATGAGTGGGATACAGGTGGTCGCTGGCTTTGAAGTCATAGCCGCTTCAGCTGCAACCGCAAATCTGACAGGGGTTGAATTTGGTGCGATGCTTTCACTTCATAGAGTGAATGGCATTCAGGAAACTGTAATGAATGTCATCACTGGAAAAAACTATCCTGGTGTAGTTAAAGAATTTGATAGCGGATAAGAATAGCAATCAACCCAAGTAGCAGACAGCATGAAAAACCCAATAAAAACGTATAGTAAAGTGGTCTGATGCTGTTGATCTTTTTTTGATTACTTTCTTCCTGGGGGAATTTATAAGCATGGTTATTACTGTCTAAAAAAATGATTTTTTTATTCTTTTTCAACCGGGTAAAAAAGTAGGTCATTAGTGGCGAACCTAAGTACCCCATATTACTATGCAAAAGATAAGGGGTTGGCAGAGTGTGCTTTTTCTGAAAGTCGGAAATCAACTTCTGGTAGCGCGATCTGTTGGTCAGATACAAAACAACGCTAACCACTAAGCAAACTAAAGGAAGCATAATTAAAACCATGATGACCGACTTCATTTTCAAATTCCCATGTATTCATAGATAGTATCCATGATAGAGTCGCTCGCTTTGGCACCTGCATAACCGGCAGCGATCGAACCAACTGCTGCGCAGACTACCGCTCCGGTTCCCGCAGTGGCTATCCCTATTGCTGCACATGCCCCTAATCCTGCTAAAGAACCTGCTGCACCAGCCCCCACTCCTGTTAAAGTTGAAGCGCCAAACTTCCCATACTCTTTGAATGCTGTCCTTTTACATTCGCTTTCACGCCCTTTAACGCAGGCATTGACCACGTCATTCGTTGTTCCGGCAAAGGAAAAACCTATACCTATATAGCCACCAGATTTTAAAAATTTTGCCGCTTTAGCTGCATTACCTGCATAAGTTGAATAGCCTGGTATCCCCCCAAGTCCTACTGTGGACCATTCATGTACTATAGAGCGGCTGGATAGATTCAGTGCTCTGCGCATGTCTTCGTAAGGTCTGAATTTAACCGTATTACGTATCAACGATTTTAGTAGCGGCTTGTTTACAAGCTCTTTTAGTTGAGTGAAGAGCTGGTTACGCTCTGCGAAGAATTGCTGACTAATCAGTGTTCCCTGCGTACGAAACTGGTTTTGATAGCTGACTTCTATCTTTTTAAGGGTATTCTCGATTTCTGAAAAATATCTCTCACCCACGTCACCAATAGTGCTAAAAATTTTATCTCCCGCAGTTGTGAGTGCAGCGATCAAACCGTAGTGTTGCTGCATAAAACTCGCTTCTTCAGAAGTTACGCCAACGAACGCAATATTGGTTTTTTGTTTAGCTTGCCTTAGCGTGCTCAACATTTGTGCAGTTTGCGCAGAAGCTGGGTCTGCTACAATGACTATCTGACCTGGGTTCAGCCATGGCGTGTCTGCATTGGTTTTTATAAAGAGGCGTGCAGCTTCTGAATTGCTGTCATTGAAAAGCATCCTTGCCTGAAATCCTAGACTGCCAGATTGCTGAACTACACAATATGCAGGGGAGAGGTTGCGTGACATTCCATTTCCTCCGCTAAAACAATGATTTAAAGAATGAGCCAAGCCTGTTGGTCCTGAATAGCCTGAATCAATTGTGCCGGGTACTGTAAATAAATTTAATGATTATGGCAAAAACTATCACCTCTTTACCGGGGGCAGGCAACGAAAAATTTCTCCTGAAAGCAGATACAACACTACCTCTGTAATATCGTGATGTTTTTCCCTGTTTCCGTTTAGCTGTAGAGTACAAATCTAAAAGACAGGCTCAGGTAGGTTAGTGATGTTTGTGAGCAGTTTTCCTGATAGCCTGCCATTTTGCTGACAATGCTGTTCTGTCTTTCCGTACCTTCAGGGGCGATCGCTTTGCTGAAAATCGCGGGCAGACTCACCATGCTGGCGAACTCTTGAAAGCGAAGGGAAGGGGATAAACCAAAGCTGGTCGTGATGCATTCAGGCGTCCGGGGTCGGTAGTCACGACATCTTCAGAGCTGTGTAACTCCGGCAGTGACCTGTGATTCCCCTTCCAGGACCAATATCCGAATGTATGCCTGGCAAACGGCATCAGGCAGGTTTTGATCAGAAAACAGCAGGTCGTGAGAAGCAGATGTTCAGAGGATTTGCACTGACAGCAGCAGGCAGAAACGAAAAAAGCAGCCTTTTGGGCTGCTTTTCGGGAGAATTTGGTCGGCACGAGAGGATTTGAACCTCCGACCCCGGACACCCCATGACCGTGCGCTACCAGGCTGCGCTACGTGCCGAACACTGGAGGATTAGTCTACTGGTTATCGTCATGAATGCAAGATACCTGTTGACTATTTGCCTGATAATTAATCAGTTAGCGATAAATCGCTTCTCTTCCGTTAATACCTGCAACAACAGTGTCAGTTCCGGCTTGTGATCTTTCAGCGCATTGCCCTGTGCATCATACGCGCGATAGCTGCCGTTGTTGTTGAGCACCAGCGTCACCTGCGGCGTGGTTATCACCAGCTTATTCTCTTCGCTGCTGGCAACCCAGTCGTGGCGACGACGTGCCGCGAACAGATCCTCACCCTGCGAGTAGTTCACCGGATTGGTCCGCACATGCAGCAGTCGCTGCATCAGCGTGGTCATCACATCCTGATGATCGGAGAGCCGATCGACAGTCTGCGCAGGCGTGTCGGGCCAGTGGATCACGAGCGGCACCTGCAGCGTCTGGCGATTACCGGCGCTGTCAGGATTGCCATCCAGCGCCAGACCGCGCTGTGCGGTGATCACCACCACGGTGTTCTTCATCAAATCACGCGCCTGCAGTTCGTTAAGCACGGCGCGAATCTGATCGTCCACCGCAGGTGCCTGACGCAGATAGCTGCGCTGACGCGCCTTCGCACTCTCACCGGTTACGTCAGGGCCGTTCAGGGCAATCCATGAGAACCACGGTGCCTGCGAGCCTTTCTGCCTGTCCAGCCAGTTCTGCCATTGCGCTACGGTACTGGCGTTAGGCTGGCTGTTGGTGGCAGGCAGCGAATAGTCGGTCAGCAGCGCCTGTCGGTAGAGCGGCGGATTAAAGCCTTCCGACGAGAAGAGGCCAAACTGATAACCCTGGGTGCTCAGCGCGCCGAGAAGGGCGGACGGGGTCCGCGAGGCCAGAATACCGTTCATATAGCTGGAGGAGATGCCGTAGAACAGGCCAAACAGCCCTTTCTCCGGGGTATCTCCGGCGCTGTAGTGCTGCGTGAAGCGCACGTTCTCGCTGGCGAACTGATTAAGTGCCGGCAGCGCCTTAGGCAGCGTAGCGTTGTTCAGGCCATCGACCGTCAGCACCAGCAGGTTGTTGCGTGTGCCGCCATCGCGGAACGTAATATCACTGAGCGGATACTCCACCGCCAGTGCTTCCGGGTCGCCCTGTTGTACCAGCCGGCGCTGATACTCCTGCGCATCCAGCAGACCATGACGCTCCAGGAAGCGACGGGCGGTCATCGGGTAGGAGAGCGGCAGGTTGGCGCGCTGCATTGTAATCGGGCGATAGAAGTTCGCATCGGCCCAGATATACATCAGGTGGCTGGCAAAGAAGGCGCTGATAAACAGGCCAGCCAGAGGCTTGCCAAACGAACGGCGGTTCAGGCTGCGCAGTTTCTGCCAGCTCCAGGTCGCAAACAGCATCTCGACCAGGAATATCAGCGGCACGCTGATAAACATCAGCTGCCAGTCGCGTGCCATCTCGCTCTGATCGGGGTTGATGACCAGCTCCCACACCACCGGATTAAGATGCAGGTGGAAGCGGCTGAAGACCGCGCTGTCGACCATCACCAGCGTCAGCCCGGCGGTGGCGACGACGGCCGATAACACCCGCATCAGCCGTTGCGACATCACCACAAAAGTCAGCGGGAAAATAATCAGCAGGTAAGTGGCGAAAACGATAAAACTGAAGTGGCCTACCCAGCTGGTATAGGCGTAGATACGCCCCGCCAGAGAAGAAGGCCAGTCGGCGACCAACAGGTAGCGACTGCCTAAAATCAGCGCGAATAAGATATTAAACAGAGCAAACCAGTGCCCCCAGCTAATCATCTGAGAGACTTTTTCGCGGTAGCGCTGCCGGTTGGTTACCATATTATAAAATCAAATCAGCTAATTAATGGGCGTTGTCGTCACGCACGGATGCCTGCAGGGCATCGGCGAAAGAGCGGGCCAGTGAGCGACGCTGCGCCGGAGCGACATCGCTGTTAATTAAGTTAGTCACCATGTTTCCCAGCACCATCAGGGAGAGGTCGGTGGGGGCTTTATCCTTGTGCAGGATTTGGGCCAGATCCGCGAGGAGTTGTTCCACGCGTTCGTCACTGTAACGGGATGATTGTGCCATATCGTCGTCTAAGCTCATTTCAAAAGGCGATATATTACCGGAACAACGCACTTTTTACCGCAATTTTATCGAAAGCAGCGCGTTCACTTTACGCATGGAGTTGAAAGCCGATGCTGGCGGTGTTTGAATACGCGCCTGTGCTAAAAGGAGAGTCTACCATGAGTCTGGATATCGACCAGATTGCCCTGCATCAGTTAATCAGACGCGATGAAAACCAGCTGGACGTGGCGCTGCGCGATTCGCTGCTGCCTGCGACCCAAACCGTCAACGCGATGGTGGAGGAGTTACACCGGGTTTACAGCGCAAAGAGCAAAGCCTACGGCCTGTTTAATGCGGAAAGTGAACTGGCAGAAGCCCTGCGCGATTGTCGTAAGGGCAACGACGATTTTCTTGCTTTTAGCCGTGCCGCGACGGGCCGCCTGCGCGACGAACTGTCAAAATATCCCTTCGCCGAAGGCGGCGTGGTGCTGTTTATCCACTATCGCTATCTGGCCGTGGAGTATCTGCTGATTGCGGTACTGAACAGCCAGTCCAGTATGCGGGTGAATGAGCAGCTGGATATCAGCAGCACTCACTATCTCGACATCAATCATGCCGATATCGTCGCGCGCATCGATTTAACCGAGTGGGAGACCAATCCTGAGTCGAGCCGTTACCTGACCTTCCTGCGCGGCCGCGTCGGCCGGAAAGTGGCGGACTTCTTTATGGACTTCCTTGGTGCCGAAGTCGGGCTGGACACCAAGGCGCAGAACCGTGGGCTGCTGCAGGCGGTGGATGACTACTGCAACGAGTCGGCGCTGGATAAGCAGGAGCGGCAGAACTATCGCCAGCAGGTCTACAGCTACTGTAACGAGCAGTTGCAGGCGGGCGAGGAGATTGCGCTGGAAGATCTGTCGAGCGAACTGCCTCCGCTGGGCGAAAAAAGCTTCCAGGCGTTTACCCAGGAGCAGGGCTATGAGCTGGAAGAGAGTTTCCCGGCTGACCGCTCGACGCTGCGTCAGCTGACCAAATTCGCCGGCAGCGGCGGGGGACTGACCCTGAACTTTGATGCGATGTTGCTGGGCGAACGTATTTTCTGGGATCCGGCAACGGACACTCTGACGATCAAGGGAACGCCACCGAATCTGCGCGACCAGCTGCAGCGCCGGACCAGCGGCAAATAAAAAAGCCGGGCTCAGCCCGGCTTTTTTACCCCTCCCGGCGATAAGTTTCACCGGGAGGGGACAAAACAAAAGGGCCGGTTTCGCAACCGGCCCTTCTGCTTTTCAACTCTGTCAGCGATTAAGCGCGAACGAAGTCGATATGGAACAGTTTTGGCTTGAACGGGTGACGCTGAACAGCCTGAACTTTCACTTTGGTTTCTTTACCGTCAACAACCAGAGTCAGCACTTCTTCGTAGAAACCAGGCTTAGCCTGCATGTTCATTACGGAGTCGTGATCCAGGTCGATGGCAACAGCCGCTTCAGAACCACCGTAAACGATAGCCGGGAAACGGTTAGCTGTACGCAGGCGGCGGCTCGCACCCTTACCCTGCTCTTTACGTTCTACTGCATTGATAGTGAACATTAATACGTCTCTTTATATATTTCCTGCTACAGGCGACCCAGTAACAGGCAGGTTATTCAACACTGCTGATGCACATGCAAAAGCGGGCGGCATTATAGCCGTAATGCCAGGCGGTAGCAAACGATATACCCATCCGCTCGGGGCCGGGCGGTCAGCGCAGCTCATTGGCCCGGCGATAGCGCCCCTGATAGTCGAACATCTTCTCGCGGATCTGCCAGTACTGGCCTTTGGCGCGCGCCACCACAAAGTCGGGATGGCGTAACAGCGGCTGCAGCGCCACGACGTCAGCGGCGGTCTGCCAGCCCAGCGGCACGCCGGGCGCGCGCTGGTGCGGACGCATAAACAGCTGCTCGAAGGCTTTGCGCTGGGCTGGCGTCTGCAGGCGAAATCGTTCGCTGACGCTGGTGCCGTCCTCGTCAAAATAGGTCGCCTTCAGCCATTCGCCTTTGGCATCCGCCCCCTGTTCCAGCGTCATGCCGCCACAGCGCAGCACCAGCGCATCTTTGAGTTTCAGCGCCGCTTTAAGCATATCGTCCGGGTCGACCAGAATTTTGTCGCACTGGTGGCAGCGGCGGGCGGCAATATCGTTCTCTGCGCCACAGTCCGGGCAGCTCTTAAAGCGGAAGCGGAAGTCACACTGCTCACGTTCGCCCTCATCATCTTCCAGCACACCCTGGCAGCGGCGGCCAAAATGCTCGATCACCATGCCATCTTCTGTCGCTTTGCCCCAGAAGGTGTTGGCGAAACCGCAGGCCGGGCAGAAGACCTGTACTGGCTGGTTATCGCTGGCCCCTTTGGGCGCGCCGACTTCCGGCGTGAAGAGATCGTGCGGATTACCGGCATAATCGAGGATCAGACAGCTGGTTTTACCTGGCGAAAGCCGCAGGCCGCGTCCGACGATCTGCTGATAGAGGCTGACCGACTCGGTGGGGCGCAGGATGGCGATCAGGTCAACGTGCGGCGCATCAAAGCCGGTGGTCAGCACCGCGACGTTCACCAGGTATTTCAACTCCTGCGCCTTAAAGGCCAGAATCAGGGCGTCGCGCTCACGGGCGGGCGTTTCGGCGGAGATCAGCGCGCTGTTGTCGGGCAGCAGCCGCAGGATTTCATGCGCATGATCCACCGTGGAGGCGAAAATCATCACCCCGAGCCGCTCCTCCGCAAACTCCACAATCTGACGGATGATATGCGGCGTAACGCGCTGCTGCTGTTTCAGTTCACGATTGAGATCGGCCTCGCTGAACAGGCCACTGGCCTGCGCCGTCAGCCGGCTGAAGTCATACTGTACCACCGGCATATCCAGCCGCTCCGGGGGCACCAGAAACTGATGTTTGATCATGTAGCGCAGCGGCAGTTCATAGATACAGTCGCGGAACAGCGATTTTTCGTCGCCGCGCACCATGCCGTGATAGTGGAACTGATAGATCCAGCCTTTGCCCAGCCGGAACGGTGTGGCGGTCAGGCCCAGCAGACGCAGTTGCGGATTGTGTTGCCGCAGATGATTAAAGATCTGCTGATACTGACTCTCTTTGTCATCGCCAATGCGGTGACACTCATCCACGATCACCAGCGAGAAGGCGCTGTCGAACTGGTCGAGGTTGCGCGCGACGGACTGTACGCTGCCGAACACCACCTTGCGCTGGCTCTCTTTGCGCTGAAGGCCCGCCGCAAAGATATCCGCTTCCAGACCATAAGCCTGATATTTGCTGTGGTTCTGCGCCACCAGCTCTTTGACGTGCGCGAGCACCAGCACCCGGCCACGCGCCAGCCGGGCCAGTTCAGCGATGACCAGACTCTTTCCGGCACCGGTCGGCAGCACAATCACCGCAGGCTGGTGATGACGACGGAAATGCGACACGGTGGCATTCACCGCATCCTGTTGATAGGGGCGTAAGGTAAAGGACATGTTGCTCACTTTTGCAAAACTGGTGGCAATTATGCCACGAAAGGGCGGTAAACGCGCTGTCAGGCTGGCGTGGATCACGTTATACTTCCCGCACATTTTCAACGGTTAACCAGGCCGTTTCAGATTCCCTCCGCAGTAACAGGCAAAACGAATTCATGCGACTCGACAAATTCATCTCTCAGCAACTGGAAATCAGCCGCGCCATCGCCCATCGCGAGATCCGTGGTCAGCGTGTCACCGTGAACGGTGACGTGGTGCGCGATACCGCGTTTAAACTGCTGCCCGATCACGAAGTGATGTATGACGGTAACCTCCTGCAGATGCTGACCGGCCCACGCTACTTCATGCTGAACAAGCCGCAGGGCTATGTCTGCTCTACCGACGATCCCGATCATCCAACCATTCTCTATTTCATCGAAGAGCCGATGGCCTTTAAGCTGCATGCAGCAGGGCGCCTCGATATCGATACCACCGGGCTGGTGCTGCTGACCGACGATGGCCAGTGGTCACACCGCATTACCTCGCCACGCCACCACTGCGAGAAGACCTATCGCGTCACGCTGGAGTCGCCGGTCGCGGACGATACCGCCGCACAGTTTATGGCGGGTGTGCAGCTGCACAACGAGAAGAGCCTGACCAAACCGGCCCGGCTGGAGGTGATTACGCCGACAGACGTGCGGCTGACGCTGAGCGAAGGGCGCTACCATCAGGTGAAACGGATGTTTGCGGCCGTGGGCAACCGGGTCGTGGAACTGCATCGCGAGCGCATCGGTGAGATCGTGCTGGATGAGGATCTGGAACCGGGTGAATACCGTCCGCTGACCGAAGATGAGATTGCCAGCATCGGTCTGCCAAAAGAGCTGCAGGCAAAATAGGGCCTGCGTCAGGATGATAAGGAGAGGAGAGGGCGTGCGTAAGGAAAAAAATTCGCCAACGGGATTGGTCGTTATCCTGGGGCTGTTAGCCATGCTGATGCCGTTATCGATCGACATGTATCTGCCGGCCATGCCGCAGATTGCCCGTGAGTTTGGCGTCTCCGCCGGCAGCGTGCAGATGTCGCTCAACCTCTATATCCTGGGCTTCGCGATCGGTCAGCTCATCTACGGGCCGCTGGCCGACAGCTATGGCCGCAAGCCCGTGATCGCGCTCGGTACGCTGATCTTTGCCTGTGCCGCCGCAGCCTGTGCGCTGTCGCAATCGATCGACCAGCTCATCCTGATGCGCTTTCTGCATGGCCTGTCGGCCGCCGCCGCCAGCGTGGTGATCAATGCGCTGATGCGGGACAGTTACTCGAAAGAGGACTTCTCGCGCATGATGTCCTTTGTGATGCTGATTACCACCATTGCGCCGCTGCTGGCCCCGATTATCGGCGGCTGGCTGCTGGTGCTCTGGAGCTGGCACGCCATTTTCTGGGCGCTGGCCGGGGCCGCGTTAGTGACCACCGTGCTGGTGACCACCCAGATCCGTGAAACCCTGAAGCCCGAGCAGCGGCAGCGCTTTCATCTGCGCACCACGCTGGGCAATTTCGTCACGCTGTTTCGTCACAAGCGCGCCTTCAGTTACATGCTGTCGAGCGGCTTCTCCTTTGCCGGGCTGTTTACCTTCCTCAATGCCGGGCCGTTTGTGTACATCGAACTGAATCACGTCTCACCGCAAAACTTCGGTTACTACTTTGGTCTTAACGTGGTGTTTCTGTTTGTGCTGACGCTGATTAACAGCCGCGCGGTGCGCCGCTTTGGTCCGGTAGCGATGTTCCGGCTGGGGCTGCTGATTCAGTTCTGCATGGGGATCTGGCTGTTGCTGGTCAGCGCCTTTGACCTGGGCTTTCTGCCGCTGGTGATGGGCATCGCGATGTTTATCGGCTGCGTGTCGATGGTCTCCTCCAACGCAATGGCGGTGATCCTGGATGAGTTTCCGCATATGGCCGGCACCGCGTCGTCGCTGGCGGGCACGCTGCGGTTTGGCGTCGGTGCGTTTGTCGGTGCACTGCTCTCCCTGCTGAGTTTCAACAGTGCCTGGCCGATGGTCGGCACCATCGCGCTCTGTGCCTCTCTCTCGCTGCTGCTCTTCTTCTACGCTTCCCGGCCCCGCGCATCCTCCCGCTGATTCGGCGCATTTTGCTGCCCGCCATCTCCGGCGGGCGGCGCGCCAGCACTATGTTTATTTAATGTGAAGATTTTTAGTTAAAAAAGTAACCATATTGCGTCTAAAATGATTGTTAACAGCGTGTGAACGCGGTAAATATAGCCTGAAGTGCGACATGAGTCGCAAAAATGCGCTTCTGCAGTTCGCACGGCGAAGAGATCCTGCCGGATTCCGCCGCCACCGGCCGTTTTCGCGTCGGTGTCTGTGCGTTGCGACATACACTCATCCGGGGAGAGTAAATTATGCTGCAACTTTCAATCGTGCATCGCCTGCCGCAGCGTTTTCGCTGGGCCAGCGATCACCACAGTACCATCGAATCCGATGACGCTGTGCTGGATGATCAGGAGTTTGTGGCGCTGCGGCTGATCAGCCATGACGGCATACCGGCATGGGAGATCCTGCAGCAGCTGAAAGAGGTGCTGGCTGGCATTCAGGTTGACTGTAAAGTGGCCGAGTGTGAAGGACAGCCCTGCCTGTTCATTCGCCGTCGTGACGAAAGCGCGACCAACTGCTGCCTGAAAAATCAGGGCGTGGCGATCGCCGAAACCTTTATCGCAGGCTAGCTGGCGAGGCCTGCAGCAGCGCCCGGGTATACGCCGTCGCAGGTGACGTAAACAACTTTTCGCATTCGCCCTGTTCCACCACTTCCCCCTGACGCAGCACAATGAGCTGGTGACACAGGGCGCGCACCACATCGAGATCGTGACTGATAAAGAGATAACTAAGCTGGCGCTGCTGCTGTAAACGGCGTAACAGCGTCAGGATCTGCTTCTGCACCGTGCGGTCCAGCGACGAGGTCGGTTCATCCAGGATCAGTAACTCCGGTTCCAGAATCAGCGCCCGCGCGATAGCGATACGCTGCCGCTGCCCGCCGGAAAATTCAGCCGGATAGCGATGACGACTATCAGCATCCAGGCCCACCTCTGCCATTACCGCCATCACCCGCTGCTGCTGCTGCTCCCGATCGAGCGCGGGCTGATGCACCGCCAGCCCTTCAGCGATAATCTGCTGAACCGTCATGCGTGGATTAAGCGAAGAGTTCGGGTCCTGAAAGACCACTTGGATGCGCTGCCGCAGCGGCAACAACGCCCGGCGCGACAGCTGATGCAGGGGCTGCCCCGCAAACCAGACATCACCGCGTGAGGCAATCAGCCGCAGCAGCGCCAGGCCAGTCGTGCTTTTCCCCGATCCCGACTCGCCCACCAGCCCGAGACTTTCGCCCCGGCGCAGGCGGAAACTCAGACCGCTCAGCACCGTTTTCTCATCGTCCTGCCGACGGAACAGGCTGCGCCGCCGTGGAAAAGTGACCGCAAGCCGATCGACCTGCAGAATGACCGGCGCATCTGCGGGCAGCGGCAGCGCCCGTCCTTCCGGCTCGGCGGCCAGCAGCTGCTGACTGTAGGGATGCTGCGGCTGACTCAGCAGGATCGGGCTGCGGTTCTGCTCCACGATGCGCCCGTTACGCATGACGCTGATGTTATCCGCCAGCTGGCGCACGATGTGCAGGTTGTGAGTGATAAAGAGCATCGCCATGTTGCGCTCACGCTGCAGGTCGCGCAGCAGCGTCAGGATCTGCGCCTGTACCGTCACATCCAGCGCGGTGGTCGGCTCATCGGCAATCAGCAGCTGAGGCTCTGTCAGCAGCGCCATTGCGATCATCACCCGCTGACGTTCTCCCCCCGACAGCTGGTGGGGAAAATCATTGAGCCGAGCGGCGGGCTGGCGGATACCGACCCGATCAAGCACGCTGAGGATCTCCATCCGCGCGGCCGCGCGCCGCAGCCCGCGATGCAGCGACAGCACTTCATAAAGCTGCTTCTCTACGGTGTGCAGCGGATTGAGCGACACCATCGGTTCCTGAAAAATCATCGCGATCTGGTTGCCACGAAGGGCGCGCAGCCGCGGCTCCGGCGCCCGCAGCAGATCCTCACCGTTAAACAGGATCTCGCCGCCGGGATAAGCCACCGTCGATTCATGCAGCAGCCGCATCACGGAGAGCGCCGTCACGCTCTTGCCGGAGCCCGACTCACCGACCAGCGCCAGCGTTTCACCTGCCGCAATATGCAGGGAGAGATCATCCACCACCTGGCGAAGCGTCTCACCCTGACGAAAGGCGACAGAGAGGTGGTTAATGGCAAGCAGGGGCGTTGTCATCTAGGCTCCTTTGCCCGGATCAAAGGCGTCGCGCACCGCTTCGCCAATAAAAATCAGCAGCGACAGCAGGATCGCCAGAGTAAAAAAGCCCGCCAGGCCCAGCCAGGGGGCCTGCAGATTATTCTTGCCCTGCAGCAGCAGCTCACCCAGCGAGGGCGAGCCGAGCGGCAGACCAAAACCCAGAAAATCGAGCGAGGTCAGGGTGGTAATCGAACCGCACAGGATAAAGGGCAGAAAGGTCAGGGTGGCGACCATCGCGTTAGGCAGCATATGACGCAGCATAATCCGGCCATCGCTGACGCCCAGCGCCTGCGCCGCACGGATATAGTCAAAGTTGCGGGTTCGCAGAAACTCCGCCCGCACCACGCTCACCAGACTCATCCAGCCAAACGCGACGGTGACCAGCAGCAGCCACCAGAAGCCCGGCTGGATCACGCTGGAGAGCAGAATCAGCAGGAACAGCGCAGGCATCCCGGACCAGACCTCAATCAGCCGCTGCCCGATCAGGTCTATCCGCCCGCCGAAATAGCCCTGCAGCGCACCGATTACGATCCCGATGACGCTGGAGATAAGCGTCAGCAGTATGCCGAACAGCAGGGAGATGCGGGTGCCGTAGAGCAGTCGTGCCAGGACGTCGCCGCCATTCGCATCCGTGCCCAGCCAGTTCTGCGCCGACGGCGGCGAGGGGAAGGGAACCCGGGTGGCAAAATTGATGGTGCTGTCGCTGAAGCGGATCGGTGCCCATAGTGCCCAGCCGTTCTGGCTGATGCGCTGCCGCAGCCAGGGATCCTGATAATCCGCCGTGGTCGCCAGCACGCCGCCATAGTCGGCCTCGCTGTAGTCAGACAGCAGCGGGACCATCCAGCGCTGCTGATAGTGCACCAGCAGCGGCTTCTCATTGGCGATCAGGTCGGCGCCCAGCGACAGCAGGAAGAGGATCAGAAAGATCCACAGCGAACAGTAGCCGCGCCGGTGATGGCGAAAGCGCTGCCAGCGCTGCTGGTTAAGAGGAGAGAGCGGCATCAGCGGCGTCCAAAATCAATGCGGGGATCGACCAGCATATAGGTCAGATCGCTGAGGATATTCATCAGCAGACCTATCAGCGTAAAAATATAGAGTGTGCCAAACATCACCGGATAGTCGCGCTGCAGGGTAGCGTCGTAGCCCAGCAGCCCCAGGCCATTAAGGGAGAACATCACCTCGATCAGCACCGAACTGGTAAAGAACATGCTGATAAAGGTGGCAGGAAAGCTGGCGATCACCAGCAGCATCGCATTGCGAAACACATGGTGATAGAGGATACGTCGCTCCGGCACCCCTTTCGCGCGTGCGGTGACCACATAGAGCTTGCGGATCTCATCCAGAAAGGCGTTTTTCGTCAGCATGGTTAGCGTGGCGAAGCCGCCGATCACGGTAGCCAGCACCGGCAGGGCGATATGCCAGAAATAGTCCAGCACTTTGCCATACCAGGGCAGGGTGTCGGACTGCGCGGAGGTGAGCCCGCGCAGCGGAAACCAGTCGAGATAGCTGCCACCGGCAAACAGCACGATCAGCATGATCCCGAACAGAAACGCGGGGATGGAGTAGCCGATGATAATAAAGGCGCTGCTCCAGACATCAAAGGCGCTGCCGTTGCGCACCGCTTTGCGGATCCCGAGCGGAATCGACACCAGATAGATGATCAGCGTGCTCCAGAGCCCCAGGCTGATCGAAACCGGCAGGCTCTCTTTGATCAGCCCGATCACCGAGGCGCTGCGAAACAGGCTGTCGCCAAAATCCAGCCGCAGATAATTCCACAGCATCTCGCCATAACGCTGCCAGATCGGCTTATCGAAGCCGTAACGTTTTGTGATCTCCGCAATGACTTCCGGGTCCAGCCCGCGCGCGCCGCGATAGGTATTCCCGGCCGGGTTCAGCGGCGAGACGCTGGCGCGTGCACCGGCGCTTTCCGTCGCGCCGCCGGGCATACCGGTGGTCTGCCCGAACTGAATATTCGCCAGCGCCTGATCGACAGGTCCGCCCGGCGCAATCTGGACGATAAAGAAATTGAGCGTGATGATCGCCCACAGGGTGGGAATAATCAGCAGTAACCGGCGCAGAAAATAGGCGGCCAACGGTTCTCTCCTCAGCGTTTGCTGGCCGGCAGACGCCCGGCTTTGTGCGTGTCATACCACCAGTTGTCCAGCCCGCTGCTGTAGGCGGGCTTGATGGCGGGATGAGAAAACTTATTCCAGTACGCCAGCCGCTGCTCGGCGCTGTACCACATCGGGATCATATAGGCATTCCACAGCAGCACGCGGTCCAGCGCCTGGGCCAGCGGCCGCAACGCAACGGGATCGCCCTGATGCGCGACAATCTGCTTCACCAGGTGATCGACCAGCGGATCCCGGACCCGCGCGGTATTCCACGACGAGGCGATATAGTCAGACTGCCACAATATCTCCAGGCTGGAGGTCGGAATCGGCATCGCGCCATAGACGGTGGCTATCATGTCATAGTCCCCTTTGCGCAGGCGACGCAGATATTGTGAGCTGTCGACCTGCCGCAGGTTCAGCGCAATGCCGAGCCGGGAAAGATTGTGCTGCAGCGGCAGCGCCCAGTCGATGTTGCTGCCACTGCGCAGCAGCAGCTCCACGGTAAAAAGCTGACCGGTTTTCGCATTCACCAGACGGCGATCTTTTATCTGCCAGCCCGCCTGTTGCAGCAGGTCATAGGCTTTTAACAGGCTGGCGCGATCGTAGCCGCTGCCATCGTTCACCGGCGGCTGATAGGGCTGGCTGAACAGCTCAGGCGGGAGCCGGGCGCGCCACGGTGCGAGCAGGGCCTGTTGTTCTGCGTCGGGCAGCCCGCGGGCGGCGTATGCCGTGTTCTGGAAATAGCTGCTGGTGCGCTGCCAGGCACCATAATAGAGGGCCCGGTTCATCCATTCAAAATCAAACATCTGTGAGAGGGCCTGACGAACGCGGCGATCCTGAAACAGCGGGTTTTCGTTGTTAAACGCCAGCCAGCGGGTATCGGTGGCGGCGCGAAAGGGCGTCGTCTCTTTGACGATGCTGCCTCTGGCGAAATTGCCGCCGCGATAGCGGATCGCCCAGTTCTTTGCTGAGGTCTCTTCACGCCAGTCATAAGCGCCCGCCTTGAAGGCTTCAAAGGCCACATTGTCATCCAGATAGTAGTCATAGCGCATCCGGTCGAAATTAAAACGTCCGCGATTGACCGGCAGATCGGCGGCCCAGTAATCCTTTACCCGGCTGAACTCAATAAACTGGCCCAGTTTCCAGCGCGTGATGCGATAAGGTCCGCTGGAGAGCGGAGGGGCGCTTAACGGCTCATTAAACTTTTTATCATGCCAGAACGCCTCCGCGATCACCGGCAGCGTCAGTAATCCCAGCATCAGATCTCTGTCCGGTCTGGTGGTCTCAATACGCACCGTCCGCGCGTCCAGGGCTTTCAGGCTCACCCCACGGTAGGCGACGCGGAACGGCGGCACACCTTCGGTCATAAATTTCTGAAAGGTGAAGGCCACGTCGCGGGCGGTGATCGGGGTGCCATCCTGAAAACGGGCGCGGGGATTCAGGCGAACCTCAATCCAGCTGAAATCGCTGGCGTAGCGTGCAGATTCGGCGATCAGCGGATAATAGCTGCCCGGTTCGTCGTCGGAGCTGGTGTAGAGTCCATCATAAAGCGCGCCGGTGTTGATGCCCGGATTGCCGCGTGAGGCGTAGCGGTTAAAATTATCGTAGGTGCCAGCCACCGCCAGCGTGATGCTGCCGCCTTTGGGCGCATCGGGATTGGCATAGTCATAATGATGGAAGCCGGGGGGATATTTCGCCTCACCGAGCTGCGTAAAGGCGTAGCTTTGCAGGACGGTTACCGCCTGAAGCGAACCGCTGAGCAGGGCGCACAGCAGCAGAAGTCCGGAACGAAGCAGCATAGCGGTCTCTTCTCCTGTCAGCGATCAGCCGTTATAACGCCGGAAATAGTCTATCAGCGTTTCCGGCCGCAGCGGACGGCTGAAGATGTAACCCTGCAGATGTGTCACACCACGATTGATCAGCCAGGCCGCCTGCTCGCCGGTTTCGACCCCTTCCGCCACGCTCTTCAGGTTCAGTTTCTTCGCCAGCTGTAGCACGGTATCCAGCACCGGTGAGGTCAGCGTCTCCGTTCCGATACTCTGAACAAAGCCGCGATCGATTTTCAGGTAATCAAACGCATAACGCTCCAGGTAGATCAGCGCGCTGTGACCGGTGCCGAAATCGTCGATCGCGATATGGATCTGCTGCTGATGGAGCCAGTCAAACTGCTCGCCGACATTGTCGTCGCGCACCATCGCGCGTTCGGTGATCTCAAACACATAATTAAAGTGAGCCGCAGGCATGGTATCCAGCCAGCGCAGCACATCCTGACGGAAACTGCTGTCAGCCAGATGCAGAGGCGAAATGTTGAGACTGAGACAGGCGTGGCGGGGAATGGTATGGCACAGCAGATGCGCATCGCGGGATACCAGCTGAAACAGATGCCGGGTCAGGGGGATAATCAGGCCGTGCGACTCAGCATAGTGAATAAACACATCGGGCGGAATCGCACCCTTCGTCGGATGGGTCCAGCGGAGTAATGCCTCCATCCCATAGGGCTGCCCATCGCGCGAGGTCACCAGCGGCTGATATTCAACGTGAAACTCGCCGCGTTTCATGCCCTGAATCAGCTCTTTACCCGGACGCAGATAGATCGACAGCAGCAGCCAGCAGGCCCCGGCCACCAGCAGCGACAGCAGCAGACTGCTCAGCAGGATGGCCTGATAATCGCTGAACGCCAGCGTGGAGCCGTAGAGCGCCAGCCGGAGCGGGTAGCCTGTCAGCGCCTGCTGATCCAGCGCCGCTGGCAGATTCTGACGCTCGATGATACCGGGCTGCCAGCTGGTCAGGGCGCTGCGCGGGTCGATCAGCGCCACCCCGGTGATCTCTGGCCGCGTTGACGCCATCAGCTGATAGGGCGCCAGCGTGATATTCAGCGTGGCGAAGACGCCTGACTGCAGGTTGCCCGGATTTTTAATCCACAGTGCGAGCGCCGGTTTATTGGGCTGCAGCGGCGTGCCGGGCATCAGCCGCAGATCGAGATCGCGCGAAATATCACTCTGCGGCGCAATCACATTGAGCGGCAGACTGAAGCTGCCGGTCGCCGAGGAGCAGAAAGCGTTGCCATTATTGACCAGCAGGATGGCGCGGAGATTTCCGGCGAAGGCGGCGCGTGAGGTGAGTTCACGATTAATGGTATGGCAGGCGGTCTGGGTGAACGGAAGCAGGGGGCTGAGGGTACTGTTGAGCAGCGAAGAGAGCGTCTGCTGTAATGCCGTACGGCTTTTTTCCAGCAACTGCTGATGCTGCCGTTCGCGCTTTTGCCAGGTCTGATGAAGCGTCAGTGCGGCAAACAACAGAAAAAATAAGCCGCCCGCCATCGCGCTACTCCATGCGATACGGCGAGGATAGTTGGTGTGGCGCCGCAGCGCCCCCGACAGTGGCATGAGGTGCTTCCCCTGATCAAATTATTATTATGTTATTGCGCACGACTGCTTCGGTTTAAGCGACCGAGAATATAACGAGAACGTCCGTAATGTCTCGTTAATAATCTGAAATGCAATGCTTTTATCTTATGTCACCGCTGACGCTCAGAACAGGCAAAAAAAAACGCTGCATAGGCAGCGTTTCCTGTTCTCTGGCTGAGAGAAGATCGAAGGTGATTGTCAGCTCGGGTTACGGCTTAACACGCGGCGTCCTTCACGGTAACGCTTTTTCCAGTAGTCATCATTGAGGCTGGAGATCATCACACCACTGCTGGTGGAGGCATGAACGAAGTTGTCATTGCCCAGATAGATGCCGACATGGCGGCCGGTGGAGCCAGCACGGAACATCACCAGATCGCCAGGACGCAGTTTACTGCGGGTGATCTCTCTGCCGGTGTCCTGCTGCTCAGAGGTGGAGCGCGGTAATTCTAAGCCAAACTGATCGCGGAAGGTGCGCTGAACAAAGGCGGAACAATCGATCCCGCGTTTGGTATCGCCACCAAGGCGATAGCGCACACCTTTCCAGACGGCGTATTGTTCCATGATGCGCGACTTAACGTCGACATTACGCACCATTTCTTCAAACTCATCCTGAGACGCCTGAAGTAAAAAACCATTCTGGTTGTTAACTTCATGATTCTCGTTATTCGCGTTTTGACTGCTATGGGTACTGCTACATGCTGAGAGGAGTGTTGCCAGCGCCAGTGCGGGCACGATCCGCAAGATATATCTCAGTATTGGTTGAGACTTGACCATTATTCGGGTTTTCCTTCGGGTTCCTTACGACACAATTGTCGCCAGCCAGATGACAAAGCAGGGAGATTAATAAGCGAAACAGACTAAGACAAATCCTTAATCACTAAAATGTGTTAATGGACACATTTTAATGTAAAAAAAACTGGCTTTTCTGACGCTGTGGCCTCACTGCGACTGAGGTTAACTGATTACAGACGCCGTGGCGAGTGCTTTTAATCAATTTCACATAGGTTTTTTTGATGAGAATCAAAACGTAACACAATGACTAATTTAGCGACAATTGTGAGCGAATGATGGTGAGAACAGGCGGTGAAACGGGCGTCAATTCAGGGCATAGCCCCGTTTTCGCGGTTTTCTGAAGAATTAACAGGGAATGATGACTATTTAACCGGTCTGCGGAAAAGATAACCTTTTCTTTTCGTCATATTAATTAGCAGGCTAATAGTGAGAGGGTGTTTCTTATAAGCGCGGACGGTTCAGTGGCGGATGATTAAACCGACCGCGCTTATCATTTACATCACGGGCTTATATTTGCCCGGTAATTTGCGATTAAACCAGTTAACCAGCACGTCGCTGGCTGGCGTTAATAACCACCAGCTCAGCCCGACCAATACCACCGACAGCGATCCGACGGCAATATCAGTAAACCAGTGCGCACCGGCCATAACGCGCGGCAGCGAAAATAGCACCACAATGGCGGCGGCAATTAAAAAACGGCTGAAACCAAAATAACGCCAGATAAAGCAGGCAAAAATAATCAGCATCATACCGTGGTCGCCAGGGAAGCTATCTTTCGACGCATCCTTCGCCGGGATACCGGTGAGTTCGCTGACACGATGCACATTCTCAAAGAACAGCGTCGGGCTGGAATGCTTCACCGGCAGCAGGTGGCCCAATTGATTGAGGATAACGGCCGTCAGCAGCATGGTGATGCCGATCGCCAGCATCCGGCGCCGAGCGGGCGGTGTCTCCTGACGCCAGATCGACAGATAGAGCAGGCCCATCGCCAGCAGTGATACCACATCAAAACCCCGGAAGTTGGTGATCGCGACGATCAGGGCAAACAGGGGATGAGTCACCATCTGGTTATTGAAGCCATAAAAGATCGCTTTATCGATGCCGAACCAGAAACCATGTTGTGGTGGCAGATACCAGGACAGAAACAGTACTACACCCAGTGCATTCAGCAGCAGGATGGTAACGAGGCGGGTTGCGCGCATAAGTAAACTCATTTCAAAAAAATAACCGCCGACAATACCTTTACTAGCGTAAACGGCACTTCAACAACGCCGATTGTAGTCGATTCCAGTCAGCCTGCTGAGAATGAATGACTTCAATACGGCTATCGGGTGGCGACACAGCAGAGGTTTCACTGTGCAGCGCTTTTGCCTCGCCGTTAATACGCATTGTGCCTTCGGCCGTGCGCATCACCCCTTTTATCCGATCAACCTGCGCCTGCTGCGCCCACGCCAGCAGGGCGGCGCTGTCGAACAGCGTGTCGCCATCAAACAGCCAGCCGCAGGCGCTGTAGCCCTGGCCCTGATTCAGCGACCGGCGCCAGCGCGCGCCACCCGTCAGCCGCAGCGCCGCTACGCCGCTGGCGGGCACGGCCGGATAATGATGGTGCGGAAGGGGAAGCGCGCGAGGCTGATGGGGCGCATCCAGCAGATGAAGGGGGATGCGGCCAAATTCTGTTTCTGTCACGGGACGTGGCGGCTGGCTCTGCTGCAGCCACTCAGTCAGCCGCTGGCGATCCTGCGTGTCCCAGCTATCGCGCTTGCTGGCGATGATGATATCGGCGGCCGCCAGCTGATCGCGAAAGTTTTCATTGGCTGCGATACGCGGATCGGTGAGCTGACGGGGATCAAGCAGCGTCAGGGTGGCATTGAGCTGCAGCCAGGTCTGATAGACCGGGGACTTCAGTATTTCCAGCACCCGGCGCGGATGACCGAGGCCGGTAGGCTCAATCAGCAGCCGGTCGGGCTTATCTTTCAGCAGCAGATTCAGCCCGACCTGCAGCGGCAGACCATTCACGCAGCACAGGCAGCCGCCGGGGATCTCTTTAACGGTTGCGCCGCGATCGGCCAGCAGCGCACCATCGATTCCGATCTCGCCAAATTCGTTGACCAGCACCGCCCACTTTTCGTTCTGCGGCCGGGCGGCCAGAAGATGGCAGAGCAGCGTGGTTTTTCCGCTGCCCAGAAAACCGGTGATCAGATTAACGCGTGTCATGGTGCGGGCTCCTGCCTGGAATGCTGATAATGTTATATTATAACACTACCAGACTCCAGCCTGCGCCAGTTAATCGGCACGACCCATATAGCGGCGTTCAGCGATATGAATACGGATGCGGTCACCGTTGCTGAGGTATTCCGGAACCTGAATGGAGAGACCGGTACTCATTCCGGCGGGTTTGGTGCGGGCGCTGGCGGAAGCGCCTTTGATGCCCGGCGAGGTATCGACGATCTCCATATCCACCGTCTGTGGCAGCTCCAGCGCCAGCACCTGGCCATCCATCGTCAGTACGTGAATGCCAGGAATGCCGCCTTCGGGGATAAACAGCAGCTCTTCTTCGATCTGGTCCTGCTTAAAGGCGTAGGGGGTGTAATCCTCATCATCCATGAAGATATATTCGTCACCATCTATATAAGAGAAGGTGACGCTGCGACGGCTGAGCGAAATCGCATCAATAATCTCGTCGCCCTTGAAGCGCTCTTCCACTTTTAAACCGGTGCGGACATCGGTAAAGCGCATTTTGTAGAGGGTCGCCGCACCGCGTGCGCTGGGGCTCTGGACATCAATATCTTTAACCAGCAGCAGTTTGCCGTTGTGCGTGACGGCCATCCCTTTTTTGATTTCATTGGCTTTTGGCATTGCTGTTCTCGCTATCATGAGAGTGAAGTGCGCGCAACGTTACCCGCGCCAGGGAAAACTGGCAATATCGCGGGTGCGAAATTTTGTGTCAGGCCGTGGCTTTCATGGTAATTGTCGTCACGGGCTGCTATTGTCAGCGCCTCTTTTTCTGCCGGAGCACAGCATGCAATGCCGTAGCCAATGCGGTGCCTGCTGCACAGCACCCTCTATCTCATCGCCTATCCCCGGCATGCCTGACGGCAAGCCTGCCAACACGCCCTGCGTTCAGCTGGACGACGATCTTCGCTGTAAACTGTTTGGCTCGCCGCTGCGGCCTGCCGTCTGCGCCAGTCTGCAACCCTCATTCAGCATGTGTGGTCAGTCGCGCCAGCAGGCGATGACCTGGCTGCTGAAACTTGAAGCCGATACCGCCCCCTGAAAGGCTGACACAGCTGACGCTTTTTGCCTGATGAGTGGGACGTGACAGCAACTGCGTCAGCCTGACTCTCCGCTGGTCCTCTTCCTGCCGCCGAAATGTGCGTAACGTCAAAAATCTGCTACGCCGTTTGCGCATTTTCTTGCCTGACGAAAGCGTCTGCATCACAATTCCTGAAACGTTTCAGCGGTGACGGGGCTGGCTGACAGAGACAGCAAGGCGTGAAAACCTGCCTGCTAGCTGAAACGATTCAATCTCAGCAAGCGAGGAGAATTATGTTCCAGCTCGAATTGCAGGCCATCCACACCGGAGCCAGCGCCCAGAATAAAGAAGAGGCCATTCGTCAGGTTGCTGCCGCGTTAACCGCGGCGGGCAATGTGGCTGAAGGCTATGTCAACGGTATGCTGGCGCGCGAACAGCAGACCTCCACCTTTCTTGGCAACGGCATCGCAATCCCGCACGGCACCACCGACACCCGCGACCTGGTGCTGAAAACCGGCGTCCAGGTGTTTCAGTTTCCGCAGGGTATTGCCTGGGGTGACGATCAGACCGCCTATGTCGCGATCGGGATTGCCGCGAAGTCAGATGAACATCTGGCGCTGCTGCGTCAGCTGACGCATGTGCTCAGCGATGACTCCATTGCCGAACAGCTCAAAACCGCCTCTGCTGAAGATCTTCGTGCGCTGCTGATGGGCGAGAAACAAGCCGCCGAATTCAGCTTCGACACCTCACTGGTGACGCTTAACGTCGCGGCCAGCGATCTGATTACCCTGCAGGCGATGAACGCCGGCCGGCTGCAAGCCGCGGGCGTGGTTGATGCCAGCTACGTCGCCGATGTCGTCTCAACCCCGCCGCTGAGCCTGGGGCAGGGCATCTGGCTCAGCGACAGCAGCCTGGGCAATCTGCGCAGCGGCGTGGCCGTCAGCCGTACCGAGCATGCCTTTGAACATCAGGGCGAACCGGCGTCGATGCTCATCAGCGTGTCAGCCACCGATGAACGTCCGCTGGAAGTGCTGGGTTACCTCAGCGCGCTGCTGCAGCAGGGCAAAGCTGATCGTCTGCTGAAAGCCGATGCGGCGGGTGTCTACGCCCTGCTGACCAGTGAAGTCGATGAGCAGGCCGACGTGCTGACCGCCGAATTTACCATTCGTAACGAACATGGCCTGCATGCCCGTCCGGGCACGGCGCTGGTCAGTGTGATCAAGCAGTTCAACAGCGACATCACCGTGACCAACCTCGACGGCAGCGGTAAACCGGCTAACGGTCGCAGCCTGATGAAAGTCGTGGCGCTGGGCGTGAAGAAAGGCCACCGCCTGCGCTTTACCGCCAGCGGTGAAGATGCACAGCAGGCGCTGAACGCGATTGAAGAAGCGATCACCAGCGGTCTGGGTGAGGGGGCAGCATGAGCAGACGTGTCGCCACCATTACGCTGAATCCGGCGTATGACCTGGTGGGATATACCCCTGAAATTGAACGCGGCGAAGTCAACCTGGTGAAAACCACCGGACTGCACGCGGCGGGCAAGGGGATCAACGTCGCCAGGGTCCTGAAAGATCTGGGTATTGATGTCACCGTCGGTGGCTTCCTGGGCAAAGAGAATCAGGATGGCTTTCAGCAGCTCTTCAGCGAGCTGGGCATTGCCAACCGTTTCCAGGTGGTGCCGGGCCGGACCCGTATCAACGTTAAACTGACCGAACAGACCGGTGATGTGACCGATCTGAACTTCTCCGGTTTTCAGGTGACGGCGCAGGACTGGGATCGTTTTACCAGCGATTCACTGACCTGGCTGGGCCAGTTCGATATGGTCTGCGTCAGTGGCAGCCTGCCAGAAGGTGTGGATCACGAAGCCTTTACCCGCTGGATGACCGAACTGCGTACCCATTGCCCCTGCATCATCTTCGACAGCAGCCGCGAGGCGCTGGTGGCAGGACTGAAAGCCGCGCCGTGGCTGGTCAAACCTAACCGCCGTGAGCTGGAGATCTGGGCCGGTCGTAAACTGCCCACCTTGCAGGATGTGATTGGCGCGGCGCACGAACTGCGCGAACAGGGCATCGCCCATGTGGTGATCTCGCTGGGCGCAGAAGGCGCGCTGTGGGTCAACGCGTCTGGCGAATGGATTGCGAAACCGCCGGTGTGTGAAGTTGTCAGCACCGTCGGTGCCGGTGACTCAATGGTTGGCGGGCTGATCTATGGCCTGCTGATGCGTGAATCCAGCGAGCACACGCTGCGTCTTGCGACGGCGGTGGCGGCCATGGCCGTCAGCCAGAGCAACGTTGGTGTGTCCGATCGTACTCAGTTGGCCGCAATGATGGCGCGCGTCGACTTACAACCCGTTAACTGACAGCAGGAGAGCGATAATGAAAACGCTGCTGATTAAAGACCCTACACTGGGACTGGCCTCCGCCTATATGGCGCAACAACGTCTGGCTGCCGCTGCGGCGGCGGCAGGCCTGACTCTGACTGAAAACCCTGCTGAGGCGGAACTGGCGATTGTGCTGGGCAAAAAGGTGCCGGACGATGCGGCCCTGAACGGCAAGCCGGTCTGGCTGGGCGACCTCCAGCTGGCGGTTCGCGAGCCGGAAAACTTCCTGAACCGGGCGAAGGCAGAAGCCAGAACCTGGCAGGCTCCGGCTGCGGCGGCAACCCCGGCGGCGGCGTCAGCCGCGACCCCGGCGCAGGCGGGTGCACCAAAACGTGTGGTTGCCGTGACAGCCTGTCCGACCGGCGTCGCGCACACCTTTATGGCGGCTGAGGCGATCCAGGCCGAAGCGACCCGTCGCGGCTGGTGGGTCAAGGTTGAAACCCGCGGTTCCGTAGGTGCCGGAAACGCGATTACGCCAGAAGAAGTGGCGGCGGCCGATCTGGTGATCGTGGCGGCGGATATCGAAGTGGATCTGGCGAAATTTGCCGGTAAGCCGATGTACCGCACCTCCACCGGTTTGGCGCTGAAGAAAACCGCGCAGGAGCTGGATAAAGCGGTCGCAGAAGCGAAGCCTTATAAAGTGGCGGCCAGCGGCCAGAGCACGGCAAACAGCGAAGAAGAGAAGAAACAGGGCGGCGCGGGCGCCTATCGCCACCTGCTGACCGGGGTGTCCTACATGCTGCCGATGGTGGTGGCGGGTGGTCTGAGTATCGCTCTGTCGTTCGCCTTTGGTATCACCGCCTTTAAAGAGCCAGGTACGCTGGCTGCCGCGCTGATGCAGATCGGTGGCGGTAGCGCCTTTGCCCTGATGGTCCCGGTGCTGGCGGGCTTTATCGCCTTCTCCATCGCTGACCGTCCGGGTCTGACGCCGGGTCTGATTGGCGGCATGATCGCCACCAGCATCAACGCAGGCTTCTTAGGCGGGATTATCGCGGGCTTCATTGCCGGTTATGCGGCGAAGCTGATCAGCGGCAAAGTGAAACTGCCGCAGAGCATGGAAGCGTTGAAACCGATACTGATTATTCCGCTGTTCGCCAGCCTGATCACCGGCCTGCTGATGATCTATGTGGTCGGTAAACCGGTGGCGGGTATCATGAGCGGCCTGACGCACTGGCTGGCAAACATGGGTACGGCGAATGCGGTCCTGCTGGGCGCGATTCTGGGCGGCATGATGTGTACCGATATGGGTGGCCCGGTAAACAAAGTGGCCTACGCGTTTGGTGTCGGCTTACTGAGTTCGCAGACCTATGCACCGATGGCCGCCATCATGGCAGCCGGTATGGTGCCGCCGCTGGCGATGGGTCTGGCCACCCTGGTTGCCCGTCGTAAATTCAACAAAGGTCAGCAGGAAGGCGGTAAAGCGGCACTGGTTCTGGGGCTCTGCTTTATCTCTGAAGGGGCGATTCCGTTTGCTGCCCGTGACCCGATGCGCGTTCTGCCATGCTGTATCATTGGTGGCGCCGTGACCGGTGCGATCTCAATGGCGATTGGTGCCAAACTGATGGCCCCGCACGGCGGACTCTTTGTACTGCTGATCCCTGGCGCAATTACACCGGTGATCGGTTATCTGATGGCGATTGTCATCGGCACCGCAATTGCCGGTCTGAGCTATGCGGTTCTGAAACGCCCGGAAGAGCAGCTGGCGAAAGCCTGATTAACGCGGAAGTGAAGATAACAGGGAGCCGGATGGCTCCCTGTTTGTTTTTGCAGACGGCGCAGGCAGAGCAGGGCAGGGATGGCAGGGCACAGATTTTCTGAAGCTGCAGGCGATAGCCGCGAAAAGGGAGCCAGATGGCTCCCTTTGTTTATCCCTGCTGCTCGGCTTTCAGCCAGGCGATCTCATCTTTCCAGATATCGGGATTGATGGTCTCCAGAATCAGCGGGATCCCGTCAAAGCGGGGATCTTTCATCAGCCAGCTGAACACCGTCCGGCCGATGTTGCCTTCCCCCAGGCTGTGATGGCGGTCAACGCGGCTGTCAAACGCGCTTTTGGCATCGTTGAGATGCATACCGCGCAGATAATTGAAACCGACGACGCGCTCAAACTCTCTGAATGTCGCTTCGCAGTCCGCTTCGGTACGGAGGTCATAACCGCCGGCAAACGCATGGCAGGTGTCAATGCAGACGCCGACGCGCGACTTATCTTCGACATGCTCAATGATGGTCGCGAGATGCTCGAAGCGGAAGCCCAGGTTACTGCCCTGGCCTGCGGTGTTTTCAATCACGGCGGTGACGTTCTGGGTCTGGTCGAGCGCAACGTTAATCGACTCGGCGATCCGCTTCAGGCAGGCTTCTTCCTCAATCTGATGCAGATGGCTGCCGGGATGGAAATTCAGCAGCGTCAGGCCCAGCTGATCGGCCCGGCGCAGTTCGTCGATAAAGGCCGCACGGGATTTCTCCAGCGCCTCCTCAACCGGATGGCCGAGGTTAATCAGGAAACTGTCGTGCGGCAGGATTTGCTGCGGGCTGTATTTATAGGTCTCGCAGGCGGCGCGAAAAGCATCAATCATCTCTGTGGAGAGCGGGGCGGCCTTCCACTGACGCTGATTCTTGGTAAAGAGCGCGAAGGCGGTGGCTTCCAGTTCATGGGCGCGAATCACTGCCTGATCCACGCCCCCTGCCGCACTCACATGTGCGCCGATATATTTCATGCCTTTCTCCTGGGGCTATGCACGGATGAAACGGCATGATACCTGATGGCGTCAGCCCATGAAATGTTGCACCAGCAGATTGATCGTGCCGCCCCCCGCGATTAACCAGCCAGAGACCAGCGCGCCCAGCAGGAGCGGCCTGACGCCCGCCTCGCGCAGCGCCCCGAAACGGGTGGTGACGCCCAGCGCGGCCATCGCCATCGCCAGCAGCAGCCCCGCCAGCGCATTCAGCGTGGCCACCAGCGCCGCAGGCAGCAGTTGCAGTGAGTTAAACAGGGCAACGGCGATAAACAGCAGCGCAAACCACGGGAACGTCACCGGCTGACGGGCATTGCCCGCGTGGCGTTTACCACGGATGACCGCACTCAGGCAGAGCAGGAACGGAGCCAGCATCATCACCCGCAGCATTTTGGCGATCACCGCGCTGTTTTCCGCCGCCGGGCTGATGCTGTGCCCGGCGGCCACCACCTGCGCCACTTCATGGATGGTGGATCCGGTGAAGACCCCGAACTGTGCCGCACTCAGTCCCGGCAACAGATGGTGAGCCAGCGGCCACAGCAGCGGATAGACAAAGATCGCCAGGGTGCCGAACAGCACCACGGTCGCGATCGCCACCGCGACTTTCGACGGCGCGGCTTTCACCACCGGCTCGGTCGCCAGCACGGCCGCAGCACCACAGATACTGCTGCCCGCGCCAATCAGCCAGACGGTATCGCGGTCCAGCTTCAGCAGCCGGACGCCCAGCAGGCAGGTCACAAAGAACGTGCTGCTCAGCGTCAGCGCATCGATCAGGATGCCGCTAAAACCGACATCTGCGATCTGTTGTAAGGTGATACGAAAGCCAAACAGGATAATGCCCAGCCGCAGCAGCTTCTGTTTCGCCAGCACCACGCCGCTGTCGCAGCGGGAGGCCAGCGGGTGATAGAGGCTGTTGCCGACCACGATGCCCAGCATAATCGCCAGCGTCAGCGAGCCCAGCCCCAGTGAGGCGATCAGAGGCTGCTGCGCCAGCCAGCTGGCGGCGGCAGCAATAGCGGCAGTCAGCAGCAGGCCGGGGAACCAGAGCGAAAGAGGGTGGTGTGGTTTAGCGATGCTCAGTTCGGTCATGGTGGTCACTCCTCGTGGTTGAGTCATGATCATGAAGGCGACTGGCTTAAAAGTGAAATTGATAATATATTTATAATTGACCAGAATTTACGATAAGGCTGCTGTCATGATAGTGTCACGTCTGCGCCGCTGGGCGACGCTGATTAAACGAGATGTGTTTGTGCTGGGGTTCGCCTTCCGCGATCCGCGCACGCCCTGGTGGAACAAGCTGGGGATGCTGGGGCTGGTTGCGTACGGCATCAGCCCGATCGATCTCATTCCCGACGTAATCCCCTTTGTGGGGTTGCTGGATGACGCGGTCATTATTCCGACGGGCGTCATGCTGCTGCTGCGGTTACTGCCGAAAGAGGTGCGCATCAGCAGCCTTGCCCGGGCAGAGGCGCAGCGCAGCCGCGGCAAAAAGATCGCCGGCTGGCTGGTGGCGATGGGGCTGATCTGGCTGGCGCTGATCGTTTATCTCGTCAGGCAATCACTGAGTTAAGAGGCAACCATGCACATTACGCTGCGGCAGATTGAAGTGTTTACCGAAGTGCTAAAGAGTGGTTCCACCACCCAGGCGTCTCAGCTGCTGGCCCTGTCGCAGTCGGCGGTCAGTGCGGCGCTGGCCGATCTGGAGAGTCAGCTCGGGGTGCAGCTGTTTGACCGGGTCGGTAAACGGCTGGTGCTGAATGAACATGGACGGCTGCTCTATCCGCGTGCGGTCGGGCTGCTGGAGCAGGCGGGTGAGATCGAGCAGCTGTTCAAAGAGGACAACGGCGCGATCCGCATCTTCGCCAGCAGCACCATCGGTAACTATCTGCTGCCCGGCATGATGGCGGCCTATCGTCGCGATTTTCCCGGCCTGCCGCTGGAGCTGAGCGTCGGCAACAGTCAGGATGTGATCCAGGCGGTGTCCGATTTCCGCGTGGATGTGGGGCTGATTGAAGGGCCGTGCCACATGACCGAACTGGTCAGCGAACCCTGGCTGGAGGATGAACTGGTGGTGTTTGCCGCGCCCGATGCGCCGGTTCTCCAGCAGCCGGTGACGCTGAAAACCCTGGCGGAGGCGCCGTGGATCCTGCGCGAACGCGGCTCCGGCACGCGGGAAATCGTCGATTATCTGCTGCTGTCACATCTGCCCAGTTTTCAGCTGGGAATGGAGCTGGGTAATTCTGAAGCCATCAAACATGCGGTGCGGCACGGCATGGGGATCAGCTGCCTGTCACGCCGGGTGATTGCCGATCTGCTGGAAGCGGGGACGCTGGTGGAACTGGCGATCCCGCTGCCGCGGCTGACCCGCACGCTCTACCGTATTCATCACCGGCAGAAGCATGTTTCAAAAGCCCTGACGCGCTTTCTCTCCTACTGTCGTGAGTGACTGCTAATAATCCGGGCGCGATCATGAACTTAACTAATAACAGCATGGCATCGCTATACAGAGGCGGTCTGGCTGCTACAATCGCGCCTCATTTTTACCCAGCGTAGCGTTAACACATGCATAATGACTCAAAAACAACACAACAACCTGCATTACGACGTGCGTTAAAAGCCCGTCATCTGACGATGATTGCCATCGGCGGCTCCATCGGTACCGGCCTGTTTGTGGCCTCGGGTGCCACCATTGCCCAGGCCGGCCCCGGCGGCGCACTTCTCTCCTATATCCTGATCGGCCTGATGGTCTACTTCCTGATGACCAGCCTGGGCGAACTGGCTGCCTTCATGCCGGTGTCAGGCTCCTTTGCCACCTATGGCGCAAAATATGTCGAAGAGGGCTTTGGTTTCGCGCTCGGCTGGAACTACTGGTACAACTGGGCGGTGACCATCGCGGTTGACCTGGTGGCCTCACAGCTGGTGATGAACTACTGGTTCCCCGACACGCCCGGCTGGATCTGGAGCGCACTGTTCCTGGGGCTGATGTTCCTGCTCAACTACATCTCGGTGAAAGGCTTTGGCGAGGCGGAATACTGGTTCTCGCTGATCAAAGTGGCGACAGTGATTATCTTTATCGTGGTCGGCGTGCTGATGATCACCGGGATTATGCGCGGCGCGGAGCACGCGGGCTGGCATAACTGGCAGGTCGGGGATGCGCCGTTTGCGGGTGGCTTTGCCGCGATGATTGGCGTGGCGATGATTGTCGGATTCTCCTTCCAGGGCACCGAGCTGATCGGTATCGCGGCGGGCGAATCTGAAGATCCGGCGAAAAACATTCCGCGTGCGGTCCGGCAGGTCTTCTGGCGTATCCTGCTGTTCTATGTCTTCGCTATCCTGATCATCAGCCTGATTCTGCCCTATACCGACCCGCAGCTGCTGCACAACGATATCAACGATATCAGCGTCAGCCCGTTCACTCTGGTCTTCCGTAATGCCGGTCTGCTCTCGGCGGCGGCGGTAATGAACGCCGTGATCCTGACGGCGGTGCTGTCGGCGGGTAACTCCGGCATGTACGCCTCCACGCGCATGCTTTACAACCTGGCCTGCGAAGGCAAAGCGCCGCGCATTTTTGCGAAGCTCTCAAAGGGCGGCGTGCCGCGCAATGCACTCTGGGCGACTACCGTGGTAGCCGGGCTCTGTTTCCTGACCTCGAAGTTCGGGAATCAGGAGGTCTACCTGTGGCTGCTGAATACCTCCGGCATGACCGGTTTCATCGCCTGGCTGGGCATTGCCATCAGCCACTATCGTTTCCGCCGGGGCTACATCGCCCAGGGATATGACCTGAACGATCTGCCTTACCGTTCCGGCTTCTTTCCGCTGGGGCCGATTTTCGCCTTCGTGCTCTGCCTGATCATCACGCTGGGTCAGAACTATCAGGCGTTTCTCAACGAGAGCATCGACTGGTACGGCGTGGCGGCGACCTACATCGGCATTCCGCTGTTCCTGATTATCTGGTTCGGCTACAGGCTGGTGCGCGGCAGCCGTCTGGTGAAGTACAGCGAGATGGAGTTCCCGGTTCATAAGGATTAACGCTGTACGCTGACGCCGTTCAGTCAGCGAGCAGACACAGCGCGTTGAGGTGCCTCTTCTGCCACTTCAATGTGTTGTGTCTGCACTTTCCCGCCCATATCAACACCCTTTTTTACTGTTTTTTCGCGTCTCGCTTGTGCTAACGAATTGATAATTATTATCACCTGGACTATTGTGGCTGCGTTTTCTGACGTGATAGCCACACAGGGTTAAAACATGACTACCGAAACTTCGCTGCTGGCGGGGGAAGAAACGCTTCACCACACCATGCAAAACTATCATCAGGTGCTGCGCCGCCGCCTTGTCTGGATTGGCGTGCTGCTGCTGGCGATCGTCGCCTCGCTGATCCTCGATTTCACGCTGGGTCCGGCCGGACTCTCCCTGGATACGCTGTGGAATACGCTGCTCAATCCTGACAACGTCGATGCCGGCACCCGCGTTATCGTCTGGGATATTCGTCTGCCGTATGCGCTGATGGCGCTGGTGGTGGGGCTGTCGCTGGGCCTGGCGGGCGCGGAAATGCAGACCATCCTCAATAACCCGCTGGCGAGTCCGTTTACCCTGGGGGTTTCCTCGGCGGCAGCCTTTGGCGCGGCGCTGGCCATCATCCTTGGCATCGGGATCCCCGGCATTCCCGATCAGTGGTTAATCTCGGCCAACGCCTTTGTTTTTGCGCTGTTAGCCGCGCTGATGCTCGATGCCGTTACCCGCTGGACGCAGGTCTCCTCGGCGGGTGTGGTGCTGTTCGGTATTGCACTGGTCTTCACCTTCAACGCGCTGGTCTCCATGATGCAGTTCATCGCCAGCGAAGATACCCTGCAGGGCCTGGTGTTCTGGACCATGGGCAGCCTGGCGCGCGCCTCCTGGGAGAAGCTGGGGGTGCTGAGCCTGGCGCTGATTATCCTGGTGCCGTTCTCGATGATGAGCAGCTGGAAACTCACGGCGCTGCGTCTGGGCGAAGATCGTGCGGTTAGCTTTGGCATCGACGTGCGTCGTCTGCGCCTGACCACCTTACTGCGCATCAGCGTGCTCTCCGCGCTGGCCGTGGCGTTTGTCGGGCCGATCGGCTTTATCGGCCTGGTCGCGCCGCACATTGCCCGCATGATGTTTGGTGAAGATCACCGTTTCTATCTGCCTGCCAGTGCGCTGGTCGGCGCCCTGGTGCTGTCGCTGGCATCGGTCGCCTCGAAAAACCTGATCCCTGGCGTGATCATCCCTGTCGGCATCGTGACCTCACTGATCGGTGTGCCGTTCTTCCTGAGTATTATCTTGCGTCATCGGGGGACAGTATGATGGAACAGGGTCTGACCTTACGCGGCTTCTGCGCCGGGTATCCCAAACATAAAGTGATTGAGAACCTGAACGTTGCGCCACTGCCGCGCGGCGAGATCACGGTGCTGCTGGGGCCGAATGGTTGTGGTAAATCGACGCTGCTGCGTGCGCTGGCAGGGCTGAATAAAGGGCAGGGCGAGATGTGGCTGAACGGCGAGGATCTGATGACCCAGCCGTTTGCCCGCCGTGCAAAGAATGTGGTCTATCTGCCGCAGTCGCTGCCTGCGGGTGTACATCTGCATGTCCTGGAGTCCATCATCGTGGCGCAGCGCGCCTCGGGCGGGCTGCACAGCGCGAGCAGCGAAGCGGAAATCATGCATCTGCTGGAGCAGCTTGGCATCGCGCATCTGGCAATGCGCTATCTCGATCAGCTCTCCGGGGGGCAGAAGCAGCTGGTCGGTCTGGCGCAGTCGCTGATCCGCCGCCCGGCACTGCTGCTGCTGGATGAACCGCTGAGCGCACTGGATCTCAACTATCAGTTCCACGTCATGGACCTGGTGCGGCGCGAAACAGCCCTGCGTAACATCGTTACGGTGGTGGTGGTGCATGATATCAATATCGCGCTGCGGCATGCGCAACATGCCCTGATGCTGAAGCAGGGGGCGCTGGTGGCGCAAGGGCAGCCGGATAAAGTGATCACGCCTGACACGCTGGCGAAGGTCTATGGGGTAAATGGCCGTATCGAACACTGCTCACGCGGCATTCCGCAGGTGATGATCGATGGGCTGACCGGCCCGGCGCTGGTCTGACAGGGCTGAAGCCCGTGATGAGGCGAGCGGCAGTAACCTTAATCCTCTCCCGCAGTAAAAATTCAGGGCCGCTAATGCGGCCCTGAATGTCAGCTACACCAGCAGATGCTGGGCATGGAAACGCAGATGATCTTCCACAAAGCTGGCAATGAAGAAGTAGCTATGGTCATAACCCGGCTGAATACGAAGGGTCAGCGGGAAGCCCATGTCGCGGGCAACCGCCTCTAACCGCTCCGGCTGCAGCTGATCGGCCAGGAACTGATCGTTGTCCCCCTGGTCAATCAGCATCGGCAGCCGGTGTGACACCTCTGCCATCAGCTGGCAGCTGTCATACTCACTCCACCCCGCCCGATCCTCGCCCAGATAGGCCGTAAAGGCTTTCTGCCCCCAGGGCACCTGCATCGGATTGACGATGGGTGCAAAGGCAGAAGCCGAGGCGAAACGGTTGCCCAGACGCAGCGCCAGCATCAGCGCGCCGTGACCGCCCATAGAGTGCCCCATAATCGACTGACGTTCACTGACCTTGAAGTTATCCGCAATCAGGGCGGGCAGCTCGCTGCTCAGATAGTCGAACATGCGGAAATGGCTGGCCCAGGGTTGCTGAGTGGCGTTGAGATAAAACCCCGCCCCCTGGCCCAGATCGTAAGCCTCATCATTTGCGACCCCTTCGCCACGCGGGCTGGTGTCCGGCATAATCAGCACCAGACCCAGCTCCGCCGCCACCCGCTGCGCGCCCGCTTTGGTGGTAAAGTTCTCATCGTTGCAGGTCAGCCCGGCCAGAAACCAGACGACCGGTGGCGGCGCATCACCGTGCGGATCGGGCAGATAGAT
Source organism: Pantoea sp. Ep11b (assembly GCF_040783975.1). Taxonomy (NCBI): domain Bacteria; kingdom Pseudomonadati; phylum Pseudomonadota; class Gammaproteobacteria; order Enterobacterales; family Erwiniaceae; genus Pantoea; species Pantoea sp. Ep11b. Next base: position 2,960,336 of record NZ_CP160631.1, on the reverse strand, counting down.
GCTGAAGGTCATCGGGCAGTTCAGCACCGCTGACGGATGCCGCCAGCGCTGCTGCCAGCCGCCAAAGATACGGTGTTCTTCCAGTAGCTCCAGAGTGGATGCCATAACGCCTCCTGATTACTTATTAAAATGCACGACCGAACGAATTGATTTCCCTTCATGCATCAAATCAAAGGCGTCGTTGATCTCTTCCAGCGGCATGGTATGGGTGATGAAATCATTCAGCGCAAATTTGCCGTCGAGATAATCCTGCACGATGCCCGGCAGCTGCGAACGTCCCTTGACGCCGCCAAAGGCGGAGCCACGCCAGACGCGACCGGTCACCAGCTGGAAAGGACGAGTGGCGATCTCTTCACCGGCACCGGCAACGCCGATAATCACGGACTCGCCCCAGCCTTTATGGCAGCACTCCAGCGCCGAGCGCATCACGTTGACGTTACCAATACATTCAAATGAGAAGTCCACGCCGCCGTCGGTCAGCTCGACAATCACATCCTGAATCGGCTTATCGTAATCTTTCGGGTTGATCAGATCGGTGGCACCCAGCTTGCGCGCCAGATCGAATTTGCTGGTGTTAAGGTCGATGGCGATGATGCGGCCCGCCTTCGCCATCTTCGCCCCGATCACGGCGGAAAGACCGATGCCGCCGAGACCGAAGATCGCCACGGTGTCACCCTCTTTGACCTTGGCGGTGTTCATCACCGCGCCCATACCGGTGGTGACACCGCAGCCCAGCAGACAGACCTCTTCCAGCGGCGCTTCTTTGCTGATTTTAGCCAGCGCGATCTCCGGGATGACGGTGTATTCAGAGAAGGTCGAGGTGCCCATGTAGTGGAAAATCGGTTTGCCATCTTTGAAGAAGCGGGTAGTGCCATCCGGCATCAGCCCTTTGCCCTGGGTGGCGCGGATTGCCTGGCAGAGGTTGGTTTTGCCCGACAGGCAGAACTTACATTTGCCACATTCCGGCGTATAGAGCGGGATCACATGGTCGCCCACTTCCACACTGGTCACGCCTTCGCCCACGGCTTCCACGATGCCGCCACCTTCATGGCCCAGGATCGCCGGGAAAACGCCTTCCGGATCGGTACCGGAGAGGGTATAGGCATCGGTATGGCAGACGCCGGTCGCGACAATACGCACCAGCACTTCGCCTTTCTGCGGCGGCATCAAATCCACTTCTTCGATTTTCAGCGGTTCGCCAGCAGCCCAGGCAACAGCGGCACGGGTTTTGATCATGTTCATGCAATCCCTCTTCCAGTCAGATTGTGGCGCGCAGACGCGCCGGGTGGTCGTGATGATTCAGGGCCGGATGGGCCAGACTCTTAAACATAGCGCGGAACGCTTATTCCGCCGCCTGTAATGGATGCATCAGCTCATCATTGAGCGGACGATCGTCAAACTGTTCGATAATCAGATACTTCAGCGCCTCAACATTCGGCGTAAAGGCGTCGCGTCGCCACATCAGCCAGGTGGCCGTGTCGCGGTAAGCGGGAGGCAGCGTGTGGACCTGCACACGCGACCGATCCGCCATCTGTTTCAGCACCGACGCCGGGATCATCGCGACCCCGGCGCCGCCCGCCACGCAGGCCAGCATGGCGTGATAGGACTGAATCTCCATCACATTATCGGGCGCGGTCTGGCTGTCGCGATACCAGCTCTCCAGCTTGACCCGGTAGGAGCAGCTGTTGCGGAAGGCGAACAGGGTGTCGCCCTGAACGTCGCGCGCTGTGGTAATCGGCGCATGGTCGAGCCCGGTGATCAGCACCATCTCCTCACGAAATGCGATACAGCCATTCAGGTCGTCGTGGGCGACCGGGCCATCCACCAGTGCGGCGGCCAGGGTGCCTTCACGCACCCGATCGATAATTTCGCCCGAGGTGCCGGTGATCAGCGACAGCGCCACCGCCGGAAAACGCTGGTGATAGGCGGCGAGCAGGCCGGGCAGACGGGTCGCTGCCGTGCTCTCCATGGAGCCGAGCGCAAAGTTGCCCGCCGGTTTACCGGTGCGGGTCATGCTCATCGCTTCTTCGCTCAGTGTCAGGATGCGCTGCGCATAGTTGAGAAAATTATGGCCCATCGGCGACAGGCGAATGCGCTGCTTCTCACGAATAAAGAGATCCACCCCTAATTCTTCTTCCAGCTGGCGCAGCCGCGTGGTGAGATTAGAGGGAACGCGATGCAGCTGCTCTGCCGCGCGAGCCAGTGAACCCGTTTCGGCGACGGAACAGAACATACGCAGCTGAACCAGATCCATATCTTCTCTTCCTGTAAACAAGTTGGTTAATAATATTCACTTTCCGTGAGTTTAGTCATCCTGCATGCTGTTAGCAAGTCAGATGAGATCTCAGGGCAGCACAGCAGGAGTTCAGCAATGGCGTTACGCGTCGCGCTCAGCGCGTTTTTAACTTTATTTGTGGCTATGGGGATTGGCCGCTTTGCCTTTACGCCCCAGGTGCCGCTGATGATTCAGGCACACCAGCTGACGCTTACCAGCGCCAGCCTGGTCGCCGCGTTTAACTATCTGGGCTATCTGTGCGGCTCGTTTGATGCGATGCGGGCGCACAGACGGGTCGAGCTGCGGCTGCAGGCGGGCGTGTGGGGCGCAGTGATCCTGACCCTGCTTTCCGCCTTCGCCAGCGGGCCATGGCTGCATGGCGCAATCCGCTTTCTGATTGGCTGGGCCAGCGGCTGGGCGATGGTGCTGGTCGCGGCCTGGAGCAATGAACAGCTGCATCGTCACGGGCGGGCAGGGCTGTCGGCCGCCGTTTTTGCCGGGCCAGGGTGCGGCATTTTTGTCAGCGGCCTGCTGGGCGTGCTGCTGCATACGCTGCAGGTCTCTGCCGGTGTGGCCTGGGCCGCCTACGGTACGCTGGCGCTGCTGCTGATCGCGCTCATCACCCGACATCTGCCGCGTCCGGGTGAACTGCATCGCCCCGATCAGACGCCTGTACCGCTGGTGCTGGATCGCAACCTTAAACGTCTGGTCGCGAGTTACACGCTGGCGGGCTTCGGCTACATTCTGCCCGCCACCTTTTTGTCGCAGATGGCGGCCACGCGCTTTCCTGACGGCATCTTCGCGCAGTTTGTCTGGCCCGTTTTTGGGGGCGCAGCGGTGATCGGCATCGGGCTGGGGATCCTGACACGCCGATGGGGGCACAGCCACGTCCGGCTGGCGCTGGTGCTCTGGGCGCAGGCGCTGGGCGTTTTTGCTGCGGCTCTGCTGCCATGCTTCAGCGGTCTGCTGGCAGGCGCGTTGCTGGTGGGCGGCGGCTTCCTCAGCGTGGTGCAGCTCTCAATGCTCTGTGCCCGCGAACTGGCACCTGACCATCTGCGCTACATGGCGGGCCTGCTCACCACCGGCTATGCGATCGGCCAGCTGGCCGGGCCGCTGCTCTCCTTTCTCTCTGCCATCCTCTGGCACCGGCTGGAGCCTGCCCTGTGGGTCGCCGGGATCAGCCTGGTCTGGGCGGGTCTGCTGGTCTGGCGACGAACCGGATAAAAAGCTTTCTTCACCAATCTGATTGATTGCTGGATTCCCCGCAAAGAAAGTTTCACAATACGCGCCTGATTACAGGGCCCGCTGGCAAAGGCTTGCGGGCGCAACACCAGCCGGAGAAGAGTACGATGAGCACCTTAAGTCAGGAAGCTGCCCTGGTCCATGAAGCGCTGCTGGCGCGAGGACTGGAAACGCCGTTACGTGCACCGACGCGCGACATTGATGACGAAACGCGTAAGAGCCTGATTGCCGGGCACATGACGGAGATCATGCAGCTGCTGAATCTGGATCTGGAAGATGACAGCCTGATGGAAACGCCACACCGCATCGCCAAAATGTATGTGGATGAGGTCTTTTCCGGTCTCGACTACGCCAACTTCCCGAAAATCACCGTTATCGAAAATAAGATGAAGGTTGATGAGATGGTGACCGTGCGCGACATCACCCTGACCAGCACCTGTGAACACCATTTTGTGATCATCGACGGTAAAGCCACCGTCGCCTATATCCCGAAAGATAAGGTGATTGGCCTGTCGAAAATCAACCGCATCGTCCAGTTCTTTGCCCAGCGTCCGCAGGTGCAGGAGCGTCTGACGCAGCAGGTTCTGGTCGCGCTGCAGACGCTGCTGGGCACCAATAATGTCGCCGTCTCCATTGATGCGGTGCATTACTGTGTGAAAGCGCGTGGCGTGAAAGATGCCACCAGCGCCACCACCACGACCTCCCTGGGCGGTCTGTTTAAGTCCAGTCAGAATACCCGCCAGGAATTTTTGCGCGCGGTGCGCCATAGTTGAATTTACGGCGGGCGCATAACGTAGCCCGCCTCATTGGGGCAGGGTGCCGCATGCAACGCTATCACGCGCTGGATTTCATTCGTGGCTGTGCCATTCTCGGCATTCTGCTGCTTAATATCGTCGGCTTTGGCTTGCCCTCGGCCGCCTATCTCAATCCCGCCTGGCAGGGCAGTGTCACCCTGAGCGATGCCTGGACCTGGGCGCTCTCTGACACCTTCGCCCAGCTCAAATTCCTCACCCTGTTTGCCCTGCTGTTTGGCGCGGGTCTGCAGCTGCAGCTGCCGCGTGGCAGCCGCTGGCTGACGGCCAGGCTCTCACTGCTGGTGATAATCGGTTTCCTGCATGCGGTTTTTTTGTGGGAGGGCGATATCCTGCTGGATTACGGTGTGATCGGGCTGGTGGTCTGGCGGGTGTTGCGCGACGTTCCATCCACCCGCAGTCTGATGAATACCGGTATTCTGCTCTATCTGGTGGGCTGTGGCGTGCTGCTGGTGTTCGGGTCGATCTCCGACCCCGAACCGACCCGTTCCTGGCTGCCAGGCGCTGCCGATCTGCAATATGAACAGTACTGGAAAATCACCGGCGGGTGGGAAGCCGTACAGAACCGGCTGGACCATCTCTCTTCCGGGCTGATGGCGCTGGCGGCGCAGTATGGCTGGCAGCTGGCGGGCCTGATGATGATCGGCGGCGCACTATTACGCAGCGGCTGGCTGACCGGTCAGTTTTCCGCGCAGCACTATCGCCAGGCGGCGGCACGACTGCTGACGCCCGGATTCGCCATCGCGGTTGCCGGGGTGGCCGCGCAGTGGCTGTTACACTGGGAGTTTCGCTGGAGCGGCTTCTATCTGCAGACGCCGCGCGATCTCGCCAGTCCGCTCATCAGCCTGGGCTATGCCGCGCTCTGTCTGGCTTACTGGCCGCAGATAGCGCGCTGGCGTATCAGTCATGCCATCCAGTGTGTTGGCCGCATGGCGCTGACCAACTATCTGTTACAGTCACTTATCTGCACCACGCTTTTTTATCGCTTTAACCTCTATATGCACTTTACCCGGCTGGAACTGGTCATGATGGTGCCGCTGATATGGCTCATCAATATCCTGTTTTCACTCATCTGGTTACATTTCTTCGCTCAGGGTCCGCTGGAGTGGCTGTGGCGGCGGCTTACGCTGTTCTCCGCCGGTAAATCGCGCCTCACCGATCGCGCAGGATAATGACCGCCATCACAAAGGTTACATAATTGTATGTAACCGTTTTCATTGATGTGACGCAATTCACGCTGCACATTGCCTGCCCCTGACAAAATAGCGCCGGTGTACAACCCGGCGTGATGCCCTCTTTTTCCTTTCTGGAACTGCTGCATGATAACAATCCGTGATGTTGCCCGTCAGGCTGGCGTATCCGTAGCGACCGTGTCGCGCGTGCTTAATCAGAGCAACGCCGTGACCTCTGACACCCGCGACGCCGTGTTACAGGCAGTCGAAGCGCTGGGCTATCGTCCCAATGCCAACGCCCAGGCGCTGGCCACGCAGGTCAGCGACACAATCGGGGTGGTGGTAATGGATGTTTCCGATCCCTTCTTCGGGGCGCTGGTGAAAGCGGTAGATACCGTGGCGCAGCGCGTCCATAAGCATGTGTTAATCAGCAACTCCTGGCATCAGGAAGAGAAAGAGCGCCATGCGATCGAAGTGCTGATTCGGCAGCGCTGCAGCGCCCTGGTGGTCCATGCCAAGACCCTGCCGGACGCGGAGCTGGCGGAGTTTATGCAGCATGTGCCGGGCATGGTCGTCATCAATCGCATCGTCCCCGGCTTTGAACATCGCAGCGTCAGCCTTGATAACGTTACCGGGGCACTGATGGCCTCACGCACTCTGTTACAGCAGGGACATAGCCGCATCGGTTATCTCTGCTCCAGCCATCCTATCGAGGATGTGGCACAGCGTCGCGAGGGCTGGCTGCAGGCGATGGCAGAGCAGGGCATCCGGCCTCAGGAGAGCTGGATCGCCAGCGCGGAGCCGGATATGCAGGGGGGGGAAGCCGCGATGGTGGAGCTGCTGGGACGAAATCTGAATCTCACTGCCGTGTTTGCCTACAACGACGGCATGGCGGCGGGCGCGCTCACTGCGCTGAAAGATAACGGCATTCAGGTGCCACAGCATTTTTCTGTCATTGGCTTTGATGACATTCCTATCTCACGTTACACCGATCCGCAGTTAACCACCGTCCGCTATCCCATTATTTCTATGGCAAAAATCGCCACTGAGCTGGCGTTACAGGGCGCGGCTGGCGTGCTTGATGACACCGCAACACACATCTTTATGCCGACCCTGGTGCGGCGTCATTCGGTGGCGCTGCGGCAAAATGTGGAGTCCGTCACTAATTCAGGCGATTCAGGCATGTAACCGTTTTCAATCTGTGATTACATTCACAGTTAATTAACATTGCCCTCACTATGATGGCAGCGTCTTACCGGACTGAAACATTATGTAACGCCAGTGTAACGGCATCAGTTGTGGTCTCAGTAGCCGGTTATCGGGTTTACACCCGCCTCAGGGAAGCATTCTGGCACAGGGAAGTCAGGTTTGAGATGGCGTTCAAAGGCTTAACGCCCTTATTACGTTAGCCAGCGCGCCCGTCTGTTTTACCGATTGGTCTGCCGCCTGGTTGCGCGGCAGCGCTAAAAAGACCCTGCATAATAAAACCGGAGATACCATGAATAAGAAGGTTTTCACGCTTACCGCCCTGGTCGCCAGCATGATGTTTGGCGCAACCGCTCACGCAGCTGATACCCGCATCGGGGTAACCATTTACAAATATGATGACAACTTCATGTCAATGGTGCGCAAAGATATCGAGAAAGAAGCGAAAACCATCGGTGGCGTGCAGTTGCTGATGAATGACTCGCAGAATGACCAGTCTAAACAGAACGACCAGATTGACGTGCTGATGGCTAAAGGCGTGAAAGCACTGGCGATTAACCTGGTTGACCCGGCCGCTGCTGCGGTGGTGGTGGATAAAGCGCGTGCCAACGACGTGCCGGTTGTCTTCTTCAACAAAGAGCCGAATGCCAAAGTGCTGGCCGGTTACGACAAAGCCTATTACGTGGGTACTGACTCTAAAGAGTCCGGCATTATCCAGGGCAAGCTGATTGAGAAGCACTGGAAAGCGACGCCAGCCTGGGATCTGAACAAAGATGGCACCATCCAGTTTGTGCTGCTGAAAGGCGAGCCAGGCCACCCGGATGCGGAAGCCCGTACCAAATATGTGATCGACACCCTGAACAAAGATGGCCTGAAAACGCAGCAGTTAGCGATGGATACGGCGATGTGGGACACCGCGCAGGCTAAAGATAAGATGGATGCGTGGCTCTCTGGCCCGAACGCGAAGAAAATCGAAGTGGTGATTGCTAACAACGACGCCATGGCGATGGGTGCGGTTGAAGCGCTGAAAGCGCATAACATGTCCTCTATTCCTGTCTTCGGCGTCGATGCCCTGCCAGAAGCCCTGGCGCTGGTGAAATCCGGTGCGCTGGCCGGTACCGTGCTTAACGATGCTGAAAACCAGGCGAAAGCGACGCTGGATATTGCCAACAACCTGGCAAACGGCAAAGCCGCTACTGACGGAACCAACTTCAAGATGGTTGATAAGATCGTCCGCGTTCCTTACGTGCCGGTTGATAAAGAAAACCTGTCTCAGTTCCAGAAATAAGATCGATTACGGGCGCGACCGCTGTCGCGCCTTTTTTATGTCACCACCGTTTTTTAGCCAGGTAAATTATGGCCAGTGATAATACGACCGCGCAGCGAGAATATCTGCTGGAAATGACGAATGTCTCTAAATCATTTCCCGGTGTTAAAGCGTTAGATAATGTGAATTTAAAAGTGCGGCCTCACTCTGTTCATGCATTAATGGGCGAGAACGGTGCCGGGAAATCCACCTTATTAAAATGCCTGTTTGGTATTTATAAAAAAGATACCGGCAGTATTCTGTTCCAGGGTAATGAGATCGATTATAAAAGTTCCAAAGAGGCGCTGGAAAATGGCGTGTCAATGGTGCATCAGGAATTAAACCTGGTTCTGCAGCGTACGGTCATGGACAACATGTGGCTGGGACGTTATCCGCGCAAAGGATTCTTTGTTGATCAGGATAAAATGTACCAGGATACCAAAGCGATTTTTGACGAGCTGGATATCGATATCGATCCGCGCGACAAAGTGGCCAATCTGTCTGTCTCACAGATGCAGATGATTGAAATCGCCAAAGCGTTCTCCTATGACGCGAAAATTGTGATTATGGATGAGCCGACCTCCTCGTTAACCGAGAAAGAGGTTAATCATCTGTTCACGATTATCCGTAAGCTGAAAGATCGCGGCTGTGGCATTGTTTATATTTCGCACAAGATGGAAGAGATTTTCCAGCTGTGTGATGAGATCACGATTCTGCGCGATGGTCAGTGGATCGCCACTCAGCCGCTGGAAGGGCTGGATATGGATAAGATCATCGCCATGATGGTCGGCCGTTCACTGAATCAGCGTTTCCCTGATCGTACCAACGTGCCGGGTGAAACGATTCTTGAGGTGCGTAATCTCACCTCTCTGCGTCAGCCTTCGATTCGCGACATCTCATTTGATCTGCGTAAAGGGGAGATCCTCGGCATTGCCGGGCTGGTGGGCGCCAAACGTACCGATATCGTCGAAACGCTGTTTGGCATTCGCGAAAAGTCGGGCGGCACCATAAAACTCCATGGCAAACCGATTAATAACCACAGCGCCAATGAAGCCATTAACCACGGCTTTGCGCTGGTGACGGAAGAGCGCCGTTCGACCGGTATTTATGCTTACCTCGACATTGGATTTAACTCGCTTATTTCCAATATCAAAAAATATAAAAACAGCATGGGGCTGCTGGATAATAAACGCATGAAGAGTGATACCCAGTGGGTGATCGATTCAATGCGGGTAAAAACGCCAGGCCACCATACCCAGATTGGTTCGCTTTCGGGCGGTAACCAGCAAAAAGTGATTATTGGCCGCTGGTTATTGACCCAGCCTGAAATCCTGATGCTTGATGAACCTACGCGCGGTATTGACGTGGGGGCAAAATTCGAAATTTACCAGTTGATTGCTGAGCTGGCGAAAAAAGAGAAGGGCATCATTATTATCTCATCCGAAATGCCGGAGCTGTTAGGCATTACCGACCGTATTCTGGTAATGAGTAACGGACTGGTGGCAGGCATAGTTGATACCAAAACGACCACGCAGAACGAAATATTGCGTTTAGCGTCATTACACCTTTAATGAAGCAAGGGCTGTTAACATGAAAGCGACTACAAAAAAGAATGCGCTAACCTGGTTAAAAGAGGGCGGCATTTATGTCGTTCTGCTGGTATTGCTGGCTATTATTATTTTCCAGGATCCTTCATTCTTAAGTTTAATGAACCTGAGTAATATCCTGACTCAGTCGTCGGTGCGTATTATTATTGCACTGGGTGTGGCAGGGCTGATCGTGACCCAGGGTACGGACCTGTCAGCCGGTCGTCAGGTAGGTCTGGCGGCGGTGGTTGCGGCAACGCTGTTGCAGGCGATGGATAACGCCAACAAGGTCTTCCCGACGCTGGATACGGTGCCAATCCCTCTGGTTATCCTGACCGTGTGCATCATCGGCGGGGTGATTGGTCTGGTCAACGGTGTGATTATCGCGTACCTGAAGGTCACGCCATTTATCACCACGCTGGGCACCATGATCATCGTTTATGGTATCAACTCTCTCTATTACGACTTTGTGGGTGCATCACCGATTGCAGGTTTTGATGCCGGGTTCTCTAAATTCACCCAGGGCTTCCTGCGTTTCGGTGATTTTAAACTCTCCTTCATCACCTTCTATGCCGTGATTGCCATTGTTTTCGTCTGGGTGCTGTGGAACAAAACCCGCTTTGGCAAAAACATTTTTGCTATCGGCGGTAACCCGGAAGCGGCGAAAGTGTCAGGTGTGAACGTGCCGTTGAACCTGATCATGATCTATGCGCTGTCAGGTGTGTTCTATGCCTTTGGCGGGATGCTGGAAGCGGGTCGTATCGGTTCGGCGACTAACAACCTCGGCTTTATGTATGAGCTGGATGCGATTGCTGCCTGCGTGGTCGGCGGCGTCTCCTTCGCCGGTGGTGTGGGAAGCGTGGCGGGTGTGGTTACCGGTGTGTTGATCTTCACCGTAATCAACTACGGTCTGACCTATATCGGCGTTAACCCTTACTGGCAGTACATTATCAAAGGCGGCATCATCATTTTCGCCGTGGCGCTGGATTCACTGAAGTATTCGCGCAAGAAGTAAGGCTGATCGAACAACAGGAAAGCGACCTTCGGGTCGCTTTTTTTATGGGTCAGATAGGGGGTAATGCTGTGAGATGGCGTAAGCGAGTGGAACAGCAGGGCTTCAGAAGATGCTAAGCAAGTCCCTGAGGCGCCCGGTCCGCTCATTTCATGCGGAGTGCTGTGCGGTGACGCTGTCAGACGGAGCAGGCGCAGGGAACAGGGTCAGATCGGAAAGACGCTAAACCTGTCATCCGTGACACGCTCGGCCCGCGTCGTCACTGACGTGGGACGCTTTCCTCTTCTGACCCTGTTCCCTGCGCGCTGAGCTTATTGATTGCGGTGAGAACTACCGGGCTCTGCGCATCAGCGCCGGTTCTGCTTTTGTGTCGCTATTTGCGCAGCTTCTGCTCGAGTTCCAGCAGCTGCTCCGGCGTCACTGCCGGATAACTTTGCGTATCTTCGGGCACATCGCGCACGGCAGGAATTGGCACCAGCGGACCCAGGAAGCGGGGCTCGCGTTTCAGCAGGAAAAGATCCGCCAGCGCACCCAGCCGGGCACCGACCTCACGGAAGCGTACGCTAAGCATATTTTTTGGCGATGGCACGGCGTAGCACTGCGCCTGAATACCGAGTTGCAGGGCAATAAACAGGGCCCGCTCACAGTGGAAGCGCTGCGTAATAATAATGAAGTCGTTGGTGTCGAATACCTTGCGGGTGCGCACTATCGAATCCAGCGTGCGGAAGCCGGCATAATCGAGCACGATATCAGCCGGATCGACCCCTGCCTTGATTAAATCGCGGCGCATGGTCATTGGCTCGTTGTAGCTCTGCTGCGCGTTATCACCACTCAACAGCAGATAGTTTATTCTGCCGCTGTTATAGGCGTTCAGCGCACCCTGTATGCGGTAGAGATAATACTGATTGATGACGCCGGTCCGATAATATTTCGCCGTTCCCAGCACCACGCCAACCTGACGATGAGGCAAAGAGGCGACATTCTCGTAGATAAAGGGCGCAGTTTTCCAGCTGATCCAGCGATCAAGGCCGAGCGCCGTCGCCATCATCAGTAAGATGATGAAAAGCAGACCAATGAGAACGCGTTTCAGCATGCGCCTGGAGACTCGATGTCAGAATTTTGAGATGGGACAAGGCTACTTGAGCTGTCGCAGCGAAGCAAGTTAGCGGCGGCTGGCTGTGCTCTTTTTGAACACTGCCGGATCGAAAAGCGATCCGGCAGTCTGAAGATTAAATCGAGGTACGGCGATAATGACGATACTGCGGCAGCCAGAAGTTATTGGCGATAGCCTGCGACAAGACATCTTCAGAAGTTACGACGGCAACGCCGGCCAGCTGCGCGGCTTTACCCACTTCCATCGCAATAATCTTCGAAACGCCCTGAATATCTTTGATCTCCGGCAGAACCGGACCTTCACCTTCGTTCACCAGTGGCGAGCAGTCGGCGAGCGCACGGCTGGCGGTCATCAGCATGGTGTCAGTCACGCGGCTGGCACCCGAGGCGATCACGCCCAGACCAATACCCGGGAAGATATAGGAGTTGTTGCACTGCGCAATCGGGTAGGTTTTACCATTCCAGCTCACCGGTGAGAACGGGCTGCCAGTGGCAACCAGTGCAGCACCGTCGGTCCAGGCAATGATATCGGCAGGTGTGGCTTCCACGCGTGATGTCGGGTTCGACAACGGCATCACGATAGGGCGGCTACAGTGCTTGTGCATCTCGCGGATAATCTCTTCGGTGAACAGGCCCGGCTGGCCGGAGACGCCAATCAGGATATCCGGTCTGGCATTGCGCACCACATCCAGCAGTGAGATAGAGTCGTTGGTGACATCCCAGTCCTGCAGGCTTTCGCTCTTCTGCACCAGCTTGCTCTGGAAATCGAGCAGGTTCGGCAGTTTGTCCGTGAGCAGACCAAAGCGGTCCACCATCAGAACGCGGCTGCGTGCTTCATCATCACTCAGACCTTCAGACTTCATCTGCGCGATGATCTGTTCCGCGATGCCACAACCGGCGGAACCGGCTCCCAGGAACACCACTTTCTGCTCACACAGGCGGCTTCCGGCGGCGCGACTGGCGGCGATCAGCGTTCCCACGGTCACGGCGGCGGTGCCCTGAATGTCATCGTTGAAGCAGCAGACTTCATCGCGATAGCGGTTCAGCAGCGGCATGGCGTTCTTCTGGGCAAAATCTTCAAACTGCAGCAGCACTTTCGGCCAGCGGCGTTTCACGGCCTGGATAAACTCGTTCACGAACGCGTCATACTCTTCGCCGGTGATGCGCGGATGACGCCATCCCATATAGAGCGGATCGTTCAGCAGCTGCTGGTTATTGGTGCCGACATCCAGCACCACCGGCAGGGTGTACGCCGGGCTGATGCCGCCACAGGCGGTATAGAGCGAGAGCTTACCGATCGGGATACCCATGCCGCCGATGCCCTGGTCGCCGAGGCCCAGGATACGCTCACCGTCGGTGACCACAATCACCTTCACATTCTGTTTGGTGGCGTTCTGCAGCATGTCTTCGATGCGGTCGCGGTTAGGGTAGGAGATGAAAACCCCACGCGCACGGCGGTAGATTTCAGAGAAGTGTTCACAGGCAGCGCCGACGGTCGGCGTGTAGATAATCGGCATCATCTCTTCGAGATGGTTATCCAGCAGGCGGTAGAACAGCGTTTCGTTGGTGTCCTGAATGTTTCGCAGGTAGACATGCTTATCGTTATTGTTTTTGAAGTCCTGGAACTGACGCCAGGCGCGCTTCGCCTGCTCTTCGATCGACTCCACCGCTTCTGGCAGCAGACCGTTGAGGTTAAATTCGTTACGTTCTTCGAGGGTAAAGGCGCTGCCTTTGTTCAGAAGGGGAAATTCCAGCAAAATCGGGCCAGCATAAGGGATATACAGCGGGCGTTTACTTTCGTATTCGAGTTCCATGCAGTGATGCTCCGGTTGCAGTGTTGTCTGGCGTCACGCCGGACAGGTAGCGCCAGTTTTTTTACTTCTCATAGTTCAGACTGCAGGCCCGGCAACGGCAGCGTGCCGCTGCCGAAAAATTCACGACCGTGCTGCCATCCCGCAACCTGAATTATTCAGAGTAATTTGTAATGACGTGAATTCTGGCGCCAGATCCTATGAAATTTCCCACAGAAATACAGCGTTTTTTCATAAAAGCTCACAAAAGTGTGGCCGCGCTGGCAGCGGGTTATGCTTTGTGCAGCGTCACCTGTAGCAGCTCACGGCAACCAAATGTCTCAAGCGTCGCCTGTGTGGCGGCGAACTGGCTTAACGTGGCATTTTCTGCTTCCGCCAGTACCGCTTTTTTTATCTGATGCACATCGCCACCCTGCATATTCAGCAGGACCAGCGCCGCCTGAAGCGGGGGAAAGCTCGGGTTAAACGCCGCGTTTTCGGCATAGCGACCGGCGACGATCGTGCCGTTTTCAGTCAGGAGCGCCACGCCTGCGTGTGACTGACTGTAAGGCGCGTGGCTGGTATTGGCTGCGGCCACCGCCGCCTGCACCAGCTCGTCGCCTGCGGCTTTATAACCATGATCCACCTCATCCATCAGGAAAGTGGTGATATCGAGATCACGCGGGCCAAACGCATCCGGCAGATAGTCGGCCAGCGTACTGACCGCACGTTGCGGCAGGCTGATCCGAATGGTGGTGCCGCTGTTCAGCTCGTTCATGAACTGACGGCAGTGGCCACACGGCGTGTAATTCACGGTGATGGTTTCTATCTGGCGTTCACCCCGCAGCCATGCGTGCGTAATGGCGCTCTGCTCGGCGTGCACCGTCTGCTGCATAGGGGTGCCGACAAACTCCATATTGGCCCCGAAGTACCAGTTGCCGCTCACGCCACGGGCGATCGCGCCGACGTTGAAATGGGAGACCGTGGCAACCGCACAGGCGGCCGCCAGCGGCAGCAGCGCCAGCGCCAGGGCATCGGCTTCCATCCGGGTCTGTTGCTGCAGCAGGGCGACCTGGTCGGCGCTGAGCACCGCCTGAAAATCGGGATCGTTCAGCAGGGGAGCGAGTGCGGTCTGCAGCGTTGACGGCAATGCCTCAAACGCAGAGAGGAAACGGGATTGCATGTGAGCCTCATTAAAGTCAGCAGGGCGATATGCCGGTCAACGGTTTATATGTGATCTACATCGCTCTGACAATGTAACCTGCGTTGCATGTTTCAACTTTGCGAGATCTCTCGCAAACTTTCAGCTTAAGCTGTGCAGCAACAGCGGGAAAATAAACGGTGCCAGAAGTGAGGTGATAATCCCGCAGATCACCAGCGCCAGCGAGCTGAAGGCCCCTTCCTGAAAGTCCAGTTCGGCGGCGCGCGCCGTGCCGAGCGCATGCGAGGCGTTGCCGATTGCCAGTCCTCGTGCTGCTTTCGATTTCACGCCGAGCAGATTCAGCACCATATGTCCGAAGACTGCGCCCAGCACACCGGCGATCAGCACGCAGATCGCACTGATGGCGGGAATGCCATGCAGCGATCCAGAGACGGCCATCGCGATAGGCGTGGTCACTGATTTGGGGACAATCGTGGCGGCAATTTCGGGCGTCGCGCCGAGCCACAAGGCAATGGCGGTGCCGGAGGTCATGGCGGTGAGGCTGCCGATAAAGCAGACGCCGATAATGGATTTCCAGCGGGCACGAATCTGGTGCATCTGCTCATACAGCGGCAGCGCCAGCGCCACCACGGCGGGCTGCAGGAGCTGATTGAGAATCTGGCTGCCCGCGAAATAGCGCGAATAGGGCAGATGCAGCAGCAGCAGGATCGGAATAATAATCGCCATCGCCACCAGCAGCGGGTTAAGCAGCGAAATTTTCAGCCAGATTGCCAGCCTGCGCGCCAGGAAAAAGGCGGCCAGCGTCAGCGGCAGCGACCACCATATTTCACTCATCGTCGGCGTCTCCTGCCGGGCGGCGGCTGTGCAGATGCTGGGCGCTGACACCCACAATCGAGAGCACCAGAAACGTGCTGACGACGCAGGAGATGACGATAGGCCCGAACTGGGCGCTCAGAATATCGGTGTAGCTCATCACCCCGACGCTGATTGGCACAAACAGCAGCGCCATATAGCGAATCAGCAGATGGCAGCCCGGTTTAACCCAGTTTACCGGCAGGATCTGTGAGGCCAGCAGTGCGAACAGGATCAGCATGCCCAGAATACTGCCGGGCAGTTTAATCGGCAGCAGGGCGGCGAGGCCGATGCCGGCGTACAGGCAGAGATAGATAATGATAAAGGCGCGAAGATATCGGCCGCAGACAGAGAGTAGGGTGCGCATGGCAGGCTCCTGTTTTTACTGCGTATCATCATACGCATTAACCGCTTAGCGTGCTAGCGATCACATTTACAGGGCAGGGTGACAGACAGAAGAACGAAGATTGTGCGCAGAGGAAGAGAGTGACCCTTTGCGCCTGCGGGCAGACGCAAAGGGTCAGGACAATACGTCACCGTGGTTTACGCGGCGGCGTGCAGCGGCTTACTTAACCGGCATGCCCGGAACGGCACCGCTGTCTACGGAAAGCACAAACAGATCTTTGCCGCCCGGTCCGGCGGAGAGCACCATACCTTCAGAGATACCGAAGCGCATTTTACGCGGCGCGAGGTTCGCCACGATGATGGTCATCTTACCGACCAGCACAGACGGGTCCGGGTAGGCCGCGCGGATGCCGGAGAAAATCTGGCGCTTCTCACCGCCCAGGTCGAGTTGCAGACGCAGCAGTTTGTCTGACCCTTCAACCAGTTCCGCCTGCTCAATCAGGGCAACGCGCATATCCACTTTGGCAAAGTCATCAATGGTGATGGTGTCACCAATTGGCGCGTCTGCCAGCGGACCGGTGACGGCTGGCGCATTCGCGGCGGCAGCATCCTCTTTCGACGCTTCAATCAGCCCCTCTACCTTCGCCATCTCAATGCGACTGTAGAGTGCTTTAAACGGCGCAACCTGATGATCGAGCAGTGGCTGTGCAATCGCATCCCAGCTCAGTTCGGTGTTCAGGAAGCTCTCTGCACGGGCGCTCAGTGAAGGCAGCACCGGCTTCAGCCAGGTCATCAGAATGCGGAACAGGTTGATGCCCATTGAGCAGATCGCCTGCAGATCGGCATCGCGGCCTTCCTGCTTCGCCACCACCCACGGAGCCTGCTCATCGACATAACGGTTTGCCAGGTCGGCCAGCGTCATGATCTCGCGGATAGCGCGGCTGTACTCACGGCTTGCCCAGGCTTCGCCAATCTTCTCAGAAGCCTCAACAAAGGTCTGATAGAGCGCCGGATCGGCCAGCTCAGAGGCCAGCTTGCCGTCGAAGCGTTTGGTGATGAAACCGGCGTTACGCGACGCCAGGTTAACCACTTTATTGACGATGTCGGCATTCACGCGCTGCACGAAATCTTCCAGGTTAAGGTCGATGTCGTCGATACGGGAAGAGAGCTTCGCCGCATAGTAGTAACGCAGGCTGTCGGCATCCAGATGCTGCAGCCAGGTGCTGGCTTTAATAAAGGTGCCGCGCGACTTCGACATTTTGGCACCGTTGACGGTGACATAGCCGTGTACGAACAGGTTGTTTGGCTTGCGGAAGTTGCTGCCTTCCAGCATCGCTGGCCAGAACAGGCTGTGGAAATAGACGATGTCTTTACCGATAAAGTGATAGAGCTCGGTAGTGGAGTCTTTGCGCCAGAACTCGTCGAAGTCGATGTCGCCACGTTTGTCGCACAGGTTCTTGAACGAGCCCATGTAACCGATAGGCGCATCCAGCCAGACGTAGAAATATTTGCCTGGCGCGTCCGGAATTTCGAAGCCGAAGTAAGGCGCATCGCGGGAGATATCCCACTGCTGCAGGCCGGATTCGAACCACTCCTGCATCTTGTTCGCCACCTGATCCTGCAGCGCACCCGAACGGGTCCAGGCCTGCAGCATCGCGCTGAACGACGGCAGATCAAAGAAGAAGTGCTCGGAATCACGCATCTCCGGCGTCGCGCCAGAGACCACCGATTTCGGCTCAATCAGTTCGGTCGGGCTGTAGGTCGCGCCGCACACTTCGCAGTTATCGCCATACTGATCGGCCGCTTTACATTTCGGGCAGGTGCCTTTCACAAAACGGTCCGGCAGGAACATCCCTTTTTCCGGATCGTAGAGCTGGGAAATGGTGCGGTTCTTAATAAAACCGTTCTCTTTCAGACGTCCGTAGATCAGCCCGGCCAGCTCACGGTTCTCGTCGCCGTGGGTCGAGTGATAGTTGTCGTAGCTGATATCGAAACCGGCAAAGTCCGCTTCATGCTCGCTTTTCATTTCGGCGATCATCTGCTCCGGTGCAATTCCCATCTGCTGGGCTTTCAGCATGATAGGCGTGCCGTGCGCATCATCGGCGCAGATGAAAAAGACCTGATTGCCACGCATTCGCTGATAACGCACCCAAATGTCTGCCTGGATATGCTCGAGCATGTGGCCGAGATGGATTGATCCGTTTGCGTAAGGCAGTGCGCACGTTACCAGTATTTTTTTAGCGACTTGAGTCATAGTTTGCGTAGCTTTCTGTTGATTGAAAAAACGGGCTTAGATGGTAACTGAAGGCTTCTCCGGCGTAAACACAAGGGATTCACCCCCGCCAGTCGCCGCGAACCGACGTGCATCTGATATCATTGAGATTATCTCGCTGAGACACAGCGTAAGCAGAGCAGAAATAAGGAGCAGGGGATGACAGCACAATCCCGGGAAACGCATACGCCAGAAGGGCTGCGCGCCATTGTCGCGGGCGTATTAAGAAGCTTTGAGCATCCGACCCTTAAACAGAATCTCACCGCCCTGAAGGCGCTGCATCATGTGGCGCAGCTCGACGGAACGCTGCATGTGGAACTGCTGATGCCGTTTGCCTGGGCCAGCGGCTTTGACGCGCTGAAAGAGCAGGTCAGCGCCGAGTTGCTGCGTCAGACGGGCGCTCGCGCCATCGACTGGCGGCTCAGCCATGAAATTGCCACCCTGAAGCGGGTAAAAAATCAGCCTGGCGTGAACGGCGTCAAAAACATCATCGCGGTCAGCTCCGGCAAAGGCGGCGTCGGCAAATCCAGCACCGCCGTCAACATGGCGCTGGCCCTGGCCGCAGAAGGGGCGCGGGTCGGTATTCTCGACGCCGATATCTATGGCCCGTCGGTGCCGGACATGCTCGGCACTCAGGACCAGCGGCCTACCTCGCCGGATGGCACCCATATGGCCCCGATTATGGCGCATGGACTGGCGACCAACTCGATCGGCTATCTGGTCACGGATGACAACGCGATGGTGTGGCGTGGGCCGATGGCCAGCAAAGCCCTGATGCAGCTGCTGAACGAAACCCTGTGGCCGGAGCTGGATTATCTGGTCCTGGATATGCCGCCGGGCACCGGCGACATTCAGCTGACGCTGGCGCAGAATGTGCCGGTTACGGGCGCGCTGGTGGTGACGACGCCGCAGGACATCGCGCTGATCGATGCCCGCAAAGGGCTGGTGATGTTTGAAAAGGTCAACGTGCCGGTGCTGGGGGTGGTGGAAAACATGAGCATGCATATCTGCAGCCAGTGTGGTTTCCACGAGCCGATTTTCGGCACCGGCGGCGCCGAAAAACTGGTCAGGGATTATCAGGCGCAGCTTCTGGCACAACTACCGCTGCACATCGATCTGCGTGAAGATCTCGATGAGGGGCAGCCGACGGTCATCCGCCGACCGGAAAGCGAGTTCACCACGCTCTATCGCCAGCTGGCCGGACGGGTCGCCGCACAGCTCTACTGGCAGGGCGAGGTCATCCCGGGCGATATCGCGTTCCGCGCGCTCTAAGTCCGACCCGACCCGCTGGCAGAGTGCGAGGCCAGCGGGTAGTGCATTAAGACATAGCCGCCGTGCTCGCCTTCCCCCTGCGAAATCTTCTTCCAGCCATGTTTCAGGTAGAAAGCCTGCGCTGCGGTGTTCTTCAGCAGGCACTTCAGCGCGCCGGTGGAGGTAAAATGCGCCTCGGCCGCCCTGAGCAGGGCGCTGCCGATGCCGCGCCCCTGCCAGTCAGGATCCACATAGAGGCTGTGCAGAAAATTATCGTTCTCCAGCAGGCCGGCAAAGCCGGTACGCCGCCCGTCCGTTTCGGCGACCAGCACGGTTTCCCCCAGGATTACCTCATCGAAATCTTCCAGTTGCCACTCGCTGCCGTCCAGCCAGTGCCAGTTATGCCGGCGTGCCGCCAGGAAAAGCGTACGCAAAAAGGGACGATCGGCTTCAGTAAACGGACGAATCTCCACAAGTCAGCTCCTTTATCATCGGGTCTTACAAAATTAGCAGCGATTCGCGGAAAGGGTTGCAGAGGATAAAGCGGGTTTCATGTCAGGGAAATCGCTGTACACTGCCTGCCGGGCCAGAGAGCATGAGGCTTTCAGCGTTTGATAGCTTTCGTTAATCAGATTGATAACGTCTGCATATTAGATGTTGGCCCGGAAATTATGTAACCTGCATCACATATTTTAACGGAGGCCACCAGATGTCTATTATCAATACCAAAATCAAGCCGTTCAAAAACGCAGCATTTAAAAACGGCGAATTCATCGACGTAACCGAGAAAGACGTTGAAGGTAAATGGAGTGTGTTCTTCTTCTATCCAGCTGACTTCACCTTCGTCTGCCCGACCGAACTGGGCGACGTGGCTGATCACTACGAAGAGTTCCAGAAACTGGGCGTAGATATCTACTCCGTTTCGACTGATACCCACTTTACCCACAAAGCCTGGCACGGTTCTTCTGACACCATCGCAAAAATTAAATATGCGATGATCGGTGACCCGACTGGCGCGCTTACCCGTAACTTCGAAATCATGCGTGAAGACGAAGGTCTGGCTGACCGTGGTACGTTCATCGTTGACCCGGAAGGCGTTATCCAGGCTATCGAAATCACCGCTGAAGGCATTGGCCGTGACGCCTCTGACCTGCTGCGTAAAGTGAAAGCGGCTCAGTACGTGGCTTCACACCCAGGTGAAGTATGCCCGGCAAAATGGAAAGAAGGTGATGCTACCCTGGCGCCATCTCTGGACCTGGTTGGTAAAATCTAATTCCGCTTCGGCCTTTCGACCATTCTCCAATCGGGTGCTGCGGCACCCGATTTTTTGACCAGGATATCACTATGCTCGACACTAATCTGAAAACACAGCTCAGGGCTTACCTTGAGAAATTAACAAAACCTGTTGAGTTGATTGCCACCCTGGATGAGGGCGCAAAATCAACCGAGATCCGTGAACTGTTGGTTGATATCGCTGAACTGTCTGACAAAGTCAGCTTCCGCGAAGAGAACGATCGTCAGGTGCGCAAGCCCTCTTTCCTGATCACGAACCCAGGTTCGAACAGTGGCCCGCGTTTTGCCGGTTCGCCACTGGGTCACGAATTTACCTCACTGGTGCTGGCCCTGTTACAGACCGGTGGGCATCCGTCGAAAGAAGCACAGAGCCTGCTGGATCAGATCGCAGCGCTGGACAGTGACTTCCACTTCGAAACCTACTATTCGCTCTCATGCCATAACTGCCCTGACGTCGTTCAGGCGCTGAACCTGATGGCGGTGATTAACCCGCGCATCAGCCACACCGCGATCGACGGTGGCCTGTTCCAGAACGAGATTCAGGAACGAAACGTTATGGGCGTGCCAGCTGTTTTCCTCAACGGCAAAGAGTTTGGCCAGGGCCGTATGAGCCTGGCGGAGATTGTCAGCAAAGTCGATACCAATGCTGACAAACGTGCGGCCGACGAACTGAACAAGCGTGACGCTTATGACGTGCTGATTGTCGGCAGCGGCCCGGCGGGCGCTGCTGCTGCTATCTACTCGGCACGTAAAGGGATCCGTACCGGCCTGCTGGGCGAACGCTTCGGCGGCCAGGTGCTGGACACGGTCGATATCGAAAACTATATCTCCGTGCCGAAAACTGAAGGGGCAAAACTGGCGGGTTCACTGCGCGCTCACGTTGATGATTACAACGTCGATGTGATTGAGAGCCAGAGCGCGATTAAGCTGATCCCGGCCGTGAAAGAGGGCGGCATGCACGCCATCGAAACGGCATCAGGTGCCGTGCTGAAATCGCGCAGCATCATCCTGGCGACAGGCGCACGCTGGCGTAACATGGGCGTGCCGGGCGAAGAAGAGTACCGCACCAAAGGCGTGACCTACTGCCCGCACTGCGATGGCCCGCTGTTCAAAGGCAAGCGCACGGCAGTTATCGGTGGCGGTAACTCCGGTGTGGAAGCGGCTATCGACCTGGCGGGCATCGTCGAACACGTTACGCTGCTGGAGTTTGCCGGTGAGATGCGCGCCGACAAAGTGCTGCAGGATAAACTGCGCAGCCTGAAAAACGTCGATGTGATCCTGAATGCACAGACCACCGAAGTCAAAGGTGACGGCAGCAAAGTTACCGGTCTGAACTACATTGACCGCACCACGCAGACAACCCGTGAGCTGGCGCTCTCCGGTATCTTCGTCCAGATTGGTCTGCTGCCGAATACCCCGTGGCTGGAAGGGGCGGTTGAGCGCAATAAGATGGGTGAGATCATCATCGATGCTAAATGCGAAACCAGCCTGAAAGGCGTATTCGCGGCAGGTGACTGCACCACCGTACCGTACAAGCAGATTATTATCGCCAGCGGTGAAGGTGCAAAAGCCTCGCTGAGTGCGTTTGACTATCTGATTCGGACCCAGTCGGCAGAGTAATCTGCCGCAGACTGAAAGCCTCCCGTCATCGCGACCGGGAGGCTTTTTTTTTGCCCGTAAGCGTCACGCTGTATGACGGCCTCTTTGTATCGCTTTGCCGGTGTGCGACGCGCACTGTTAAGCGCTTGCAGGCATCTCTGCGCAAAAAGCGCAGACTGACCCGTTTGTATCATTACGCAGAGTCAGGCGTTGTCATCTTCCGGGGTAATAAGCATATCAATTGAAAAGCGCGCCCCGCCGGACGCCCCGGCAGCATTGACAGCGAAACCTGACCGCCAGCGACGTGATGTTGTTCTGTCTGACCCATTTCATCCCAGCCAGCGTCGCGCCTGGCGATCGCTGATATCACGATAATAGATACGATGGATAGTTTCACCGCAGCCTGAACACCAGGCGGAAAGAGAGGTGGAGAGATAATATCTGCCATTGGGAGCGATAGCACCGCGCCGCTCGATAATAATATTCTGCCATCGATGACAGTGTGGAATAATCGCTGAAAATCGCATCATACGTCCTGAATAGTATGAAGTTCAGTTTCTGAAATAACCTGGCCGGGTGCGTAAAACTTAATGTGAAGCCCGATATTTACCGACAGCCATCGCGGCCACTGCAACAAAAAGGCGTTCTGGAAATGACTTTACGGGTGATACCTCTAAAGAGGTATTTCACTGGCCCGCAGCATTAGGCCTCTTTTTGCACCACGCGGTGTTGATCAGGATCATAGTAAAGAGGCGATGCAACCCGGTTTTCTCAGCCTGACGCCATGCTGAATTGCAGCAGGAGGCGTGCAAAGGCGACCGATCATGACCTGTCACGCTTTCCGTTTTATTACTCGCAACCTTGAGTCTCTGTTTGCGTGCCCGGGTGACATTACCGCCATAATATCTCTTTATTCAGGTGATCTGATTCACAGTTGCTAAGAAACGGAACGGGAGTTTTAAAAAAAGTAATTGCGGCAAACAGAGGCGGTGCTGCATAAATCAGACATGGAAAGTCTGAGGTAAAAATTAATGGAACAGGTAAAAGAAAATGACTCTTTCTGCTGGTTAGTCGAACGGGAGAATATCAGATCGTTATTCAACGACAACGCGCTATATATTAACGCTATCCTTTTCCCGGATATAGCGTCACCTGTGCTCGACAATCTGAAAAAAGAGTTTCTCTCTTTTTCACCGACGATGGCAGAAAAGGGTAAAAGATTCATTTTCAGCTTAGACGGCGATGGGCGCAGGGCCGGAAGTTTTACTCTGCGTCACGATGAACAGGTTATTGAAGTCTCGGCCAGTGAGATGACCGGATTACTCTATGGCTGGTTTGAGCTGTTAAAACGTCTCCGGCTGAACGATTTTTCCTGCGGCACGTACATCTCCGACTCTCCCGCCATCACTATCCGGATGCTGAATCACTGGGATAACATGGATGGCACCATCGAGCGCGGCTATGCTGGCCGGTCACTGTTCTTTGCTGATAACAGATTCACGGGCGATCATGAGAAAACAGGCCGCTATGCGCGCCTGCTGGCCAGCGCGGGCATCAATGCGCTGACCATCAATAACGTCAACGTTCATCAGGTAGAGACACGGCTGATTACGCAGGAATACCGGCAGGCGCTGATTGAGCTGTGTGACCTTTTTCGCGGATGGGGGATTCAGCTCTTTTTATCCGTGAATTACGCCAGTCCGATAGAGCTGGGGGATTTAACGACAGCCGATCCACTCGATGCGCAGGTCAAAGCCTGGTGGCGTCACTGTTTTGATGCGCTTTATCGCGACATTCCCGATTTCGGTGGCGTGGTGGTGAAAGCGGACTCAGAGCATCGTCCCGGCCCCTTTACCTATCACCGAACCCATGCGGACGGGGCCAACATGCTCGGCGAGGCGCTGGCTCCCCACGGCGGACTGGTTTTCTGGCGCTGCTTTGTCTACAACTGCCAGCAGGACTGGCGCGATCGTCAGACCGACCGGGCGCGCGCCGCCTGTGAACATTTCGCGCCGCTGGATGGTCAGTTCCGTGAAAACGTGATTCTGCAGATCAAAAACGGCCCGATGGATTTTCAGGTGCGTGAACCGGTTTCGCCGCTGCTGGGGGCAATGCCTGCCACCAATCAGGTGCTCGAACTGCAAATCACCCAGGAGTATACCGGGCAGCAGATCGACCTGTTCTGGCTGGTGCCGCAGTGGAAGACGATTCTGGCGTTTGATACCCGACTCTCATCCGGCCCCTCCACCATCGAAGATCTGGTCTGCGGGCGGGCAAACGGAATGCCACATGCCGGTGTAACTGCGGTCGCTAATACCGGCGACGACCGCTTCTGGACCGGACATCTGCTGGCGCAGGCCAATCTCTATGGCTATGGCCGGCTTCTCTGGGATCCAGCTATCGAAGCTGAGGGGCTCGCCAGGGAGTGGAGCCAGTTAACCTTCGGGACAGATGCAGAGGTGACCCGCACGGTCAGTGAGATGCTGCTGTCCAGCGGTCAGATCTACGAAGATTACACCGCGCCGCTGGGCGTGGGCTGGATGGTCAATCCCCATCATCATTACGGACCAAACATTGACGGCTATGAATATGACGTATGGGGAACGCATCACTATGCCGATCGCAATGGCCTGGGCGTGGATCGCACGCTCGAAAGCGGCACGGGCTATGTCTCGTTATATGCGCCAGAAAATTGCCAGCTTTATAACGATCTGCAGCGTTGCCCTGATGAATTAATCCTCTTTTTCCATTTTCTGCGTTACGACCACCGTCTGAAAAATGGTAACAGCGTCATTCAGCATATTTACGACACCCATTTTTCTGGCGTTGAGGCCGTAGACGAGTTTATTCATCGCTGGCAAACGCTGGCGGGTTTAATGCCCTCTGATATTCATGAGCACGTCGCTGAGCGTCTTCAGAAACAGAAAAAGAATGCCAGCGAATGGCGTGACAGAATTAATACCTATTTTTACCGCAAGTCGGGAATTGACGATAACAAGGGACGGAAAATATATAAATAACGTTTGAGGACGGTGGGCAATCGTGCCCACCCTACTGCATGGAGCTGATTATGAAAGAACCTCGTAAGATAACCTTAAAAAATTATATGGGTTATGGTGTCACCGATATACTCGGCAGTGGCGCTTTTGCCGTAATGGGTGCCTGGCTGATGTTTTTCTATGTCACCTATTGCGGCTTAAGCCCGATGCAAGCCGGTTCAATCCTCTTTATTGCCCGAATCCTGGATACGATTATCAGTCCGCTGGTTGGCTATTTGACGGATAATATCGGCAATACCCGTATCGGACGGCGATTTGGCCGTCGCCGATCTTTTTTATTACTCTGCTGCCCGCTGCTGATTATCTTCAGTCTGATGTGGGTGGAGGGGATGCACTATTTTTATTACCTCGCCACCTATCTGTTAATGGAAGTGGTTGCGGCCATGATCATTATTCCCTATGAAGCGATCGCCTCGGAGATGACCAGCGACTATAAAGAGCGAACCCGGCTCTCAGCTTCAAGGATTATTTTTGCCGGACTGGCCGCCTCACTGGCTACCTTTATTCCGGGGCAGCTGTTTAAATTATCAGGCAATCAATCTGCGCAGGCGTTCCTGATTAATGGTGTCATCTTTACGGTGCTCACGATGATTGCGGTGATAATTACCTATCTGACAACCTGGGAGCGCGACGACGCGGCTGACGCACGGCGTCCGGAACCGTGCAGATCCGGAAGGAAAGTCGTTTCATCGGTTATCAGAGAGATGCTCACAAGCCTGAAGGTCAAAGCCTTCAGACAGCTTCTGCTGATGTATCTTCTCTCCTTTACCGCACTGGATCTGCTGAGTTCCGTCTTTGCTTTTTTCATCATCTTTGCCCTTCATCAGGATGCGACCCTGGCTGCGAACCTGATGTCAGTAGGGATCTTCTGCTTCGGCTGGGGAACGGCGCTTTTTGCCTGGGCTTTTATCCGCTATAAACCCGCCAGATTACTGCAGCTCTGTTATCTGATGGTGATGCTATGCATGCTGGCATTTACCGCTTTCTATTTTTATCAGCCTGCCTGGATGATTCCGGCGCTCTATGGCATCGCCTTTATCTACCAGTTATTTAAGGGTGGCTATGTCTACCTGACCTGGAATATCTATCCGTTTATTCCCGACGTGGATGAAGTGATCACGCGAAGACGTCGTGAAGGCATTTTTGCCGGCATGATGACCTTTGCGAGAAAAAGCACCCTGGGGGCATCCGCATTGATTGTGGGCGCACTTCTCGAAATGAACGGCTTTGTCTCAGGGGCTGCGACGCAGACAACCTTAGCGACAGAGACGGTTGTGGGTATTGTCTGCCTGGGCACGCTGGGGTTACTGCTTCTCGCGTTTCTCGTCTCTACCCGCTTTGCGTTAGATCGCCGCACGCATCAGATCCTGCTTGAGGAAGTGGCGCGCCTGAAAGAGACAGAAGGCGACCTCACCAACAGCCCTGCCGGGACACGCGCTGTAATTGAAAGCCTGACCGGAATTAAATATGAAAATATCTGGCAGGGTGAAAGCCGCGCGCATCCTCACTCCAGCCCTGATCCGTCCGAAAGGAAAGACGCAAACAGCGCAGAGCCAGCTACGTCGGATCGGTAAGTTTCAATCACACAGAGGTTATTCATGGATCGTCATTATCAGGATCCCTCATTGCCTGCGGAGGCGCGTGCCCGCTATCTGCTCAGCCAGATGACACTGGACGAGAAAATCGCGCAGATGCATGGTTACTGGCTGATGGTTTCAGATGAGGGAGCGGTCACCGAACGGCAGGATGCCAGTGACCAGTTCAGCCACCGGGACGCGCAGGCATCGTTTGAACAGAAGATGGCGCTGGGGGTGGGGCAGATTACGCGGCCCTTTGGTTCCGGGATGCTGAATGCTGAAACCGGGATTGCTCTGTTTAATGCGCTGCAAAAACGCATTATGGCAGCAGGCCGTTTCGGTATTCCGGCGATGTTTCATGAGGAGTGTCTGACAGGATTGATGTGTATGGGGGCGACCCTGTTTCCGTCATCGCTGAATATGGCCTCCACCTGGCATCCCGGGCTGATAAAGGCGATGGCGGACTGTATTGGCAGAGAGGCACGCAGCATTGGCTGTCGTCAGGCGCTGGCGCCGGTTCTTGATGTGTCGCGCGATTTGCGCTGGGGCCGTACAGAAGAGACGTTTGGCGAAGATCCCTATCTGGTCGGGATTATGGCGACAGAATATGTGAGGGGGCTGCAGGGAGAGCAACGTGATCTGCTGGCGACGCTGAAACACTATGCGGCGCACTCGTTCAGCGAGGGGGCACGTAACCACGCACCGGTTCATCTGGGGTTCAAAGAACTTAATGATATCTTTCTGCTGCCTTTTGAGATGGCGGTTAAGCTGGCGAATGCGGGATCGGTGATGCCCGCTTACCATGATATCGATAATCAGCCCTGCCATAACGATGCCTTCCTGCTGACCGAAATATTACGCAACCGCTGGGGATTCGACGGGCTGATCGTAGCCGATTATGGCGGCGTCAGCCTGCTGCATCAGCATCATGGCGTCACTGCCGATCGCGCCGAATCAGCTGCCAGTGCCTTTAACGCCGGCCTCGATGTGGAGTTGCCGAAAGATGACTGCGCGGCGGCCCTGACAGAGGCGCTGGCACGGGGGCTGATCGCGGAGGAGAAAATCGATCAGATCGTCGCCAGAATCCTGACGGAGAAATTCAGAACGGGACTTTTCGACAATCCCTTTATCCCGGATGCCCGGCCCGATTTTCAGTCGGTGCGGGCGCGTCAGGTTGCCCGGCAGGTGGCACTGGAATCCATGATCCTGCTGGAGAATGACGGCACCTTACCGCTGCGGGCGTCAGCACTGGAGTCGGTCGCGGTCATCGGCCCGACGGCGGATGACCCACTGGCGCTGTTATCGGGATACAGTTTTCCCGTGCACCTGATTCTGAATGATACCGAGGCGAATACCAGCCAGGTCACCACGCCATTAACTGCTCTGCAGCAGGCGCTGCCAGAGTGCCGGATCACGTATCGGAAAGGGTGCCATATTCTGACGGAGCGTGCCGCAGGAACCCCGGTGTTTCCGGGGGATGTCGGCAGGCCGCTGGCCGTCTCACCGGTGTCGCGCGATGAATCGCTGATCGCCGACGCGGTTCAGGCTGCGCAAGAGTCGACGCTGGCGATCTGCTTTGTGGGCGATCTGGCCGGGCTGTTCCAGAGTGGCACGGTAGGCGAGGGATCGGACAGCGATACCCTGAACCTGCCTGGCGTACAGCAGAAATTGCTAGAGGCGGTGGTGGAGACGGGCGTTCCGACTATCGTGGTTATGACCAGCGGCCGCCCCTACAGCCTGCAGGGGCTTGAAGATCGGCTGGCGGGATTTCTGATGGCGTGGCAGGCCGGGCAGGAGGGGGCCTGCGCCATTGCAGACATTCTGACGGGCAGGCAGAGTCCCGGTGGCAGACTGGTCGTCTCAGTGCCGGGAAACGTGGGGGCGATGCCCTATTTTTATAATCATAAAATGAAGAGCAGCGGCACCCCGGTCGCCTTTCATTTTCCACCGCGCTACGCCTTTGGTTACGGCCTGAGCTACTCGTTATTCAGACTTTCGGCCCTCACTTTACCAAAGATGATTTTCACTATGGATGAGGCGGTGACCTTTACCGTGACGGTGGAAAATAGCGGAGAGCGGGAGGCCGACACCGTCATTCAGGTCTATGTCCGCGATATACAGGCTTCACTGGTGCGCCCGGTTAAAGAGTTAAAAGCGTTTCAGCGTATTCGGCTGGCCCCGGCGCAGTCTGCTGAAATCAGCTTTACGCTTCCGGCAGATATGCTTAACTTTACGGACAATCAGGGCAGGCGCAGGGTAGAGCCGGGAGACTTTATTTTAATGATTGGTGAAGCCTCAGATAATATTGTGCTTCAGCAGACGATTACGCTGGCAGGGCCGCTGCGCATTCTGGATGAGCACTGGTCAATGGAGAGTCATGCCACCATCAGTTATCGCTCACCATCCACAACCTGATTATTCCAGCCAGATCTATCCTGCCTCTGTTTTCTATTCACCGCTCTCCGGAGCGGTTTTTTTAATTGAACCTTTAACGTAATGGCTCTCTTGTTTTTTATATTTTGCACACAGTCACAGTTGCTATATTTAATAATTAGCCAGTAAAAAATGATAAAATTATATTCATGCGCTTTCGGTTATTCTATAACCATAAAAAGGATTACTACCATAAAGGGAAAAGACGATGAAAGCGATGATGAAAAAACAGGCGTTAGCCAGTGCAGTAATGATTTCTGCTATGCCACTTTCTGCCTTTGCGTTAGATTTCTCATCCACAGGCGTGGATATTCGTGAAGCCTATACCACCGGCAGTAAAATGTTCCAGACCCGACTGCAGATTTCAACCGTGATTAATGACAGTGTTTCTTTCTCATATCAGAACACGATCAACAACGGCAGTAATTACACTGAATTTAAGAACAACTACTCAGAGGTAGAGGTCACCTACGCGATTCCGCTGACAGACCGGTTTTCGTTTATTCCCGACATGGTCTTCAGCTGGGGGCACAAGGGCAGCCACATCGATCCCTACCTGAAGTTTAATTATCAACTCAGCCCTCAGTTCGGCGTGATGGCCGGGTATCGCTACTATCACTACAACTATAAAACACCCTGCCTGGATGACAGTCTGCAACGAAACAGCTCGCACGAATATGATCTATGGCTGAACTGGCAGGTCACGGATAAGTTATTTGTTAACTATAACCCGGTCTATCTGCAGAAGCAGAACGATTTTCACTTCGGAAATAACAAAAAAGAGATGTGGCAGCATACGCTCTATCTCAGCTACCAGTATGACTCACACTGGAAACCTTTTGGTGATATTTCCGATCTGGGCCGGGCAGGAAACGGCGATAAAGAGTACCGGATGCGTATCGGCCTGAAATATCTGTTCTGAAGCATTCTCTCTGGCGGGCCGGCGTAGATTTTAAACGTGCCTTCCCGCCAGAAAATACGGTTTCGCTGACGGATAGATTCAGCCAGTTAACTGGCACGATTCTGCTCCTGATAACGGCTGCGGTAGGCTTTAGGGGTCAGATTATAGGTTTTCCTGAAGACCAGATAGAAATACTGAACAGAGGGATAACCCGCAATCAGTGAGATCTCTTTCATCGGGAGATCTGTGGTGATGAGTAAGTTGCGGGCATGTTCGATTTTTTCATTATGAATGACGGTGTGAATGGTCGCACCCAGATGCGCTTTAAAACGGATTTCCAGACTGGTTCGTGAAATACCGGTAAAACTGATGACCTGTTCAGCCTTGATACCCTTACAGGCATTATCGCGGATAAAGTTCATTGCCCGGATAACATAGGGATCGACAATAGAACGATAATTGCTCGAACGGCGTTCCACCAGTTTCAGCGGGGGAACCACCACGCGCTGCAACGGCAATGACTCTCCCTTTAAGAGTTTATGAAGAATTTCAGCCGCGCAGGAACCCATTTTTATTGCGCCATGAACCACGGAGGAGAGACTGATGCCCGACAGATGTTGCGTTAACTCTTCATTGTCGATGCCAATAATGGCTAACTTTTCCGGCACCGGGATCCCTATATTTTCACAGATCTGCAGTAAATGTCTGGCGCGGGAATCTGTCACCGCGACGATGCCGGTGCCCTCTGGCAGAGACGTTACCCAGTCAGCCAACTGGTTCTGCGCCGTCTGCCAGTTATCGATAGTGATATCATGGCCGCGATAAATTAATCCGGTCCGGTCCTTTTGCTGCAGGATCGCAGCAAATGCGTTCTCACGTTCGGTTGCCCAGCGTTTATCCGGACATACAGGGAAGCTGTACAGGGCAAAATGTTCCATACCCTTGTTAATCAGATGCTCCAGCGCGGTCGCGACCAGGCTGTAGTTATCAGTAGCCACATAGTGCAGATTCGGAAAAGCCTTTCCGGAGGAGTAGGAGCCACCAATACCGACAACAGGCATGGTCAGCTTATTGAGTTCCTGTTCAACCGCCAGCACATCGCAGTCAGCAATTACACCATCCACGTTCCAGCCATTGATGCTGTCAATGTTACTGCGGAAATCGTCTGCGATGTAAACATCCCACAGGGTACGGGAACGCTGCAGGTATTTACCCACGCCCTCGATTATCTGGCGGTCATACGCCTTATTCGCATTAAATAAGAGCGCGATATGAAAGGTCTTCTCCATTCCGTCAGCCTCCCTGGCAGGTTTATCCTGCACTGTGAATAGCACAGGTCGGTGCTTTCTTTAACCGTTTTGTGTTTGTCCTGTAAACTGGCGCACTCTTTTTCTGCGTTGCGTGAAAAAAGTCCAGTGCGGCAACGCGTGTAGTGTGTGAAAAAGATAAATGCCCAGATTGATCAGACAGTTAACCTGTATAGGTAATCTGGAACGCGACAGGTGAAAGCTGCGCGAAATAAACGGGATCGCCTGGTAAAGTGTTACGGGTTTCTTCGCGAATCCGGATGTGGCAGAAGCGGGGCGGCGCAGACTGCCCGCGCGGTTTCTGCCGGTGAGTGAGGACGCCAACGGAGTCCGGGAGTGATGCCGTAATCGTGCGGTATGCGTTTACAGGACCGCCTGCTGACATTACTATCCTGACTGACTGAATTTAGTTAAACGACTCGGGGTGCCCTTCTTTGTGAAGGCTGAGAAATACCCGTATTACCTGATCTGGATAATGCCAGCGTAGGGAAGTCTGATGCCTGACCGCATTCGCCTTCTTGTTCGCCGGTTGGGAGCTATGATGTCACAGCCATCTCAACACCTTTCTGCCGCGCACTTCGCGCCCTGTCTGCACGCTTTTCGCCGTCACTCACCGCTGGTCCACTGTATGACCAATGAGGTGGTACAGAACTTCACCGCCAACGTGCTGCTTGCACTGAACGCCTCGCCGGCGATGGTCATCGATGCTGACGAAGCCGCTGAGTTCAGCCGCTTTGCCGATGCGCTCCTCATCAATGTCGGCACCCTGACCCGCGAGCGCCAGCAGGCGATGCAGGCCGCCGTCAGCGCCGCCCGAGAGGCAGGCACCCCCTGGACGCTCGACCCGGTCGCCGTCGGTGCTCTGACGCTGCGCAGTGACTTCTGCCAGCAGTTATTGAGCCAGGAACCGGCTGTGATCCGCGGCAACGCTTCAGAGATTCTGGCGCTGGCAAAGCAGGCCAGTGGCGGACGCGGCGTGGATACGCTGCACCAGGCGGATGCGGCGCTCGATGCCGCCCGTCAGCTCGCCATTCGCTGGCGCACGCTGGTCATTGTCAGCGGTGAAGTGGACTACGCCACCGATGGCACGCGGATCTTTGCGCTTCGCGGCGGCTCGCCCCTGATGACGCGGGTGGTGGGAACCGGCTGTGCGCTCTCTGCGGTCGTGGCAGGGTTCAGCAGCCTGCCCGGCGATCGGCTGTTAAATGTGGCCGCCGCCTGTCAGGTGATGTCGTCAGCGGGAGAAAGGGCAGCATCTCAGGCCGCCGCGCCGGGCAGTTTTGCCACGGCGTTTGTCGATGCACTCTGGACGCTGGAGGCGCATCATGAAGCGCATTAATGCCCTGACGATTGCCGGGACCGATCCCAGCGGCGGCGCCGGGATTCAGGCCGATCTGAAGACGTTCTCCGCGCTGGGTGCCTATGGCACCAGTGTGATCACCGCGCTGGTGGCACAGAACACCTGCGGGGTTCAGTCGGTCTGCCGTATTGATCCGGACTTTGTGACCGCTCAGCTCGATTCGGTGCTGAGTGATGTCCGCATTGATAGTGCGAAAATTGGCATGTTGTCGGAAACGGCTATTGTGGAGCAGGTGGCCGCCCGGCTCAGGCAGGCGAGCATCCCCTTTGTGGTGCTGGATACGGTGATGGTGGCGAAAAGCGGGGATGCGCTGCTTTCACCGGCTGCCGTAGCCAGTGTCCGTGAGCTGTTATTGCCGCAGGTCTCGCTGATTACCCCTAATCTGCCGGAAGCGGCAGCCTTACTGGAGTGTGCCATCGCCACCGACGAGGCGGAGATGCGCAGGCAGGGGCGGGCACTGCTGGCGCTGGGCTGTCAGGCTGTGCTGATGAAGGGCGGTCACCTGGCCGCGGGCGAAAGCCCGGACTGGCTGATCGCGCCCGACGCAGAGCAGCGATTCAGCACGCCGCGCGTCAACACCCGCCATACGCACGGCACGGGTTGTACGCTGTCGGCGGCCTTAGCGGCCCTGCGTCCGCGCCATGCTGACTGGGCGGAAACGCTCGCAGAGGCGAAAAACTGGCTGCAGCAGGCGCTGTTGCAGGCGGATTCACTGGAGGTCGGGAAGGGCATCGGGCCGGTTCACCATTTTCATCAATGGTGGTAGTGATGCAGACCCTCATCGTCCTGGCGGACGGTGAGGGCCTGGCTCAGGGGGTTTCAAACCAGGCGCTGTTGCGCTCGGCAATCGGGGTGATAGAAAAGATCATCTCCTGCAGGTGCAGACGCATGGCCGTTTCGGCCGCCTCCGCATCGTGAGACGTCAGCGCGGCAAAGATCTCTTCATGCTGCTCAATCAGCTTTTCCGGCGGCGAGACTTCACTCAGCGTCAGAAACCGAACCCGGTCCATGGTGGCTTTGATGTTCTCCACCGTTTCCCAGGCGAGCCTGCAGTCAATGCTTTCCGCGATCAGGCGATGAAACTCATCGTCGAGGCTGAGAAAAGCCTGGCTGTCGTGACGTGATGCGGCCATGCGCTGCAGCTGCAGATTATGCTCCAGTGCCATCAGCGATGCTGCCGTAATCTCCTGCGCTGAACGACGCACGACCGAGATTTCCACCGCTTCACGGATAAAGCGGCCATCCGCGACCCGTTTGGCAGAAATTTTCCGCACGAAGGTGCCACGTTGCGGCAATACCTGTACCAGTCCCGCTTCGGCCAGCTTAATAAATGCTTCCCGCACCGGCTGGCGCGAGACGTTAAAGCGCGCGGAAACCTCTTTTTCTGAGAGCAGCGAACCCGGCTCAATTGCGCAGGTGACAATATCTTTGCGCAGATAGCGGTAAATCTGCTGATTCACCGGTTCGCTGGTTGTAATGGTATAGGCGATCGACATGCAGCAATATCCATATTACGGCTGGCCGGGACCAGCGCGATGGGAAAGTGTCAGTCTAATCAGCACGCTGCATCTGCGCCAGCCCTTTGTTAACCCGCTGCTGGCGGCGATTGAGGCAGTGATGCACCGTCGCGCGCGCGCCCTGTTCAGAGAGTTGCTGATACCAGTCGGTCAGCCGCGCGACTACATCAGCATTCTGCAGCAGATCCTCGCCAAACACCTCGCGCAGGGAAAGGAGTGCGCGCACGCGCGCCTCGCCCTCTTCGCTGGCGGCCACACATTCCGCCAGCTGTTTCTTCATCGGATCGCGGATCTCAATCGGCTGGCCCTGTTCGTCCACGCCGCCGACGTAGCGCATCCAGCCCGCCACTCCCAGCAGCAGCAGGTCGCAGTCGTTACCGCGCTGCAGATGCCAGCGCAGGCTGTCGAGAAGACGCTGAGGCAGCTTCTGGCTGCCGTCGGTGGCGATTTGTCCGGTGCGGTGTTTGATCGCGCGATTCTCATAACGGGCAATCAGCGAATCGGCATAGGCGTTAAGGTCCACACCCTGGGTGCGCAGGGTAGGGGCCTGCTCATCCACCATCAGTGAACGGGCGGCGGCACGAAAGTGGGGATCGGCCATGCAGTCGCTGATGTGCTCATAGCCCGCCAGGAAGCCGAGATAGGCCAGAAAAGAGTGGCTGCCATTCAGCATGCGCAGTTTCATCTCTTCATAAGGCAGGACATCGCTGACCAGCTCTGCGCCCGCTTTCTCCCAGGCCGGACGACCACTGACGAAGTTATCTTCAATGACCCACTGAAAAAACGGCTCTGCTTCCACGGCGACCGGATCGCAGGAACCCAGGCGCGCGCTGAGTGCGCTAAACGCGGCATCGGTCATGGCCGGAACGATGCGATCCACCATGGTGGACGGGAAGGTGATCTGCTGCTGAATATAATCGGCCAGCGTTGGATCCTGAAGCCGGGCCAGCTGCACAATAACGTTGCGGGTGACATGGCCATTCTCCGGCATGTTGTCACAGGACATCACGCTGAAGGGCGGCAGATCCCGATCCCGGCGGCGGCGAATCGCGGCCAGAATCAGTCCCGGCAGTGAGCGCGGTGCGTCCGGGTTCTGCAGGTCATGCACAATATCGGGGTGATCCGGGTTTAAGTGACCACTGGCCGGCTGGTGGCAGTAGCCTTTCTCGGTCACGGTCATCGAAACAATCGCGACATCGGGCTGAGACATCGCCTCGATCACCGCCTCAATTCCATCACTTTTACCGTGCAGCGCCTGGGTAATAACGCCAATTACCCGGGTGTGCAATGCGTCATCGGCCATCTCCGTCAGGGTATAGAGGAGATGCTGCTCGCGCAGAGCCTGAATCAGTGCGCCGCTGTTGAGATTCACTTCGCAGTATCCCCAGTCGCTGCCCTGGTCAGCCAGTTTATCGCTGCACAGGGCCTGATGGGCGCGATGAAAGGCACCGAAACCGATGTGCACCATGCGGGTTTTTAACTGACTGCGATCGTAAGCGGGGCGCCTGATCGCCGGGGGCAGGCGGTCGATCTGTAACATAATCCGTCCTTATGGCAAAGGGGGCGAAAAGCGCCCCAAATAAAGGTTCTGTCAGAAATAACTTCAGACCGAAACCGGTTTATCGCGGATCTTCGGACTGCGAATGACAAACAGCACCAGGAAAGCACCCAGCGCAGCAACACACCCGGCCAGTACGAAGGCGCTGTCAAATTTACCGGTGTGCTGAACAATAAAGCCCGTGACAACAGGCCCGATGATGCCGGAGAGACTCCCTGTCAGATGGATAAAACCGCTGATGCTGCCGATGCGGCTCTTGTGGACCACATCCTGAATAATGGCCCAGTAGATCGCGCCGGTGATATAGAGAAAGAAGATCGACACCGACATCATCATTACGGCGGGAACCACCTCTTTTATCGTACCCGCCAGTGCCACACAAATTGCGGCTGCCAGCAGTGAGACCACCAGCACAATTTTGCGCGACAACAACAGTTTGCCGGTAAGGTTGAAAATTTTATCGGAGATCCAGCCGCCCAGCGCCAGGCCGACGAAGCCCACGATCCACGGAATCATCGTCGTGATACTCATCGATTTAATATCCAGCCCGTGCGCCTGCAC
Organism: Pantoea sp. Ep11b; assembly: GCF_040783975.1. Classification (NCBI taxonomy): domain Bacteria; kingdom Pseudomonadati; phylum Pseudomonadota; class Gammaproteobacteria; order Enterobacterales; family Erwiniaceae; genus Pantoea; species Pantoea sp. Ep11b. Next base: position 2,923,775 of record NZ_CP160631.1, on the reverse strand, counting down.
CAGGTAGGCCGGGAACCAGCTCAGGAAGAAGAACAGGATATAGTTGTAGCAAAAGAAGGCGAAGGCGGTGACCAGGATAATCGGCTGGCGCAGGTAGTAGCCAAAGGGATGCGGTGTCTCTGAGAGATCGACCTCATCATTCGGGTTCGCGCTCTTCAGGCGCGCGATCAGCTGACGTTCCTCCTCCGTTACCCGTTTACTTTTCTCCGGATTATCCGCAGCAAAAAAGAGCCAGAATGCCATCCAGACCAGACCGATGCAGCAGACAATGACGAAGGCCGGTCGCCAGCCGAAGGCCAGCGCCAGATAGCCTATGATCGGGCCAGCGACAGCTCCTCCCAGCGGTGAACCGGCACTCAGCAGCCCCATAGCCGTCGCGGCCTGTTTCCTGGGAAACCAGCCGTTGATCGCTTTGTTAGCCGACGAGCAGATCGGCCCCTCCGCCATGCCGAAGAGCACGCGCAGAATCAGCAGCGACCAGAAGCCGGTCGCGAGGGCAGTCATGCCGCAGAAAATGGACCAGGCCCCCACCGCCACGGCCAGCACGATTTTGGGGCCGAAGCGATCGGTGGCCAGACCGCCGACAAAATTAAACAGGGCGTAGCCAAAGAAGAAGCTGCCGAAAATGATGCCGAACTGCTCAGCATTAATCACCAGATCTTTTTCAACCAGCGGCACCGTCAGCGACAGGGCAACGCGGTCCAGATAGTTAATCATGTAAACCAGGAACAGCAGTAAAACGAGGGTCCAGCGCAGGTTCTTGAACATACAAACTCCGGGGTCTGTTTTATCGTTTTAAGGGTGCCCGCGAAAATGTACCGGCACCGCCTCGGCACAGCGGCTGTTAATCCATTTGCAGGATCACTTTGCAGCAGGTGCGCGGATCTTTTTCAAACAGGGTCATCGCGCGTTCCACCTCCCTGAGCGGAAAGGCGTGTGTCACCAGTTTTTCGGGCTGGAGTAACCCCTGTTCCATCCAGCCAATGACCTGTGGGAAGCGGTTACTGTTAAGGCGCGAGGTAAACAGCGACAGCTCTTTACTGGTCAGGCTCTGCTGCGTAATGCTGCAGGGTTCGCCAGAGAAGCCCAGCAGGCCGATGCGACCGGCCGGTGAGGCGAGCGCCGCCGCTTCAGCCAGAATGGCGGGTTGGCAGGCGGCGTCAATAATCAGCGTCGGCTGCACACCGCTGAGCTGCTCCGCCAGCGGGATGTCACCGTTATCGAAGCACTGGTCCGCACCGCTCTGCGCGGCCAGTGCCAGCCGTTCCGGCAGCCGATCTGCCACCATCACGCTCTTCACGCCATAGACCCCTTTCAGCACCTGCACGGCGGTAAGTCCCATCGGACCGGCACCGTAGATCAGGGCGATATCGTCGGGACGCGGCTGAAGAAACGCCGTGATGTTGGCGGCGATAGTGAATGGTTCAATCAGGCTGGCGAGCCGATCGGGGATCGTTTCCGGCAGCGGCCAGGCATTGCGGGCGGGCGCCAGCGCATAGTCGCTGAAGCCGCCATCGCGGTGCACGCCGATCACCTGCAGCGTGGTGCAGACATTGGGTCGCCCGACAGAGCAGGGATAGCAGCTCCCGCAGCTGATGACCGGATCGACCGCAACGCGCTGACCCAGACGGGCCGCGTCAACCCCGTCGCCCACCGCATCGATCACACCAAAAAACTCATGGCCGATGACCCGGGGATAGCTGGCGAATGGGTTGTGGCCGTGCCAGATATGGATATCCGAGCCGCAGATGCTGGCACAGGCCACTTTTACCCGCACTTCGCCCGACGCCGGTTGAGGCAGGGGGCGCTCCGCGATCGCCAGTTTTCCCGGCTGTTCAATCACTACGCTTTTCATCCGTTTCTCCTTACCAGTTCCAGAGGGTGCCATCTTCAAGACGGGCGACCGGCAGATAAGCAGGCTCATAGGGATATTTCGCCGCCAGTTTTTCGTTAAAGTCGATGCCGAGGCCGGGCTTGTCGCCAGGATGCATGTAGCCCTGGTCAAAGCGCCAGCTCGCATCAAACAGCGCCATCATCTGTTCAGAGAAGCCCATATACTCCTGCACGCCGAAATTCGGCACCCAGAGGTCAAAGTGCAGCGCCGCCGCCATGCAGATCGGCGAGAGATCGGAAGGACCGTGCGAGCCGGTGCGTACCTGATAAAGCGAGGCAAAATCAGCGATACGCCGCATGCCGGTAATGCCGCCTGCGTGTGTAATGGTGGTGCGGATATAGTCGATCAGCTGCTCTTCAATCAGCTGCTTGCAATCCCAGATGCTGTTGAACACTTCGCCCACCGCAATCGGGGTCACGGTGTGCTGACGGATGAGGCGGAAGCAGGCCTGATTTTCCGCAGGCGTTGGATCCTCCATCCAGAACAGGCGATAGTCCTCCACGCTCTTGCCAAAGCGGGCCGCCTCAATCGGCGTCAGGCGATGGTGCATGTCATGCAGCAGATGCTCATCGAAACCAAATTTATCGCGGATGGCGGCGAACAGTTTTGGGGTGAAGTCGAGATACTTCTCGGTTGACCAGAGCTGCTCTTCCGGCCAGTTGCCTTTGGTCGCCGGTTCATACGCCAGCCCTTTGCCTTTCGCCATGCCATAGGTGGTTTTCATTCCCGGCACGCCGCACTGCGCGCGAATCGCTTTAAAACCCAGCTCTTTGTGCCTGGCGTAATCATCCATGACTTCATCGATAGAGTGGCCGGTGGTGTGGCAATAGACCATCACCCCGGTACGGGAAGCGCCGCCCAGCAGCTGGTAAACCGGCATATTTGCGGCTTTGCCTTTGATATCCCACAGCGCCATATCGACGGCAGAGATCGCGGACATCGTTACGGGACCGCGACGCCAGTAAGCGCCCTTATAGAAGTATTGCCAGATATCCTCGATCTGATGGGCATCGCGGCCGATCAGTTGCGGACAGACATGATCTTTCAGGTAGGAGGCGACCGGCAGCTCGCGGCCGTTGAGTGTGGCGTCACCCACGCCGGTCAGGCCCTGATCGGTGGTGATCTTCAGCGTGACAAAGTTCCTGCCTGCACAGGTGACAAAGACTTCCGCCTTAACAATTTTCATTCCGGGTACCTTCCGTCAGTGTTTAATGACGAAAAAATACGCGCAATAATACTACCATACAAGTAAGGCTGGCAGAGTTGTGAAGGGAATCACAGAGTGCAGTGCAGGGGAAATCACAGGGCAGAAAGGCGGCGGCGTGGCAGGGGACGGGTTGACAACAGGGCGTAAGCAGATAGCAGACGGGGGCTATCACCCCCGTTAACGATAATCAGGAAAGCAGGGCGCACTGCGGCGGCAGGCGGCAGCTCAGCGCCCCAGCCATAACCTCAATAACAAATTCGCGGCCGGAAAGCGGCTCACCGTCCAGGTTAAAGGTCATCTCATGTGGAGAGCGGATGGTCAGAGATTCGAGCTGCGTGGTGACGATACCCGGATTGTCATCGTCGCCGGTCAGGGAGTGCAGCAGCGTGGGCAGCAGCTCCTGAGCGGTCACGATACTCACATCCAGCCGGCCATCGTTGATCAGGGCAGAAGGGCATAACCGCTGACCGCCGCCCGCCTGGCGACCATTACCGATGCCGATCACCAGCGCATCGCCCTGCCAGGCGAAATCGGGACCGCTGATTTCACAGGTGTCGGGTTTGAGCGTATCCATGCGCATCAGGCCGTGAATAAAGTAGGAGACGCCGCCCAGCGCGGACTTGAGCTTTTCCGGTGTCTCAGTCGTGATACGGGTGCCAAATCCACCGGTCGCCATATTAATGAAGTAGTGGCTCTGGTTAACCCGGGCCAGATCGATAGCATGCGCCTTACCCTGGATCGCCAGCCGCAGAGCGGGTTCCATCTCTTCGGGAATACCGACGCTGGTGGCAAAGTCATTGGCGGTGCCCAGCGGCAGAATGCCCAGAGCCGGACGATATTCCGCATCAGACGCGGCCAGCGCCGTCGCGATTTCATTGATGGTGCCATCGCCACCGCCTGCCACTACGGTTTCCGCCCTCAGCGCAATCGCCTCTTTGACGTAACGGTCGCCGTCCCCTTTTTCAAACGTGACACGCACCGCAATGTTGAAACCTTGTTCACGCAGGGCAGTAATCGCGTCGCGCAGATCTTCATTACCCGCGCCTTTTCCGTTCAGGATGAGCAGCGTAAGCGGTTTATTATCCATTTTGCGTTCCTTGAGGATCTACAGAGTAAGAGAGGAGTTTATAACATAGCTGCCAGCAGCAAATTATTGGAGAAAGAGAGAAAAAAGAAAACCCGCACGGGGGAGCCGGGCGGGTAAATGAGGTGGTTCCTGATAATTCTGCCGTTTATTGTTACTCGTTAGCAGCAGGCGGGACTATAAAGCAGTGGCTGGCAAGGGTCTGTGATCCTGTTCTGATTTCAACAAATTGTTTCCGTTGGTAAACGGTTGTGCGGATCGCGGGTATCCTCGCCGTGATCGAAGTTACGCAGCAGCAGGGCAAACTGCAGATCCACCTCTTCAGGGACCTGCAGCCAGACGCGATGACCATCGCCCGGCGCAATCTCCGTGGGCTCACCGCGCGCATTCTGCAGCGCATCGATCCGACACTGCAGATTCCCTGCCGGTGTCATGATCTCTGTGCTGTCATGCAGCATAAACTTGTTCTTCACCGCCACTTCCGCCCACGCACCCCGGCGCTCACCGGTAAATTCACCGACAAACTGCTGGCGATCTGAAACCGAAAAGCCCTGCTGATAGTTCTGATAGCTGTCATGGGTGTGGCGGCGCAGAAAGCCTTCGGTATAACCGCGATGGGCCAGACCTTCCAGGGTCTGCAGCAGCGAAGGATCAAAAGGTTTACCGTCGGCAGCATCATCAATCGCCCGGCGATAGACCTGTGCGGTCCGGGCGCAGTAGTAGTAGGACTTGGTGCGGCCCTCAATTTTCAGCGAATGCACGCCCATCCCGCTGAGCCGCTCCACATGGGCGACCGCACGCAGATCGCGCGAATTCATAATGTAAGTGCCGTGCTCATCTTCGAATGCGCTCATCACCTCGCCCGGTTTCATCTTCTCTTCCAGCAGAAACACCTTATCAGTCGGCTGGCCTACGCCCAGCGTAGGGGTCACATCCTGTACCGCGATGGGCTCATGGATACCCACAATATTGCCCACCTCATCCTGCTGACCTTCGGCCACTTTGTACTCCCAGCGGCAGGCGTTGGTGCAGGTGCCCTGATTCGGGTCGCGCTTGTTCATGTAGCCCGACAGCAGACAGCGACCGGAATAGGCCATGCAGAGCGCACCGTGAACAAAGACTTCCAGCTCCATCTCCGGTACCTGCTGGCGGATCTCGGCGATCTCCTCCAGCGACAGCTCACGCGACAGGATCACCCGGCTCAGCCCCCTCTGCTGCCAGAATTTTACTGTCGCCCAGTTGACTGCGTTGGCCTGCACCGACAGGTGAATCGGCATCGACGGAAAGGCCTCCCGCACCAGCATAATCAGGCCGGGATCGGACATGATCAGCGCGTCGGGCTGCATGGCCACCACCGGCGTCAGGTCGCGGATAAAGGTTTTCAGCTTGGCGTTGTGCGGCGCAATGTTGACGACCACATAGAATTTTTTGCCCAGCGCGTGGGCCTCGCTGATGCCCAGCGCAAGATTCTCGTGGGTAAATTCGTTGTTGCGCACCCGCAGGCTGTAGCGCGGCTGGCCGGCATAGACGGCATCGGCACCGTAGGCAAAGGCGTAACGCATGTTTTTCAGCGTGCCGGCGGGGGAAAGAAGCTCAGGTTTCATGTTTTTCTCACTGATGTCAGGTCAGCATGCCGCCGCAGGCGGCAGGTGCAGGGCCTTAAGCCCTGCAAAAGGTGCGGAATTGTAGGCAGTGAGAAAAGGGAAGTAAATTGATCAGGATCAAACTAGATCAAATGACAGGCGTCGGCCTCCCAGCGATACCCCATGCCGTAAACGGCGCGGATAAAGGGTTGCTCGCTGTCGAGCAGCTCCAGCTTGCGGCGCAGATTCTTGATGTGGCTGTCGATTGTGCGATCCGTCACCACGCGATAGTCATCATAGAGATGGTTAAGCAGCTGTTCGCGTGAAAAGACCTTGCCCGGCTCCAGCGACAGCGTTTTCAGCAGGCGGAACTCCGCCGGGGTGAGATCAAGTGGTTTCTCGCGCCAGCTGGCGGAGAAGCGGCTTTCATCGACCCGCAGCAGCGAGGCGCTCTGCGGCTCCTCCGCTGAACGTCTGACCCGACGCAGAATGGTTTTCACCCGCGCCACCACCTCACGCGGACTGAAGGGTTTGCAGATGTAGTCATCCGCGCCCAGCTCCAGCCCCAGCAGCCGGTCGATCTCTTCGGTGCGCGCCGTCACCATAATAATCGGCAGGTCGGAATGGCGGCGGATTTCGCGGCACAGCGTCAGGCCGTCTGTGCCGGGCAGCATTAAATCCAGCAGCATCAGATCGGGTGGCGTCTGGCGGACATACTCCAGCACCGCACTGCCGTCGGCAATGTGATGGGTACGGTAATTTGAGGCGAGCAGATAATCGATCATCAGCTGCGCCAGTTTCGGCTCATCTTCGACCACCAGAATCAGCGGATCGGGGGTTTCCTGGCTCATAAGCGTCTACACAGGGGGAACATAGCGCAAGTGTAGCGCGATTTTCAGTCCACCTAAATCAGAGTGCGCCGCATGAAGGTCGCCACCATGCGCGGCCGCAATATTTTTGCAGATCGCGAGGCCGAGGCCTGAGCCGCCGCTGGCACGGTTGCGTGACCCCTCGGTGCGGAAGAAACGCTCAAAAATCTGCGCCTGATACGCCTTGTCCACGCCGGGCGCACTGTCATCAAATTCGATATGCCAGTCGGGAGCCTCATAGCGGAGCGTCACCTCTACCCGGCCTCCGCTGTCGGTGTAGCGCAGGCTGTTCTCCAGCAGGTTGGTGAAGAGTTGCATCAGGCGGTCGGGATCGCCAAAGAAGGGGGCCTGGTCGGGCAGATTCAGTTTCAGCGTCAGCTGGTGCGCGCGATAGCGTTCGGCAAAGCTGCCCGCCGTCACCTCCAGCAGCTGTACCAGATCGGTCGCCTGTTTGCGGTAGGCGAGGGCTCCCACGTCAGAGAGCGACAGCTGATGCAGGTCATCCACCAGCTTGGTCAGTACCACCACTTCACTCTGTAACGAGGCGATCGCTTCCGGCGTCAGCTTGCGCACCCCATCCTGCATCGCTTCCAGCTCACCCCGCAGAATCGCCAGCGGGGTGCGCAGCTCGTGGGAGATATCGGCCATAAAGGCGCGACGCATGCTTTCGTTTTTCTCCAGCGAGCGGGCGAGAAGGTTGAAGTCGCCCGCCAGCTGACCCAGTTCATCCCGGCTGCTGACCTCGACGCGGGTGGCGAAGTTACCGGCCGCCAGATGATGGGTGCCGTCGACCAGCCGCTTAACCGGGGCCAGCAGACCGCGCGCCATCAGCCAGGTCGCCAGCGCCGCCAGCAGGGTCGAGAGGCCGACGATGATCCAGCTGGTGCGCCGCTGCTGAAGATCAAAGTTAATATCGGTACTGCGCGTCAGCCGCTCCGGTGGAGAGCCGATCACCCAGCCGACTATCCTGCCCGTGCTGGTGGTGATATTGCGCCGCGTGCCTTCCGGCGGCACCGGCCCCGGCGGGCCGACCATCACCTTGTACTGCTGATCGAGCACCCAGAACTGGGTACGCCAGCCGTGGGGCGGCAGCTGACTGCTGCTGTCCGGGTTCTGCTCCAGCGAACGCAGCATGGTGAAAATCAGCCGATCGTTGTGACGCAAAAAATCCCAGTTGCCGTGCTGCTCATACTGGTCAGCCAGCGCATCGCTGAGCAGGTTCAGGCGCTGCTGATTGCCGCGCTTGATGTAGTCGACGAAGCCATGCTCGAAGCTGAGCCGCACGCCCCAGTGCATGGTGATCAGCACCAGCATACAGGTGGCGAAGATCGCCATAAACAGTTTCGCCCCGATACCCAGGCGCAGGTTCACTCTCATTTTTTTCTCCGGCGTCGCAGATCGACGTTGGTACTCACCTGGGAGGGAACGCGCCAGAATACCAGCGCGGGCAGGATGATAATCAGCGACATGCAAAGGTAGGTATAAATAAACATCTGGTGCTCTGCGGCGCTGCCCGCCACGCTCTCCTGCGCAAACGCCCCCAGCAGCAGCCCGGCCACGGTGACGCCAATACTCATCGACAGCTGCATGATCATCGACAGCAGGCTGTTGCCGCTGGAGGCCAGCTCATCGGGCAGCTCCTTCAGCGTCAGGGTATTCATCGACGAGAAGCGAATGGCGTTCACCATCCCCTGCAGAAACAGCACCAGCGGCAGCAGCCAGACCCAGCCCAGCATCGCCACCAGCGGGAAGAGCAGCACCACCAGCGCCAGCGCCACGGTCGACATCACCAGCACCCGGCGATAGCCATAAAGATTAACGATGCGCACCACGATGCGCTTCATCCCCATATTGCCCAGCACCATCGGAATCATCATCAGACCAGCGTGGAACGGGCTGTAGCCCATGCCGAGCTGCAGAAATATCGGCGTCATAAAGGGCAGCATGCCACTGCCGATGCGGCCGGTGAAGCTGCCGAGCAGGCCGATGGCGTAAATCGGGTTATCGAACAGCTTCAGGCTGAACAGCGCATTATCATTGTCGCGCGCATGCAGCAGATAGAAGAGCAGCGAGAAGGTGCCCGCCAGAATCATGCCGCCCAGCAGCAGGGGAGAGCCGCCGCTGCTGCGCTGACCATCCAGCGCCAGGGTCAGGGTCGCCATGCCGGCGGCCAGCAGGATAAAACCGGCAAAGTCAAAGCGCCGCGTCTGCATACGGTAGTTGGGCATCAGCATCAGGGTGGCGATAGCGCCCGCGATGCCGACCGGAATATTGATCAGGAAGATCCAGTGCCAGCTGGCGTACTCCACCAGCACGCCGCCCAGCGCCGGGCCGAGCAGCGGGCCGATCTGACCGGGCAGGGTGACAAAGGTCATCGCGGACATGTACTGCTCACGCGGCACGATCTTCATCACCGTCAGGCGGCCCACCGGCACCATCATCGCGCCGCCAATCCCCTGAACCACCCGCGACAGCACCAGCTGATCCAGCGTGGCGGAGAGGGCGCACAGCAGCGATCCCAGACTGAACAGCAGAATCGCGCTGAAGAAGATGTTGCGCACGCCAAAGCGATCCGCCAGCCAGCCGCTGACCGGCAGCATCACCGCCACCGTCAGCACGTAGTAGACGATGACCGCGTGCATGTGCAGCGGGCTGACGCCCAGATCGTGCGCCATAGCGGGGATCGCCGTGTTCACGATGGTGGTATCCAGCGTCTGCATAAAGAAGCCGATGGCAACGATCCATAACTGCCAGCGGACGTTAGTGCTTTGCGTACTCATCGCTCCCCCCGATAACGGCCTTACCCCCGATGTCTCACGCCACTGCCGCCATTACGGCTGCGGCGTGGCGACCAGCGGACGTTTTTTGCGCCGCAGTTTATCCATCATCAGATAGACCACCGGCGTCGTGTAGAGCGTCAGCAGCTGGCTCATCACCAGACCGCCTGCGATGGTAATCCCCAGCGGCTGACGCAGCTCCGCGCCATCGCCGCTGCTCAGCACCAGCGGCAGCGCACCAAACAGGGCAGCCAGCGTGGTCATCATAATCGGCCGGAAGCGCAGCAGGCAGGCCTGGAAGATCGCCTCGCGCGCGCTGAGCTGGCCGTTGCGCTCCGCTTCCAGCGCGAAATCGACCATCATGATAGCGTTCTTTTTCACGATGCCGATCAGCAGCAGAATGCCGATCAGTGCAATCAGGCTGAAAGGCGTATCGAACAGCTCCAGCGCCAGCAGCGCGCCCACGCCCGCCGAGGGCAGGGTAGAGAGGATGGTCAGCGGATGCACATAGCTCTCATAAAGGATCCCCAGCACGATATAGACCGCCCCGATTGCCGCCAGCATCAGCCAGAGCTGGCTGCTTTGCGACTGCTTAAACACCTGCGCCGTTCCGGCAAAGCTGCCGCGCACGCTGGAGGGAACGCCAATGGCAGTCATGGTGCGATCGATCGCCTCTGACGCCTGCGACAGCGACACCCCTTCCGGCAGGTTAAACGAGATAGTGGATGCGGCCGACAGGCCTTCATGGTTCACCGACAGCGGCGCGTTGGCGGGCTGCCAGTGCGCGAACCACGACAGCGGAATCGCTTTACCCGCGTCATTAATCACAAACATCTGCGACAGGGCGCTGATATCCTCGGTGTAGCGCGGATCGACCTCCATGACCACTTTGTACTGATTGAGTGGTTGATAAATAGTGGATATCTGACGCTGCCCAAAGGCATTGTTCAGCAGATCGTTGGCCTTTGAGACGTCGATACCCAGCCGCGCCATGCTCTCCCGATCGTAAGTCAGCGCCATCTCGCTGCCCTTATCCTGCTGATCGGAGTTCACATCTGCCAGCTGCGGCAGGGCAGAAAACGCCTCGCGGATTTTCGGCTCCCACGTCCGCAGGGCGCCCAGATCGTCCGACAGCAGCGAATACTGGTAGCTGGCGTTCGCCTCCCGTCCACCGGAGCGCAGATCCTGCACCGCATTCAGATAGAGACTGGCGCCTGGCTCTTTTGCCAGCTTGCCGCGCAGCCGGGCGATAACCGCCTGCGCGCTCTCTTTGCGCTCAGAGAGCGGTTTCAGCGAGATAAACATTGAGCCGCTGTTGGTGCGCATTCCGCCGGTAAAGCCCACCACGCTGTCCACAGCCGGATCGGCCCCGACAATCTCCATAAAATCCTGCAGTTTACTGCGCATCGCCTGGAACGAAATACTCTGGTCGGCAGAGATAAAGCCGGAGAGCCGTCCGGTATCCTGTTCGGGCATAAAGGTTTTCGGCACATGCACAAACAGCCAGCCGGTCAGGACAATGGTGGCGACAAACAGCAGCATGACCCAGCGCGCATGGTTCAGCACTACCCTGAGCGAACGGCCATACCCCTGCTGGATCGCCATCAGCAGACGACCTGCCCCGCGACGACGTGGCTGGCTGCGCGGCGCGTGCGGCTTCAGCAGATAAGCGCACATCATCGGCGTCAGGGTGATTGAGATAAACAGGGAGATGACGATAGAGACCGACAGGGTAATGGCAAATTCTGAGAAGAAGCGGCCAATCAGCCCGCCGATCATCAGCAGCGGCAGGAACACCGCCACCAGCGACAGGCTCATCGACAGCACGGTAAAGCCGACTTCCTGCACCCCTTTCAGCGCGGCCGCCAGCGGCTTCATGCCCGCTTCGACGTGGCGGGCAATGTTCTCCAGCACCACGATCGCGTCATCCACCACAAAACCGGTGGCGATGGTCAGCGCCATCAGCGACAGGTTGTTCAGGCTGAAGCCGCAGAGGTACATGGCAGCGAAGGTGCCGATCAGTGAAACCGGCACGGCAACGGCGGGGATCAGCGTGGCCCGGCCTGAACGCAGGAAGAGAAATACCACCATGATCACCAGCAGCACGGCGATGATCAGTGACTGCTCGACCTCATGCAGCGAAGCACGAATCGTTGGTGAGCGATCCTGCGCAATCTGCAGGTCGATAGCGGCCGGGATCACCTCATGCAGCCGGGGCATTTCAGCGCGGATACGGTCCACGGTGTCGATCACGTTAGCGTCAGGCGTTTTGCGGATCAGCAGCAGCACCGCAGGCTTGCCGCGCGACATCCCGGCGTTGCGCACATCCTGTACCGAATCCTGGACCGTGGCCACATCCGACAGCCGGACGGCCGCACCGTTTTTATAATGGACGATCAGTGGCTGATACTCACGCGCGGTCTGCAGCGCGTCATTGGTCCGAAGCTGCCAGCGCCGCTGGGTATCATCCAGTGCCCCCTGCGGACGTCGCTGGTTGGCACTGGAAATGGCGGTGCGCACGTCATCCAGAGAGACACCCTGGTTAAACAGCGCCTGCGGATTCAGTGCCACGCGAACCGCAGGCAGCGAGCTGCCGCCTACGGTTACATCACCCACGCCCTCAATCTGCGACAGCTTCTGCGCCAGCTGGGTGGAGGCGTAGTCGTAGAGCTGACCCGGATTGTAGGTATCCGACGTCAGCGTCATGATCATGATCGGCGCATCGGAAGGGTTAACCTTGCGCCACGTCGGACGCGACGGCATCCCGGTCGGCAGCAGGCTCTGCGCGGCGTTAATCGCGGCCTGCACGTCGCGCGCGGCTCCGTTGATGTCACGGTCGAAATCAAACACCAGGATGATGCGGGTGTTGCCCAGCGAGCTGGTGGAGGTCATTTCGCTGACGCCTGAGATCCGTCCCAGCGAACGCTCCAGCGGCGTGGCCACCGATGACGCCATGATCTCCGGCGCGGCACCCGGCAGCGAGGCGGAGATCACGATCACCGGAAAATCGACCTGGGGCAGCGGGGCCACCGGCAGCAGGCGGAAACCCAGCACCCCGGCCAGCGCGATAGCCAGCGTCAGCAGGGTGGTTGCTACGGGCCTGTGGATAAAGAGGGTAAAGAACTTCACTCTGCGGCCTCCCTGCGGCTGAAGCGGCGGCGTGTCGCGTGAGCCAGCCGATCAAACAGCAGGTAGATCACCGGCGTCGTAAAGAGGGTCAATACCTGGCTCAGAATCAGCCCGCCCACCATCGCAATGCCCAGCGGATGACGCAGTTCGGCACCGACGCCCGTGCTGAGCATCAGCGGCAGTGCGCCGAGCAGGGCCGCCAGCGTGGTCATCAGAATCGGACGGAAACGCAGCAGGCAGGCCTGATAGATGGCGTCATAAGGCGTCATCCCCTCTTCACGCTCGGCCGCCAGCGCAAAGTCGATCATCATGATGGCGTTCTTTTTCACGATGCCGATCAGCAGGATGATGCCGATGATCGCCACAATATCCAGCTCATTGCCGCTGAGCATCAGCGCCAGCAGCGCGCCGACCCCGGCGGTAGGCAGCGTGGAGAGAATGGTAATCGGATGAATAAAGCTCTCATAGAGCACGCCCAGCACGATGTACATCGCAACGATGGCCGCCACGATCAGCCAGACGGTGCTGCTCAGCGCCGCTTCAAACGCCAGCGTGCTGCCCTGGAACTGAGTCATCATCTCTGCAGGCATGCCCAGCGCGGCTTCCGCCTGCGACACCGCCTTCACCGCATCCTCCAGAGAGTAGCCCTCCGCTACGTTGAACGAGAAGGTTGCCGACGGGAACTGGTCGAGGTGATTAATCGTCAGCGGCGCGAACCGCTGTTCAATACGGGCAATGGCGCTGAGCGGCACGCTGCCGCCGTCGCTGCTGTTGAGGCGAATCGCTTCCAGACTCTCCAGCCCTGGCGTGGCGTGATTATCCTGCTCCAGCACCACGCGATACTGATTCGCCTGGGTGTAGATGGTGGAGATAAGCCGCTGCCCAAAGGCGTTGTAGAGTGCATTGTCCACGTCCGCCATGCTGATGCCGAGGCGGCTGGCGCTGTCACGGTCGACGTTAACAAACGCCTCCAGCCCCTGATCCTGCCAGTCGCTGCTGACATCACGCAGTTGTGGCAGCGTATTCAGCCGGGTCAGCAGGGCTGGAACCCAGGTGCTGAGCGAGGTGAGCGAACCGGACTGCAGCGTAAACTGGTAAGGCGTCCGGCTCGCCTGGGTATCGATAGTGAGATCCTGCACGGCCTGCAGCCAGAGCTGCACGCCCGGCACCTGACTCACCGCCCTCTGCAGACGCTGCTGAATCGCCGGAATCCGGTCGTCGCGCTGGTCCAGCGGTTTGAGGTTGATCTGCAGCCGGGCGCTGTTGAGCGCGGCATTGGTGCCATCTACGCCGACAAACGAAGTCAGGCTCTGCACCGCCGGATCTTTCATGATGATGGAGGCGACATCGCGCGTGCGCTGCGCCATGCTGGCGTAGGAGACCGACTGCGGCGCCTGCAGCGTGCCCTGAATAATGCTGTTGTCCTGCTGCGGGAAAAAGCCTTTCGGGATAATCATCCACAGCATCAGCGTCAGCATCAGGGTGCCGACCGCCACCGATAGCGTCAGCCAGGGGTGATTCAGCACCCGGCGCAGGCCACGGCCATAGAAGGCCACGATGCGGTCAAACATCGCTTCGCTGGCGCGGGAAAAACGGTTCTGTTTGCGCAGCGACTCCGCGCTGAGCATCCGGGCGCACATCATTGGCGTCAGGGTTAGTGAGACTACCGCCGAGATCAGGATGGCGACCGCCAGCGTCACGGCAAATTCGCGGAACAGCCGGCCAATGACATCCCCCATAAACAGCAGCGGGATCAGCACCGCAATCAGCGAGAAAGTCAGCGAGATGATGGTAAAGCCGATCTCGCCAGCCCCTTTCAGCGCGGCGGTTAGCGGTTTTTCACCCTTCTCGATATAGCGTGAGATGTTCTCGATCACCACGATGGCATCATCGACCACGAAACCGGTGGCGATGGTCAGCGCCATCAGCGTCAGGTTGTTGATCGAAAAGCCCAGGAAATACATGGCGGCGAAGGTGCCGATCAGCGACAGGGGAACCGCCACCGCCGGGATCAGCGTGGCAGGCACGTTGCGCAGAAACAGGTAGATAATCATCACCACCAGTGCCATCGCCAGCACCAGCTCAAACTGGGTGTCGCTGACCGACGCGCGGATGTTGGTGGTGCGGTCGGTGAGCAGCGTCACCTCAACGGACTTCGGCAGGGTCGCGGTCAGCGCAGGCAGCATGGCGCGGATATTGTCCGCCGTGGCGATGATATTGGCGCCAGGCTGACGCTGGACGTTGAGCACGATCGCCGCATCGCGGTTGGCCCAGGCACCCAGCCAGCTGTTTTCTGCACCCTGTTCGATGGTGGCCACGTCGCCGAGCCGCACCGGGGCGTTGTTTTTATAGCTGATAATCAGCTGGCGGTAATCTTCCGCGGACTTCATCTGGTCATTGGCCGACAGCGTGACAGAGCGGGTCGGGCCATCCAGACTGCCTTTGGCGGAGTTGACGTTGGCGTTGCTGATGGCGGTCCGTACCGTTTCGCTGGTCAGGCCGAGTGCCGACAGCGCCTGCACGTTCAGCTTAACCCGCACGGCCGGACGCTGACCGCCCGACAGGGTGACCAGCCCGACGCCACTCACCTGTGAAATCTTCTGCGCTATCCGGGTTTCGATCATGTCCTGCACCTGCGTCAGCGGCATGCTGCGGGTGGTGACGGCCAGCGTCATGATGGGCGGATCGGCGGGATTCACTTTGTTGTAGACCGGCGGATTAGGCAGGTCGTTGGGCAGCAGGTTGGTGGCGGAGTTAATTGCCGCCTGCACTTCCTGCTCAGCCACATCCAGCGGCAGCGTCAGCTGAAACTGCAGCGTCACCACCGAGGCACCGCCGGCGCTTTGCGACGACATCTGCTTCAGGCCGGACATCTGACCAAACTGATGCTCCAGCGGGGCGGTGATGGAGGAGGTGACCACATCCGGGCTGGCACCCGGATAGAGGGTGACGACCTGAATGGTCGGATAATCCACTTCCGGCAGCGCCGAAACCGGCAGAAAGCGGTAGCCCAGCACGCCAGCCAGCAGAATCGCAATCATCAGCAGCGTGGTGGCGACCGGGCGCAGAATAAACTGGCGAGACGGTCCGCCATGCTGATCGGGAGGCATGACCTGCATTACTCACGCTCTCCTTTTGACGGCAGCGTGGCGCGACTGCTGCGCGGCGCGCTGCTCTGCGGTGCCACAACCTCCACTTTTGCCCCCTCCGTCAGGCGGTCCAGACCATCTGTGACCACGCGCTCACCTGCCTCCAGACCGGCCGTGATCACCACCTTCTGGCTGTCCTGCAGGCCGGGCACCACGCTTTTCTTACTCACTTTGTTATCGCTGTTGACGACCCAGACAAAGTTCCCCTCGTTGCCCATCTGCAGTGCAGCAGGCGGGATGACAATCGCATCCTGCAGCGTGTTGACCTTCAGGCGCACATTAACGAACTGATTAGGAAACAGCGCGTCATCCTGATTATCGAATCGCGCCTTGATTTTGATGGTGCCGGTGGTGACATCAATCTGGTTGTCCAGACTCAGCAGTTTGCCGCTGGCGATCAGGTTTTTATTGCTGCGATCCCAGGCCTCAACCAGTAGCGGCTGGCCGCTTTTCTGCGCTTTAAGAATGGCGCTGATGCTGTTCTCCGCCAGCGTGAAGAGCACATCGATCGGATGCGTCTGGGTGATCACCACGATGCCGGTGCTGTCGCTGCTGGTGACGTAGTTGCCCACATCCACCTGCTTCAGGCCGACCCGCCCGGAAATCGGCGCGGTGATCCGGCTGTAGGTCAGATTAAGCTGTGCGCTGGCAGCGTTTCCTTCATCCGCCTTTAGCGTGCCGAGCGTTTCAGCGACCAGTGAACGCTGGGTATCCAGACTCTGTTGCGACACCAGGGACGTTTTCGCCAGCTTCTCGTAGCGCGCCAGGTCGCGACGGGCATTCGCCAGCGTGGCCTGATCCTTGACGACCTGGCCCTGAGCCTGTGCTAACGCCACCTGGTAAGGGCGCGGATCGACCTCCGCCAGAAGATCGCCTGCTTTAACCTGATCGCCTTCGGTAAAGTGGATCGCCAGCAGATCGCCGTTGACCCGGCTGCGCACGGTGGCCGTATTGGCGGCGGTGACCGTACCCAGTCCGCTCAGGTATTGCGGCACGCTTTCGCGAGTGGCGGTGGCAGCCTGAACCGGGGCCAGTGGGCGATGCGCGCCCTCACCACGGCCTTTGTCGCCCGGGGCAGACGCATCACGCTGGCTGCCGCTTTCCGGTGCCGCACTGCGCTGCCAGCCATAATAGCCGCCTGCCGCGACAGCAATCAGGGCCAGCACAATCAGGGTTTTCTTCATAACAGGATGTCGGGTGCTCATGATTTCGGTGCTCTCCAGCAGTGACGTAGTCCCAGGCGCAGGCATCAAAAGGTTAGCCTGCAAACGACAGATTGTAGTCGCCTCTGACGGGCAGAAGTTGAAGGAAATAAGGAATCTCTGTCAGGGCGGGGTCATTATGCCTGTTCTTTCATTAATCGCAGCACAATCGTCATAAAGAGGCAAAACCCCTTTGCTATGCTGAGAAACAGGCAGTTTTTCCGGTAAATAAGGAGCCAGAAATGCATCAGAATCAGACACGGCAGTTAGGTAACAGCGGTATCGCCGTTCCGCGACTGACGTTTGGCGGCAATGTGTTTGGCTGGACGGTGGATCGCGCTACCTCATTTTCTCTGCTGGATGCGCTGGTGGAGCGGGGGCTCTGGTTTATCGATACGGCCGACGTCTATTCCCGCTGGGTGCCGGGCAACAAAGGCGGTGAATCGGAAACCCTTATAGGCGAGTGGCTGCAAAAAAGTAGCAAACGGGACCGGATCGTTCTGGCAACCAAGGTGGGGATGGAACTGTCCCCGGCGAAAACCGGGCTGAAACCGGACTATATCCGTCAGGCAGTCGATGCGTCGCTGCGCCGTTTACAGACGGACTATATCGACCTCTATCAGGCGCACCGCGACGATGCAGATACGCCCCTGGCGGAGACACTGAGCGCCTTTGACGGCCTGATCCGGGAAGGCAAGGTGCGGGCTATCGGGGCTTCAAACTACAGCGCCGCACGACTGCAGGAGGCGCTGGCGATCAGTGACGCGCAGGGACTGGCGCGCTACGAAACCCTGCAGCCGGAATATAACCTCTATGACCGCCAGCCCTATGAGTCGGAGCTGGAGCCTGTGGTGCAGGCGCACGGACTGGGCGTGATCAACTACTATTCTCTCGCCAGCGGTTTCCTCAGCGGCAAATACCGTGAAGCAGCGGATGCGGCGAAAAGTGCGCGCGGGCAGAGCGTGGTCGAAAAATATCTCAATCCGCGCGGGTTGCGGATCCTCGACGCGCTGGATGCCATCAGCGCAGCGCAGCAGGTGACGCCGACGCAGGTGGCGCTGGCATGGCAGATCGCCCGTCCCGGCATCACCGCGCCGATTGTCAGCGCCACATCGCTGAAACAGCTCGACGATCTGACCGGGGCGATGCAGCTCACGCTCTCACCCGCAGAGATTGCACAACTGGACCAGGCGAGCCGTTAAGCGCAGGGGCCATCGTGCCCCTGTTTTGCGCTGACCCGGCAGAAACTGCCGTTTCTGGCTGAAACGTAACCGCTAAGAGATCCCGATCACAGTTACGCGAACAATCTGCTGTTTCCGGAAAGTATGCGCACGTATTTACAAAAGCCGTTCAATAGCCAGCACTATCCTCTGCGCGTCACTTTCGGTCACTTACATAAGAATCAGCACGATGAAAAACAGAAAAGCCCGCTTTCCCTCTGCCCGTGTGGCAACCGGTACCCTGCTTATGGCCATGCTTTCCACGTCAGCCCTGGCCGCTGACGCGCTGAGTCCCGACTCCGAATGGATGGCTGGTGACTGGGGCGGTTACCGGACGCAGCTGCAGGATGACGGCATTAAATTTGACGTCAACTACACCATGGAAAGTGCGGCCAATCTGGGCGGTGGCGCGGACAGCAACACGACTATGCGCTACAGCGATCAGTGGACGTTTGGCACCAATTTTGACCTGGAAAAACTGCTGAACTGGCAGGATGCCGAGTTCCAGATGACCGTGACCAATCGCGACGGTCAGAACCTGTCGGATCAGGTAGGGGACCGACGCGCCGGGATGCTCTCTTCGGTTCAGGAGGTCTACGGTCGCGGCCAGACCTGGCGCCTGACGCAGTTCTGGCTGCGCAAAGGACTGTTTGACGATGTGGTCGATGTGAAAGCCGGCCGGGTCACGGTGGGCGAAGACTTCGATAACTTCGATGGCAATCTGTTCCAGAACCTGGCACTGGGCAGCGGCCAGGCGGGGAACTGGCGCGGCGATCGCTGGTTCAACTGGCCGGTGTCGCAGTGGGGCGGCCGCATTAAGTTCAATCTTACTCCTGAGCTTTTCTTCCAGGTCGGTTTCTATAATCAGAACCGCGCCAACTACGATCGCGGCGACGGCTTCCGTCTGGACACCCGCCATTCTGAAGGCAATCTGGTGCCGATCGAGCTGGGCTGGAAACCGACCTTCGGGCCGGAAAAACTGCCGGGTAACTACCGCATCGGTTACTACACCTCGTCGGTGGATGGCGATGTCTACAGCAGCTGGCGCAACGGCGGCTATCAGGATCAGGCGCGTGCCTATGGCGGCTATCTGTTATTGCAGCAGCAGCTGACCGCACAGAGCGGCGATGTAAATCGTGGACTGGGCATTCGCCTGCAGGCGGTGATGAACGACCACAAGACGTCAAAAACCGACAACTATCAGTCGTTCGCCCTGACCTGGACCGGGCCGTTTGATGCCCGTCCGCAGGATGAGATTGGCGTGGGCGCAGCACGTATTCATGTGAACAGCGACTATACCCGGTCACTGCGTCAGCAGAATCAGGCTAACGGCGAAAGCCGCTTCGACAGCCCGACTTATCTGCCGGTTCAGTCAGGTTCGGAATACAACTATGAGATCTACTACAACGCTAAAGTCACAAACTGGATGTCACTGCGCCCTAATCTGCAGTATGTCGTGGCACCGGGCGCGGTCAGCGAAGTGAAAGATGCGTTTATTGGCGGTATCAGCGCCAATATCGCCTTCTGATAAAGAGTGAAAGGATGGCGTACCGGACAGACGGCCTGGACGTGCTGAGCCCTGTGAGCCTGCGCCTGCTCATCGCCGTTGTCGGCAAATAAAAATGGCACCCTCGGGTGCCATTTTTGTTGTCGCAGGGCAGGATTAGCGGAACATCACTTCTGCCCAGCGGGCCAGTCCGGCGGTGACCGAGGCGAAGTCGTCGCCGCCCGCAATCGGCGTATCCGGCAGCGTCTGCTGCAGGGCTGCACGCAGCAGCGGTGAACGCGCGCTGCCGCCGGTCAGGTAGATCACATCAGGTTTAATCTGGCTGGTGGCCAGCGCCAGCTGCACCTGCTCCAGAATTTTCTCCAGCGGCTGACTGATCGCCTCCTGCAACTGGTTCACCGCAATCTCCGTCTGCAATGCCGCGGCAATGAAGTCGAGCGAAGCGGTATGGGCCGGGCTTGCTGACAGCGCGATCTTGCTCTCTTCGGCCGCTCGTACCAGACGATAGCTCAGTTTCTGCTGCCACACCTTCAGCAGGCGGGCCACGACGTCGCCCTGTTCGGCATCGCGCACCAGATCCCGCAGCCATTTTCCACAGGCCGCACTGTAGAAGTCGCTCTGTGCCGGCACATCATTGATGGCAATCGCATTCCACCACGGCAGGGCGGGCAGGGCGGTGCCTTTCTGGGTGTTGCCGCCGAGCCCCAGCAGAGGCATCAGGGTTTTAAACGCCAGCATGATGTCCAGGTCGTTTCCGCCAACGCGGCAACCGCTGTGGCCCAGCAGGCTTTCACGGCGGTCCGCCTTGTCGCGCCATTTCGGCCCCATCAGCAACATTGAGCAGTCGGTGGTGCCGCCGCCGATATCGACGACCAGCACCCGCGTCTCCTGCTGCAGCGTCGCCTCGAAATCGAGTCCGGCCGCGACCGGCTCGAACTGAAACTCGACGTCGCGGAAACCGGCACGGTGTGCGGCGCGCAGCAGAATACCTTCAGCCTGCTGGTTAGACTCTTCGCTGCCCGCGCCCTGGAAGTTGACCGGTCGGCCGATGACTGCCTGCTGAATGGTCTGACCGAGCTGGCTCTCGCCCTGCTGACGGATGTGTAGCATCATGGCGCAGACCAGATCTTCAAACAGGGCAAGCTGCTGAGGCTTCAGGCCGCTGGCACCGAGAAACGATTTGGGGGATTTAACGAACCAGACATCTTCCGGGTCAGCCATGTAGTGCTGCAGCGCGGTCAGGCCAAACTGCACGCTGTTCGCCTGAACCTCGATATCCTCTTCGCGGTTGAACCGCAGTGCGCGCTGTAGCAGTGCCGTGGTTTCGCTGTCCGGCGTCGCAACCTGATGATGACGATAAAGCCATTCGCTGATCGACTCGCGTGTCGGCGCACAGATCATTGATGGCAGCAGGCGCTGATCGTTTTCCAGCGTTAACAGGCGTGGCGTGCCCTTTTCGCTGACTGCAATAGAGCAGTTAGCCGTGCCGTAATCGAATCCTATGAACATTTTCGCCCCCATGCCGGAAAAAAGGGGGCGACTTTAGCGCAGCTTCAGCGGGGTGGCAAGCGGCCAGCGCGGGAATTAACGGATAGCGAAGAGGCGAGCTTCGGCCAGCGAACGCAGCGGCTGACGCTCGGCGACAGCACTGCCCCAGACGCCATCCACATCCAGCGTCGCCAGGGTATTCAGCACGGCTGGCACGGAAACCGGACCGGCCAGTACGGAAATGTGGCGCTGCGTGGCCTGCCCCTGAATAATGGTCAGCAGCATCTCATCCATCAGACTGGCATGCACGTTTGCCACCAGATCAGGTGCCAGCACCAGATAATCGACCACGTCATCACTCAGCAGATTGAAGGCATCCAGATTACGGCCAAAATGCTGCAGGACGATACGGCAGCCGCACTGCCGCAGTTGCCGCAGCGCTGCATAGATCTGATCGCCTTTACCGATGACGCTCGCCGCCGGAAAAGCAAAACCTGCGCGGCTATCGGCCAGACCGGCGGCGACAAAGCGCTGACAGAGCTGGTGCACAAAGGCGGCATCACTCAGCATCTGCGCATGCAGTGGCAGAACCACCGCAATGCCCTTGTGATTCAGCGCCTCTACGTCGTGGCGGAAAAAAGCCTCCAGAATGTTGTTATCCAGCCGGCGACGCAGCGCCTCATCGGCAAGGTTACTGCGCAGCAGCATTTCATCCATCAGCAACCCGTCCGCGCTTAACAGCTGGACATCCAGCAGCCAGATAAAGGCCGCCTGCGGCGTTTTCGGCGGAGCAACAGCCCAGGCGGCCAGTTCGATCTGCAGGGCATCGATCATGCCGGCATCCAGACCCTGATGATGACCCGGCAGTGGCAGGCGATGCTGTTCATAGATCATCAGCCGTCCGCGACCGCTGCGTTTGGCGTTGTAACAGGCGATATCCGCCTGCGACAGCACGTCGCTGCTCTGACAGTTTTCGGCGGAGATCTGGGTCACCCCGGCGCTGGCACCGACCTGGTACAGGCGACCCAGCCACTGGAAGCGGTAGTCATTGACTGCGGCAACGATACGCTGCACCACGTCATGCGCCTGCGCGACCTCACAGTCAGGCATCAGCAGGGCGAACTCATCGCCGCCCAGTCGGGCCAGAAAATCGCTGCTGCGAAGATGGTGCTGCATCAGTTCAGAGAGTTCGCGCAGGAGTGCATCCCCGGCGGCATGGCCGGCGCTGTCGTTAACGGCCTTAAACTTGTCCAGATCGATAAACACCAGCACATGGTGATGATGATGCTCCGCGGCATCGAACAGCAGACGCTTAAGCTGCAGTTCGAAGCTGGCGCGGTTAGGCAGGCTGGTCAGCGTATCATGCAGCGCACTGTAGCTCAGACGCTTCATCAGCTTACGTGACTCACTGACATCCTGAATAATCATTACGGCACCCTGTTCCAGACCGGCTTCTGAACGCAGCGGGGTGATGCTGTAGTGAATATCAATATGACTGCCATCGGGGGCATGCAGCACCAGATCTTCCGCAAAATCCGGGGTGACCTTTTCTGGCGGCAACTGGCACAACAGCAGATTTTCGACCTCGGGGCCGTTGCGGCCCTGAGTAATGTGCAGCACCTTACTCAGCGGCTGACCTGTGGCCTGCTCCTGCGTCCAGCCACTCATCTTCTCCGCTACCGGATTCATAAAGGCCACGCACATCTCTTTATCGGTGCTGATCACCGCTTCGCCGATCGAATCAAGGGTAATCGCCATGCGCTCTTTCTCCTGAAACAGCGCCTCATTCAGGTTGCGCAGCGGCGTAATGTCCTGACAGATACCCAGCATCCGCTCAATGCGTCCCTCTTTACTCAGCAGCCGGTTAGCCTGGGTTCGCACCCAGCGCTGTCCCTGCCTGTCAACGACGCGATACTCCATATGAAAGGCGCTGCGCAGCTCAATGGCCTGCTGCACCGTCAGCGCCGCGTATTCGCGATCGGCGGGATGCAGCAGATGGATCCAGAGGTCGTAGCTCGGCGACTCATGTGGTTCCAGACCAAACAGGGCGTACATACGCTTATCCCACAGCATCTCGCCGGTCAGCAGGTTCCACTCCCAGACGCCGATGCCGCCCGCTTCGTTGGCCAGCGTGATACGCTCCATCAGCCGCCGGTTCACCTGTTCGCTCTGCTTCAGCTCAGAGATATCGATGATCTGCGCAATGAAGTAGAGGGGGGCATGGCTGCTGTCACGCACCAGCGAGACCGTCAGGCGTGCCCAGACGATTTCGCCATCTTTGCGGAAGTAGCGTTTCTCAAGGGTATAGGTGTCGATGTCGCCTTCCAGCAGTCGGCCTACATGCTGCATATCCTTAGAGAGATCGTCGGGATGCGTGATCTGCTGAAAGGTCAGTCGCTTCAGCTCATCCGCCGGGTAGCCGAGGATCTGACAGAGTGAGCGGTTGACCTGCAGCCAGTTGCCCTGCGGGGAGACCAGCGCCATACCGATTGCCGAGTACTCCATGGCATGACGGAAGCGGGTTTCACTGTCGGAAATATGCAGTTTCTCGCGCCGGGAGGCATCCATCACCAGCGACATGATATGGCTGGGTATCAGCACCAGCAGAAACGGCAGCCAGCTGGAGACCGGACCCAGCGCGCTGTTGTTGCTGACCACGTTGACCAGATCTAAAGCCAGCAGCATGGAGATAAAACTGGCGTTGAGGAAGAACAGGATAAACGCCTGCAGTTTAGGCAGGCGAACGGCGCACCAGAACAGAATCACCACAATAAAGGTAAAGGGCCAGGGCAGAAAGCGCAGTGACAGGTAACTGGAACCGAGGGTAAGCAGCAGCGTCAGGGCGAGTTCGGCCAGACGCAGATCGCTGAACTGCGCGCGACGCAGCGGCCAGGGCAGCAGCAGCAGCATCGGGCCGAGCACCAGCATACCGATGATCTCGGAGATCACCCAGGTATAGAAGAAGGGAAACGACGCCTGGCCGCTGACCTGGAGCGTCCAGAGCGCCAGCAGGCCGCCGAGCACCGGCGTCATAATGCCCACCGACAGCACCAGTCGTGCCCAGTCACTCAGCGAATCCAGCGGTGTGCGACGATCCAGCAGAGCGCGCAGTAGCATACCGCCGACACCCGCCTGAATCAGGTTGAGCAGCGTAAATTTAAGGTTAGAAAAGGCGGGGCCGATGACCAGGGCGTTAGCACTCGCGGTGCCCAGGACGCAGGCTGTCAGCAGCAGCGGCAGCTGGCGCGTCGGACAGCGGAAAACCACGACGGTCATCAGCGTCGTGGGGAACCAGAGCGGGGAAATCTTCCCGCTGACCACAATCAGTTCAAGACAGAACAGCGTCAGGAAAAAGAGTATCCCGCCCAGAACCAGCGCCTGAAGCCAGCGGTTGGGCGTGTTGTTTTGCGGGGATAAAATCTCAGTCATGCGGGCTTCCGGCAGGGTGCAGGGCTCCGCAACGGCGAATCAGGCACCAGTCATTCTCTGACTGCATGCTAGCACATTCGGCAAAGAAAAAAGGGGTGAAATCAAAATTGCCCGTTATTCGGCGAATTGGCGGGCAGGGGGGGATGACGAGCCAGCCTATTGATTACTGACGGAAAAGATCGGCACGGGTGTAAGGTTTTTCCATCCCCGCAAGGCTGGCAGAGAACCGCTCCAGAAACTGCTGCGTGGTAGCGACGCGCCCGTGACTCATCAGAATAAAGGGTATGACCAGTGCAGCGCCGACCTGGGTCCAGCTAAAGCCTTTGAGCGTGGTGCGCCGCTGCGAGATCAGAAACGCGGTGCTCAGCGTGAAACCCAGCAGCAGACCGGTCGCGACCTCGCTTCTGGAGTGCGCATGGATCACCAGACGGGAGAATCCCACCATCAGCGGGATAAGGTAGCCTACCCCGATCGCCACCACGCGACCCGGCAGCGACCAGCGACCCGAGATCAGCCACAGCATCACTGGCCACAGCGTAGCGGACATCGCACTGTGACCGCTGAAACCGGTGAAATTAAAACGGGCGCTGCCGATGCCGAATCCCAGGAACAGAATCTTCGAAATGCTGACCGTGAGCCCGGCCAGGCCGAAAGCGACAATCCAGTAGAGGACGGTAAGACGGTTGTCACTCTTCCAGGGTAAAATCAGCGCAATAATCACGGCTGTCGGAATCAACAGCATGCTGTCGCCAAAATAGGTCAAAGTCTTCCAGTGCATACTACTCCTGCTGCCTTCTCGGGTCGTTATGAGAGCGTCGCGCGCGGGCTGTCCGGCACGCTGAAGGGGCCATTTTAGTTATAATTGGCTGTGACAACAGTTTATCGGTGAAATGAGTGGCGTCCAAAGGGGAAAGTCTGAAAAGTCGCCGACGCCATTTCTCTGGCATCAAAAGACCGAAATCCCTATACTTAGCGCGAACACACCCTCTCCATTTCGGCCCGTCCGCTGCCCGCGTAATGTGTGTCCAGTGGCAGGCTCCAGTTATCAGGTCTTAAAAAAGTATGACTGACAAGTCTCATCAGTGCGTGATTGTAGGCATTGCCGGCGCTTCCGCATCCGGTAAAAGTTTAATTGCCAGCACGCTCTATCGTGAAATCCGTGATCAGGTAGGTGACGAGCACATCGGGGTCATCCCGGAAGATGCTTATTACAAAGATCAAAGTCACCTCACCATGGAAGAGAGGGTTAAAACCAATTATGACCATCCGAGCGCGATGGATCATGATTTACTGCTGCAGCACCTGCAGGCGGTGAAAGCCGGTCAGGATATTGAACTGCCGGTCTACAGTTACGTTGAACACACCCGTACGCAGCAGACCCAGCATCTGAAAGCCAAAAAGGTGATTATCCTGGAGGGCATTCTGCTGCTGACCGACGCCCGTCTGCGTCAGGAACTCAACTTCTCAATCTTCGTGGATACGCCGCTCGACATCTGTCTGATGCGCCGTATGAAGCGCGATGTCAATGAGCGCGGGCGCTCGATGGATTCAGTAATGAGTCAGTACCAGAAGACGGTTCGTCCGATGTTCCTGCAGTTCATCGAGCCCTCTAAACAGTACGCCGATATTATCGTGCCGCGCGGCGGAAAAAACCGTATCGCCATCGATATCCTCAAGGCAAAAATCAACCAGTTTTTTGAATAATCCACGTCCGGTGGGACGTGGCGCAGACCGGCGGCAGGCAGACTGAAGTCGGTTCGCTACACTTATGTCATGGAGTTTCCGCAATGAGATTATGCGATCGCGATATTGAAGCCTGGCTCGATAGTGGCAAACTGGCCATTGAGCCGCGCCCGCCGGTCGAACGCATCAATGGTGCTACGGTCGATGTGCGGCTGGGTAATCAGTTCCGTACCTTCAGCGGGCATACCGCGGCCTTTATCGATCTGAGCGGGCCGAAGCAGGAAGTCAGTGCCGCCCTGGATCGGGTCATGAGCGATGAGATCGTGCTGGCAGAAGGCGAAGCCTTCTTCCTGCACCCGGGCGAACTGGCGCTGGCGGTCACGCTGGAGTCGGTGACGCTGCCCGATGATCTGGTCGGCTGGCTGGATGGGCGCTCGTCGCTGGCGCGTCTGGGCCTGATGGTGCACGTCACGGCTCACCGCATCGATCCGGGCTGGCAGGGCCGTATCGTGCTGGAGTTCTACAATTCAGGTAAACTGCCGCTGGCACTGCGTCCTGGCATGTTAATCGGCGCACTGAGTTTTGAACCCCTTTCCGGCCCGGCTGCGCGCCCCTATAACCGCCGTGAAGATGCGAAATATCGCGGTCAGCAGGGTGCTGATGCCAGCCGTATCGACAAAGATTAATCTGAGGATGTAATGAAAAGAGTGATAACCACGCTGGCCATCCTGTTAGTGGTGGTCGTATCGGGAATGAGCGCGCTGGTGCTGCTGGTCAATCCCAACGACTTTCGTGCCTATATGGTACAACAGGTTGAACAACGCAGTGGTTATCGGCTGGAGGTCAGCAGCGATCTGCGCTGGCACGTCTGGCCTCAGCTCAGTATCCTCGCCGGCCGGATGAGCCTGACCGCACCAGGGGCCAGTCAGCCGCTGGTGTCGGCCGAAAATATGCGGCTGGATGTCAATCTGTGGCCGCTGCTCTCCCACCAGCTCAGCGTCAGTCAGGTGATGCTGAAAAATGCGATAGTGCGTGTCACCCCCGACAGCAGTCCACAGCCCGCCAAAAACGCGCCGCAGGGACCGCGTGATGCGGAGCCTGCGTCACCCGCCAGCGGCTGGTCTTTTGACATCGCAAAACTGCGCGTTGCCGACAGTCTGCTCATCTGGCAGCAGCCGGGCGGCGATGAGTACAATTTCCGTGACCTCAACATCAGCATGGATCAGGATGCCAGCAATCTGGCGACCCTGGCGCTGAGCACCAGCCTGATGCGCAACCAGCGCAACGTCACCCTGTCGCTGAAGGGGCAGCTCGACGCCTCACAATATCCTCATCGTCTCAGCGGCCAGTTGCAGCAGCTGGATTACACCCTCTCCGGTGCGGATATCCCGGTGCAGGGCATTAAAGGCTCGCTGAGTCTGCAGGGGGAGTGGAATGGCGACCGCCAGCGCTTCGCGTTCAGCAATCTGCAGCTCACCGCTAACGACAGCACGCTCACCGGGCAGGGCAGCGGTCACCTGATGCCTCCGCAGCAGCTGGCGCTGGATCTGAAAGCCAGTTCGCTCAACCTCGATAATTTACTGACCAGCGCGCCCGCGTCTGAAACGGCAGGCGCGCAGCACGCCACAGTGGCCCGTTCACCGGTGATTGCGGCGCCACGCGAACGCATTAATGCTGACTCTCCGCTGAACGACATGGATCTGGCGCTGAAGCTCCAGGCAGAGAGTGTCGTCTGGCGCGGCCTCGCGCTGACCGGCCTGACGCTCGACGCCAGCAATCAGCAGGGGCTGATGACGCTTAATACTCTTAGCGGTAAGCTGGGCAATGGCAGCTTCTCGGTTCCCGGCCGCATTGATATCCGTCAGCCAGAGACGCAGGTGACGCTGAAGCCGCAGCTCCGGCTGATTGCGATTCAGCCCCTGCTGAAAGCCTTTAACCTGCCGGAAAGCCTGCAGGGCAATCTGAGTCTTGACGGCGATCTGGCGGGCGACACGCTGAGTGTCGAGGCAGCTAAACGTCGCTGGCAGGGCAGGGCGACCCTGAGCGCCAGCAACCTTGAGCTGGCGCAGCTCAATCTGCAGCAGATGGTGCAGCGCGCCGTGGCGCGGGTCAGCGATAAGGTCAGCCGTGAAGAGGCGGAAGATGCGGCCGATGAGGGCATTGAGTCGATCAGCGGCCAGGTGGCCCTCAATAAAGGCGTGCTCAGCTTCAGCGATATCAACGGCAACGGCCATAATCTCGACCTGCAGGGTGCCGGCAAAGTGGATATGGCGCAGCAGCAGCTGGATGTGACGCTGGGGCTGAAGCTCAGCGGCTGGCGGGGTGCTGAGACGCTGGTGAAAGCTCTTGCCGATCAGCCGGTCCCGCTGCGCATCTACGGCGACTGGAACAACCTGCAATATTCGCTGCCCGTGGATGACGTGCTGCGCGAACGCCTGCAGAGTGAGGCCAGGACACGGCTGAACCAGTGGATCGATCGACAGAAAGAAGAGAGCAAAAAACCGAATCTGAAGAAATAAGGGCGCCTGGGAAAGACACAGCGCCCTGGACGTCCTACTCCCTATCGGGCTGCTGCAGGATCTCGACCTTCTGTACCCGATGATTCTCGACCTGCAGGGTACGCAGCTGATAGCCCTCCAGCTGCAGCACTTCGCCTTCCTGCGGAACGTGCTGCAGCCTGTCCATCAGTAACCCGGCCAGCGTGTGGTAGTCGCGCTGCTCATCCAGCGGCAACTTCACATAGAGCGCCAGATCCTCCAGCGGCATATGGCCGTTGGCAATCCAGTGACCTTCGCCCTGAATCTGAATATCGTAACGGGCATCAATTTCACCCGCCTCATTCGGCAGATTTCCGGCGATGGTCTCCATCACATCGCTCAGGGTCACGACGCCTTCTACCGAACCAAACTCATCGACCACAAACGCAAAGTGCGTATGCGCCTGGCGGAACTGTTCCAGCGCCTGCAGCAGCGTCAGCCGTTCAGGAAAGACCAGCGGCTGCCGGATAAGGGCGCGCAGGTCGAGCGAATGATGATGCAGTGACTGATGCAGCAGATCGATAACGTGGACCACGCCCAGAGGTTCGCTGGAGTTATTGGTGATCAGGATGCGCGTGTGCTGGTTGCGATCCAGCCGGGCCATAATCTCAGCCGGATCGTCACTCAGGTCGATATGCTCCACATCGTGACGTGAGGTCATGATGCTGTTGACGTGGCGCTGACCCATACCCAGCACCCGGGCAATCATCACCCGTTCCTGGCGGTTAAACAGCACGCTGGCATCGCTGTCCGCAATCAGTGACGAGGTTTTCGCATCCAGCTCTGCCGGTTCTGCCGCGCCACGCAGCATACGCAACACCGCTTCCGCCGTCCGCTGCCGGAGCGGACGACCTGCTGACAGCACCCGACGGCGATTGAAGTGCGCCAGCTGGTTCAGCGCCTCAATGATCACTGAGAAACCAATCGCGGCGTAGAGATACCCTTTGGGGATCACAAAACCAAACCCTTCCGCCACCAGGCTGAAGCCTATCATCAGCAGGAAGCTCAGACAGAGGATCACAATGGTGGGGTGGTTATTCACAAAGCGGGTTAAAGGTTTACTGGCGAGCAGCATCAGCAGAATCGCGATAGTCACCGCCAGCATCATGACCGGTAGATCGTTGACCATACCCACGGCCGTGATCACCGCATCCAGCGAGAAGATGGCATCCAGCACCACAATTTGCGCCACCACCGGCCAGAATTTAGCGCCGCCTTTTTGTTGACCGGACGCCTCATCATGACCCTCAAGCCGCGCATTTAACTCCGTCGTGGCTTTGAACAGCAGGAAAATCCCGCCTGACAGTAGCAGAAGATCGCGCGCACTAAAGGGGTGATTCGCCAGCGTAATCCAGGGCTCCTTGAGCGTAACCAGCCAGGAAAGCGAAGCGAGCAGCAGGATCCGGCACGCTAACGCCAGCAGCAGTCCGATGACGCGCGCGCGGTCGCGAAGCGGCCCCGGCAGCTTTTCAACCAGGATGGCAATGAAAATCAGATTGTCGATGCCTAAAACCAGTTCCAGAACGATTAGCGTTACTAATCCCGCCCATAGCGAGGGATCGGTAATTACCTCCAGCATCTCTTATTCACCTGAATGTCTTAAATTGCGTTTTCTCTGATGATAGTGGAGTGACAGGCCGGGCACAAATGGCAGGGCAGGGGAGAGGTGGCCGGGCCGGACCACGCGATTGTGCAAAATGTGACCATAAATGCGTGACGGTTTGATTAATTCCGCAGAGGGGAACAGAGATAATTCTGGGCCGGATTGTACCGGAAAGATGATATTCACCTGCCGGGCTTATGCGATTCATCTTATCGCGGGTATGGCATTAATCCGAATTGTGCGGAAAGGATTGCACTCTCTGTCCGGCATCAATACTAATTGCTGGTAGTCTTTTTCCTAAAATAGTCCAGGGATGGCGGGACCTGCTTGTAAACAAGCCAGTAATAACTAGTATAGCAACAAGTTAGCAAACTCTGCCCCAGAGTCGTAATTTGCGTAGCGATTCGACTTTACCCGTGATGTCACGAATAGGTAATTCATCATTCAACATCTGCATGATGCGTTACCGAAACGCTGACGCATTTTGGGGAGCAATATGAATGATGACAGCGATATTGGCAGCGACAGCCAAGGGCGGTAGCGTGCCTGAATCGCGTTTTTCGTTGATAAAATGAGCAGCGCTGGCGATGATTAAAGTCAGAGTAATCTGTTGGTATTCATCACAATATTATTGGTTTTATGGTTAAGATCATTGGCGTAAACGCCGCAGGAGCTCCCCTCAGAAACGGCTCAGTCTTGAGAGGTTACATCGCTCAACGATTAAACAGGCGATAGCCGTTGCGGGTTAAAGGAAATAAAATAAAGAGTTAAATATGCGCGATACAGAATTTACGTTTAAAAGTCTTATTACCAAATTAATGCTGGCCTGTTCAGATTTAATTTGTTTCAACGCAGCGTTATTTATAGCGATGATGCTAATTAATGTTCAGTCAGATTCGCCTCTGGCAGATATTTCTGAAAAAGAACTGCATTTAAAAATTGCTACACACATTTGTCTGTCAGTAATTTGTATTGGCTGGTTCTGGGTAAGGCTTCGTCACTATACTTACCGCAAACCTTTCTGGTTCGAATTAAAAGAAGTTTTTCGTACCATTCTGATATTTTCCGTCATAGACCTGTCGATTACCGCGCTGTCCCAGTGGCAGATGTCGCGCTTCGTCTGGTTGCTGACCTGGGTACTGGCACTGATTTTAATTCCGACCTGCCGCGCGCTGGCCAAACGTCTGCTGAATAAAAATGGCCTGTGGAAAAAGCAGACCATCATTATCGGCAGCAGCAAAAACGCGCACGAAGCCTGGCAGGCGCTGCAGAGCGAAGAGGTGATGGGTTTCGACGTTATCGCCTTCTACGATGTCGACGGAACCTGTCCGCAGGAGATCATGAACGGCGTGCCGGTGCTGCGTGATGAGCAGGAGCTCTGGAGCCTGACCAGCAGCGAAACCCAGTTTATTGTGGCCGTTGAGTATGAGCAGAGCCAGTATCGCGACATGTGGCTTAAGTCGCTGGCGATGCACAACTGCCGTTCTGTTTCCGTGATCCCGACCCTGCGCGGCGTGCCGCTCTACGGCACCGACATGGCCTATATCTTCAGCCACGAAGTGATGATCCTGCGGGTTCAGAACAACCTGGCAAAACGAACTTCGCGCTTCCTGAAGCGGACGTTCGATATCGTGGGCGCACTGTCAATTATCCTGATGCTAATGCCGGCGCTGCTGGTACTGGGCTTCCTGGTGGGCCGTGATGGCGGACCGCCGATTTATGGTCACGAACGTGTTGGTATGAATGGCCGCAAATTTAAATGTCTGAAATTCCGCTCGATGGTGATTAATTCCAAAGAGGTGCTGGAAGAGGTGCTGCGCACTGACCCGGTTGCTCGTGCGGAGTGGGATAAAGATTTCAAACTCAAAAATGATCCCCGTATTACTAAAGTGGGCCATTTCATCCGTAAAACCAGTCTCGATGAGTTACCTCAGCTCTGGAACGTGGTGCGCGGTGATATGAGTCTGGTCGGCCCGCGTCCGGTCATTGAAGATGAA
The DNA here is from genome assembly GCF_040783975.1 of Pantoea sp. Ep11b. Classification (NCBI taxonomy): domain Bacteria; kingdom Pseudomonadati; phylum Pseudomonadota; class Gammaproteobacteria; order Enterobacterales; family Erwiniaceae; genus Pantoea; species Pantoea sp. Ep11b. Next base: position 2,891,417 of record NZ_CP160631.1, on the reverse strand, counting down.
CTCTGTCGTTATGCAGGCGATGTTGATTATTACCTGATGGCTAAGCCGGGCATGACGGGATTGTGGCAGGTCAGCGGTCGTAATGACGTTGACTATGAAACCCGCGTCTATTTCGACTCGTGGTATGTAAAAAACTGGTCGCTGTGGAATGACATCGCCATTCTGTTCAAAACAGTGGGCGTGGTATTGAAACGCGACGGTGCTTATTAATCGTGAGTCGGGAGCGTGTTAACGCACGCTCAGAGGGGTTGTGCCGTTGTCAGGCGTGTCGTTGTTCGTGGCCATCATCAGGGATATCGTCGCGCATCATGAGTCCGATATGATGCGTAGCGTTTCGGGTAGACCCTGACAGATGGTTATGACGTATAACAAGTGGAGCAAGGATAATGAACGACAGGTTCAGAGCTTAAGTCAGCCAGGATTTACTTTTTGTTGGACGCTTACACAGCGGCGGTTTCGCCTCTATCAATAAATAACTGATAGCGAAGATCTAAATGATTACAATCAAAATGAAATTGATACCCTTGCTGGTATCCGCCACAATCCTCAGCGGGTGTACGATCGAACCCGGTCAGCATCTTTCTACATCGGGAAAAAATGTTGTTGAGCAGCAGGATAGTAACTTTGACATCGATAAATATGTCAACGTCTTCCCGTTAACCCCTTCGCTGGTTGAGAAGATGCGTCCGAAGCCACTGGTGGCCCAGACCAATCCTTCTCTGCAGAACGAAATTCAGAACTACGAATACCGTATCGGTGTGGGCGACGTCCTGACGGTGACCGTCTGGGATCACCCGGAACTGACGACCCCAGCGGGTCAGTACCGTAGCGCCAGCGACACCGGTAACTGGGTGCACTCTGATGGCACCATCTTCTATCCCTACATTGGCCGTGTGCGTGTAGCGGGCCGTACCGTGGGTGAAGTGCGTAACGAAATCGCGCGTCGCCTGGCACAGTACATTGAGAGCCCACAGGTCGATGTCAGCATCGCCTCCTTTAAATCGCAGAAAACCTACGTCACCGGTTCAGTCACGACCTCAGGTCAGCAGCCGATCACCAACGTGCCGTTGACGGTGCTGGATGCAATCAACGCCGCAGGCGGCCTGGCCGCCGATGCGGACTGGCGTAACGTCGTGCTGACGCATAACGGCCGCGAACAGCGCATCTCGCTGCAGGCCCTGATGCAGAATGGCGACCTGAGCCAGAACCACCTCCTCTATCCGGGCGATATCCTTTACGTTCCGCGTAACGATGACCTGAAGATCTTCGTGATGGGTGAAGTGAAACAGCAGACCACCCTGAAAATGGACCGCAGTGGCATGACGCTGGCGGAAGCCCTGGGCAATGCGGCGGGGATGGATCAGACCACCTCTGACGCCACCGGTGTCTTCGTTATTCGTCCACTGCACGGCACCGATCGCAACAAGATTGCCAACATCTATCAGTTGAACACCAAAGATGCGGCATCCATGGTGATGGGAACCGATTTCCAGCTTCAGCCTTATGACATCGTCTATGTCACCTCAACGCCGCTGACGCGCTGGAACCGTGTGATTTCGCAACTGATACCAACCATCGCCGGTATCAACGATGCGACACAGGCCGCATCGCGTATCCGTACCTGGGGAAGATAAGGTCCGTCCATGATTACGTCCGTGCTCGTCGTTTGCGTCGGCAACATCTGTCGCTCTCCTACCGGAGAGCGGATGTTTAAACGCGCGTTGCCTGATTTAGATGTCCGCTCGGCCGGCCTGGGGGCGCTGGTTGGCCACCCGGCCGACAGAATGGCGTCTGAGGTCGCTGCGGCGCAGGGTCTGTCGCTGGAAGGACATCAGGCGCAACAGTTGACGGCAGAGATGTGCCGCAACGTTGATCTGATTCTGGTGATGGAGAAGCGGCACATCGATCAGGTGAACCGCATCGACCCGGCAGCACGGGGTAAAACCATGCTGCTTGGACACTGGCTGAATCAAAAAGAAATTGCGGATCCGTACAGAAAGAGCCGTGAGGCCTTTGAAGAGATTTACGGGTTACTGGAAAACGCTACCCAGAAATGGGTCAACGTATTAAGCCGATAGTTGGGATTATCCATGAATATAAAAAATAAGGTCAGTACCGCGCCGGGAGAGGATTCGAATGGATGGGATCTGGCGCATCTTGTGGGACAGCTAATTGATCATCGCTGGATCATTGTTGCCGTTACCGCTTTTTTCATGCTGGCGGGAACACTCTACACACTCTTTGCAACACCGATTTATAGCGCCGATGCGCTGGTTCAGGTTGAGCAGAAGAATGCCAGTACCGTTCTGAACGAAATTGACAGCATTCTGCCCCCGACGCCTGCGTCAGATACTGAGATCGAGATTCTGGAATCCCGTATGGTCATCGGTAAAACCGTTGACGATCTGGGTCTGGATACCGTGGTTGAGCAGAACTACTTCCCGGTGATCGGTAAGGGTCTCTCCCGCCTGATGGGTAACAAGCCCGCCACGATTGCGATTTCGCGCCTGGAAATCCCACGCACTATCGACAAACGTAACGTTGAACTGGAAGTGACCGGCCCGGACAGCTACACCGTTTCTAAAGATGGTGATGAGCTGTTCAAAGGTAAAGTAGGTCAGCTGGAGTCGCACGGCGACGTCAGCATGCTGGTCAGCGACATCAAAGCTGACGAAGGCACCAGCTTCACTGTAACCAAGCTGAACGATCTGCAGGCTATCCGCTCTGTGCTCTCTAACCTGACCGTGGCAGACAAAGGTAAAGATACCGGCGTTCTGGGTCTGGAGTATCTGGGTGAAGATCCGGATCAGATCAGCAAAGTGCTGAACCAGATCGTGAACAACTATCTGCTGCAGAACGTTGAGCGTAAATCAGAGCAGGCAGAGAAGAGTCTGCAGTTCTTACGCACTCAGCTGCCTGCCGTGCGCAGCAAGCTGGATGAAGCGGAAGATAAGCTGAACACCTTCCGTCGTCAGAACGAATCGGTTGACCTGTCACTGGAAGCGAAGTCTGCACTGGACTCTTCTGTCAGCGTCCAGAGCCAGCTGAACGAACTGACCTTCCGTGAAGCCGAAGTTTCTCAGCTGTTTACCAAAGATCACCCGACTTACCGCGCGCTGCTGGAAAAACGCAAAACGCTGGAAGGTGAGCAGGCGCAGCTGAACAAGAAAATTTCGGCCATGCCACAGACTCAGCAGGAAATTCTGCGTCTGACCCGTGACGTTCAGTCCGGTCAGGAGATCTACATGCAGCTGCTGAACCGTCAGCAGGAGCTGGGCATCAGCAAGGCGAGCACCGTGGGTGATGTCCGCATCATCGACAGCGCGCAGACCGCTAATGCGCCGGTTGCACCGAAGAAACTGCTGATCATCGCGGCAAGCCTGATTGCAGGTCTGTTCGTGTCAGTGGGCCTGGTGCTGCTGAAAGCCCTGCTGCATCACGGCATCGAAAACCCGGATCAGCTGGAAGAGCTGGGCATGAACGTCTATGCCAGCGTGCCGCTCTCTGACTGGCAGCGTAAGAAAGATACCGAGGCTCTGGCGCGCCGTGCCAGCAAGTCGAAGGTGAAGACCGACCCGCATGAAACACTGCTGGCGCTGGGTAACCCGACTGACCTCTCCATCGAAGCGATTCGTAGCCTGCGTACCAGCCTGCACTTCGCGATGATGGAAGCCAAAAACAACATCCTGATGATCACCGGTGCCAGCCCGGGTATTGGTAAAACCTTTATCTGTGCCAACCTGGCGACCCTGATTGCGAAAGCCGGTCAGCGCGTCCTGTTCATCGATGGCGACATGCGTCGTGGTTACACCCACGAACTGCTGGGCGCAGAGAACAAAGCGGGTCTGTCAAACGTCCTCTCTGGCAAAACTGAGTTCAGCCCGGCGCTGATTCAGCAGGGTGTTTACGGATTTGATTTCCTGCCACGCGGTCAGGTGCCACCTAACCCGTCTGAGCTGCTGATGCACCGTCGCATGGGCGAGCTGCTGGACTGGGCGAGCAAAAACTACGATCTGGTATTAATCGATACGCCACCGATTCTGGCCGTCACCGACGCCTCCATCATCGGTAAGCTGGCGGGTACCTCGCTGATGGTGGCGCGCTTCGAAGCCAACACCACCAAAGAAGTGGATGTCAGCTTCAAACGCTTCGCCCAGAACGGTATTGAGATTAAAGGTGTGATCCTCAACGCCGTGGTGCGTAAAGCCGCCAATGCGTATGGCTACGGTTACGACTACTACGCCTACGACTACGGTAAGACAGAGAAAAGCTGATTACTGAGCAATAAACAGGGGGCGGTCTGACCGCCCCTTTTTATCGTCTCTCTGAATGACGACACGCAACAATTTACACAGGTTATTCTGTCCAACCCAGATAAGCGATGAATCTATACATCGCATGGCGAACGTCACTCAACAGAATTCATTACCAGCATGGCATCGCCTGCACACCGATTGTCACCGTGCTGACAGGCTTGCTGAAAAGCCAGCCGGGAAGGCGAAGCGGGATTATTGCTGGCATGAGCACTTGTGGAATTAAGGAATCACACCATGGCTCCATATTGGTATGTATCAGGTTTTTTACTGCTGCTTTCACTGTTTGAAATCGCGCTTAAAAAAGACGAACGCACAAATCATGTTCTGACCTGGCTGCTCTGTTTTGCCGCCGTTGTTTTAATTATTTTCGGGGGGATCCGCGGTCTCGGCACCGGCATGGATGACTTCCAGTACCGCAGTTTCTTCGAAGACTTTGTCCGTCGTATCGAGATCAATGGCTTTTTCAAAACCGTGGCGTTTTTCCGCTACGAACCGCTGATTTTTGTGACTGCCTGGCTGACCAGCCTGATTTCGCATAATGCCAGCATCTTCCTGTTTTTCTTCTGCGCCATCGCGGTTTCCATTAATACTTACTTTTTCAGAAAGATGTCGCCCTATCCGGTGCTGGCACTGGTGCTCTATTCGGCGCACATCTTTATCAACAAAGATATTAACCAGATTCGCTTTGGCCTGAGTTCTGCGCTGTTCCTCGGCGTATTGTGGTCGATCTATCTCAGGCACTACTGGTGGGCGTTCGTCTTCTTTATTCTCTCGTTCACCAGCCACAACACCGGTGTCATGGTCGTCACGCTGATTCCATTCCTGTTTATTCGTGACTGGCGCTGGTGGCCGGTCATTATCATCGTTGCCAGTCTGCCGCTGTCCGTGGTGGGGGGATCGAGCTTTATTGCCCTGATCGCCGGGCATCTTGGTTCGCTGGGGGAGAGGGCGTCGGGCTATAACAATGACCCCTCCTACGCCATGGGTGGCAGCATCCTGGCCGTGTCGAACCTGAAAAACATCATGCTGGTCTTTGTCTTCTTCTATTTCATGCTGACCGATGAGCTGAAGCGGGAAAACTATGCGCAGTATCGCCTTAACTACCTGCTGATTCTGAGTTTTGCTATCGGCGGCGCGATCAGGATCTTCCTCTACAACTTCCCGTCAGGTTCGCGTCTCTCCAACTACCTGCAGCAGGTGGAGCCGATCATCCTGACCTCGCTGATCTACCAGGCCAGACGATCCTGGAAGCCCGTGCTGTTTGGCATGCTGGTCTTCTTCCTGCTCTATTACCTCTACTACAACACCATTTCGACCAAACAGGCGGTAACCGGTTATGAAGTGGCGCGGGAGTTTTGGTTGATCCATTAATTAACCCGATGACCGGCCTGGTGTGAAAAGCGTCACGCCGGGCCGGCCATCGGTCAGAACACCGGTTTTTCATCGACCCTTGTCGGATGAACGGTCTATTTTTGAACTATTTTAATGAGGTGCTGGCAATGAAGGACATTCGTTTCTCCATCGTAATTCCGGCTTATAACGCGTCAGAATCGATTGTCACGACGCTGGATTGCGTTAAAGCACAGACGTATCGCAATTTCGACGTCATCATCGTGGATGACAAATCGGCGGATGCGGCGGCGCTGGCGGAGGTGGTTCGCAGCGAACGCTATCAGGATCTCGACATCAATCTGGTGCTCTCTGAGGTCAAACTCAACGGCGCGGGCGCGCGCAACAAAGGCATTGAGCTGGCCACCGGGGATTATGTCAGCTTCCTTGACGCCGACGATGAGTGGGCCGCCGACAAACTGCAGCAGGTCAGTGAAAAGATTGCCCGGCTGGAGGCCCAGGGCAAACAGAACTTCATTATTTTCAGCCAGGTGAATATCTATCAGGATGGGTCCTTCCTGAAGGTGATGCCGATGCAGCCACCGGGCAAAAATGAGACCGTCGCCGAATATCTGTTTGGCTGCTACGGCTTTATCCAGACCAGCACCATTGTACTGAAGCGGGAAGACGCGGCGAAGATTCAGTTCGATACCCGTTATATCCGCCATCAGGATTATGACTTCTGCATTCGTGCCGACCGCATGGGCTATGAATTTGTGATGATCGCCGCGCCGCTGGCGAACTACCATCTGATCACCAAATTTGGCTCGAAACACAAAGGCGAATCGGTAAAGTATTCGATGTTCTGGCTCGATGCTATGAAACCGCATCTTACCCCGCGTGATATCCACACCTACAAAGCCTTTAAGCTGCCGCTGCGCTACAAGATGGATGGCAAATCGCTGATGGCCAGCCTGAGCTTTGCTCGCTACTTCTTCCTCACCAATAAAGACAACCGTGCTTATTTCATGAACCGTGTCCGCGACAAGGTCAAAGCGCGTTTTGGCGGTGAGAAAGCGATCTCCTGACGCGCAGCGCGCCTCGCCTCGCTCCTGAAGCCAGGAGCCCCTCTCTATTTCATTACATTCAGGGTTGAAGATGAATACTTCTGTTGGAACCGTTGGCATTGTCATGCCGATGTATAATGCCCGTCAGACGGTGTTACGCGCTGTGCAGTCGGTGATCAATCAGCACTATACCGACTGGCACCTCTATCTGGTGAACGATAAATCGACCGATGATTCGCTGGAGTTTGTGCGTGAACATTGTCAGGACCCGCGTATTACTATTCTCGATAACGCGGTCAACATGGGCGCCGCCGAGACCCGCAATGTCGGGCTGCGTGCCGCCACGGAAGAGATTATCGCCTTTCTGGACAGCGACGATGAGTGGCATGCGGACAAGCTGACGCAGCAGGTGGCCGCCATCGCTGCCGGCGACGATTTCGTGATCACCGAGTATTACTACAAAACCCGCAAGGCCGAGCACGACATTACCTACGGCAAACCCTATCTGCAGCAGGAAAACTTTGTGAAGAAACAGTATCGCGTCTGTTTCTCCTCGGTCTGTTTCCGCCGTCCGCCGCAGGGGCTGTTCTTCCAGCGCAAAGGCCATGAAGATTTCCTGTTTTTGTATGAATTATTCACCCGCTATAAGCAGGCGCGCGTAATTCAGACGATTCTGGTCAACTATTACGAATTAGGTGATTCCCTTTCCCGTAATAAGAACAAAGCCGCCCAGTGGCACCTTGAATTATTAAGAATTATCTATAAAAACAATCCTTTAAAAATCTATTACTATTACGCCTGGTATATGGTGAATGGTGTGCTGTTTACCCTTAAGCATCGTTAAGCCCGTCGGCAGGATTGTCTTTAAAATTTGAGGTGGATAGCGTTTCATGAAAAAAATTGTCCTGGTGATCAAAGATGCTTATTCGTATGCGGGCACCGAAAACATCTGTAACTTTATGTCAGAGTGTCTTGGCGAAACGCACGACGTCACCATCTACTCGCTGGAAGGCAGCGGAAAAACCTTCTATCCGTTTGAACATGTCAGAGAGATTGTCAGCTTTGAAGGGCAGAGCAACCCGATTAAGAGCGCGGTCACCCGGATTAACAGAGAGGGGTTTGATACCGTCTTCCTGATCAGCATGGGTCGCCTGAGCGTGATGTTCGCCTTCTGGAACCTGCTGGCGATGAAAAAGAAGCGGGGCAAAGCCTACGCCTGCGAACATATCGCCATTAACTCCTTCAGCAAACCGATCAGGTTTCTTAAGTTTCTGCTGCTGCGCTACTACGACCGCGTGATCGTGCTGACCGAAAAAGATCATCAGGTGTTCAGCCGCTGGCGCATTCCGAGCATGCCCATCCCCAATCCGGTGGTTTACAAAAACTATCCGCGTCAGACCCGTCATCGCCAGGCGCTGGCGGTAGGCCGTCTGGATAATCAGAAGGGCTTTGATCTGCTGCTGGATATCTGGCGCGACTTCGCCCGCAACCATCCGGACTGGACGCTGGTCATCGCCGGTGACGGCGAACTGCGTCAGCAGCTGCACGACCAGGCGGCCGTGCTGGGCATCACCGACAGCGTGAAGTTTGTCGGCAAGGTCAGCAACATCAATGACTACTACCGCGACAGCGACATGGCGCTGATGACCTCGCGCTATGAAGGCCTGCCGCTGGTGCTGCTGGAGGCCAAATCCTGGTCACTGCCGGTTGTGGCGTATGACTGCCCGACCGGCCCGCAGGAGATCATCAACCACGGTGAAGATGGCTTCCTGGTGCCGATGAATGACAAAGCGACCTTCCTGGCCCGAATGGAGCAGCTCGCCAGCGATGATGCGCTGTTCTATGCCATGAGCGAAAAAACCAAACAAACCGCGCTGAAATTCGACGGTAATCAGATCAGGCAAAGCTGGCTGTCACTGGTTTAACCGGAGCTGGAAAAGCTCACTTGCGACGTGCCTCAGGGACACCGCCATGGCCACTGGCCTTATTGACTACGGGAATTGATGCATGAAAAGAAGAGAAGTTTTACAGACCGCCGCCTCCGCCCTGGTGGGGGCTCTCTCCGTGAGCACCTTTTCCAGCTATGCGGCTAAAAGTAACGGTATTGCCCTGAAGCCGGTTGACGCCACGGATGTGCCAAAAGGCGACGTACCTATTCTGACGCCGGAAAACGTCTACGCTATGCCCCCCCAGTTCTGGCAGGGCTTCGAAGGGAAACTCTGGATCGGTAAAGCCGGGGCGGATGCCAGTAAGCCGGGTAATCAGATCCCGGTTTACCTGCGTGATGCCAGCGGCAAAGTGTCGCAGATCGCCCAGCCTATCGCGCTGAATAAAGGCAACTTTGCCCAGTTTATCCAGGACAACGCTGCGCTGATTGCCGACCCCTCGCACTCCATGGCGGTCGAGGACAGCAACGGTCAGACGCTGTTTAACATTACCGACGTGAGCCGTCCGGGCGCGGCAGATTTCAGTCAGCGTCTGGCACAGCCTGCGGGCTATCAGCTGATTGGCGAGATCCCCTCTGTGGCGGAGCTGCGCAAGACCCGTCCGCTGTTTGAAGGCGCCAAGGTGAAGCTGAAAAGCTGGCACGAAGGGCGGGAGGTCGGCGGCGGTGAGTTCGTCGGCAGCTTCCAGACCGCGCAGAACGATGGCGGCGTAAACTTTTCCGGTGAAGGCTTTTACTGGCGTCGTGTGGTTGACGATTTCAACCGCCTGACGCTGTTCGATTTTGGTGCGATTGCTGACGGTAAAACCGACTGTGCGCCCGCCATTATGGCGATGTTCCAGTGGTCGCAGCAGGCCAACCAGCAGATCTGTGTCCAGTTTCCGGCGGGTACCTTCATGGTCTCCGCCTGTAACCTGGGCGACAAGTATCTCAACTTCTTCCGCATCTCTGGTGCGATGGTGAACTTCGGTTACTTCCCGGCGACCACGATCGTCTCCGATGGTAAGTCCGATTTCGTCTTCCAGATGAATGCCCGTCGTGTTGAGCTGTCGAACCTGATTTTCAACGGCAACAGCGATAAAAGTCCAAACCAGCAGGGCTTTTTCCACAACACCTGCCCTGGCGGACAATATTTCCGCGGGGCCTGCCTGCGCTTTAACGCCGTCGGCGGCACCGCCATCAGCCTGCAGGACACCCTCGACTGTAAGATCGACCAGTGGTACGCCTCACGCTGCAGCGGCGATGTGATCAAGTCGGGCTGGTCAGGTCAGAAGCAGGGCAAATGGGACCACAGCACGGCGATCGAGCTGTCGAACTTCAACGCGCAGCACTGTCGCGGCGGTAAAGTCCTGAACCTGCCACGCTGCGGCCAGTCGATTATTCACAACGGCTGGATTGAGCATTGCGATAATCCGGGCGATCTCTCAAACGGTCAGTGGATCGTCGATGCGCTGAGCCTGGAGGATTGTAAGAATCCGCTGATCGCCCATAACACCCGTCTGAACATGCGGCAGACCAGCCTGCAGTCCGGCAGCTGGATCGACAACTCCATGCAGGGCGAGCGTCTGCTCAGCATCTGGGAGATGGGCTCAACCCGCGTGGAGTCCTGGGGCGTCGCGCTGGATGGCAGCCTGAAATATAACTACCTCACGTCGCGCTGGCGGCTGGAGAACAACACCAATCAGGAGACCTGGTTCGATCTCGGCTCGCTCTATTCCCCGACGGTAGGGGATTCGTGGGAGATCGAAATCTTTGGTCAGTCGCAGTTCAGCAACGGCAGCGGCGACAAGCCACTGATGAATCTGATTGGGGACAAGACCACCGGCGGTCGCGCGGTTATCCATGTGCAGCGCAAGAAAGATCGCTCAGAAGCGAGCTGGTCAGCAGAGGGCAGCTCGCCGGTTATTGATGTTCGTTATGTGGCCGAGCATGACACCGATGTCCGAATCTTCGTCAAACTGGCTGGCTGGACGCCATCGGCCGGCGTGCTGGTGAAAACCAACGGTAAAGATCGCTTTGTCACCGGCCGCTGCGCGCGGATTAACGCCCGCATGGAAAAATCCAATCCACCTGCGGGCGACGCCACCAAACGCGCGCCGCAGCGCTTCAGCCTGCACAACGGCAAAGCGGGCGTGGGCGCGAACGAGCAGGGCGATCTGCTGATGGCATCCCGGCCGCTCTCCGCCGATCAGGTCGACACCAGCAAACCGGAAGGCTTTGTTTCGGTGGTGATCAACGGCAGGCAGGTCGCACTGCCTTATTTCGCCATTAAGTCTTAACACTTTGCAGGACGGCCGCCACAACGGAGGCGGCCGGGTCAGACAGGAGCACTACCTTTGGGTGCGTTATCCCGTAAAGCATTACTTTAATCAGAGTCCATTTTGCCCATTTCGGATCCGGGCGGCTTAGAGAATTAAAAAAATTCATTCGGAGTTGTTATGAAAATTTTATTGGTGGGTAACCATACGTGTGGGAATCGCGGGGATGGCGCGATTCTTCGTGGACTGATCGATTCGATGCGGTCCGCACGCAGTGATTTAGACATTGATGTGATCAGCCGTTATCCAACCAGCTCCGGTTATCTGCTCCAGCAGGATATTCAGCAGGATGCGCTCTACCTGCACAACAGTAAGTCAGGCAAGGGCCTGGTCGGTTCGTTTAAGCGTAAGGTTGCCAACCGTCTGATGCCTGACATCATGATGGCGCATCTGGGCAAAGGCGGCGTCTTTAAGTCGTTTGCCGTGCCACCGCACCTGAAAGCCTTTACCGAAAGCCTGGCAAAATATGATGCGATCATTCAGGTGGGCGGTTCGTTCTTCGTCGATCTCTATGGCGTGACCCAGTTTGACCACGCGCTCTGTGCGCTGATGGCGAAAAAACCGATCTACCTGATCGGCCACTCGGTCGGACCTTTCCAGAACCCGCGCGTCAATGCGCTGGCGAACTTTGTTTTCGACCGCGTTGACAGCCTGGTGCTGCGTGAATCCGTCAGCCTCGATCTGATGAAGCGCGATGGCGTGACCAGCTCGAAAGTGGCGCCTGGCGTTGATACGGCCTTCCTGGTGCGGGCGCGCGAGGTGGAAAATCCGAGCCATAACCTGCTGCACTGGCAGGGCATTATCGACGGACGTAAAACCATCGCCATCACCGTGCGTGAGCTGGCACCGTTTGATAAACGTCTGGGCGTGACACAGAAAGAGTATGAGGCGGCATTTGGTCGGGTGATCAACGCGATGATCGCCGAAGGCTATCAGGTCGTGGCGTTCTCGACCTGCACCGGTATCGACAGCTACGCCAAGGATGACCGCATGGTCGCCCTGACGCTGCGCGACCACGTGACACAGCCTGAACATTATCATGTCATCATGGATGAGTTTAATGACCTTGAGCTGGGCATCCTGCTGAGCCACTGCCATCTGACCATCGGCACGCGCCTGCACTCGGCGATTATCTCCATGAACTTTGGCACCCCGGCCGTGGCGATCAACTACGAGCACAAGTCGATGGGCGTCATGAACCAGCTTGGTCTGCCACAGATGGCAACCGATGTAAAAAGCCTGATGGATGGCTCGCTGATCGACAAGGTCAAAACTGTCCTTGCCGACTACGACAACATCAAGGCGAAGGTCGACACGGCCGTTGCGAATGAAAGGGAAATTGGCAACCGGATCACTGAAGAGATTCTTAAAGTATTAGGGTAATGTGATGAAACTGACTTTTTTCACCATGCGTTTCCCGGTTGCCTCTGAGACATTCGTTTTAAATCAGGTAACCCACTTTATTGATGCCGGTTACGAGGTGGAGATTATTTCAGTCTTTCCCGGCGATTTAGTGAACCGGCATGCCGCGTTTGACGAGTATGGCCTGGCGGCCAAAACCCACTATCTGCTGCCGGAAGAGAAGATCTCGATCGTCGATAAGCTGAATCAGCGCATCAGGCTGGTTCTGCCTAAAGTGACGAAGCCTTCGCTGCTGCGTTCACTGAATATGCGCCGCTACGGCGCGCAGTCCAGCAAACTGCTGCTGCCGTCGATTGTGGCCAATGCGAAACAGGTCTTTACCGCCGATGTGTTTCTGGTGCATTTCGGATATGCCGGTGCGCTGGCGAACAAGCTGCGTGAACTGGGCGTGCTTCAGGGTAAGCAGGCGACCGTGTTTCACGGTGCCGATATCTCCCGCCGCCATATCCTGGAAGAGCACAAGCTAGACTACGTCAATCTGTTCCGTCAGAGCGAACTGATGCTGCCAATCAGCCACCTGTGGAAGAACAAGCTGATTGAGATGGGCTGCCCGCCGGAAAAAATCCATGTCACGCGCATGGGCATCGAGCCGGAGAAGTTTAATTTCCAGCCCCGCCAGGCGTTTCAGAAACCGCTGCGCATCGTTTCGGTGGCGCGTCTGACCGAGAAAAAGGGGCTGGATGTGGCCGTTAAAGCCAGTGCCATCCTGAAGCAGCGTGGCGGTCAGTTTCAGTACACGATTATCGGCAACGGCGACCAGGATGAGATGATGCGTGATTTCATCGCCCGTGAGGGAATGGAAGATTGCGTCAGCATGCCGGGCTTTAAGCCACAGGAGGAGATCCGTCGTGCGCTGAGCGAGGCGGACATCTTCCTGCTGCCCTCCAAAACCGCCGCAGATGGCGATATGGAGGGTATTCCGGTCGCGCTGATGGAGGCGATGGCGGTCGGTCTGCCGGTCGTTTCAACCTTCCACAGCGGTATCCCCGAGCTGATCGAGAACAACGTCTCCGGCTGGCTGGTGGATGAGGACGATCCCGAGGCGCTGGCGGAGACGCTGCTCAGGCTCTCTCAGGGTGAAGTGGATGTGGCGCCGGTGGTTGCGGCGGCGCGCCATAAAGTTGAGACTGAATTTAATCAGCATATCGCCTATGGCGAACTGGCGCAGATTCTGGAGCGACTGGTGTGAGTGGATTTAAGTCACAGGCGATTTGGCTGTTTGGCAGCACCTGCTTCTCGGCGGTGCTGCAGGTTGCGCAGCTGAGCTTTCTCGCCCGCAAACTGGAGACCCACGAGCTGGGGCTGCTGGCCATCATCAACGCCATCCTGGCGGTGGCGGGGGTGCTGCAGGATATGGGGATGAGCAGTTATCTGGTGCATCGCCAGAACATTACCCGTCGCGAGCAGAGTACCATCTACTGGGTGAACGTCTCGCTCAGCTTGTGTACCGGCCTGATCATGCTGCTGATCGCCTTCCCGGTCTCCTGGTTCTATCATCTGCCGGAGCTGACAGGGTTGATCATGCTGACCAGCCTGAACTTCCTTGTGCTGGGGCATCTGTCGCAGTATCAGGCGCATTACATCAAAACCAAGCGGATGGTATCGCTGGCGAAGATCGAGATGGGCACCAAGCTGTTGGCCTTCCTCTGTGTGGTAGCGATGCTGGAGTTCACCTCGCTGACGGTAGCCGCGGCGATTCTTGGTCTGTTTATCAACGCCTTTACCCGTATCCTCTGCATGATTGCGCTGGGTGAGAAGTCGTGGCGTCCGACCTGGGAGTTCGACAAGGCGACCTTCTTCGGTGCGATTCGTTACGGCAGCTACCAGCTCGGCTCACAGACCATCAACCAGCTGCGCACCCAGGCGGATGCACTGGTGGTTGGTAAGGTGATGGGGGCCGAGATGCTGGGCGTCTACTCGCTGGCGAAAGAGCTGGTGCTGCAACCGCTGAAGCTGGTGACGCCGGTGATCAACCGTCTGGCGCTGCCGCGCTTTGCGGAAAAGCAGCACGACCCCGAGCAGCTGAAGAAGCTGTTCCTGAAGGGGACGCTGGGTATCATGCTGTTCAGCAGCGCCATGTACCTGGCGATTGGCATCCTCTCACCGGTTATCGTCCGTCTGCTCTACGGCCCGTCACATGAGCAGGTTTATCACCTGATTCCGCTGATGCTGCTGTTCGGGATGCTGCGGCCGATGGGCGGCCTTACCGGGGCGATTTCGCAGGCTAACGGACGCACCAACGTTGAGTTCTACTGGAACATTGTGGCGAGTATCGTGGTGCTGGCCGTTCTGGCAACCACCTTTATCTGGCCAAACGTGCTCTATGTTGCGCTGACGCTCTCTATCTCGCAGATCCTGATTTCCGCCCTGGCGCATCCGTTCTTTATCAGGCCGGTAATTGGCATTCGGTTTATACCCTATGCCCGCCAGTGGGTCGCGGTGTCGGTGGTGTTTGTCGGCGTAATGCTGCTGGTTAATCACTTTAATCTGTTTGTGATGCCAGAGTGGTTTGAGGGCTGGCTGTAATCACCAGATGAATATATTTGCGGGCGACCTCCGGGTCGCCCGTTTTCATTTATGGCTGGCCTCAGCGACGTCGTGCGCATTTGCAAAAAGAGCAGTGACTATCTTCGATTACTGATTGTCTTTGTTCAGTTTATGCTGCCACTGGCAATGGGCAAAATGCCGAATTTCTAAGTTATCACAGAGAGTTACTGTCCGCTTTTCAGATAAAGATTATACTTGCACTTCCGGCCGATCCTGCATAATCGACCCACATCTTCATTTTATTAAACGGAATAAATATGACCAAGCTTAAAGCAGTAATCCCGGTTGCGGGCCTCGGTATGCATATGCTCCCTGCGACTAAAGCCATTCCGAAAGAGATGCTGCCCGTCGTCGACAAACCGATGATCCAGTACATCGTTGACGAATGTGTTGCCGCGGGTATTAAAGAAATTGTGCTGGTCACGCATGCCTCAAAAAATGCGGTCGAAAACCACTTCGACACCACCTATGAGCTGGAAGCTCTGCTGGAAGCGCGCGTGAAGCGTCAGCTGCTGAGCGAAGTGCAGTCTATCTGTCCGCCGGGCGTAACGATCATGAACGTGCGTCAGGCACAGCCACTGGGTCTGGGCCACTCCATTCTCTGCGCCCGCCCGATGATCGGTGATAACCCGTTCGTCGTGGTGCTGCCAGATGTCCTGCTGGATGACTCTACTGCAGACCATATGCGCTATAACCTCGCGGCGATGGTAGCCCGTTTCGAAGAGACCGGCCACAGCCAGGTTCTGGCGCAGCATATGCCCGCGACTGATCTCTCCGAATACTCGGTCATCACCACCGAAGAGCCAATCGATCATCCGGGCGATATCAGTAAAATCAAAACTTTTGTTGAGAAGCCAGAGCATCCGGCTGAACTGAACTCCGATCTGGCCGCTGTAGGGCGTTACGTGCTCTCTGCCGATATCTGGGCCGAACTCGAGCGCACCGAGCCAGGTGCCTGGGGCCGTATTCAGCTGACTGATGCGATCGCCAGCCTGAGCAAACATAAAACCGTTGATGTTTCACTGCTGACCGGGCACAGTTTCGACTGCGGCCGCAAGCTCGGTTATATGCAGGCGTTTGTCTCCTATGGACTGCGCAACAACGCGCAGGGTCGCGATTTCCGCGAAGCGATTCAGACCATTCTCGCCAAACAAAAGTAATGAATTTGCCGCGCGCTGCGCGGCCGATTGAAAGGAGTTCACATGGCCATTTTAGTCACGGGCGGAGCAGGGTATATCGGCTCCCATACGGTACTGGCGCTGCTGCAGCGCGGTGATGATGTTGTAGTGCTGGATAACCTCTGCAACGCCTCACGCGAAGCGATCAATCGCGTTGAAAAGCTGGCGGGTAAAAAAGCGACCTTCGTCGAAGGCGATATCCGCGATCGTGCCTGTCTGCGTGACCTGTTTGCAGCCAACAGCATTTCTGCGGTCATCCATTTCGCAGCACTCAAAGCGGTAGGTGAATCGACCCGTATGCCGCTGGAGTATTATGAGAACAACGTTGCAGGCACCGTGGTTCTGCTGGAAGAGATGCGCAATGCCGGTGTCTGGAACTTTATCTTCAGTTCATCAGCCACGGTCTACGGCGCAGATGCGCCGGTTCCTTATGTGGAAACGACCCCGATTGGCGGCACGACCAGCCCTTACGGCACCTCCAAGCTGATGACCGAATTCGTTATGCGCGACTTCGCAAAAGCTGAGCCGAAGTTTAAGGCAATTGCGCTGCGTTATTTCAACCCGGTTGGCGCGCATGAGTCAGGCGAAATCGGTGAAGACCCTACCGGCATCCCGAACAACCTGCTGCCCTATATCGCCCAGGTGGCCATTGGCCGTCTGGAGAAGCTGGGTGTCTTTGGTGGCGATTACGATACGCCAGACGGGACCTGTCTGCGCGACTACATCCATGTGGTCGACCTGGCGGAAGGGCACCTGAAAGCGCTGGATCACCTGAGTCAGGTCGACGGCTATACTGCCTTTAACCTGGGCGGTGGCAAAGGCTTCTCCGTACTGGAGATGATCAGGGCGTTTGAAAAAGCGTCTGGCAAAGCGATTCCTTTCGAGATCAAGCCACGTCGTGACGGCGACCTGCCGGCGTTCTGGGCCGATGCCTCGCTGGCGAACACGAAGCTTGACTGGCGCGTGACGCGCGGCATTGATGAGATGATGCGCGATACCTGGAACTGGCAGAGCAAGAACCCGGACGGGTTTAAGTAAACGTTAAAGCAGCTGAAAAGCCTGTCTATGGACAGGCTTTTTTGCGTTATGAAACATGTAAATTCGCAGACTTTGAACTGCATCAGGAAGATGATAACATCGCAGGTTTAATATCGGTTTTTCTTTCTACGAGGGATGATTAACCAAATCTAACCAGCCCTTCTCTGTAATATAAAGAAACAATTCAAAAATCTGGTCTGTTAAATAGTCTTGTGGTAGCTGTTAAGCCAGGGGCGGTAGCGTGGTGTAAGCGCCCGGCGAACATAAATTAATCATTTTAAAAGTTGAAAACAGAGCGTAATTTATGAAGTATAGTTTAGGTTATCTCATTGATTTAGTTACAGTAATCACTGAGAAAGAGCTAAAGGTTCGATATAAAAGTAGTTTCCTTGGTTATTTATGGTCGATTGCCAACCCGCTTCTTTTCGCGATGATTTACTACTTTATTTTCAAGCTCATCATGCGGGTTCAGATCCCTAATTACACAATATTCATCATTACCGGATTATTCCCATGGCAATGGTTTGCAAGTACGACTTCTAACTCGCTGTTCTCATTCATTGCAAATGCACAGATTATAAAAAAAACAGTTTTTCCCAGATCGGTTATCCCCTTCAGTAATGTCATGATGGAGTGTCTGCACTTTTTGTGCACCATCCCTGTAATTATCGTGTTCTTATTTATATATGACATGACCCCCCACTGGAACTGGTTATATGGGATACCGCTAATAGGGATAGGGCAGTTGATATTTTCCTATGGGATAGCGCTTTTCCTGTCCACGCTGAACCTGTTTTTCAGAGATTTAGAGAGATTTGTCACACTAGGCATTATGTTACTTTTCTACTGCACCCCAATTTTATATGCAGGAGATATGATACCAGCCAATTATCAGTGGTTAGTTAATTATAACCCTCTGGCAGACATGGTATTAAGCTGGAGAGAGCTGTTTATGAACGGTAATGTTGATTATGAAAAAATTCTCTCACTGTACGGGATGGGCATAATCACAGTTATTATCGGCTCCTGGGTATTTAATAAATTGAAATTCCGATTTGCAGAGATCTTATAATGGAAGTAGCAATAGAATTCAAAGCAGTTACCAAGCGTTATCCTCTATATCATCATATTGGCTCCGGGATAAAAGAACTTATTTTTAATCCCAAGCGCGCGTTGACTCTGCTTTCAGGCAGAAGCTATCTCGCCATCGAAGATATAAGTTTTACTGTTTATAAAGGTGAGTCCGTTGCGCTGATTGGCCGCAATGGTGCCGGTAAAAGTACATCGCTTGGGCTTGTGGCTGGAGTTATCAAACCCACTGCCGGGGTTGTCAAAACCAACGGCAGGGTTGCCTCGATGCTGGAACTCGGCGGCGGGTTTCATCCGGAACTCACGGGGCGTGAAAATATTCGCCTGAATGCAACCCTTCTTGGATTGCGACGTAAGCAATTAAATGAAAGAATAGACAAGATAATAGAGTTTTCTGAGTTAGGTGAGTTTATCGATGAACCTATTCGTGTCTATTCAAGCGGGATGCTAGCTAAGCTGGGGTTTTCGGTGATTACCCAGGTTGACCCGGATATTCTCATCATTGATGAAGTCCTGGCAGTCGGAGACTATGCATTCCAGAAAAAATGTATTGAGACAATAAATAATTTTAAAGCCAAAGGTGTAACAATTCTATTTGTAAGCCACAATCTAAGTGATATCGAAAAAATTTGCGATCGTGTCATCTGGATTGAGAATCACAAATTGAGAGCAAGTGGTAGTGCCGAAAGTTTATTGCAACAGTATCGTTCTTCTATGTAAGGAAACATCGAATGAGTATTTATACCAATAAAGTCAAACTCTATACAAGTCATCATAAGCCTAGCGCTTTTCTTTCATCTCCAATAATCAAGCCTATCCATGTTGGAAAAGCGAATAGCTTTAATGATATTTGTTGTGGTGGTGATGATTCTGGTGAAAACATTTCGATTAAAAATCCATTTTATTGTGAGCTGACAGCTCAATATTGGGTGTGGAAGAATGATATTTCTTCTGAATATGTAGGTTTCATGCATTACAGGCGCCATCTGAATTTTTCAGATAAGCAGGATTACCCTGAAGATGTCTGGGGCGTTGTGAATGACGAAATTATTTCAGAAGAGTATGAAACTAAATTCGGCCTGAATGAAGAGTCAATCGTTAATGCTATCGCCGATAATGATATCTTACTGCCCAAAAAATGGAGTGTCAGACAGGCGGGGAGCAAAAATAATTACGAGCACTACAAGATTTCACAGCATCTGCATATTGAGGATTATCAGTCAGCTATAGACAGTCTGC
This sequence comes from Pantoea sp. Ep11b, assembly GCF_040783975.1. Classification (NCBI taxonomy): domain Bacteria; kingdom Pseudomonadati; phylum Pseudomonadota; class Gammaproteobacteria; order Enterobacterales; family Erwiniaceae; genus Pantoea; species Pantoea sp. Ep11b. The sequence continues at coordinate 2,871,929 of NZ_CP160631.1, read as the reverse complement.
TTTATCTGTATCCGGAGTATGCAGCAGCAGTTAAGATTTTTAACAGTGCCCATGATGGTTACTACACTAACATGTTTGTTATGAAATCTGAGCTATTTGCAGAATACTCAGAGTGGCTGTTTAGCATCTTTGATGACCTGGAAAGCAATTTCTCAATGAGAAATTATAATGGTCAGGAGAAGCGCGTTATCGGACATATCTCCGAACGTCTGTTCAACATTTTCCTGATTCACAAGGAAAAGTCGGCGGGCCTGAAAAAGAAAGAACTCCAAAGGACTTTTGTTAAAACTGAAACATTTAACGGAAAGCTAAAGCCGGCTTTTAGCCACAATAACATTCCTGTGGTTATTTGTTTTGATGATAATTATTCACTTAGCGGCGGTGCGCTGGTCAACTCAATTATTAAAAATAGTAGTGAAAGCGATAACTACGACATTGTGGTTCTGGAAAACGGTGTTTCACAAAGAAACAAGTCCCGTTTTCTCTCTCTAATCAAAGGCAGGAGCAATTTCTCATTACGCTTCTTTGATGTAAACGCTTTTAGTGAAATGAAAAGCGTATATACACGTGCTCACTTCAGTGCTGCTACTTATGCCCGGTTGTTCATACCCTCTATATTCAGTGAGTTTGAAAAAGTTCTGTTTATAGACGCTGATACTATCGTGGAAAGCGATGTTGCAGAACTGGTTCATACTGAAGTGGGCGACAATTTAATCGCTGCAGTGCGTGACATCGTAATGGAAGGCTTCGTTAAGTTTGGCGCGATCGCACATATTGATGAACCTGCAAACCTGACTGCTGGCCAGTATCTGGAACAGATTCTGGGGATGAAAGAATCCCAAAATTACTTCCAGGCTGGTATTATTCTTTTCAATATTTCTCAAATGAGAAAAGAAAACACGTTTGCCAGTCTGATGGCGGCCATGAAGGCCCGCAGATACTGGTTCCTCGATCAGGATATCATGAATAAAGTATTTTATGACCGTGTTCATTATCTGCCAGGCGAATGGAACGTATATCATGGCAATGGAAATACCGATGATTTCTTCCCCAACCTGAAATTTGAAACCTATATGGGTTTTCTGAAATCAAGAAAGCAGCCTAAAATGATCCATTTCGCGGGTGAAAATAAGCCGTGGGATGCGCCTCATGTAGATTTCTTTGACAATTTTATGTCTTATATCAATGCAACCCCCTGGCAGAAAGAGGTTTATGACCGTTTAAATAAAACCGGTTTTACAACACAACCTGTAGTAGTGAATCAGCATGTTCTGTTTCAGACCAAGGTTAAAAGAAAGATTATGCCTTACTTCAACAGATTTGCTCCGGTTGGCAGTAAGCGCAGGCAAATGATCGCTCGTAACTATTACAAAATTCGTCGTGTGATTTTAGGTTAATTTATGAAAAAAAATATTCTGATTGTTGGTGCTGGTTTCTCTGGTGCGGTAATTGGCCGCGAACTGGCTGAAGATGGCCATAAAGTACGCATTATCGATGCACGCAATCATATTGCGGGTAATTGCTACAGCGAAAGAGACGCTAAGACGGATGTGATGGTTCATACCTATGGACCCCATATTTTCCATACCGATAATGAAAAAGTGTGGGAATACATTAACTCGCATTGCGAAATGATGCCTTATATCAACCGCGTTAAAGCAACTGTAAATGGCAGCGTTTATTCGCTTCCCATTAACCTGCATACCATTAATCAGTTTTTTGGTAAAACCTGCAACCCGACGCAAGCTAAAGAACTCATTGAATCCAAAGGCGACAAAAGTATCACCGATCCTCAGACATTCGAGGAGCAGGCATTACGTTTTGTCGGTAAAGAGTTATATGAGGCCTTCTTCAAAGGCTATACAATTAAACAATGGGGAATGGAACCTAAAGAGCTACCCGCGTCTATTCTGAAAAGATTGCCCGTCAGATTCAATTATGACGATAACTATTTCAATCATAAGTTTCAGGGCATGCCGAAAGAGGGCTATACCCCTATCGTCGAATCGATTCTTAATCATGAAAATATCACTGTTGAATTAAATACCCTTTTTGATCGTAACGAAAAAGAGAATTATGATCATGTTTTTTATAGCGGTCCTTTAGACGGGTATTTTGATTTCAAGGAAGGACGTTTAGGTTACCGAACATTAGACTTTAAGCGTTTTGAAGCTGAAGGTGATTACCAGGGCTGCGCCGTAATGAACTATGGTGAGGTTAGTGTTCCTTATACGCGCATTACTGAGCACAAATATTTTGCGCCGTGGGAACATCATGAGCAGTCTGTGTGCTATGAAGAATACAGCAGATCCTGCACTGAAAACGATATTCCCTATTACCCTATCCGGCAGATGGGCGAAATGCAGTTACTGAACAAGTATCTGGATGAAGCGGAAAAGGAAGAGAACATTACGTTCATCGGTCGCCTGGGTACCTATCGCTATCTTGATATGGATGTGACGATAAAAGAAGCCCTGGATGTTGTTGAAAAATATCGCCACGCGCTGCAAAACGATCAGAAAATGGCTGTTTTCTCGGTCAATCCCAGATGAAAATTGCCGCTTTAATTGTCACCCACAATCGTCTCGAAAAACTTAAAAAGTGTTGGACTGCGGTAGCGCCTTTACCCTTTTATGAAATAGTTATTGTGGATAATGCTTCAACCGATGCTACTTCTGACTGGTTAAAGAATCTGAACGACCCTCGTCTGAAAATAATTTCAAGTGAAGTTAATGATGGCGGAGCTGGTGGCTTTTACAGAGGCTCTGAATGGATAGCAGCAAACAGCACCCCGGACTGGGTGCTGTTTTTTGATGACGACGCCTATCCGGACTCAACATTACTCGAAAACTTCATTGTCAGTGATAAGCAACATGCTCAGGCGATTGCGACCCGCGTTCTGGATACGCGAGGTTCGCGTTGTAAAATGAATATTCCGTGGAAAAAAATCCCCAATACTGTCGGTGAATTACTGCAGTATTCTGGTGAAAGTTCCGAATTTGAAGCTGTTGAATTGTCCACTACAGAGATTCAGGCATTTTCATTTGTAGGCGTATTTATAGCGTTTAATACGCTTAAAGAGACTTATCAATTCATTGATAAGTCCCTTTTTATCTATTTCGATGATGTCTTTTATTCATGGAAATTGCATATTGAAGGTTGTAAATTAGTATATAATCCCGATCTGGTTTTTCATCACGATGTTGTTGAGTCCAGTTCTGCTATGATGCCATGGAAAATTTATTATTTAGCACGAAATTTGATATCATCGCGATATATTTTTTCCGACAGAAAACCGTTTAGCATTATTTCTATCTTTTTGCGGGTAGCTAAATATTATTTATTGGCAGGCAAGTCGAAAAGCAAATTTAGTTACCTCACGTCTCTATCCAGAGGTGTTATTGATGGCTTGTTCTTTGCGGCTAAAGGTTCTAAAAATGGCAGGCGTTAATGAAAAAGCTTTGTTTTTATATTAATTCTGATTGGTATTTCAATTTACATTGGAAAGAGCGGGCGCTGGCTGCAAAAGAAGATGGATACGAAGTTCATGTAATCTGCAATTTCGAAAGCGCGAAGATCTTCAGAGAATTCGAGTTATCAGGCATTAAACCTCATGACTCCCGAATGTCAGAGCAATCTCTTAATCCGCTTGTCATGTTCAGGGATTTAGTCCGATCGCTTCAGATTATCAGGAAAATAAAGCCCGATATTTTACACTGTATCACTATCAAGCCGTGCCTTATCGGCGGGTTTTATGCAAAAGTTTTCAGGAAAAAACTGGTATTAAGCTTTGTTGGTTTAGGCAGGGTATTTTCTTCGAATGCGAAAAAATATAAAATACTTAAACATAGTGTCTCAGCTTTTTATCGATGGGTTAGCAAAAAAAAGGACATATTCTTTATCTTCGAACATGAAATGGATCGAGATAAAATAATTTTAATTACAGGAGTTGACCCGACCAAAACGATCGTAATCGATGGTGCAGGAATCGATACTGAGAAGTTTGAATATCTGAATGAGCCCGATAATACGCCTCCTGCCGTTTTATTCGCCAGTCGTCTAATCTGGAGTAAGGGCCTTTCTGATCTTATTGAGGCAAGAAAAGTTCTACTGCAAAGAGGCGTGCATTTTAACCTTGTGGTTGCAGGTATTACAGTTAAGAAAGACCCTGACGCTATTCCCGATGATGTCATCAGAAATTGGTCCGAAGCAGAAGATATTATCTGGCTTGGTCAACGTGATGATGTTAAGACGCTTATAGAGCAAGCAAATATCGTTGCCTTGCCATCAGTTTATGCCGAGGGTGTGCCAAGAATTCTGATAGAGGCTGCGGCTGTTGGGCGTCCCTCAATCTCATATGACATGGGTGGGTGCAGCAGTATCATTGTTAACAACTGTACAGGTTTCATCGTTGATAAAAATATTGATGATCTGGCGCGAAAACTTGAAATCTTAATTACGAATAAAAAACTGAGAATGGATTTCGGAGTGAATGCTCGGGCCTGGGTAATGTCGCGTTTTTGCTCAACGTATGTGATAAAGAGAACACTGGGGGTATACAATGAACTTGAGTGACAAAGTAGAGAAATCCATGCCATCAAAAATCGTTGTAGAAGTTCCGGTCTCCTGGATGAAAAACCCAGTCGATGGACACAAGCACAGATTTTTTATTACTAACCTGATTCTGGCGCTCACAGAAAGAAAAATTCCTCTTTATTTCAGAGAAGTCCCTTTTGGCGCTGATGAGGCTCCCAGAAAGCCAGAAAAGGGAACTTTAGTCTTTTCATACCACTCGTGGGGTGAGGAAAAGAATATTGTCAGGATGAAAGAAGCTGCAGTTACTCCATTATTTTCAATGGATTTTTCCGGCTATTCCGGCTGGTCCGATATTTCGCTAAACTTTGATGAATATAAAGATAAAGTTGAAGGTTTAGGTGAAATAGAAGTCGAAAGAATTCTCGACGAATGGAAATTGAAGTTCATTGAAAAAAATGAATCAAAATATCCTCAGTCTGATGAGGCACTGCCTGAAAGTGCTAAAGGGTTTGTCTTTTATCCTATGCAGGTCCAGAATGATCCGGTCGCTATTCATAGTCACTATGATGGCGTCCGTTTACTGTTAGATGCGGCAGAAGTTGCGCGAGAAAAAGAGATCTATTTATTCGTTAAACGACATCCGTTCTGCCAGTCTTTTGCTGTTGAAGAGACGATTACATTGCTCACGCAAAGCAATCCCTGGGTGGTCAAAACTAACAGCAACATTCACCACCTAATCAGAGAATCCCGGTCGGTGATTACCATTAATTCCGGCGTTGGAATTGAAGCATTAATTGATGGAGCCTCTGTTTTTTGCGCAGGTAAATGTGAATGGCAGCAGTGCTCAACTATTATTAAAGATAAAAAAGATCTGGAACAAGCGTTTTCTGATAATCCGGAGAAAATGAATGCTAATCAGAAAAAATTACTTGCTTTCCTTCTGACCGATTACTGGATCGATCCCAATATTACGTCAAAATTTGACGATGCTATCGATAGAGCGCTAGCCAGCTTTGATCCTGAGTATGGAGATTTGGCCACGGAATTGAATCCATCAGATGTATTATTGCCTATCATTCTGGACCTGCACGGCCGTCTTGAATATGAACAGCGCAAAGCCAAACAATCTACTCTTGATGCGTATGCAGCAATAGACTTGTATGAAAATCTTAAGAAAGAAAAGGAAAGCATCGTCACTGAACTTCAGCGCTACATTGAACGTGTCAGAGTTTGTGAAGAAGAGTTAGAGCAGTTACGCAACAGACTATAGAACCGCATTGGATTTCAGGCATGAATGCGGTTTTTGTCTGTTAGTGCTTGATTTTACAAGCCGATGTAATTTTTGATTTGCATCATGTATTATGAAAAAGTGCATTTTTGAATGATTATTAGTCTTAAAATCAGACAGGAGTATGTAATGTCCAAGCAACAGATCGGCGTTGTAGGTATGGCAGTGATGGGCCGCAACCTGGCTCTTAACATTGAGAGCCGCGGTTACACTGTTTCTATCTTTAACCGTTCACGCGAAAAGACTGATGAAGTCATCGCCGAGAATCAGGGCAAGAAGCTTGCTCCTTTTTACACCGTTGAAGAGTTTGTTGAATCGCTGGAAAAACCACGTCGTATCCTGCTGATGGTTCAGGCGGGTGAAGCGACCGATAAAACTATCGCCTCGCTGACGCCTCATCTGGATAAGGGCGACATTCTGATCGATGGCGGTAACACCTTCTACAAAGATACCATCCGTCGTAACAAAGAGCTGTCTGACCAGGGCTTCAACTTTATCGGTACCGGTGTGTCTGGCGGTGAAGAGGGTGCACTGAAAGGCCCATCCATCATGCCTGGCGGTCAGAAAGAAGCTTACGAGCTGGTTGCACCAATCCTGGACAAGATTGCCGCGCGTGCCGAAGATGGCGAAGCCTGTGTAGCTTACATCGGTCCGGACGGCGCCGGCCACTACGTGAAGATGGTCCACAACGGCATCGAATACGGCGACATGCAGCTGATCGCGGAAGCCTACGCACTGCTGAAAGGCGCGCTGGGTCTGAACAACGAAGAGTTGGCTCAAACCTTCACCGAGTGGAACAATGGCGAGCTGAGCAGCTACCTGATCGACATCACCAAAGATATCTTCACTAAGAAAGATGAAGAGGGTAAATACCTGGTCGATGTGATTCTGGATGAAGCGGCGAACAAAGGCACCGGTAAATGGACCAGCCAGAGTTCTCTGGACCTCGGCGAGCCACTGTCATTGATCACCGAATCTGTCTTCGCCCGTTACCTCTCTTCACTGAAAACGCAGCGTGTAGCCGCCTCTAAAGTGCTGAGCGGCCCTCAGGCTCAGGCCTTTACCGGTGACAAAGCGGAATTTATCGAGAAAGTGCGTCGTGCGCTCTATCTGGGTAAAATTGTCTCTTATGCACAGGGCTTCTCGCAGCTGCGTGCCGCATCAGAAGAGAACAACTGGGATCTGCACTACGGTGAAATCGCGAAGATCTTCCGTGCTGGCTGCATCATCCGCGCCCAGTTCCTGCAGAAGATCACTGATGCTTACGCAGAAGATGCAGGCATCGCAAACCTGCTGCTGGCGCCGTACTTCAAAGATATCGCGGATCAGTATCAGCAGGCGCTGCGCGATGTGGTTTCCTACGCGATTCAGAACGGTATCCCGACGCCGACCTTCTCTGCCGCGATTGCTTACTACGACAGCTATCGTTCAGAAGTTCTGCCTGCCAACCTGATTCAGGCGCAGCGTGACTACTTCGGTGCGCATACCTATAAACGCATTGATAAAGACGGTGTGTTCCACACTGAGTGGTTAGATTAATCACTAAAAAGGGCTTCCTTCGGGAAGCCCTTTTTTTATCATGGCAGTAATCAAAGGGCTTCCTGCGGGAAGCCCTTTTTTATCATGCCAGCAAATCCCCACTCCGAATCTCCTGCTCGCCCGCCAGCCTGACCACCAGCATGCCTGCCGTCGCAAAGCGCACCCAGTGCCTCGCATAGAGAATGCCGCCATATTCGGCGACCAGCGGCGTAATGTGATCGGTAACGGGATCGACAATCTCGGCCACGACTTCGCCAGGCCGGATTTGGGCACCCAGCGGCTTACGATGCAGGATCAGACCTGACACGGGTGAGTGGATATATTCGCAGGCCGCTAACGGCGTCGGCGGATTTTTCAGGGCAGGGGAGGAGGCCGACGTTCCTTCGCTGTGACGCTCCTTAATCACTCCTGTCTCTCCCGGCGCTTCCGTCACCTCAGGCACGGTCAGGCCGATGGGGCCATCGTTTATCGCCACTACATCATCGCCCGCCGCATTCGCCGGCACCAGTTCATCCCCGCCAATCACCGGTGCAGCCACCTCTACCGAAATAGCCGGTTCGCTATAGGCGATATAGCCGCCCTCCTGCAGTGCTGCAATAATCGCATCTGCATCCTTCTCCGCCTGTTCAGGCGTCACATCCCGTACGCCACGCAACTCCAGCGTCACCGGCAGTAATCCGCGCGGCATCGGATACGCCTCCCCAAAGCGTTCAGCCAGCGTCAGCCAGGGTTCACAGCAGGCCTCATCAAACGGCTCACCACCGGAGATCTGCGCCAGCAGTTGCACCTCACTGCCCAGCCAGCGCGCCAGTGGCTCAATCTCCGGCCACGCATGTGGTGTGGTGTAGAGATGCGGCACAGCTTCCCAGTCACAGTGCAGGTCAATCATCAGGTCTGCCTGACTGGCCATGCGCATCAGCGTGAAACGCTGTGCATCCAGCTCGGTTTTTGGCACGGTGTCACGGTAGTGGCGATCGATTGCCTCGCGGATCAGGTTGCGGTTCTGGGACTCGCTCTGCGTCAGGCTGTCGGCCAGAGTGGCCGCCAGGGTCGCGCCCAGAGAGGGAAAGCGACGATTAAAATCCTGCCCAGAGAGCGTATGGTAGCGGCCAAGATGGGTGCCATGCCAGTGCTGTCCCAGCGCCAGAGGATTGGCAACCGGTACGAGAGTGAAGGCGGCTTTAAGTTGTCCGGCGGACTCCAGTGCCTGCAGCCGCTGCTTTAAAAACCAGGCCACCGCCATACCGGGCAGTTCATCGCCATGCAGCGCAGCCTGAATATAAACCTGACGTTCATGATCCCCGGCAAAGTGGAAACTGATGATTTCACGCTGGGTGCCTAAAGAGGCGCTTAACAGTGGATGATGTTGTTGATGCATACCGTGTTAATGTCCTTTAATCGGCAAAGGACGACAGCGCGCCGTCCCGAAAAAGTAACAGTATAGTGTCGGATCGCGGTGAGGACGAACGGCGGCGACCGGACCTTACTGCTGGATGGAGATATCCGTGGCAAAGTAGCGCTTCTGAATCTGGTCAAAGGTGCCGTTCTTTTTGATCTCAGCGAAGGCGTTGTCCAGCGCACTCTTCAGTTCACTGTCTCCTTTACGCAGGCCAATGGCGGTGCCGGGGCCGATAATCGGATCCTGAATAATCGGACCGGCCAGCTCAAAATCTTTGCCCTGCGGTTGCTTCAGGAAGCCGATGGCCGCCTGCGCCGCATCGGTAAAGACGGCATCCAGCCGGCCCGACACCAGATCGCTTTCCACCTGCGCCTGATCGCCATAGGGCACCACGGTCACGCCATAGGGCTGCCACTTCGCCAGCGCATAGCGCTCCTGTACCGTTCCCTGTTCCACACCGACAGTTTTGCCCTTCAGTGAATCCACCGCAGGCAGGATGTTGGCGCCTTTACGGGCGATAAGCTGAGTATGGGTGTCGTAAAGGGGAACGGTGAAATCGATCTGTTTCAGGCGCTCTTCGGTGATGCCCATATCGGAGAGGATGGCGTCAAACTTACGCGCTTTCAGAGCCGGGATCATGCCGTCAAACTGGCTTTCAACCCAGACGCACTTCGCCTGCATCTGAGCACAGAGCGCATTGCCCAGGTCGATATCAAAGCCGACCAGCTTGCCCTGCGGCGTCTTTGATTCAAACGGCGGATAGGTCGGATCGACGGCGAAACGAACCTGGTCGATTTTTGCCTGGGCGCCGAACGCGCAGCCTGCCATAACCGCTACAGCCAGCGTCTGGCGCAGACGTTGAGGGAAAATGTTCATGATTTTGCTCTTATTCTGTCGTGATGAGTGTCTCTGCAGAGTATCGCCGGGCTGGCGGGATGGCAATTACTGTGTGATCTGCACCACTTCTGCCGCGCAGAGCGCCCGATAATCCTCGGTGTTCAGGATCACTGAGCGTTCCAGCAGACCGGCGTTAAAGGCGATCTCCGGATAACGTTCAAACAGCGCAGGGTCCACGATGAGTCTGAGGTCGGGATGAAAACTAAAGGGTGGGATCGCGCCGAAGACGCAGCCGGTCAGTTGGGCGGTCTCCGCCGGGCTGGCGAGTGAGGCGCGACGTCCTCCCGCGGCGGCGGCGACTTTGCCGAGGTCGGCCTGCCGGTCGGCCGGTAACACCGCCAGCACATGCTGCTTCACACCATTGCCTTTCACATGGCAGACCAGCGCTTTCGCACCCTGGCCGATTTCGGTGCCGCGAATCGCCGCGACCGCTTCACATTTTCCGGTGGCCTCATGCTCCATCAGGCGATAGCGGGCCTGATGCTGGTCGAGCAGGGCGATTAATTTTTCATGAGTCGTCACGTTTCTCTCCTGCTGTCAGTTGCAGCATCAGTGTCTCCAGCATATGCGATTGACGCGGCAATAGGCCGGTTTTCAAACCCAGGGGGTTAAGCGCCCGGTTGAGGGGAGCCAGCGTGCTATTCTCCCTGTCCAGCTCAGTGTACGGCCAGTGCAGCATAACGCCCCTAGGAGAATCCCGGCACGTTTTTGCGAAGCTGCATCAGAAGCGCACTCTGAGATAATTTCTCTTCAGGTAACGGCTGAAGAAGATCCGGTAGCATCGACTCACGTTCAAAAGGGGACAGCGTTTTTTTCATCATTGCCAGCCTTCAATAGGCGGATCCAGATAATTGAATCCCATCGCAGGCATCGTCAGAAGGGATGCCGGAACGCCCCTCCGCTGCAGGCGCTCTCTGAGCCCGGTTACTGGAATTTTTGAGAAGAAGTCTGCTCAGAATTTGCATAAAACGTCATTCTGAGCAGTTTTTTGCACAATTACTGGTGGCGGGCGCGCAGGTTATGGATGACGGCGCTGAAGTCGAGATCCTGATCCTGCAACAGCACCATCAGGTGATAGACCAGATCGGAGGCTTCGTTCGTCAGCTCGTGACGATCGTTGACCGTCGCCGCCAGTGCGGTTTCGACGCCTTCCTCCCCCACTTTCTGGGCGATACGCTTGGTGCCGCTGGCGTACAACCGCGCGGTATAGGAGCTCTCCGGGTCGGCCGTTTTACGCGAAGCCAGCAACTGCTCCAGCTGATAGAGGAAGGTCCACTCCGGCGCGGCGGGTGAGAAGCAGCTGGTGGTGCCGAGATGGCAGGTGGGGCCAATCGGGTTCGCCAGCACCAGCAGGGTGTCATTATCACAGTCAGGCGTGATGCTCACGACCTGCAGAAAGTGACCGGAGGTTTCGCCCTTGGTCCATAAACGGTTTTTGGTGCGGGAGAAAAAGGTGACATTGCCTTCAGCCAGGGTTTTATTCAGCGCCGCCGGGTTCATGTAGCCATGCATCAGCACTTCGCCGGAGACGTTGTGCTGCACGATGACCGGCATCATGCCCCCGGTTTTATCCCAGTCGAGAAGGGCCAGTTGTTGTTCGGTTAGCACGCGCGAATCTCCACTCCGTTGTCGATAAGAAAGCTCTTCAGCTCACCAATATTAATAATCTGTTTATGGAACACTGACGCGGCTAACGCGCCATCCACGTTTGCCTCAGTAAAGGCGTCGAGGAAGTGCTGCATCGTGCCTGCGCCGCCAGAGGCGATCAGCGGCACTTTGCAGACGTCGCGCATCTTCTTCAGCTGCACCAGGTCATAGCCGTTACGCACGCCATCCTGATTCATCATGTTCAGCACGATCTCACCTGCGCCCAGCTTCTGCACTTCCTGCACCCAATCCAGCGTTTCCCACTGGGTTACGCGGGTACGCGCTTCGTCACCGGTGTACTGATTGACCTGATATTTGCCGCTGGCTTCATCGAACCAGGTATCGATCCCGACCACGATACACTGCACGCCAAAGCGGTCGGCAAGCCGGGTGATCAGCGAGGGATCTGCCAGCGCCGGAGAGTTAATCGAAATCTTATCCGCGCCAAACTCAAGGATACGCGCCGCGTCTTCCGGCGTTTTGATGCCGCCCGCGACGCAGAAGGGGATATCGATCACTTCGGCGACCCGCGATACCCAGCTCTTATCCACGACCCGGCCATCAGAGGAGGCGGTGATATCATAAAAGACCAGCTCGTCGGCACCTTCGGCCGCATAGCGCTGTGCCAGCGGGACGATGTCACCGATGATCTCGTGATTGCGGAACTGTACGCCCTTGACCACCTGACCGTCACGAACGTCAAGACAGGGGATTATCCGTTTTGCCAGCATGCGATCGCCTCCGAAACCGTAAATTTATCTTCCAGCAGCGCGCGTCCGACAATCACGCCCTGCACGCCGCAGCCGCGCAGGGCGACAATATCGTTGAGGTCGCCAATACCGCCCGATGACTGGAAAGCAATCTCCGGGAAGCGCGCAGTTACTTCCTGATAGAGCGCGACGTTAGAACCGCTCAGGGTGCCGTCGCGGGAAATATCGGTGCAGAGCACATGCTTCAGGCCCACCTGCCGGAAATCGGTGATTACCTCTTCCAGCGTGACACCCGCCGCTTCCTGCCAGCCACTGATCGCCACCTCTTTACGGTTGCTGGCGTCAATACGCACATCCAGCGCCAGCACAATCGCCTCTGCACCAAACTCCGCAAACCAGCGTTTAACCTCATCGGGCTGTTTCACGGCGGTGGAACCCACCACCACGCGGCTCGCACCGGCCGCTAACAGCGCCTCGACGTCGTCACGGCTGCGGATGCCGCCGCCGACCTGCACCGTCACATCAACGCCATCCAGCAGCGTTTTCAGCAGCGCAATCTGCCGTTTTGCCGGATCTTTCGCACCGGTCAAATCCACCAGATGAAGCAGGGTCGCGCCCTGGCTTACATAATCCTGCAGACGCGGCAGCGGATCGCTGCCGTAGTCGCGCTGCTGGCCATAGTCGCCCTGATGCAGACGCACCACTTTGCCATCAATTAAATCTAACGCGGGGATAATCATTACATCTCCAGGAAGTTTTTCAGCAGCTGCGCACCGGCTTTACCCGAACGTTCCGGGTGGAACTGGACGCCAAAGAAGTTATCTTTCTGCACCGCGGCGGTGAAGGCTTCACCGTAGTGGCACTGCGCGATGGTGCTGGCGTTGACCGGCATCGCATAGCTATGAACAAAGTAGAAGTAGGAACCTTCATCGATGCCACGGAACAGATGATTGCCCGCCTGGGCGGTGATCTGGTTCCAGCCCATGTGCGGCAGGGGCAGGCCGTGCGTATCCATCAGCGAGACTGGCTCATCGATAATGCCCAGCGTCGGCACGCCGCCATTCTCGTCGCTGCCGCGCCCCAGCAGCTGCATACCCAGACAGATCCCCAGCACCGGCTGGGTACAGGCTTTCACCAGATCGATCAGGTCGCGCTCCTGCAGCTGATTCATCGCCGCCTGCGCGGTGCCCACGCCGGGCAGAAAGAGTTTGTCGGCGCGCAGCACTACATCGGAATCGCGGCTCACTTCCGGGCTGTAGCCCAGACGTTCAATCGCCCATTTCACCGATGAGAGGTTGGCGCATCCGGTATCCATGATCACCACGTTCATCACAGCACTCCTTTTGAGCTCGGCAGGGTATTCCCCTCAACGCGGATCGCCTGACGCAGCGTTCGGCCAAAGGCTTTAAACAGGCTCTCAACACGGTGATGGTCGTTTTTGCCTTTGGTTTTCAGGTGCAGGGTGCTCATCATGGCGTAGGAGAGCGAGCTGAAGAAGTGCTCGACCATCTCGGTGCTGAGATCGCCGACACGCTGATAATTGAACTCGGCCTTAAATTCGATGTGCGGACGGCCGGAGATATCCAGCGCACAGCGGGCCAGACATTCATCCATCGGCAGCACAAAGCCAAAACGACCGATTCCGCGCTTGTCGCCCAGCGCCTTCAGCAGGGCTTCGCCGAGTGCCAGACCGGTATCTTCCACCGTATGGTGATCGTCGATGTAGAGATCGCCTTTGACGTCGATGTGCAGACGGAATCCGCCATGCACGGCGATCTGATCCAGCATGTGGTCGAAGAAGCCGACGCCGGTATTAATTTTGCTGCCACCTTCGCGATCCAGCCAGAGTTCGACCCGGACCTGCGTCTCTTTGGTGTTGCGCTGCACCAGCGCATGGCGGTCGCGCTGGGTCAGACGCTGCTGAATGGTCTGCCAGGTCTGGCCGTCAGCGCCGTAGCGGATGGAGGGGATACCCATGTTCTCCGCCAGCTGTACGTCAGTCAGGCGGTCACCGATAACGTAGCTGTTGCCGGTGTCCAGCGCGCCCTCAGCCAGCCAGGCCTCCACCATCTTCGTTTTCGGCTTGCGGCAGTCGCAGTGATCGTCCGGCATATGCGGACAGATCAGCACATCGTCAAAGGCGATGCCCTGCGACGTCAGAATCTGCATCATCAGATTGTGCGGGCCATCGAAATCGGCCTGCGGGAATCGGGAGGTGCCCAGCCCATCCTGGTTAGTGATCATCACCAGGCGATAACCGGCGGCCTGCAGCGCCAGCAGCGCCGGGATAACGTCTGGCTCAAACGCCAGCTTATCCATACGGTCCACCTGAAAATCTTCAGGTGGCTCAGAAATTAACGTACCGTCGCGGTCGATAAAAAGGGTCTTCTGGCTCATGCTTGCTCCACAGTAAAGGCTTGCAGCGCGGCGATCACTCGCCCGCACTCTTCACGCGTGCCGATGGAGATGCGCAGACATCCCGACAGGCCCGGATTTTTGTTCTGATCACGCAGGATAATGCCCTGATCCCATAAGGTTTTGAAGACTTTCGGTGAATCGGTAAAGCGTGCCAGCACATAGTTGGTTTCGCTGGGGAAAACCTGCACAACGCACTCCAGCTTCGCCAGTTCAGCCAGCAGCCAGCCCCGGTTATCATTCAGCAGCGCCACATGCTCACGCATCAGGGCGATGCCTTGCTCACTCAGGGCCTGACCCGCCACATCGGCCACCGGCGTTGCCAGCGGATAGGGCGCAATCACCTTCATCAGCAGGTCGATCACCGGCTTGTTCGCCAGCGCAAAGCCGCAGCGTAGTCCTGCCAGCGCAAAGGCTTTGGAGAGCGTGCGCAGGATCACCAGGTGCGGATACGCCTTCAGCCAGCCGGTCAGGGTCGCCTGCGGGCAGAATTCGATATAAGCCTCATCTGCCACCACCAGGGCTTTTCCGGCGGTCATCGCCAGCAACTGACGGATGTCATCCTGATTGATCAGGTTGCCGGTGGGGTTGTTCGGGCTGCAGAGGTAAACGACCTTGACGCCATCCAGCTGTTCCGCGATAGCAGGCAGGTTAAGCTGCCAGTCGCTGAGGGCCGGAACGGTACGGTATTCGATGCCGATGGTTTCGGCGCTGACGCTGTACATGCCGTAGGTTGGCGGACAGAACAGAATCGCATCCTGGCCCGGCTCACAGAAGGCGCGCATGATCAGTTCGATCGCCTCATCCGCGCCGCGGCTGACCAGCACCTGCTCCGGCGTTAAGCCTGCGTAGGTGGCGTAACGCTCAATGACCACCCTAGGCTGGCACTCGGGATAGCGGTTCAGCGTCTGCTGCGACAGCTCAAACGGCACCGGCAGCGGAAACTCGTTGGCATTCAGCCACACGTCGCCATTGCCGCCCAGGCGGCGCGCCGACATATAGGGGGTCAGGGCGCGCACATTGGCGCGTGCCAGCTGCTCAATATCCTGACTCATGCTTGCTCCTTGAGTGCGGCAACGCGCAGGGTAACGGCATTTTTATGGGCATCCAGCTGCTCGGCGGCGGCCAGGGTTTCGATAGTGGCAGCCAGATTCAGGAAGCCCTGCGGGGTCAGTTCCTGAACGGTCATGCGCTTCTGAAAATCGGCCAGTCCCAGGCTGGAACAGGTCGAGGTGTAACCGTAGGTCGGTAAAACGTGGTTGGTGCCGGACGCGTAATCGCCTGCCGATTCCGGTGACCAGTCGCCCAGGAACACCGAACCGGCGCTGGTGATCGCGTCCACCAGATCGCGCGGCTGACGGGTCTGCAGGATCAGGTGCTCCGGGCCGTAGAGATTGGAGATCTCAATGCACTGCTCAAGATCCCGCGCCACGATCAGGCGGCTGCTCTCCAGCGCCTGACGTGCGGTGCTGGCGCGTGAGAGCTGCGCCAGCTGCTGCTCTACTGCCTCCGCCACGGCCTCTGCCAGCGATAAGGAGGGGGTCAGCAGAATGACCTGGGAGTCCGGGCCGTGCTCGGCCTGCGAGAGTAAATCGGAGGCGACAAACGCGGGCGTCGCGCCTTCATCTGCAATCACCAGCACTTCGGACGGTCCGGCCGGCATGTCGATCGCTGCCCCATCCAGGCGCTGACTGACCTGACGTTTCGCCTCGGTCACCCAGGCGTTGCCCGGGCCAAAAATTTTGTCCACGCGCGGCACGCTTTCCGTACCAAACGCCAGTGCGGCGATGGCCTGCGCGCCGCCCACCTGGAACACCTCTTCCACGCCGCAGAGCTGTGCGGCATAGAGGATCTCATCGGCAATCGGCGGCGGCGAACAGAGCACGACACGGCTGCAGCCGGCGATACGCGCCGGGGTAGCCAGCATCAGCACCGTCGAGAAGAGGGGGGCGGAGCCACCCGGAATATAGAGGCCAACCGACTTCACCGGACGGGTAACCTGCTGGCAGCGCACGCCAGGCTGGGTTTCTACATCCACCGGCGGCAGGATCTGCGCGTTGTGGAATGTCTCGATATTTCCCACAGCCACGGCCATCGCCTGCTTCAGTTCATCGCTCAGACGTGCGCTGGCTTCTGCAATCTGCTGCGGGGTAACGCGCAGATTCTCCACCTGGGCTTTATCAAAGCGGGCGCTGAATTCGCGCAGGGCCTTGTCACCGTTCAGCCTGACCTGCTCCAGCACGTTACGCACCGTCAGCGTGACGTTCTCCGACGCGGCGATGGCCGGACGTAACAGCAGCGCCTGCTGCTGTTCGGCAGTGCACGCCTGCCACTCGATAGGGGTAGAAAAGGCCATGGCTTACTCCATCATCTTCTCAATTGGCAGCACCAGAATTGAACTGGCACCCAGCGCTTTCAGTTTTTCCATGGTTTCCCAGAACAGGGTTTCGCTGCTGACCATGTGCATCGCCACGCGGCTGACATCGCCTGCCAGCGGCAGCACGGTCGGACGCTCTGCGCCAGGCAGCAGGCTGATCACCTCTTCCAGACGCTCACTCGGCGCGTGCAGCATGATGTACTTCGATTCACGCGCTTTAATCACGCCCTGAATACGGGTCATCATCTTATCGATCAGCTCCTGCTTGGCGGCAGGCATCTCACCGTCACGCTGGATCAGGACCGCTTTGGAGCGGTAGATCACTTCCACTTCACGCAGGCCGTTGGCTTCCAGCGTCGCACCGGTCGAGACTAGGTCGCAGATGGCGTCAGCCAGCCCGGCGCGGGTCGCAACTTCCACAGAACCATTCAGCATACAGGTTCTGAAGCTGACGCCTTTCTTATCAAGGTACTGTTTCAGCAGGTGCGGGTAGGAGGTGGCGATGCGGGACTTATCCAGGCACTCCGGGCCGGTGTACTCGGCATCGGTCGCCATCGCCAGTGAGAGACGGCAACCGCCGAAGTCCAGGCGGCGCAGCGTAAAGTAGCGGGGATCTTCACCCTGAGCACGACGCGAGAGCAACTCCTCTTCCAGCACGTTCTCACCGATGATGCCTAAATCGACTACACCATCCATCACCAGACCAGGAATATCGTCATCGCGCACACGCAGGATGTCGATGGGCATATTCTCCGCAAACGCAATCAGGCGCTGTTGCTGAAGATTGATTTTAACGCCGCAGCGCGCCAGCAGTTCGCGTGAATCATCACTTAAACGGCCGGATTTCTGCATAGCTATGCGTAAACGGGTGTTATCTAACATGGTTCCTGTCCTCTTAATCCTGTCCTGAATCGCTGGTTACGTCAGCCCATAAAAAAACCCCCGGAAGACGATCTTCCGGGGGTTCTCTTGCGTTCACACCACTGGAAGATCCTGAAAGTCTCCCAGCACCAATCGCCTGAAAGACTAGTCAGGGTGATGGTGGTGATGATGGTTGAACTGAACGCGTGTCATAATAATCTCGTCGATGAATGAGTATTCATTTGTGGGGTTTAACCTAGCGAAGATGGCTGCGCTTGGCAACACTTTTTTAAACATGACGTTCGGAAAGCGCTGAAACAGGTTGTTCCGGTTTGCAATCCGGGCGCAAACTACGGTGAAGTCAGGGTGGATGTTTTACGTCAGGAGTGAACATGAAAAAGGTCGCGATTGTGGGGCTGGGCTGGTTAGGTATGCCGCTGGCCACCGCGTTAACAGCCCGGGGCTGGCAGGTTACCGGCAGCAAAACAACGCCGGACGGGGTGGATGCGGCGCGCCGCTGCGGCATCGAGGCATTTCAGCTGGAGCTGACGCCGGAACTGCAGTGTGATGCTGCAGATATCGAGCCGCTGTTTAACGTGGATGCGCTTATCGTCACGCTACCAGCGAGCCGGACCGCCGAAGGGGGGGAAGCCTATCTGCAGGCGGTGCAGAACGTGGTCGATACGGCGCTGGTCTATAAGGTGCCGCGCATCATTTTTACCAGTTCAACCTCCGTCTATGGCAGCCGGTCAGGGCCTAAGCGGGAAAACAGCCCGCTGGAGCCCGAAACGGTAGCCGGGAAAACCCTGGTCAGGCTGGAAAACTGGCTGCACGATCTGCCGGGTACCAGTGTGGACATTGTGCGCCTGGCCGGTCTGGTCGGGCCTAAGCGTCATCCCGGACGCTTCCTGGCGGGTAAGCAGGATGTGGCCAACGGCTCGCAGGGCGTGAATCTGGTGCATCTGGATGATGTGGTGGAAGCGATCACGCTGCTGCTGCAATCGCCGAAAGGGGGCCGGATTTACAACCTCTGCGCGCCAGCCCATCCGTCGCGCGACACCTTCTATCCGGCGGTCACGCGCCAGCTGGGCCTGCAGCCGCCGCAGTTTGCGCCTGAGGCGGTGAAGGAGAGCGGCAAGCTGATCGACGGTTCCCGCATCTGTAGCGAACTCGGTTTCGACTATCGCTACGATGACCCGGTGAAGATGCCGCTGGAGTAACAAGGGGGGCCGCACCAGGGCGGGGGCCGTTCGCTCCCGCTTTTTTACGGGCGGGATCCCTGTGACACATAGTTACAACATACTAAATGCCAGGTTACGGCAGGTGCCCCGCCCTAACCTCATAGCCGGGCGGGGCAGGGGTAAGAGCTTGCCTTACACCCCCAGTCGATCCCGCAACGCATACCACACCGCGCCCATTGCAGTCAGCGGCACGCTGAAGCGTCGGCCGCCGGGAAACGGCAGGTGGGGCAGGCGGGCAAAGGCATTGAACCGCTCGGCGTTGCCGCGCAGCAGTTCGCTGATCAGCCTGCCGGAGAGATGGGTGCTGGTCACGCCGTGACCGCTGTCGCCCTGCATAAAATAGACGTTGTTCTCCAGCTGGCCAAACTGCGGCATACGCGACAGCGTCAGCAGGAAATTGCCGCTCCAGCCAAAGTCCAGTTTCACGTTCTGCAGCTGGGGAAAGGTGCGCCGCAGTTTGGGGCGGATCAGGGCTTCGATGTCAGCGGGTTCCCGTGCGCCATAGACGACGCCGCCGCCATAGAGCAGGCGGTTGTCCGCAGTCAGACGGAAATAGTCCAGCAGATAGTTACAATCTTCGACGCAGTAGTTGTTCGGCAGCAGCGACAGCGCCTGATCCGGCGACAGCGGCTCGGTCGCAACAATCTGCGATCCGCAGGGCATGCTTTTCCGGCTCAGTCGCGGTTCCAGCTGGGGAGCCAGATAGGCGTTTCCGGCGAAGATCACAAAGGTCGCGCTGACCTCGCCATGGGCTGTTTTCACGCGGTTGGGGGAGCCATACACTACTTTTGTCGCCGCCGACTGTTCATAGATGCGTCCGCCATGCCGGCGAATCGCTTCGGCTTCACCCAGCGCCAGGTTCAGCGGGTGCAGATGGCCGCCGCGCCGATCCAGCAGTCCACCCGCATAACGATCGGTCGCGACTTCGCGGCGAATAGCGCGTTCATCCAGCAGCTCCAGATCGTGATTGCCATACTGCTGCCACAGCGATTTCTGCTTCTCCAGATGCGCCATCTGACGCGCATTCAGAGCCGCAAAGATGCCGCCAGGCCGGTAATCACAGTCGATAGCGTAACGATCGATGCGATCGCGGATGATCGCCGCCCCTTCAAACATCATATTGCCCAGCATCCGGGCGCTCTCCTTGCCGTAACGCTGCTCAATCACATCCACATCGCGGCTGTAGGAGTTCACCACCTGACCGCCGTTTCGTCCGCTGGCGCCAAAGCCGACCCGCGCCGCCTCCAGCACCACCACGTCGTAACCTACCTCGGTCAGATGAAGCGCCGCCGACAGGCCGGTGAAACCGCCGCCGATAATGCAGACGTCACACTGAATGCTCTCCTGTAATGTCGGCCAAGGCGCATGGGGATTGGCGGTCGCTGCGTAATAACTCTCCACGTAATTCATAACAACCTCCAGGAAGCGCCTAAAAATTGGCTGGCGTATGGGCACTGACAATGCGGCAGGGAACTTCAGCCCGATTTGTAAAGCTGTGTGGCAGACCGGTATCGATGACGTAGCTCTCTCCGGCCGTGAGATGAAACTGCTGACCATTAATGACCAGTGTAATTTCGCCCTCCAGCAGCGTGCCGGTCTCTTCACCCGGATGGCGCAGCTTTTCGCCCGTGCTGGCACCGGGCTGATAGGTTTCCAGCAGCATCCCCAGCGTGCGCTGTGTCTTGCCGTTGTCGATCAGCCTGAGCGAAACGCCCTGGCTGCCAATCTCCAGCAGCTCGCTGGCGCGCACAATCACTCTGGGCACAGCGTCCGGTTTTGGTTCCGAAAAGAACTCTGACAGCGACAGCCCGTAGACTTTCAGCAGCTTCTGCAGAGTACTGACGGCCGGGCTGACCTTATCCTGCTCGATGGTGCTGATGGCGCTGTGGGTCAGTCCGGCCAGTTCCGCCACACGCCGCTGCGACAGGCCCAGCGTCTGCCGGATTTGTGCCAGTCGGCGTCCCGGAGCCAGCGTGGCGTCACTCATCCTCTTTTCCTCTGTGATAGTGAAGGGCGGCCTGAATAAAGCCCTGGAACAGCGCCAGGGATCCCGCCGTCTGTTCCGGCTGCCATTCGGGATGCCACTGCACCGCCAGGGCAAAAGGGTGATGGCGCAGGCTCACCGCCTCAATCAGCCCATCCGGCGCGCGCGCTTCAACGCGCAGCTGCGGACCCGGCTCGCGGATACCCTGATGATGGAGTGAGTTAACCTGCAGCGGCTGGTGGCTGTCCAGCAGCGTCGCCAGCAGGCCGTCCGGCTCAATGGCGACCGTATGTGCAGGCGCATACTGTTGATCGAGTGGCTGCGTCTCATCTTCGTGATGCCCCTGCAGGCCCGGCTGTTCGCTGAGCTCCCGCCAGAGCGCGCCGCCGTTCGCCACCACCAGTTCCTGCATCCCGCGGCAGATGCCGAACATCGGCATTTTATGGCTGGTGGCCCAGGTAATCAGCTGAAAGGCGAGACGGTCCCGGCCGGGATCGGCGTGCGGCTCCTCCCCGGCCTCGCCATAATGCCAGGGTTCGATATTGCTGGGACTGCCCGTCAGCAGCAGACCATCCAGCACAGCCATAGCGATTTCTGATAGATGCGGCGCTGCGAGCAGGCTGTGAGGCAACGCGAGGGGGACGCCGCCCGCCTGGACAAGCGCATCGATATATTTGTTATGAACCGTCTGCGTGGCGTGACCCCCCAGTTCTTTCTGGCACATCACTACGCCAATCAACGGCTTGTCAAAAATAATGCCCATCTCACGTCCTCGCATCGCTGTTCGAAATATCTACCGAAAGGGCACGTCTGGCGGTTAAGTGTGCAATATTTTTTCAATCTAGCAATCCACTGTTTGTTCTTCAAACAGATTTGTTACATTTGCACACTTTTTATGTTGGCGCTATGTTAGTGTTGTGGCCGTTATTTTGAGCATTACGCAAACCTTACAGGGGCGGGTGAGATCATGACTAACCTGGTAGAAGTGGAAGACTTCACGCTTCACAGTGAAGAGAAACGAACCAGCGCGTTCCAGCTTGAGGTGAAAACCTGGCTGGAGCGCCATCCTGACACGCAGTATGTCGATATCCTGTTAAATGATTTAAATGGTGTGTTCCGCGGCAAGCGCATTCCGGTCTCTGCGCTGCCTAAGCTGGAAAAAGGATGTTATTTCCCCGCCTCGGTGTTTGCGATGGATATCCTGGGCAACACGGTGGAAGAAGCGGGACTCGGCCAGTCACTGGGCGAACCTGATAATCTCTGCCTGCCCGTTTCCGGTACCTTAGTTCCCTCCGCGTCTGACCCTCAGCACATTGCGCAACTGCTGCTGACCATGTGTAACCAAGATGGCACTCCCTTTGACGTTGAACCCCGAAATGTCCTGAACCGGCTGTGGCAACAGCTGCGTAACCGCGGGCTGTTTCCGGTGGTAGCGGTAGAGCTGGAGTTCTATCTGGTGGACAAAAAGCGCGATGCGGAAGGCTTTATTCAGCCGCCGTGTTCGCCGGGCAGTGATGAACGCAATATGCAGAGCCAGGTCTATTCAGTCGATAATCTCGACCACTTTGCCGATGTCCTGCGCGATATCGACGACCTGGCGCGACTGCAGGGGATCCCGGCCGATGGTGCGCTGGCGGAAGCCTCGCCCGGACAGTTTGAGATCAACCTGCATCACACACGCGACGTTCTGCGCGCCTGCGACCATGCGGTTCAGCTTAAGCGCCTGATCCGTCAGGTGGCGGAGAACCACGGCATGACCGCCACCTTTATGGCCAAGCCCTATGAGGAGTATGCGGGCAGCGGGATGCATGTGCATATCAGTATGCTGGATGCGGCCGACCATAACGCCTTTGCCTGCGACGACGGCAGTGATTCACCGCTGATGAAGCGTGCGCTGGCCGGAATGATTGACCTGATGCCCGCCTCGATGGCGCTGCTGGCACCCAACGTCAACGCCTACCGCCGCTTTGTGCCGGATGCCTATGTGCCGTTACAGGCGTCGTGGGGGCATAACAACCGGACCGTTGCGCTGCGGGTCCCCTGTGGCGATATCGACAATCATCGTATCGAGTACCGGGTTGCCGGGGCGGATGCGAACCCCTATCTGGTGGTCTCGGCCATTCTCGCCGGGATGCTGCACGGGCTGGATACCCAGCTGCCGTTGCCGCATCCGGTCACCGGCAACGGTCATCACGCCGAAGGGCTGGCGCTGCCGATCCGTCAGAGCGATGCCCTGTATGAGTTTGACAGCAGCTATCCTTTACAGAAGCTGCTGGGCGAACGTTTTGCCAGTGTCTGGCATAGCTGCAAGAACTATGAACTGATGCAGTTTGAGCGGCTGGTGACGGCGACAGAAATTGACTGGATGCTGAAAAACGCCTGATGCCCCTTTTATGTGCAAAGTGGCTTACTTTTTTTGCATAAGATGCCCCGATGGCTTGAATTTCTGCCACGGGTTAGGGCAGAATACGCGGCCTGCAAAATCAGATGATAACCGTCGCTCTCAGCGCCGGTTATTTTTTTTGCATCCAGTTTTAACAGAGCGTTTTTGCTGACTTAACCGAGGCCGGGCACGCACCCGGATAGATAAACACTGAAAACACGCACATGCGTGAGATTGAGGATTACAAAGATGGGGATGTTTTACACTCTGCCAGCCAATGCTGGCACGCGTTTTCGTGATGACTACGGCGCCGTGTCAACCACCAGCCTGACTCCCTGTCGCTTAATGCGCAGTTGCCCTGTGACCCAGCCCAGCCAGGTTGTCGCACATGGGGGACTGAAGCATGTCGCTTAATACCTCCGCCGCACCACAGCGTGCGCAACTCAAAAAAACACTTACGTTACTTCCGGTCGTCATGATGGGCTTAGCCTACATGCAGCCTATGACCCTGTTCGATACCTTTGGCATCGTTTCCGGGCTGACCGATGGTCACGTCGCCACCGCCTATGCTTTCGCGCTGATTGCGATTCTGTTCACTGCTGTGAGTTACGGTAAGCTGGTACGCCGCTTCCCCTCTGCGGGCTCCGCTTATACCTATGCTCAGAAGGCGATCAGTCCGCACGTCGGCTTTATGGTGGGCTGGTCATCCCTGCTGGACTACCTGTTCATGCCGATGATCAACATCCTGCTGGCGAAAAACTATTTCGAATCGCTGGTGCCGGGTATTCCGTCGTGGATTTTTGTGGTGCTGCTGGTGGGCTTTATGACGCTCTCCAACCTCAAGGGCATCAAAACCGTCGCCAACTTTAACAGCGTGATTGTGGTGTTGCAGGTCGTCGTCATGGTCGGGATCACCGGCATGGTGATCTACGGTGTGGCAAGCGGCGTAGGTTCCGGCACGCTGGTGAGCAGCCGTCCGTTCTGGTCTGAGAATGCCCATGTAGTGCCGATGATTACCGGTGCGACGATACTCTGCTTCTCGTTCCTCGGCTTTGATGGCATCAGCTCGCTGTCGGAAGAGACGAAAGATGCAGAACGCACCATCCCACGCGCCATTTTCCTGACGGCGCTGATTGGCGGTGTGATCTTTATTGCTGCATCCTATTTCCTGCAGCTCTATTTCCCGGACATCACCCGCTTCCAGCACCCGGACTCTTCACAGCCTGAAATCATGCTGTTTGTAGCCGGTAAAGCGTTGCAGGTCGGCATCCTGATCTTCTCGGTGGTCACGGTACTGGCATCTGGTATGGCGGCGCACGCTGGCGTATCGCGTCTGATGTATGTGATGGGTCGTGATGGCGTATTCCCGGAGCGTTTCTTCGGCTATATCCATCCGAAATGGCGTACCCCGTCGCTCAACGTCCTGCTGGTGGGAGCGATTGCCCTGATGGCGATCAACTTCGACCTGGTGACCGCCACGGCGCTGATTAACTTTGGTGCACTGGTCGCGTTTACCTTTGTCAACCTGTCAGTCATCGCGCAGTTCTGGATCCGTGAGAAGCGTAACCGCACGCTGAAAGATCACGTACAGTATCTGCTGCTGCCGCTGCTTGGCGCGCTGACCGTGGGTGCACTGTGGGTGAATCTGGAAGAGAGCTCCATGGAACTGGGCCTGATCTGGGCCGCCATCGGCGTGATCTATCTGGCCTTCGTGACCCGCAGCTTCCGTAATCCGGTGCCGCAGTTCAGCGAATAAGCCTCATCGCGTTGACGTTGTCGCCTTCCTGAAGCCGGGAAGGCGGCGACAGCGACATCAGCTTCCCGCCTCCTGCCACTCCGGCAGCAAACCTAACCCGCCAGCACCAGCTCCCAGCTTCCCGCACTTAACTGCGCCAGCGCCGCTTCGCCCAGTTTTTTGTCGGTCACCACCTGATCAAACGTCTCCATCGGCAGTGCCAGAAACGTCGCAATCCTGTTGTATTTCGAACTGTCACTCAGCAGCACCCGCTTGCTGCTGACGTCGCTGACCGCCTGCTTGACCATCACTTTATCTTCATCCGGCGTAAACAGGCCGCGTGGCCCCCAGCAGGAGGCGGAGATAAACGCAATATCAATGGCCAGATGCCGCAGGCTGCGCGCCGCCGACTCACCCACACAGGAGCGGTTTTCGCGACACACGCTTCCGCCCGTGTGAATCACCCGACACTGACTCGCCTCCATCAGCAGATTCGCCACCATAAAGTCGTTGGTCACCACCAGCAGATCATCGCGATCGACCAGCTCCCTCGCCAGAGCCAGGGTGGTGGTACCCGCATCCAGATAGATGCAGCTGTTACGGGGAATATGGCGTGCGGCGGTCCGGCCAATCGCACGTTTCTCATCATTGAACAGGGCGCTCTTTGTCAGATGTGAGGGTTCAGCCGCCAGACGATCCGCGGTACGCACGCCGCCGGAGACCGACAGCACGGCACCCTGTTCCTCCAGCTTCTGCACGTCGCGGCGGATGGTCATGTGTGACACCCCCAGCCGCTCCGTAAGCTCAGCAATACTGACTACGCCGCGATCGGCCACCAGCGCCAGAATCTGTTGATGACGTTCAACCGGAATCATATCTGCTCCCTGACAATTACCATTTTTTCACATTGTAAGGGATCTGCCGCCCAACCAGAACAGAAAATAACAGCCAGCGTCAGGCTCCACGTTACGGGAAGGCCAGCCAGGCAGGCATGTTGCGGCGGAAACAGCGATGTTAAAAATTGTTCCACTTCACATCGATGATGTTTTTTTGTGAGGCGAGACACGTTTTTACCGGCAGGAAGCTGGCAGGATTAACACTAACAAACAAATAATCACTTAATTTAACAGAGGAGGCCTGTCGTGCCAGCTGAAAATATCTGTGTTATCGGGTTAGGCTCAATGGGTATGGGGGCCGCCCAATCCTGTCTGCGCGCCGGGCTGAATACCTGGGGCGTAGATCTTAATCCCGCCGCGCTGGAGAGCCTGCGCCAGGCCGGGGCGCGTGATGCGCAATCTTCAGCGTCCGCTTTTGCTGACCAGCTCGATGCCGTTTTGCTGCTGGTGGTCAACGCGCAGCAGGTCAACGCTATTCTGTTCGGCGAGGATGGCCTGGCACCAAAACTGCGCCCCGGCACGGCCGTGATGGTCTCCTCCACGCTCTCCGCCCGGGATGCGCAGCAGATCGAACAGCAGCTGGCGCACTACCAGTTGCTGATGCTGGATGCACCGGTTTCGGGTGGCGCAGCCAAAGCCGCCAGCGGCGAGATGACGGTGATGGCCTCCGGCAGTGACGCCGCCTTTGCAAAACTTCAGCCGGTGCTGGATGCGGTGGCGGCCAGAGTCTACTGCGTCGGCAGTGAGATTGGACTCGGCTCAACGGTGAAAATCATTCATCAGCTGCTGGCCGGGGTGCATATCGCGGTCGGCGCAGAAGCGATGGCGCTGGCGTCCCGCGCCGGTATCCCGCTGGAAACCATGTATGAAGTGGTCACCAATGCGGCGGGCAATTCGTGGATGTTTGAAAACCGCATGAAGCACGTCGTCGATGGCGACTACAGCCCAAAATCGGCTGTCGATATCTTTGTGAAAGATCTTAACCTGGTCGCCGATACTGCGAAGTCACTGCACTTCCCGCTGCCGCTGGCTTCTACCGCGCTCAACATGTTTACCGAAGCCAGCAACGCCGGGTATGGACGCGAAGATGACAGCGCGGTCATTAAAATCTTCAGCGGCATCACGCTGCCGCAGGCCGGGGAGAAAAAGTGATGCGTCTTGGTGTGATAGCAGACGACTTTACCGGAGCAACGGATATCGCCAGCTTCCTGGTACAGAACGGTCTCAGCACGATTCAGTTTAACGGCATTCCCGGCGGAGAAACGGTCACGGAGGCGCAGGCGATTGTGGTCAGCCTGAAGAGCCGTTCCTGCCCGCCGGAACAGGCTGTTGAGCAGTCGCTGGCCGCGCTGACATGGCTGCAGCAGCAGGGCTGCGAACGCTTCTACTTTAAATATTGCTCGACCTTCGACAGCACCGCGCAGGGCAATATCGGTCCGGTGACCGACGCGCTGCTGAAGGCCCTGGGTGAGACGCAGACGGTGATCTGCCCGGCGCTGCCGGTGAACGGACGCACCGTCTATCAGGGCTATCTGTTTGTCGGTGACCAGCTGCTGTCGGAGTCAGGTATGCGGCACCATCCGGTGACGCCGATGCATGACAGCAACCTGCTGCGCGTGATGAGTGCGCAGGCCAGCGGCAAAGCGGGCCTGATTGCGGCCGCGCAGGTTGATCAGGGCGCCGCCTCGGTCCGTCAGGCGCTGGATCGGCTCGCGGAGCAGGGCGTGAACTACGTGGTCACGGACGCGCTGCATCAGGATCACCTGCTGACGTTAGGCGAGGCCGTGCGGGATCTGCGGCTGGTGACCGGTGGCTCCGGTCTGGCGATCGGTCTGGCGCGGCAGTGGGCGGGCGGACAAACAGATGCCTGTGCTGAGCAGGCGGGCCGTCCGCAGGGCGAGCGCGCCGTGGTGCTCTCCGGCTCCTGCTCACAGATGACTAACCGTCAGGTCGCCGCCTACCGCCAGCTGGCTCCAGCCTGTGAAGTAGAGATCGCACCCTGTCTGGACGATGCGGATGCCTATGCCCTCCGGCTGTGCGACTGGGTGGAAGCTAACCACCATCAGCCGCTGGCGCCACTGCTGTTTGCCACGGCGGATGCGCAGCAGTTACAGGCGATCCAGCAGCGCTATGGCGCCGCGCGCAGCAGCGAGGCTATTGAACAGCTGTTCGCTGCCGTTACCCGTGAGCTGAAACGGCGGGGCTGGCAGCGCTTTATCGTGGCGGGCGGTGAAACCTCCGGCGTGGTGGCGCAGAGTCTGGGTGTGACGGCCTTTCACATCGGCCCGACGATCTCTCCCGGCGTGCCCTGGGTTCGCGACATTCATCAGCCGCTCTCACTGGCGCTGAAATCGGGCAATTTTGGCGACGAAGCGTTCTTCCGCCGGGCACAAACGGAGTTTACTTATGTCTGAATCAACCTCTTCTGCTGAGCAGCAGGCGCGCGACGAGATGGTGCGTCTGGGTGCCTCTTTCTTTCAGCGCGGCTATGCCACCGGCTCGGCGGGCAATCTGTCGATGTTGCTGGATGACGGCAATCTGCTGGCGACCCCGACCGGCTCCTGCCTGGGAGAGCTGCAGGGCGATCGGCTGTCAAAGGTGACGCCCGAAGGGGAGTGGCTTTCCGGCGATAAGCCCTCCAAAGAGATCGCGTTTCACCGCGCGCTCTATCTGAACAATCCCGACTGCCGGGCGGTGGTGCATCTGCACAGCCACTATCTGACGGCGCTCTCCTGTCTGGAGGGGCTGGATACCACAAACTGCATTCGTCCCTTTACCCCCTATGTGGTGATGCGGGTCGGCGACGTGCCGGTGGTGCCTTACTACAAGCCGGGCGATGAACGACTGGCGGCGGATCTGGCCGCGCTGGCGCCGCACTACCGCGCCTTCCTGCTGGCGAATCATGGTCCTGTGGTCGTGGGGAAATCCCTGCGGGAGGCGGCCGACAATACGGAAGAGCTGGAAGAGACGGCCCGTCTGATATTCACCCTGGGTGACCGTCCGATCCGTTATCTCAACGAAGCCGAAGTGGCTGAGCTAAGGAGCCGATAATGCCGAAGTTTGCTGCTAACCTCTCAACGCAGTTTACCGAGCTGCCCTTTGCTGAACGCTTCGCGGCGGCGGCAGAAGCCGGTTTTACGGCGGTCGAGTTCCTCTTCCCCTACGACTATCCTGCCACGCAGATCAGACAGTGGCTGGATGAGAACCAGCTGCAACTGGTGCTGTTCAACACCGCACCCGGTAACGTCGCGGCAGGAGAGTGGGGCGTGTCGGCCATCCCCGGACGTGAAGCGGACGCCAGGGCGGATATCGATCGTGCCCTGAGCTACGCGCTGGCGCTGAACTGTCCGCAGGTGCACATCATGGCCGCGACGGTACCGCCTGAAGCCGACCGTCAGCGTTACGTCGACACTTTTATCGCCAACATGCGCTATGCGTCTGAACGCTTTGCGCCGCACGGCATTCATCTGCTGATCGAGGCGCTTAATCCGGTCACCAAACCTGGCTATCTCTATGCCAGCCAGTATCAGACGCTGGAGATGGTCGATCAGATCGATCGGCCCAACGTCTTCACCCAGCTCGACCTGTTTCACGCACAGCGGGTGGATGGCAACCTCAGCCATCTGATTCGCCACTATGCCGGACGCTATCGCCATGTGCAGATCGCTTCGGCACCGGATCGCCATGAGCCGGATGAGGGCGAAATTAACTATCCCTGGCTTTTTGCGCTGCTGGATGAGGTCGGCTACACCGGCTGGGTAGGCTGCGAATATTTTCCGCGCACCACGACCACGGCGGGCCTGGGCTGGTTCGCCCCCTGGCGCACACGCCACTGATCACCCGCAGCGATGCCCCCCGTATGTCCGCCAGACGGGGTGAATCGCTGCAGCTTAATGACACCAGTGCTGAATTAAAAAAACATAACTTACTGAAAATTATAATTAATCAGAGGTCTTCCGATGTCCACTACGCTGCTGTTATCCATCGCGCTGGTCAGCGTGATTCTGCTGTTGTTGCTGGTGATCAAAGCCAAAGTCCATCCCTTTATTGCCTTGCTGATTGCCAGTCTGTTTGTTGCCATCACCACCGGTATTCCGGCCGAAAACATCATGAAAGTGATTCTGGGCGGGATGGGAAGCCTGCTCGGCAGTATTGCCGCCATTATCGTGCTGGGCGCGATACTCGGCGCAATTATTGAAACATCGGGCGGTGCGGACCAGCTGGCGAACCGCTTTGCCCGGCTCTGCGGGCCACAGCGCATGGTCGCTGCGCTGACGACCGTTGCTTTCATCCTGGGGCTGCCGGTATTTTTTGACGTCGGATTTATCATCGTGGTGCCACTGATCTACGGTTTTACCAAAGTGATGCGCGTCTCGCCGCTGAAATTCGGCTTACCGATGGCGGGGATGATGCTGATGGTGCATGTGACGGTGCCGACCCATCCGGGCCCGGCAGCGGCAGCGGGCCTGCTGAATGCGGATCTTGGCTGGCTGATGATGACCGGTATCGCCCTGTCGATCCCCACGGGCATTGTCGGTTACTTCGTGGCGAAAGTGTTAAACCGCAAAA
This sequence comes from Pantoea sp. Ep11b, assembly GCF_040783975.1. Classification (NCBI taxonomy): domain Bacteria; kingdom Pseudomonadati; phylum Pseudomonadota; class Gammaproteobacteria; order Enterobacterales; family Erwiniaceae; genus Pantoea; species Pantoea sp. Ep11b. The sequence goes on along the minus strand of NZ_CP160631.1, from coordinate 2,841,452 downwards.
AATATCACCTCTCCGTTCAGGTGCTGGAGCAGCTGCAGCTGACGGAACCCTCCGGCCAGACGACGCCGGACAGCAACAAAGAGGCGCCAGGGGCGCTGCTGATTTCGGGCTTAATCGTTCTGCCGATCCTGCTGATTATGCTCGGGACCCTGCTGCCGCCGCATCTGACCCCAGGCAGCCTGCCGCTGCAGATCCTGACGCTTGTCGGATCACCGGCGGTCGCGCTGCTGATTACGCTGGCGCTCGCCGCCTGGCTGCTGGGACTGCGGCGTGGCTGGACGACCGAGAAGCTGGAGACGCTGTCGAACAACGCTATCTCTACTGCGGCGGGCGTGATTTTAGTCTCAGGAGCCGGGGGGGCGTTTGGCAAGGTGCTGGTGGAGTCGGGCGTCGGTAAAGCACTGGCGGGTTCCCTGCAGACTATTCATCTGCCCCTTATCCCGGCGGCGTTTATTCTCTCGCTGGCACTGCGCGCCTCGCAGGGCTCGGCCACGGTGGCGATTGTGACAACCTGTGGTCTGCTGAGCACGGCCGTAACGGGACTGGGCGAGATGCAACTGGTGCTGGTCGCGCTCTCCGCCTGCTTTGGTGCGCTGGGACTGTCTCACGTCAACGACTCCGGCTTCTGGGTCGTGACGCGCTATCTCGGGCTGTCGGTTGCTGACGGGCTGCGCAGCTGGACGGTACTGACGACATTGATGGGATTGTGCGGTTTTGCGCTGACCTGGGGGGTGTGGACGCTGCTGTAGGTCACGCCATTTCAGCAAGAGACAGTCTGACCCGGCGCAGGTGTCCGGGTCAGTGTGTTTCAGGCGGTCAGGAAACCAGCTCCTGAGCATAAAGATAGAGCGCCTTCAGCTGCCCCAGTTTCTCAGCATCCGCTTCATGCAGGTTAGCCAGCCCCTCCAGCTCCTGCATAAAGGCCTGCACCCGATCGCTGTTAAGCACTTCGCGGCGGTGCTGCAACCAGCGCTGCTGTTCAGCATCATCCAGCGTGCCGGGGAAGTTACGCGCGCGATAGCGGAACAGCAGTTTCGCCACCCGGGCGCTCTCAAAACTCAGATCCAGCGCAGGCAGGTTAGCCGGGGCGGTCTGCCGGATGATGTTCATCCCGGCGCGATCGGCATCACTGAAGAAACCATCATAAAGCTGGGTGTCCACGTCATCTGACGGCGTAAAAGGTTCGGCTTCGGCAAACAGCGTAACCAGCTTTTCCCGCACCTCGGGCTGCTGACGCAGCAGGGCCAGATTATCCAGGCAGTGCTGACGATCGATACCCAGCCGGGCCGCATCCTCCGGCCGCAGCGTACTGGCAGGGGCCAGCACCGGGCACTTGTTGATGTGCACCAGTTTCACCGGCACCGCAGGCAGATCGCCGAGGTCATTTTTCGGGGTGTAAAGGCGCTCGCGCAGCGTGTCGGCATCCAGTTGCAGCAGCGGCGACATATCGCCCGCCAGGTCGACCACGATCAACGCATTGCGGTTATCAGGATGCCAGGCCAGCGGCACAATCCAGCTGGTGTTGCCGCGCGCCGCGCCGAACATGCCGGAGACGTGAACCAGCGGTTTCATCTGCGGAATATCGATCAGGTTCATCAGCTTGTTTTTGTTTCGATGAGTAAACAGAAACGAAAACAGCTTTGGCTGCTTCTCTTTAACCAGCTTCGCCATCGCCAGCGTGGCATAGACATCGGACATCGCATCGTGCGCATTTTCATGCGCCACACCGTTGGCTTTGGTCAGATGTTCCAGCCGGAAGCTGGGAAAACCCTCCTCGTTTTCCGGCCAGTTGATGCCTTCCGGACGCAGTGCGTAGCAGGCACGCATAACGTCGAGCAGATCCCAGCGTGAGTTGCCGTTTTGCCAGCTCCAGCCATAGGGATCGAAGAAGTTGCGATAGAAGAGATTACGCGTTACTTCGTCATCGAAACGGACATTGTTGTAGCCCACCACACAGGTCTGCCCGGTGGTGAACAGGGTATGAATACGCTCAGCAAATTCTGCTTCACTGACGCCGCGGCTCATCGCTACCTGCGGCGTAATGCCGGTGATCATGACCGCTTCCGGCTGGGGCAGGTAGTCATCAGGCGGACGGCAGTAGAAGACCTCGGGTTCGCCCACCGGATTGAACTCGCTGTCGGTGCGGAGGCCGGCAAACTGGGCGGGCCGATCCCGCGAGGGGCTGGTGCCAAAGGTTTCATAATCGTGGAAGAGGAAAGTAGGCTCTACGCGGTCGTTATTCAAATTTCATATCCGTTCATTGCGTTCACTGACTTAATGAACAAAGTGCGATAAAACGCCGCTCTGTTCGCTCTGTATCGGGTTACACGCCGCAGGGTGAGTGAGTGTCATTATCTGACGGAAAATTCCGTTGTGCAGTGCCAGTATAGTGGCCCGGGCGGCGTCTGAGGCTATGCCTGTATGGTAAACCAAATTGGGGCGTCACAGAAATATCAGACACGCCGGACGGAGTCTGTGCTTATCCCGCGCCGGGTGTGCCGTTAACACTATCAGCTGACGCACGCGCTACGCACAGAGAGGAATCAGTGCGCTACACGCTAAAACTCACACGGGGGAGAGGGGACACGCGCCAGCATTACCAGCGAACACACGCACAGGCCTGATTCTCAACCCGACGGAAAATTTCATACTTTTTTTCAATTTAATCAAACCTTCACAACGCTTTTGCCGTAAAACGTGCGGCTGTTTCCGTTTCGTTTTAGAAATTATCTCCCGTGCAATTAAGGATGAAGTGTTGAAAAGGCGTCTGCTGTTCACCGTTACCGCTACTGTTTTCTGGACCTCACTGGCACAAGCTGATGCGATCCCCTTTCCTGTTACGCCTCCGGCGATTGATGCGGCGTCCTGGGTCCTGATGGATGCCACGACTGGCCAGGTTCTGACCGCAGGCAATCCCGATGAACGCCGTAATCCTGCGAGCCTGACCAAACTGATGACCGGCTATGTGGTGGATCGCGCCATCGACCAGAAGAAAATCAGCCGTGATGACATGGTCACCGTCGGAAAAGATGCCTGGGCGGCGGGCAATCCGGTATTTAAAGGCTCCTCGCTGATGTTCCTGAAGCCGGGCGATAAGCTGAGCGTCCGGGATCTAAGCCGTGGGGTGATCATCGATTCCGGTAATGATGCCTGTGTTGCGCTGGCTGACTACGTGGCGGGCAGCGAAGCGAACTTTGTCGGCATGATGAACCACTATGTCGAAAAGCTCGGCCTGCAGAACACCCATTTTGAAACGGTGCATGGTCTGGATGCGCCGGGTCAGTACTCCAGCGCACTGGATATGGCGAAGCTGTCACGCGCCATTATTGATGGTGAGCCTGACTTTTACGCGATGTACAGCGAGAAGACCCTGAGCTGGAACGGTATCACCCAGAACAACCGCAACGGCCTGCTGTGGGACAATAATCTGCACGTTGACGGACTGAAGACCGGTCATACCGAGACCGCGGGCTTTAACATCATCGCCTCAAACGTGGTGGGCAAACATCGCCTGATCGCCGTTGTGATGGGCGGCAAAAGCCCGAAAGGGCGCGAAGAGCAGGCGCGTAAGCTGCTGGTCTGGGGTCAGAACACCTTTGACACCGTTCAGCTGTTCCACGCCGGTAAGAAAATCGGCAGTGAAAACGTCTGGTACGGCAATCCGCATCAGGTCGATGTGGGCACCGCAGACGATGTTTATCTCTCTCTGCCGCGCAGCGAAGTGCAGAACGTGAAGGCGAAATATGTCATCGACCGCAAAGATCTGGAAGCCCCGCTGAAGGCTGATGAGGTCATCGGTGAAATCCAGGTGATGGATAAGGATCAGGAGATTGCGCACTATCCGCTGGTGGCGCTGAGCGCGGTCGAACCGGCAGGCGTGATCACCCGTCTCACAGACTACCTGAAGCAGAAGTTCTGATCAGCCGGTTACCGGTTTATCAACGGGCAGCCCGCAGGCTGCCCGTTTTACGTTCCGCCACATGAGCCGTGCCTGTTACCAGCAGCCAATAAAGGTTAAAAAACCTGGTTGCGTTGTTTTTATCTTGCGGCCAGTGATGTGAGGTGAATGTTGATAATTGTAAGGGAACGTCAAAACCGATTTGAAACCGCAGGGCAATGCTGAGTCTGCGCCTGATTCAGGGTTAAGATAGCCGCATCATCATCCCGCAACCGGAAAGTCACTTTGCGTTCTGACAAGCCTATCTCAAAACTGGAGTTCTGGTTTTATCGCCACTATCGCTCCGTCCACGGCGTGCGTATTGCGATCGCCTTTATACTCTGCTTTATCTTTGTCCGGGCGACCGGGATCCCGGAAGGCACCTGGCCGCTGATTACGCTGGTGGTGGTGATGGGGCCCATCTCGACCTGGGGAAATGTCTTTCCGCGCGCGCTTCAACGCATCAGCGGCACGGTGGCGGGCTCCATCTCCGGCCTGATTGCCCTCAAGCTGGAGCTGATCTCCATGCCAGTGATGCTGGCCTGGTGCGGTCTTATCATGGTGATCAGTGGCTACCTGACGCTGGGCAAACATCCCTATATGGCGCTGTTAATCGGCATCACGCTGAGCGTGGTGGTGGGGGCACCGACCGGTGATTTCACCGTCGCCCTGTGGCGCGGCGGCGATGTCATTCTGGGATCGCTGATGGCGCTGCTGTTTACCGCGATCTGGGCGCAGCGTGCCTACACCCACTGGCGCATTCAGCTCTCCGACACCCTGGCGGCCATGGCGAAAATCTATCACGCCGGTTTTTCGCCTAACCTGGTTGAAAAGCCGCGCCTCAATAAGCCGCTGGGCAAACTGCTGAGCAGCGTCATCAAAATGCGGGCGCTGCTGGAGCCCTCCAGCAAAGAGACGCGCATCCCGAAGTCGGTGCTTGAAGCCATTCAGACCATAAACCGTAATATGGTTTACACCATTGAGATGCAGATTAATGCCTGGTGGGCCTCACGCGAGAGCCATCTGATCATGCTTAACGCGCCCGCGCTTCGCCGTATGCAGCAGATGACCGAGAACACGCTGCGGGCGCTGTCGGTGATGGCAACAGAGGGCGTTACGGATGAGGTGGTGGCGAACAGTCATGAGCTCACCGAAATCAGCACTGAACTGCGGCGGCTGATCGCCGATGCGCGCAACGACGGACTGGAGGAGACGCCCATTTACGGTTACGTCTGGCTGACGCTGGAACTGGCGAAACAGCTGGAGCGGATGACCGACCTGATGCGCATGGCGCTGCGCAAATAATCACCTCAGACAATGACTTAATGTGAAACCGGGTTTCTTTGCGCTAAGATAAGAGCCAGTCTGAATTTAGCTGTGAAAATTGCTTACCTGGCGGGCTAGCCGCTAAGCTGATCGTTTTGACTCTCTCCCTGCGTCAGCAGGCTCAAAGAAAGGTGCCATCATGGAAAATGCCAAGCAATCATTTCAGGACGTACTGGAGTTCGTACGTATGTTCCGCCGTAAAAACAAGCTGCAGCGTGAAATTGTCGACAACGAGAAGAAAATCCGCGACAACCAGAAGCGCGTACTGCTGCTGGACAACCTGAGCGAATATATCAAGCCGGGCATGAGCGTAGAGGCGATTCAGGAAATCATCGCCAGCATGCGTGTTGATTATGAAGATCGCGTGGATGAGTACATCATCAAGAACGCCGACCTGTCGAAAGAGCGCCGCGAGCTGTCGAAAAAAATCAAAGCGATGGGCGTGGGCGAACACCCGAAAGCCTGATGTCAGCCGGTTGTGCCTGAAAGCGCGATCGGTCTGAGGCGAACCCGCATCCACTCCGGTGATGCGGGTTTTTTATTGCCTGTCACCCGGCGGTTTACTCGCCTGCCAGCCTGCGGGCAATCTCCTGCAGCTGCTGCGACAGCGCCGCGAAATCGGCCCGCTTATCACCCGGCGCCGCCGTGGTCTCACGGATCACCAGCGTGGGTTTCAGCGCATCGTTTTCCGGCTCTCTGGCCTGCAGCCGGGCCAGCATCCGCTCAACGCTTTGTGCGCCCAGCGCCTGCAGATCCTGCCGAACCGTGGTCAGCGGCGGCTGATACCAGGCGCTTTCAGCCGTATCGTCATAGCCGATCACCGAGATCTCACCCGGAATCGCCACGCCATACTGATGCAGCGCGCGCATCGCACCCAGTGCCATCTGGTCGTTGGCCACCAGCAGCGCCTGCGGCAGATTCGCCGGGAGCTGCGCCATCAGCGCCTGATAGCCGGACTGCGCGCTCCAGTCACCGCGCAGCGAACAGTGCGGCGTTAACTGATGTTCCGCCAGCGCCTGCCGCCAGGCGTTCTCACGCTGCCGGGCCGACACCGACCGCTGCGGCCCGTTGAGCAGGCCGATCTGACGATGCCCCAGCGCCACCAGATGCTCAACGGCGGCACGCGCGCCAGCGTCATTGGGATACTGACACTGCGCGACAGCGGCCTGAGGTTCCACATCCAGAAACAGCACCGGCTTGCTGCCACACAGTTGCTGGATTTGCTGCGCCGCCTCCGCCTCCAGCGGCAGGTTGATGAGCAGTCCATCGACCCGCTGCGCCAGCAGTTCATTCACGGTAGCGGCGGCATCGTTGCCGCTGTCCATTGCAATCACCAGATGATACCCCTCGCTGGCGGCGCGCTGCTGAATCGCCGAGGCAATCTGCGCAGGCGCCATCAGGGCCAGATCGCTGGTGGCGAGACCCAGAGTGCGCGTCGCCTTGCCCGCCAGCTGCTGCGCCACACGATTCGGCACATAATTGAGCTGCTGCATCGCCGCCTCAACCTTTTCCCGCGTGCGCAGAGAGACCTGTTGAGATCGATTTAAAACGCGTGAAACGGTCTGGTATGAGACGCCAGCCAGTTGAGCAACATCATCGAGGGTCACAGAGCGGGAAGTCATTGAACTCTCCAAAAAATAGAGCGGTGAGTGTAGCAAATTTTCCCGCTGCGCTGCTGCTGCAAACCACACTTTCATCGTCACGCAGGCCGGATGCACCAGGGCATCCGGCCTGCTCAGGTCTGTAACAGGTGAAGTTATCGCTGCTGCAGATAGACCTGCAGATTCACATCCACGGCATTCAGCAGCGGCGTGACGAGGCTGTGGCGTTTTGCCCGCAGCAACAGGTCGCCAATCACCTGATCGGCCTCTATATCATAGCCCTGGGTGAGATCGCGGTACATGGAGGAGGTCATCGGCGTCGCCGGGTTGTTTAACAGTTCGAAAATGCGGGCGGTTGCTGCCGGACGTGGCTGATAGCCTTCGGCAGTGATCACGCTCAGGATCTCGGCGAAAACAGCCTGGAGCAGGGCTTCGCCGCCGCGTGAAGTGAGAATCTGCCGGGTGTCGCCCCGCGCCAGACAGCAGACCGCGCCGAGCGTACTGAGCAGCAGCCACTTCTCCCACAGTTCATCCATGATGTTATCGCTGAAGCGGGTGTCGACCCCGGCATCGCGCAGTGCCGCATCCACCCGCTGCAGCCGCGCATCATTATTGCCATCCAGCGCGCCATAATAGATCTGATGCAGCGGCGTCATCTGGATCACCTCGCCATTATCACCCAGCGTAGCGTTGATTTTGCACAGGCCGCCGATCACCTTATCTTCGCCAAAACGCTGTTGCAGCGTAGCGATGTGTCGCATGCCGTTGAGAATCGGCATGATCAGCGTCGCCGGTCCGACCGCAGGTGCAATGTCATCCATCACCTGCTCAAGGCCAAAACTTTTTACCGTCACGATAATCAGATCATAGTGGCCCGTCAGGGTGCTGGCCTGCGCCAGTTGCGGTTGCAGCGTTTCCGTGCCCTGCGGCGTCTGTAACACCAGCCCATGAGCCTGAAGCTGCTGATAACGCCGCTCGCGCACCAGAAAGGTGACGTCCTGGCCTGCCTGAGCCAGTCGGCCACCAAAATATCCGCCGGTCGCGCCAGCGCCTGCCATCAGAATGCGCATATCACTCTCCCTCTGCTGAAAAGCTCTACCTTAAAACGGTGTGGCCGGGCTTGCCAGCGTTAACCGCGACTGAGGTGGCTAAGCGAGCAGGGCAGGCAGGGGGAGAGATAAAATGGCACAGGAAAAGCCGGACAGGTTACAGCCGGGTGACGCCACGTCCGGCGGCCTGTTTGCCTGACCGCGTCGCTATGTCGAAAATCCTGAATATGGCGCTGAAAGATATTGACTATCAGTGGCAGCAAAGAGGGCGTAACCTTTCACGTATCAGAAATTGCCTTTGTCTGCGGGCGTTTCAGGCCCGTCAGGAGAAACACAGATGAAAAATATTGGCTTCTTATCGTTTGGTCACTGGACGCCGTCGCCGCAGTCCGCCACACGCACCGCGCAGGATGTGCTGCTGCAGTCGATCGACTTAGCGGTGGCCGCCGAAGAGCTGGGCGCAGATGGTGCCTACTTCCGCGTTCACCATTTTGCCCGGCAACTCAGCTCGCCGTTTCCGCTGCTGGCCGCCGTGGCGGCGCGCACGAATAAGATTGAGATCGGCACCGGCGTCATCGATATGCGCTACGAGAACCCGCTTTATATGGTCGAGGATGCCAGCGCGGCAGACCTGATCTCCAATGGTCGTCTGCAGCTGGGTCTGAGCCGTGGTTCCCCCGAGCAGGTTATCGATGGCTGGCGCTATTTTGGCTTCGAACCGAAAGCGGGTGAGAGCGATGCGGATATGGGCCGCCGTCACACCGAAGAGTTTCTGGAAGTCCTGCGCGGTGAAGGCTTTGCTAAGCCGAATCCTCAGCCGATGTTCCCGAATCCACCGGGACTGCTGCGTCCTGAGCCGCTCTCTGAAGGACTGCGCGACCGCATCTGGTGGGGCTCCGGCTCCAATGCCACCGCCGAATGGGCGGCAAAAATGGGAATGAACCTGCAAAGTTCCACCCTGAAAGATGATGAAACCGGTGAGCCGTTCCATATCCAGCAGGCGAAGCAGATCCGCGCCTACCGTGAAGCCTGGAAAGCGGCGGGGCATCAGCATACGCCACGGGTTTCCGTCAGCCGCAGTATCTTTGCGCTGGTGAATGACAGGGATCGGGCCTACTTTGGCCGCAGCGGTAACGATCGGGATTCCGTGGGCTTCCTCGATGAGAAAACCCGCGCCATCTTCGGCCGCAGCTACGCCGCTGAACCTGAGGTGCTGATTAAGCTACTGGCGCAGGATGAGGCGATTGCCGAAGCCGATACGCTGCTGCTCACCGTGCCGAACCAGCTTGGCGTGGCCTACAACGCCCATGTTATTGAGGCGATTCTGAAGTATGTCGCCCCGGAACTTGGCTGGCGTTAAGCCTCTGACAGCGTGCCCGCAGACGCCGGGCGCGCTCTATCCGCCTCTTTTCCCGCAGTTTTCCCCTCTCTCTCTTTCTTTTTATCCTGTTCCGTTGCATGACGATCGCGCGATTCAGATACCTGTCCGCCTGACTGTGACAGAGCCAGCGAATTGTGATCCTGCCCGTCATAAGCGGGTTGTGAAACCGTGTCGGCCGGAATAGTCTCAGGGGGAGCCTGCCGCTTCGCTGGCCTCGTCAGCGCAGTAAAGCGTGTCAGTTCATTGTTTTCAGCTTTTGAAGAAGGTGTATAAAAAGGTAAAAGCTATCAAACAGATAGGATGAGACAGGTGTGCGATCCTGAAAATCCTCTATAGAGTAGCGATGAAAATACAAAAAAGAGGTGTGACCATGAGCAATTCCGTTGATGAAGATGCAAAAGATGCCAAGCCTATCGCCGAAGCCGATCGCGAAGCGCCCGAAAGCAAATGTCCTTTTCATGCAGGTAAGTCTGCTCAGCCGAATCAGGCGCCGGGTGGCGGCAGGACTAACCGCGACTGGTGGCCGAACCAACTCCGTGTTGACCTGCTGAATCAGCACTCATCCCGTTCTAATCCGCTTGATGACACCTTCGATTACCGTAAAGAATTTGCAAAACTGGATTATTCAGCACTGAAAGCCGACATAAAAGGGTTGCTGACCGAGTCTCAGGCCTGGTGGCCGGCTGACTGGGGCAGTTATATCGGCCTGTTTATTCGCATGGCCTGGCACAGCGCCGGAACCTATCGCTCCGTTGACGGACGCGGTGGTTCAGGTCGTGGTCAGCAGCGCTTCGCTCCGTTAAATTCCTGGCCGGACAACGTCAGTCTGGATAAAGCGCGTCGCCTGCTGTGGCCAATCAAGCAGAAATATGGTCAGAAGATCTCCTGGGCCGACCTCTATATCCTCGCGGGCAACGTCGCGCTGGAAAACGCCGGCTTCCGCACCTTCGGTTTCGGTGCCGGTCGTGAAGATGTCTGGGAACCGGACCTGGACGTGAACTGGGGTGAAGAAGCTGCCTGGCTGGAACACCGTCATCCGGAGTCTCTGGCGCAGTCTCCACTCGGTGCAACCGAGATGGGCCTGATTTACGTCAACCCGGAAGGGCCGGAACACAGCGGCGATCCCGCGTCGGCTGCCCCGGCGATTCGTGCGACCTTTGGCAACATGGGTATGAACGATGAAGAGATCGTGGCACTGATCGCAGGCGGCCATACGCTGGGTAAAACCCACGGTGCGGCACCCGCCAGCCATGTTGGTGTCGACCCGGAAACCGCGCCGATCGAAGCCCAGGGTCTGGGCTGGGTGAGCAGCCACGGCAGCGGTGTCGGTGCCGATGCGATTACCTCCGGTCTGGAAGTGATCTGGTCGCAGACGCCGACACAGTGGAGCAACTACTTCTTCGAAAACCTCTTCAAATATGAGTGGGTTCAGACCCGCAGTCCGGCGGGGGCTATTCAGTTTGTCGCGGCGGATGCGCCGGAAATCATTCCTGATGCCTTCGACAGCACGAAGAAGCACAAGCCCACTATGCTGGTGACCGATCTGACGCTGCGTTTTGACCCGGAGTTTGAAAAAATTTCGCGTCGCTTCCTTAACGATCCGCAGGCGTTTAACGAAGCCTTTGCCCGCGCGTGGTTCAAGCTGACTCACCGTGATATGGGGCCGAAAGCGCGCTACATCGGACCTGAAGTACCGCAGGAAGATCTGATCTGGCAGGATCCGCTGCCTGCACCGGTGTTCCATCCGACCGTTGCGGACATCGCGCAGCTGAAAGAGAAGATTGCCGCCTCCGGCCTGAGCGTCAGCGAGCTGGTGTCGGTGGCCTGGGCTTCAGCCTCGACCTTCCGTGGCGGCGACAAACGTGGCGGAGCCAACGGCGCACGTCTGGCCCTGCTGCCGCAGCGCGAATGGGACGTTAATGCCGTTGCCGCACGGGTTCTGCCGACGCTGGAAGCCATTCAGCGCGAAGCCCACAAGGCTTCACTGGCGGATGTGATTGTGCTGGCAGGTGTGGTCGGTGTGGAGCAGGCGGCGAAAGCGGCGGGCGTCCCGATTGATGTGCCCTTTACCCCTGGCCGGGTGGATGCGCGTCAGGATCAGACCGACGTTGAGTCGTTCAACCTGCTGAAACCGCGTGCAGATGGTTTCCGTAATTACGGCACCGGCTTTGGCAAAACCACCACCGAAAGCCTGCTGATTGATAAGGCGCAGCAGCTGACGCTGACCGTACCGGAGTTAACGGTGCTGGTGGGCGGGATGCGTGCGCTGGGCGCTAACTTTGATGGCAGCCAGCACGGTATCTTCACGCAGCATGTCGGTTCACTGAACACTGACTTCTTTGTGAATCTGCTGGATATGCGCACCGAGTGGAAAGCTGCCGATAACAGCAATGAGAAGTTTATTGGCCGCGATCGCGTCAGTGGCGAAACCCGCTTTACCGCCACCCGTGCCGACCTGGTATTTGGTTCCAACGCGGTGTTACGCGCCTCGGCGGAAGTCTATGCCAGCAGCGACGCCCGCGAAAAATTCGTCAGAGACTTTGTGGCCGCCTGGACCAAAGTGATGAATCTGGACCGGTTTGATCTCTAATCGCTGAAACCCTCTGACAGACCACTGCACCCCAAACGCTGGCATACACGCTGAGTAGGGTGCAGTTTTTTTTCGTTCCTCTTTGTCCGCCCGCTGTCTGTAATCAGCAGAGGCCAGACGCGCACGCATTCTTTCATCCGTTCTGACAGCATGATTCGGCCTGGCCGGAAGCCATTCTGAACTGAGTATCTGAGAAGGGGAGAACGCCAGCCAATAAAAAACCCGCTCAGGTTACCCTGAGCGGGTTTCTCGAATCTGGCTCCTCTGACTGGACTCGAACCAGTGACATACGGATTAACAGTCCGCCGTTCTACCGACTGAACTACAGAGGAATCGTTTGAACGGGGCGCATAGTAACGGCCACGCCGGGTCATGTCAAAGCTCTTTTTCATAAATCTTTCTGACTGCTGAAATAGTCGCCACTTCGGCGTGCCAGGCCCCGAAAATGCGCCTGAGCAGGCTGATGAAGCCGCTGAAAGCGGCGGAAAAACTGAGGTGTTTATGAGGTGTTCTGGTGCGGCCCGACGCTTGTCAGACGGCATCAGGCGTGATTTTAACGGATAGTTTTTTACTGCCGTCACAAACTGCTGTTTCCGGCTTTGTCAGCACCAGAAACGAAACGTAGATTTCATTTCAACCCTGAACTGAATCCCCGGAGTTGAAATGAACAAAGTCAGAATCGGTATGATCGGCAGCGGCTACATCGGGCGCTGCCACGCGATAGCCTATGCGCAGGCCCCGACCGTGTTTGCGCTGAAAGGTGAAATCGTGCGGGAGATGCTCGCCGAGGTGAATCCTGAGCTGGCAGCCCGCCAGGCCGCTACCTTTGGCTTTGCACGCTCGACGGGCGACTGGCGTGCGCTGGTCAGCGATCCGGCCATTGATGTGGTGGATATCTGCGCGCCCAATTTTCTGCACAAAGAGATGGCGCTGGAGGCGATACGCCACGGCAAGCATGTCTATTCAGAGAAGCCGCTCTCCTTAAGCGTGGCGGATGCGCAGGAGATGGTGGCGGCCGCGCAGGCCGCCGGAGTTAAAACCTTGGTCGGCTTTAACTACATGAAAAACCCGACCAGCCAGCTGGCGAAAGAGATTATCGCCGGTGGCGAGATCGGTGAGGTCGTTCATTTCTACGGCACCCATAACGAAGATTATCTCGCCCGCGCGGAAACGCCGCTCGACTGGCACTGCCAGAAAGCACTGGCGGGACTGGGCGCGCTGGGCGATCTCGCCGCGCATATCGTAAACATGGCGCACTATCTGGTGGGGGAGATTGCGGAGGTCAGCGGCGATATGATGACGGTCATCACCTCACGGCCGGACCCGAAAGCGCCCGGGCAGCGACTGCCGGTAGAGAATGAGGATCAGGCCAGCGCGCTGCTGCGGTTCAGCAACGGGGCGCATGGTGTGATTGAAACCTCACGCATCGCCTGCGGGGCAAAAATGGGTCTGACCTACGTCGTTACCGGCACCAAAGGCACGCTGCGCTATACCCAGGAGCGTATGGCCGAGCTGGAACTCTATCTGCACGATGAGCCTGCGGGACGGCAGGGGTTTAAAACCCTGCTGACCGGGCCAGCTCATCCGGACTACGCCAGTTTCTGCGTCTCCGCCGGGCACGGCATCGGCTTTAACGACCAGAAAACGGTGGAGATCCGTGACCTGATCAACGGGATTGCGGCGGGCGATCGGATGTGGCCTGACTTTGCAGAGGGACTACAGGTTCAGAAGGTGCTGGAGGCGATTGCGCAGTCTGCGGAGCAGCGTCGCTGGATTAGCGTGTAAGGGCGGGCACCAGCGGACAGGCATAACCCTGCAGGGCGGGGAACCGGGGTTTCCCGCCCGTGTGCATCAGATCAGGCCGCTTTTTTCCCACCACTGCCTGTCGAGCGCATAAAAGCGGTCGCGCTCACTTTCGGGCTGGTTAAGATCGCGCTTCCACGGCTTGGCCAGAATATAGTGCAGGTTCTTCACCTGATTATCCTGCCAGAGACCGCTGTGCTGGAACGGCAGCGTTTTTAACGCATTGTAGATGTAAGAGAGGGGTTTCCAGCGTCCGGCAAAGACTTCGTTCAGCAGATCCTGCTCGGAGAAGGGATAGGCGCTGAGATCGTCAATGGCGGCAATGCGCTTTTCCAGCTCATCAAACACCGCGTTATCCGGCTCAAGCACCAGAAAACCGCCGTTCAGATAGACATCCAGCTCAGCAGGGGCCGTTTCACCGCGGGCCTGCCAGGTGTAATGGCACTGCTCGGGCTGCCACGCTGGCGGATAAGAGGCGATCTTATTCGGGTTACAGCGGCAGGCGTGACAGGCAGCCAGCGCATTATCTTCGAGATCCAGGGTAAACAGCTCATCCATGTTTTTCAGTACCAGCATATCGGCATCCAGAAACACCACGCGCTGATAATCGGTGAGCTGCCAGGCTCGCAGCTTGGTCCAGACTTCGCCGAACTGCGCCGATGCGTAATGCTGCGCCAGGTCGTCACGCGGATAGAGTGGCACTACCGGCTTAATCACACAGCCCGCATCCTGCAGGATCTGACAGTCAGCCTCAGAAATCGCTGGGGTGGTCATCACCACCAGCGGCCACGCGCTCTGGCTCTGTTGCAGTGAACGGTGCAGCGCTTTGACGCCCACCAGATAATCGGGTTGTGTTAACAGCGTTACCCAGGCAAACATAGCGTTCCTCAATCAGTCAAAAAGTGGCGTGATATAGTCATTGCCCAACCGACCCCGGGGATCGAGCTGGCTGCGCAGGGCGCGGAAGGCGTCCCACTGCGGATAGAGCTCACGCCAGTTATAGCGTTCTTCATCGTAATATTTACCCCAGTGCGGGCGGCCACCCTCCTCAGCCAGCAGTTTTTCCACTTCGGTCAGGAAGTGCAGCCCCTCCTGCGACAGCGAACCGTCGTCGGCGTAATAGACCACAAAGCCGAAGAAACAGGTGGGCTGATCCGCCGCCGGACTGAGCCACGCGGATGACGCACCGGTGCAGCGCAGGATAATCGGGTAGTGCATATGCGGACGATTCTCCGCATACCAAGCCTTGATCCGGCGGATAATGGCGGGCGTTTTGGCCAGCGGCACGCCGATCTCTACGTTGATCTGGGGCACCGCAATGCCGCGGCAGAAGAGCTGGTAAATATCCCCGGTCACATCGGTAAAGTCGCGGAAACGGGTAACGGTGCGAAACTGCTTGCCGCCTTTGCCGTGAATCTGCGTATCGCGGTGCATATGCGCCAGCGTCTGGTCGATGGTGTCGTTAAGACTTTCGTCAACGTCACCCTCGTGTTCTACCACCTGGCGGCCCTGTGCTTCGTAGCGCTGACGCTCTTCATCACTGGCTTCGTGCGCGTTCCAGACGTGCATCAGGTTATCGTCAATAAACCACCAGGCTTTGCTCAGCATATACTCCTCATTCCAGCGCAGCAGATCCTCTTCCAGCGAGTCGGCAGAGACGGCGTTTTTATGGCAGGTAAAGATGCGGAACGGCTGCGTGCGCAGCGTTACCGCCGTCACGATCCCCAGCGCGCCCAGTGACACCTGCGCCGCCGGGAAGTCGGCTTCACCGCGCACAAATTCGCGCACGCTGCCATCGGCCAGCACCATCCGTACAGAGAGCGCCTCATCGGCTATCGAACTCTGCTGCAAACCCTGGCCGTGGGTGCCTGTGGCCATCGCGCCAGCCAGGGTCTGAATCGCAATGACGCCTGGCGACGAGGCCAGCATACGATTCATTTCGGTCAGGCAGCGATAAACCTGCTCCAGCGGCGTCGCGCCAGCAAAGGTGACGCTGTGGTCGTCATGGGCGATCAGGCCGCGCAACGCGCTGAGATCAAGCAGTAAATCGTCTTTGCCGACCTTCAGCATACGGCCCGGCGAAAGTTTGCTGCCAATCACCCGGATCTGACCGCAGGACGCCTGGATAAGTTTCTGCAACGCCGCTTCGCTGGCAGGGCGATGGACCTGGTGGCGTGTGCCGATTTGCGCATTCTGTGCCCAGTTCCACAGCGCATCATCGTCGGGTTCAATATGGGTCTGGCGAAGCGGATAGAGGCGTGCGTCTCTGCTCACAACAGCATTCCTTTTACAGGGTTTAATGACATAGATTTACTAAGCGTAGACCATGTGTAAGCGGAGCCCGGGCAACGCCCTGTTATTTGCGGATATAGCGAAGTGTTGCGGTCACAGCCAGCTGACGATTGCGGCGGATACTCTCCTCTTCGCTGTTGTCCGGCGTGAAGAGGGCGCTGAAGGTATAGCGGTTTGAGACATGATGCACACAGATGCTGCTGATCAGGCGATGGACATCAAGGGTTTCGACGTCGGCAGTGAAGATCCCCTGCTGCTGGCCGCGTGACAGGATGTCATCCAGCAGATCGAGCGCGCTGCGGTTAACGGTTTTAATCTGCGGCGACTGGGTGATGTAACGGCCACGCAGGAGGTTTTCACTGCAGACCAGCCGGATAAAATCGGGATGGGCGACGTGATAATCAAAACTCGCCTCCACCAGACGCGTCATCGCCAGTTCCGGCTCCATCGCCGCCAGATTCAGGCCCGTTTCATGCTGGCGAATCTGCTGATAAACCTGTTCCAGCACGGTAATGTAGAGCTGCTCTTTGCTGCCAAAGTGATAGACCACCATACGTTTGGTGGTCTGCGCATGTTCGGCAATCTGCTCCAGCCTGGCGCCCTGCATACCAAACTCCGCAAAGGTTTTCAGCGCGCCGGCAATAATGCGTTTCTTCAGCCCTTCAGGGTCATTTTTACGTTTTGTTAATTCAGACATGGTACTCAACAGGGTGATTTTGACCGGAGAATGGTAGCACAGTGTGCAGGGGGATCCCGCTATCGCCGCGGCCGCCTGGCACACGCCTGGCGATTATGGGTATAATCCGGGGAATACTTTAACAGGTTCAGAGACGACAATGACAAAACTCACCTTGCAGGAGCAGATGCTGAAAGCGGGACTGGTATCCAGCAAAAAAATGGATAAGGTTAAGCGAACGGCAAAAAAATCCAGGGTTCAGGCCCGTGAAGCCCGGGCAGCGGTGGAAGATAACAAAAAGGCCCAGCTTGAGCGGGATAAGCAGCTGAACGAGCAGCAGAAGCTGGCTGTGCTGTCGAAAGAGTACCGGGCGCAGATCAAACAGCTGATCGAAATGAACAGGATCGACGTGTCGCGCGGCACCATCAGCTTCAACTTTACCGACAACAACCTGATTAAGAAAATCATGGTCGATAAGCCGACGCAGACTCAGCTGATCAATGGCCGCCTCGCCATCGCGCGTCTCGTTGCGGAGAAGGAAGGTGAAAACCAGTACGCGATTATCCCGGCCAGCGTGGCGGACAAAATTGCCCAGCGTGATGCCAGCGCCATCGTCTTAAACAGCGCATTAAGCGAAGAGGCTGAGGACGAAGACGATCCTTATGCGGACTTTAAGGTCCCGGACGATCTGATGTGGTAATGCCCGGCCGGGTCAGAACGGGCTGGGCGCGGAAAGCGTCAGGCGTTCACCGCTGACCGGATGCGTCAGCGTCAGTTCGCTGGCGTGCAGCATCAGCCGCGCTGCCTGCTCTGACCCGGGCAGTAATCTGCCGCCATAGAGGTCGCAGCCCAGAATCGGATGACCCCGTTGCTGGCAATGAATGCGCAGCTGATGGGTGCGTCCGGTTTCCGGCGTCAGCGTCACCCGCGTCACCGGCAATGCCCCATTGCCATTTCCCGGAAACATCCCCCGTTCAATAACCCGATAGCGTGAGCGTGCGGGTTTACCCGCGATTGCACAAATCACCATTCTGGGAAACTGCGCCGGATCTTTCGCTATCGCGGCATCAATCACCCCATCATCATCGGCAAGATGGCCGCACAGCAGGGCCTGATAGCTTTTGCTGACGCGACGCTGGCTGAACTGCTGACACAGCGCCGCATTAATCCCCTTGTTGCGTGCCACCACCATCAGCCCGGACGTGCCAAAGTCGAGCCGATGAACCAGCGTGCAGCCGGGAAAACGCGCCACCAGCCGATGATGCACGGAATCGAGATTCAGCGGATTTTTACCGGACAGGCTCAGCAGTCCGCTGGGTTTATTGATAACCAGCAGATGCTCGTCCTGAAAAATAAGGGTAATCGCCTCAACGCAGGGCGGGGCGATAAACGTATCGTTAATGGCAGACATCGGGCAACCAGCAGCAGAAGGGCAGCGGATTATACCCGATTGCCGGAGTAATCACGACGCCGGGCAGGATGTGCATTTTATGTCAGGATTCGTCGCTTTCTGTTACGGAAGACAGGCTCACCTGCTGCGAGGCAAGATGGCCATAAGCCGTAAAAACGGAGCAGACCGTCGCCGCCAGCAGCGTAAGGAGAACAGAAAGTTTCATGGTGACATCCGGAAGCAGAAGGATCAGCAAGTCTGGCAGGCCGGGTGGGCAGCGACAAACAGAACAATCCGGAAAAAATAGTAAGTACGTTTGTTCAGCAGGTTTCGCGATTATTAGTGATTTATTCGGGCAGTTATTCTTTTTACGACTACAGTCTCTGGTGAGGTTGTCATCAATTCGTACCTAATGGAGGATTTTCTGTGTTAATTCAAAACGACGAGAAAGGCCACGTCATTATTGGTGAAGCGGCACTTAGCCTTGCCCTGGGTGAAAAAGAAATCAGTATCGCAACGCTTTTTACTCAGTTGGGTTACATGGCGAAATCTGAAAGCAACGCTCATCGGCTGGCGCAAATCTCCGAAGCCAGAAACTGGCTGAGTAGTTTTAAGTCACCGGCGGTTGCTCAACAGCAGGTGCCGTACCTGCAGACACTTGCAGGCCTGAACGACGAACTGAACTAGCAGCAACTGAACTGACGCCAGTGGACGTAGTCCGGCTCCGGCCGGAAAACGACGAAGCGGACGACCTCATCGGTTGCGCGAGAGCGTAGACCGGCCGGAGAAACTGTCAGGGACGACACTTCTCCTCCCACACAACCATTTTTACCTGACCCTCTGCAGAACATCCTCAGACGCTGACCAGACTGTTTCAGCTATCACCATTGACCATCCCCTCCTCATGTCCCGCATTACCGCAGACGGTTTCATTCAGCAGATCCGATCTGTCATCGGCAGAGAGGCGATCCCGGCCAGCCTCCTTTCAGCAAGGCTGGCGGGATGATTACGAATCGGTTGAGCCTGCCGTCAGAAGCTTTCCCAGCCTGCATCTGAGGAAGCTTTAACCGGCATGGCGGGCACCAGACGTGGCGTCACGACCGGCGCAGCCCGGCTGATGCTGTGCTGCACCGCAGAGAGACGGAACACGGCGACCGTTTTTTCCAGCTCATCCGCCTGGGATTCCAGCGACGTAGCGGCTGCGGATGACTCCTCAACCAGCGCCGCGTTCTGCTGGGTCGTGGAATCCATCTCAGCCATAGCGGTAGCGATTTGCGAAATGCCGCGGTTCTGCTCATCCGAGGCGGCAGCAATCTCACCCATAATATCCTTGACCTGACTGACCGAACGCACGATGTCATTCATGGTTGTTCCGGCGCGTTCCACATATTCAGAACCATCCTGCACCCGATCGAGTGACTCGCGAATCAGCGTTTCGATCTCTTTCGCGGCCAGTGAACTGCGCTGGGCAAGGTTACGCACCTCTCCGGCAACCACCGCAAAGCCGCGGCCCTGTTCACCGGCGCGTGCGGCTTCAACGGCAGCGTTCAGCGCCAGAATATTGGTCTGGAACGAGATGCCGTTAATGACGTTAATGATCTCACCAATTTTGCCCGAGCTGTGGCTGATGCTGCTCATGGTAGTGATGACGTCGCGGATAATCTCACCGCCGCGTCCGGCATTGACCGACGCCTCTGTCGCCAGCTGACTGGCATGGTGAGCGTTCTCCGCGTTCTGTTTCACGGTGGAGGAGAGCTCTTCCATGCTGGCTGCCGTCTGAACCACGGCGGCAGACTGCTGTTCGGTGCGGGAGGAGAGGTCGGTATTGCCTGCCGCAATTTCGGCTGAGGCGCGAGCCACGCTGCTGACGCCATCCCGTACCTTGCTGATGATGGTCTGCAGGCTGACGCTCATGGCATCGACGGCCTGCATCAGCTGGCCTAACTCATCTCCCCGTGTGGTGTTCAGGGAGGTGGTTAAATCCCCCTCAGCAATGCGCTGGGCCACATTCAGTGTCTCTTTGATCGGGCGTGTGATGCTGCGGGTAATCTGCCAGGCGATCAGCAGGCTCATTACGACGCAGATCAGTGACGCCACGCCAATGCGCCACTCTGCCTGCTTAATAAAGGCGGCGGAAGAGTGGGACTGGAAGGCAAAGATATCGGTTACGGCTGAGTTAAGCCGTTCTGCGGCCGTCGTCAGTATTGTGGACTCGCTTTTCTCTTTCTCTGCGGCAGCGAGGAAGAGTGTTACCGGCTGGCGCTGCTGGGCCAGCATGGTGAGGACGGCGCGGGAGAGATCGTTGATAGCTGGCTGGTTAAAGCTGTTCAGCTGCTCACTCAGAGTCGTGATAACGTTGTATTTTTCGATGACCGCATCACGGCCTGCCTCAGACGGCTTTGTCAGAAACGCTTTTTCAAGGTTCACGACGTCGTATAACGCAGCGGCCAGTCGGGAAACCGGCAGCATCACATCGGGTGTCTGAGCCAGGTCCAGCGATTCGAGCTGATGCCCCGCGGTACTCAGCTGATCCGTTTTGATTAATTCCAGATTGCTGGTGGTTGACTTAGCGGAGGCCAAAAATTTCTCCCGCTGTTTCAGATACTGATCGAGCAGTTGTCCCATCATGGAGACTTTCTGCTGGCCGATCTCATCCCATTTAAAGGCAGAGAGGCGTTCATAGTGGGCTTCCAGCTCTGTCAGCGCCTGAAGGTTAAGTGCCGCAAACTTAGGATCCTTGGTGTACTGGAAAAGGGTACGGTTCAGGCGCGCCTTACTGAGGGTGTTCACCATCTCCACCGTCACCGTGCGCCGTGCAGAGTTGTCTTTGATACTGCGAAAGCAGTCGAAAGCCATAAAGGTAATAGCAAGGGAAGCCGCGATGACGATAATAAATCCGGCACCCAGTTTTTTTCCGATTTTAATATCAGAGATGCGTTGAGAGAGGCCCATAGGTTTAACCCTTAGTGAGGAGCAGATAACTGAAAAATGTTTAAATTTAAGGCTCATTTTCTTATCGTCAAAAACGGGTTAAACTTTAATTCCATTTATCATACATCAGGGAGTGATTGATTTTTTATAGAATTTCAAAGGGTTGCTGTTCTGTTTTGAAGGGCTGGTATGATGTAATGTGTTGATTTTAATCTATTTAAATTTTTTATAATGCGCTTGTCTTTTAAGTGATTAATTATTGATCTGCGGCAATGCATTAAATTTATAAATAAAGAATCGGGGTGCGTTCGCTACCCTGACATGTCAAAGAAAGTCTGGTAAGGTCCCTTTAACAGGTGAAACCGTTCTTAATCGGTGTGGTTAAAACTAAAATTAAATTTTCATGTCCGTTATTCTTATAGTGTGAAAATTTTCTGTTATCAGTGCTCCTTAATTGGCTGGATGATCTTCCGGCAAAATAAATCACTACGATTTGCTGCATATCGGGCGATATTTTTTGCATACGCCGACTGATCCACCTTCGCATAGTTTCATTAAAAAATAGTCACGTACTGAGATGAAATTCACAGCATTAACTACTTACATGCTCCTGGGATCGTTACGCAATAAAAGTCAGATTGATAAAATCGATAGCTGCATCGAAATTATTCACTGGAGGCAGCGCGTTAAGTGTTTTATTAATGATAGCGACAGCTGGCGTGATTTGGAAAGAGCTGGAAAGTTATTTCACGGAGCAGGATAACTTTTAAATAAGCACATCTACTGAAATTGCCTTGATAGTCTTTCATTGAAAAATGAACATTCATTTCATTTTCTGCCTGCCGGATTTTCACTGCAGCATAATTAAAAAATAAGGGCGCATTAATCAGATGTTTATACGACCGCTTAAGTTAACCCAGCATGTTGATGTGCAGGGAAAAGAAAATTCGCCAGTGCTGGTCCTTCTTCACTCGCTGGGAACAGATTTGCATCTCTGGGATTTACAAATGCCGCGTCTGATTGAACGCTATCGGGTTATTCGCCTGGATATACGTGGTCACGGATTAAGTGCTGTCGACGCGATTGAGTTTTCAATGTCAGATTTGGCCGACGATGTCATAGCTGCGCTGGACTACCTTCACATTAATACATTCTATGTTGCCGGTGTTTCAATCGGAGGAACAATAGCGCAATGGATTGGCTTCAGAATCCCAAAAAGGGTTCTGGGAATGATTATTGTGGATACCGCATTGGTCAATGCTGCGCCGCCAGCACTCTGGCGTGCCCGTGCAGAAGATGTATTCCAGCACGGTATTGAGCACCTTGAAATGGGCATTTTAAGTAAGTGGGTGACACCGATGTTTCTGGATTCGCCGTATGCTGACGGGATGAAGCAGATGCTACGGCGAACAACAGTTGAGGCTTTCGCGGGGTGCTCTTATGCCATTGCGAATACGGATTTAACCGATATGAACATTCCGGGTGTAAGAGCGGTTGTCGTCAGGGGAAGCGAGGATCAGCTTACGCCACCGGATTATGCAGAACGGCTTGCCAGAAAAAGAAATGCACAATTGCATACGCTTGAGGGGGCGGCGCATTTACCCAATTTCGAACAGCCTGACGCGCTGACCAATGAGATTATCTCTTTTATAGAAATGGATAAAAAACAGTAAACCGATAAGCAGTCACATAACTTGCGGAGAAGAGGCAAGAGTGAATTCATGCATCGGGCATGACGGGCTATGAGGTCAGGTTCAGAATCAGGAAAAACAGATGAATCGTCGAACGTTTATTGGCGGGGGGCTGGGCCTGTGCGCAGGAGCCATGATGCTTCCGGCCCTGTCTCAGACAGCCACACAGGAGAGCGATCTCCTTGAAATGGAACTCGGGAGCGGAATAGTCAGCATCCGATTATTTTCAGATCGGGCACCGGGCCATGTCAGACGTATCAAGGCATTGGCACAGGCCAGATTTTACGATGGCATGCCGTTTGCGAGAGTCATAAAGGACTTTATGGCCCAGACAGGTGATCCAGGGAATATGTCGCGAATTGATCCGCGACAGCTACCCCCACTCGCTGCTGAGTTCAGCACGCTGCCGTTTGAACGCGGTACGGTCGGTATGGCCAGATCACGCCATCCACACAGTGCGACCCACCAGTTTTTTATCACCACGAACAGAGCCAGATATTTAGATCAGAACTATACAGTTTTTGGCAAAGTCACAGCGGGAATGGATCTGATAGACCAGTTGCAAGGCGGAACGCATGAGACGGGAAAGGTATTAAACCCGGAAACGATAAAACGGTTACGGCTAGCGTCAGCCAGATCGGTCTGGCGAGTTTCAGAAAGTTAAAGTTACGAGAAGAGAGATTTCAGGGTGCCCAGTATTACGCTATATACCTCAGAAAATTATCGGTTGGATTGTGAATCCTGTGAAAAATTCTCAACGATTCTGGCCGGTCTTGCACAAAAGATACTTAACGCTAAACAGGATAATATTCATATCAGCTATCTCACCGCAAGGATAGGCTTTGGCACGCCCATTTATTTCGAAGCCAGACTGAGGCAGGAGGTGTTCAGAACGACAGAGTTGATGGAGGAGTTCATGCATCAGGTTGATGTGCTAATCAAGGAAATGACAGGGGTTTCAGCACGAATTCGCTGTTTTTCTTTTGACGCGAGTAATATTTATGGAAAGAACTAAGGAGCAATTTATGAACGCCGGTTTTCCTGTGAGAGATCTTGGCAATACAGAGGTGATAGCACTGAGCGATGGATATCTGGAAGTCGGTTTCAACATGCTCTTAAAGGTTGATGAAAAAGAGTGTGAAAAAATCCAGCGTGATGCTGACATCAGCGAGCCGAATGCGGTTCACATCAATACATTTTTGGTGCGTCGCAAAGAAAAAAATATTCTTATCGATAGTGGTGCGGGTGGCGTAAAAGGCTGGGGCGGGAGATTGGTAGCTAATCTTGCCAGGTTAAATATACAGCCCGAAGATATTGATGCAGTTCTTCTGACGCATGCGCACCCTGACCATATCGGCGGACTGTTAAATGGTGAAGATGAAGCCCTGTTTAATCGGGCGGAATTAATAATCAGCCGGGATGAGTACAATTATATTGAAAGTGATGAAAATTTCGCAGCGGTCAGCGATCGCATAAAAGGAAATTTCCTTTTAGCACGAAGTATATTCAAAAAGTATCAGAAAAAAATTCGTTTAATCGAAAGTGGCGAGGTGTTTCCTGGTATTTTTGCCATTCCTTTAAAAGGCCATACCCCGGGGCATACAGGCTATCAGATTGAAGGCGAACATAACAGTCTGTTGATCTGGGGCGATATTGTCCATTTCCCGCATATTCAACTGAGCAGGCCAGAGGTGGCGATAGCGTTTGACTATGATCCACATAGGGCGGCTGAGGTACGTATACGAATGCTTGAGGCAGTGAGTTCTGATAAGGTTTTGGTTGGGGGAATGCATTTCGGCGAACAGGCTTTTGGTTATATCGAAAAACAAGCGTCGGGATACCATATTGTGCATAAAGAGTAGATTCAGACGTCGTATTATTTTTTTCACTAAGCACTGATTTTTGCAGGGCAGCGTGATGATAAATTGCGGGCTTTCGGCCGCGCTTTATCATTATACGTTGCCCGGAGTTCTTAAACATTGTCACTCTGCCATCTGACAAAACGACCGGTATCTTTTATCCCCTGGGAAGAATCTATGAACGCTGAAATAAACAAAGAAGCCATTACTTATATTAATCCTGAGAAAGGAAAGTTATCAGGAGAATGCGCAATGCTCAAAGAAAGCTCAGCAAGGTTACCAAGGCTTTCATCACTTACCGGCAGCCGCTTCTGGGCTGCATTGTTGGTTTTCTTATTTCATTCATCCCTGCCGAGTGATCTTGCGCCCTTTTCAGATCCCACTATTCAACATGGATTCACTGTGATTGTAGGAAAAGCAGGGTGGCTCGGGGTTTCATATTTCTTTATTCTAAGCGGTTTTATAATGGTCTGGTCAGCCAAAAAAGACGATACCGCTGGCGATTTTTATCTGCGGCGGTTCGCAAAGATTTATCCTACACATTGCCTTACCTTGATTATAGCATTTATCTTTGGTGCGGTGAGTCTGTATCAGTATAAGCTCTGGTTTTCGAATCTGTTTTTACTGAACACATGGATTGATGATGTACATTACTTCTTTGTAGGGAACCGACCGAGCTGGTCTTTATGCATAGAAGCCATGTTTTATCTTTCGTTCCCATTTCTTTTCAGGGTAATGAAAGCAATTCCTGAAAAATTTGATGTCCAGGGATTAATTATTGTTACCTTAGCCTCCCTGCTGGTACAAACAGGTATCTATTATGGGGTTGAATCCAATCATTTAATGGGGGCTTTTCCCATTTCTCAACGCCACTTTTGGGTATCCTATATTTTTCCACCATCGCGTATATTCGAATTTGTTGCCGGGATGTTTGCTGCCCGGTTGCTGATCAACGGCCGGGCATTGATCCTTCCGAAAACAGCATCAATGACTCTGCTTTTAATTACTTACATTGGATCTATGTTTTTGCCTTATCAGTTCAGCATGAGTGTGGTTTTCATTATACCAGTTTGCATTCTTATCATTTCAATGGCAGGCGATGATCTTAAAAACCGCAATACACTATTGAACTCAAAATTGTCTGTATGGTTAGGGGAAATTTCCTATTCGTTTTACATGGTTCATTTCCTGGTGCTTTTCTACTTTCTGAACCTTACGGCAGGCAAAAAGTTTGACCTTTTTCAGGGGGTGTCACTTATCGCGGTAGCATTGATTCTTTCCGTATCGATCGCTGGATTTTTATACAGATATTTTGAAGTTCCAGTCATGAAGTGGATTCTTGAGAAGTGTAAAACGAAGAAGTTAATCATTCTGCCAGAAACCGTATGAGTAGCCTTAGATAGTTGAGCCTGTTGTGCCGGGAGTCATAGCAGATTTGAAACCTGGCTGTCAGGAGGGAGAGCAACGCTGGACGTGTGCTCTCCCGCTCTCTGTTAACTCATTTTGACAGGGAAGTACAGGAAAGAAGGCAGTAAATTCAGTAACCGGAAGCATTCAGGCGTGGATCCTGAAACACTGAATTCATAATCCCTTTGAATTTAGCCCCCTCAATCTGCATTGAATCTGTGCGATAAACCAGCTCTATTTTGAAGTCACTAAACTGCCCGTTGAGCTCATGAATTTTAATTTTATTCTGTATTTCGTTGCTGATTGAACAGCGTAATACCATTGAAATACCCTTACCTGCGGCGATGCTTGAGAACAGTACCGGATAAGATCCGCATTCCACCATGCGTTTAGGAGTAATCCGAGCCTCATTGAACAGGAGATCATAATTTCGCGTCGTCGTTGCGCATTTTTTACTGCTTAGTAAGAAAATTTCTCCATCCAGACCTGAAAGGTCTTTGATATCAGGATAATCTTTTTCAGTAATAATAACGAGTTCGCTTGTTAGCAACGTGGAAGCAGTGTGGTGTGCATTTGAAAATCCGGCGCCAATGATAACGGCATCAAACTCTTTATGGTCAAAGGCATTTAGCAGACTGATGGTATTTCCGACAGTAATGTCAATATTCCAGCCAAGGTCATGGCCAAGGTCAATCAATGCACTGACAATGTAGGGTGGCAGGCACTCAATTATGCCGATACGCATATTTATCTGCCTGTTTTTTGAGCAATGAATGTTGTTTTTACAATCATCCGCCAGATCTAATATTTTCCGCGCATAGTCATAAAGTATCTGACCCTGTGATGTAAGTGAGCATCCATCGGCTTTTCGGTCTAATAATGTGACATCAAGATTGTCTTCCAGACTTCTGATTCGGTGAGAAATACTCGATTGCACACGATTAAGACGTTCGGCTGCCTGGGTTATGTTCCCTGTCTCCACGACTGTCACGAATGCAAGAAGCTCACTTATCTTCATTTAAAACCTCATGCGTAAAAGTGGTCTATCATTACAGAAATTATTTATATTCTTTATTAACAATTTTGTCACTCACTTTGCAATACTGGCCGACATGAAATGGCCAGATATCCGGGAAAGAAATTCGTGATGACAACGATTAAATAATCAATTTAGCAGGCATTAATTCTGGTTATGTAAATTACGCGATATATTGTGCTCTTCTGGTTTCTATTTAATCGGCAGTGACAGGCTAAAAAATTAACCTTATTCCACTATGACTTTACCTGCCATCAATATTTTCGATGCGCCCCCACGGTTTTATTCGCTGGTTTTTTAATACCACGGCATTTACGCTTTTAATAAGCGAAATAGATTATTTGCAGATAAATCAATGGATTGTCAGTTTTCGTAAATTACTTTCTGATGTATAGAGTCACTATTGTCGGTATATGGATAATTCTTATTCAATGATGGGGTAAATCATGGCGGATGCCGCGTACGATAAGGTATTGGTACAACTGGTTGATTATGTTTACGAGCAGACATCCTTCGATGATGAGACGTTACGTTTGGCACGCTATTGCCTGCTTGATTCGATAGGTTGCGCAATTGCCGCCTCGACGGATGCTGACTGTATGAAGCTGATGCAGGGATCTCAGTTCAGCAAGAGCGATAACGGTGTGCCAGTTGCGGGGACAGCGTTGAAGCTGGGGCCTGTCGAGGCTGCTTTTCATATCGGTTCTATGATCCGCTGGCTGGAATTTAACGATACCTGGCTGGCCCAGGAGTGGGGACATCCTTCCGACAATCTGGGGGCGATTCTGACCGCCGCCGCCTGGTACAGCCTCGCTGATGGTCAGCACCCGGCTATGCAGATGACCACAGTCATGAACACTATGATTCGTACTTACGAAGTTCATGGGGTGTTATGTCTGTCAAACTGCTTCAATGCGCTGGGTATCGACCATGTGGTACTGGTAAAAATGGCTTCGGCTATTGCTTCAGCACAGCTCATGGGCTTGTCAAAAGATCAGGCACTCAGTGCGCTATCAAATGCTGTCATTGATGGACATGCGTTGAGAACATACCGGCATGCACCGAATGCGGGAACGCGTAAATCTTGGGCGGCAGGGGATGCAACGGCGCGGGGTCTGCAGCTGGCGCTATTTGCTCAGACGGGAGAAATGGGATATCCCACTGCGCTAACCGCCAGTCGCTGGGGATTCGACGAAGCGGTGCTAAGGGGTAAACCTCTCAATCTGTCGCGTAGCTTATCGGATTTTGTCATCAAAAATATCCTGTTTAAAGTGCCTAATCCTGCCGAATACCATGCACAGACGGCAGTAGAGGCGGCGATTAACCTGCGCGCACGTATCCTTGCTGAGGGCTTCTCTCTTGAAAGCATTGAGTATGTACGGGTGGAAACAACGCGTCCGGCCATGCAGATTATTGATAAATCCGGTCCGATGAAGAATTCTGCAGATCGCGATCACTGCCTGCAATACATGGTTGCAGCAGGACTGCAAACTGGCAACCTCACGATTAATGACTTCCATGATCCCCTTGCTTCTGATCCAGACCTGGAAGCCTTGCGCTTGAAAATTAGCTGCGTTGAACGGCCCTCATTTACTGAAAGCTATTACGATCCTGAAAAGCGCGCCATTCCTAATTCTCTCTTCCTGAAATGTTACGGCAGAGATGAAGAGTTCTCCGAAACCATCGAATATCCGCTGGGTCATGTTCGCCGGCGTGAAGAGTGTTTCGACGCACTGCTGACAAAATTTCATATGAATCTTTCAGGTAGCCCATTACGTGATCGTTCTTCTGTGCTGGCTGGGATACTGACATCTGAATCGAAGCTGGATGCCATGACCGTCACCGATTTTTTGAAATTGTTCTCCTGGAACTAATTCGCACCTGAAACCTTTCAATTAATTATCGCATTCGGAGTAAAAGATGAAAAAAGCAATACTGGCAGGCTGCGGAGCAGAAATTGGCGCGAACCTTCTGATCCAGAATGATCCAGAAAACGATGGGTTTATTATTGATACTGTGGTGACGAACCCGCCCTCGCTGGACAAACATTACCCGGATTTACGCCCAATTGATGGCATAGTGGCCCGTCTTGCTATGGCATCTCCGGGCATCCAGTCCAGCCTCACTGTTATCAATGATAAAACACTGCGTATTCAGGAACGCGAGGTTAATTTTTATTTTGGTGATCTTGCGAAGACCATTCCTCCGCAGGCAGGCCGTTTTGATATTGGCTTTATTGCCACAAGCAAGCTCGACATGGATAAGGAAAGCCCTGTTGCCCGCAACATGCAGGAAATTGCTGATGTCGTGCTGGGTGTTGCTGAAGCCAATGCGTTGCCGAGCATCTATGGCTGCCTGGAAGATTTGACTCGTGACGAGATTGGCACCATTGACCGTAAGGTAGTCCGTTCGGGAATGTATTGCCTGGGTTCCTGTCAGACTAACGGGATGCATGCCTCACTGCGTGTGCTCATTGAGGCGCTCAGAACCCTTAACTGTAATGCTTCGCATATTCTGTCGGTAGAAACCGATATTGTGCATCCGGATACGCCAAACGGCGTGCTTGGCACCCGCTCATTCGAAGGGCGTCAGCAGGATGCCCGGGACAATCTGCGCCCGAGTTTTTCTCAAATCGCGATGAGTCAGGATAAGGTGATGCCCTGGGCACCGCTGGTAAATACGGTTTCATTACGCGCACCTGTACATGCTCCCGGTTATCAGATTAATCGCTTTATCGTCAGAGATGCAGGCGCGTTAACCAGTAGTCTCATTGAGGCTGCAATAGAGAGGGTAAACAGTACCCATCCTCATGTGGTGAAAGCTTCGCGTTCGCCATTAGGTAGCAGAGCCTATGCCTATGAACGCCGTTGTTCAACCGTCCTGAGCGATCAGAACCATCTGCTGATTCTCAGGCCCCCCCATCTGGCTAGCCAGAATCTGAGTGAAATCATTATCCAGTCATTTGTTAATAACACCGTTGGCTATAGCGCAGTGGTCCGTGCCGTCGCACGGAGTATTGCGTCCGGCCTGCCCGTTGCCACTTTCCAGGAGATTGAAAAATGACCCGCTCCCACACCGTTGATTTTCTGAGTTCAGGTTTTGTAGTGAAGACAGCAAGATCTGCGCAATTTAATGAAAAAATAAAAGCCGAAGTCGAACAGATTCGCGTATTACACGCGATTTATCCGCAACTTATGGTACCCGTACTTCATGACGGACTGGCTGCGGGACGGCAATTCTACATTCTTGAAAAAATGAATTCCCTGCCGTTATCAGGGATCGTTTTTGATGAGCAGCGATCACTGGCAGGGCGCAGGATGATCGTGAGAAATGCGCTGGAAAAAATACAGGAGGCCATTGGTCTGGAATCAGAAACCTCGTCGGTGATGGTCAATGATATGGCCGAGAGATTGCGGGAGGAGTGGGAAGGGACACGCTTCGCGCATGCACTGTTTGATAAACCCGTGCTTCTGAATGGCGCCGGTTTTACCACTACCGCACGAGAAGTTTATGAAAAAGCTCTGAAAATGGCTCAGACAGAAGTGTTCAGAGCGGTGGACAAAGCTCATTTCAATTTTCATTTTGGCAATGTGCTTTATAACGAAGAATGTGCTGAAACGCGTTTTATCGATCCTGATTTTTCAGTTCGTGGCCTGGATCCTCTTTTTGGCTTCTCCCGATTTGCCTTTTCTTTCTGGCATGAGCTGGCGGCAGAGGTAAAAGATGCCGTTAAAGTCGTACCAATGGCGGATGCGCTGATGTTTGTACTGGCCAGACCTGATTACGCCAATATCCTTAGCGAAATACCTGAGCTGGGCAGCATTTCAGGCCTGTTGCCACTGATGGGAGAGAGCATGCGTAACCGATTTTACGTGCTCACTACATACTGTTTTCTGAGAAGCATACGCATCAATGGCAGTAAACAGACCTGGAATATGCCACGTTCGCCTGTTGTAGCCAGTCCTGAAGAAGTATTGATGCTGGGACTACTGGCTTATCTGGAAGGTACTGTTGCAGAAACGGTCACGCTCTGCGCGTAAACCCCAATTAATTAAGGATATCCGGGATATGTCGTTGGTTAGCAGTAATACATTAGAACAGGGGTTTGAAACACCAAGGCGCTATCTGGCGGCCGCAGCCATTCTGATCGGCGTTATCATGGCAGCGCTGGACGGTTCCATTGTTAACATCTCCTTGCCATCAATTGCTGAGGCTTTGCATGTCGATTCAGCCTCAGTCATCTGGGTAACCAACGGCTATCAGGTGGCCAGCGCGGCGACAATGCTGATCTGCGCATCACTGGGATCGCGGATAGGGGAACGACGCTTTTATACGCTGGGAATGGTGCTTTTTACGCTGGCATCATTGGGTTGCAGCCTCTCTTCAACGTTCGGCATGCTGGTTGCTATGCGCATACTTCAGGGGGTGAGTTATGCCGTGATGATTAGCGTAGGATTAGGTCTGTATCGGGTTATTTTTCCCGCGAATACCTTAGGCACAATTCTGGGACTTAACGCACTGGCTTTTGCCGTGGGGACAGCTATTGGTCCTGCGCTGGGTGGTTTGATCATCTCCTGGCTTGACTGGCCCTGGTTGTTTTATATCAACATTCCATTGGGCGCTCTGGCTACCGTTCTCGCACTGATTTCACTTGGCACAGATGATGTGCGGGAAAGCGGTTTTGACTGGGGGGGCGCAGTCACGTCAGCTGTATCCCTGGGACTTCTGGTTATCGCTGTCGATCAAATCGGACGCTGGGAGCATTCCATACTTATTCTGTGCGGTGCTGCTTCAGGTATTTTCATGGCTGTTTTTATCGTTCAGCAGACGCGCTCAGAACATCCCCTATTGCCGCTGGATGTGTTTCATTCAAAGCGTTACTCCTTTGCTGTGTTTTCATCCTTTTCATTGTTTATTGCTCAGGGAATGGCGCTGGTTGGTCTGCCTTTTGTTCTGCAGCATACCTATCATTACTCTGTACTCGAATCGGCTTTCATCTTCACGCCCTGGCCGATCGCCGTAGCAGTCTGTGCTCCCATTGCTGGCTGGCTATCGAACAGGTTAAATCCCACGCAAATTTCGACGATCGGCGTAGTCATTTTCAGCTCAGGTTTGGGGTTACTGGCAACGTTACCTGCGGTTATAACTATGGGTAATATCGTCTGGCGTGTCGCAGTATGCGGAATTGGTTATGGGCTCTTCCTGCCACCCAACAATAAGGAGATGTTCTCAAACGTTGCGAAGGACCGGACCGTTACGGCGTCAGGGCTTTTATCGACAGCCAGAACCGCTGGACAATCAATCGGTGCTGCCCTTGTTGCAATGGTTATAGCATTGTCAAACGGACTGGCTGAAGGGGCACAAGCATCATTCGCCATTTATGTTTTTGGCATGGCCTGTCTGATTTCAGCAGTTTCATCCGTCGCAAGCATGCTGCGTTTGCATCGATAATCTTTTGCATTAACGGGCTTACAAAAACCTGATCAATAGAGAACGAAAGAGGAATGAAGAAGATTGTTGCCAGGCTCCGGCCTGGTTGGCGCCTTTTAAATTATTTAACGACTTCAGGGCGCAGACAAAATTCAGGGCAGGATGCATCGCCACGCAGACAGCATCCCGTCAGCCCCGGACGCGCAAAAGCAAAAAGCCCGCTCAGGTTTCCCTGAGCGGGCTTTTCTAATTCTGGCTCCTCTGACTGGACTCGAACCAGTGACATACGGATTAACAGTCCGCCGTTCTACCGACTGAACTACAGAGGAATCGCTTGAACGGGGCGAATATTAACGGCACGGATCCCGCTTGTCAAAGCCCTGTTTACTGAAATGCGTTCAGATGCTCGTAAAAGCAGCGGATTGATGATTTTTCCCCATATCTGCTGGCTTTTCAAACTGCCAACAGGATCTCACTTTGCGGGCATTTCTCTACAGATGTTAGAGGCATGTCAAAGTTTTGTTGTTTGCCGATGTTAAAACAACCATTTCAGTGCTTTTATGATAAAAATTTCAAAACTGACTTATATGGAACAAATAAACTGCTTATCATCACGGTCGTCACTATCGGCCGGAAATGAAACGGCATTTTGAAAGTAACTGTCTGTAGATCAAGTGATTGTGAAAAGGAGCGGTCGATCACAAAAATAGTCGTAACCCAGAGTCTTACCTCAAATTTCCCGAAACAGACGCCAGTCAGACTGGATGAATGTAAAAGATATTTTTCATTCTCAAAGCGCTGCTGAGCAAGTTAACAAATAAGAAGGGTACCTATGAACATCAAAAAAACGATTGTCGCCTCACTGTTAGCCTGCATGTTACCTGCCGCGGTTATGGCAAAAGATATCTCGGTAGGCGTCTCTATGGCGCTGTTTGACGACAACTTCCTGACCATTCTGCGCAATTCAATGCAGAAAGAGATGCAGAAAGATAACGTTAAAGGGCAGGTTGAAGATGCGAAGGGCGACGTTTCACAGCAGCTGCAGCAGGTACAGAATTTTATCGGCCAGGGTGTTGATGCCCTGATCGTCAACCCGGTCGACACCAATGCGGTGAAACCGATTATGGATCAGGCGAGCAAAGCCGGTATCCCGCTGGTCTTCGTTAACCGCCGTCCTCAGGCAGAACTGACCGGTAAAATGGCCTACGTCGGTTCCGACTCTGAACTGGCCGGACGCTTACAGATGGAAGCGCTGGCTAAGGCGATGAACGGCAAGGGCAACGTCGCCATCCTGATGGGCGATCTGGCAAACGAAGCGACCCGTGACCGTACCAAAGGGGTAGAGCAGGTGGCGGCGAAATTCCCTGGCATCAAAATTGTTCAGAAGCAGACCGCTAAATTTACCCGTAACGACGCGGTGGATGTGGTGAGCAACTGGTTAACGGCAGGCGATCAGATCAATGCCATCGCCTCTAACAACGATGAAATGGCGATTGGTGCGCTGCAGGCGCTGGGCAAAAACCCGGATAAAATCCTGATCGCCGGGGTGGATGGAACGCCTGATGCACTGCAGATGCTGAAGCAGGGCAAGATGGTCGCGACAGTCTTCCAGGATGCGAAGGGTCAGGGCGAGGGTGCCGTACAGACGGCCATCAAACTGGTGAAAGGCGAACAGGTTCAGAAAGTGATCAATATCCCTTATCAGCTGATCACGAAAGAAAACATGGAACAGTTTACCAATCGTAACCTGAAATAATCGTTCCCGACCCAGCTGTACGGAGGTGATAAATGAACGCGTTTGCGCTTGAAGCCGAAGGCATCAGCAAGTTCTTCCCCGGCGTTAAAGCCCTCGACAACGTATCGTTGCGGGTGCGTCCGGGAACGGTACATGCCTTGATGGGCGAAAATGGCGCGGGCAAATCCACTTTAATGAAGTGCCTTATCGGGATGTATCGTCCCGATAAGGGCACCATCAAAATTAAAGGGGAGCCGGTGCAGTTTCAGGACACCATGGACGCGTTGCGTTCCGGCATTTCGATGATCCACCAGGAGCTTAACCTGGTGCCCTACATGACCGTCGCTGAGAATATCTGGCTGGGTCGCGAACCAATGAAGTTCGGCTTCGTCGATCACGCCCGACTGAATCAGGTGACGCAGGAGCTGCTTAACCGCCTCAATATCCGGCTCAAAGCCGAACGGATGGTGGGAGAACTGAGCATTGCGTCGCAGCAGATGGTCGAGATTGCCAAAGCGGTCTCCTGGGACTCAGACATTGTCATCATGGATGAGCCGACTTCCGCACTGACGGAAACCGAAGTGGCGCACCTCTTTACTATCATTCGTGACCTGCGCGAGCAGGGCAAAGCAATCATCTATATCAGCCATAAGATGGATGAGATTTTCACCATCACCGATGAGGTCAGTATCTTCCGTGACGGCAGCTGGATCGCCAGCGACCAGACGGCGAAGTATACCCGTCAGTCGCTGATCACCCAGATGGTCGGACGCGAACTGACCCAGCTGTTCCCGAAATTCAACAGCGCCATCGGCGAGGAAGTGCTGACGGTGCGCAATCTCAGCTGTCGGGATCGTTTTACCGACGTCAGTTTCAGCGTGCGGCGGGGGGAAATCCTCGGCGTTGCCGGACTGGTGGGCGCAGGGCGCAGCGAGGTGATGGAGAGCCTGTTCGGGATGGAGAGCTTTGACAGCGGCGAAATCTTAATTGATGGCGTGCCGGTGAAGATTGACTCGCCGTCTACCGCCATTGAAAAGGGCATGGCCTTTCTCACCGAAGATCGTAAAAAGTCCGGGCTGTTTCTGGTGCTGTCGGTGATGGAGAACATGAGTATCGTCAATATGCCCGAATACAGCGGCAAAAGTGGCTTTGTCAGTCATGTGAAGATGGCGCAGGACTGTATGGACCAGATTCGCCGCCTCAATATCAAAACCCCGACCATGGATCAGATCATCAACAACCTCAGTGGCGGTAATCAGCAGAAGGTGCTGATTGCCCGCTGGCTGCTGGCACAACCGAAGATCCTGATTCTGGACGAACCAACGCGCGGCATCGACGTTGGTGCAAAAGCAGAAATCTACCGCTTAATCAGTGAACTGGCCAACCGTGGCGTTGCAATCATCATGGTCTCATCTGAGCTGCCCGAAATTCTGGGCATGAGTGACCGGGTGATGGTCATGCACGGCGGGCGTATAACCGGCATCCTCGATAAAGAAGACGCCGATCAGGAAACCATTCTGTCGTTGGCATCCGAATGAGGCGCGAGAATACTATGAGCAATATGAAAGCTACTGCCACCCCGGCAGCCCCGCAGCAACCCTCTTTTTTTGCCAGCCTGCGTCATAAATTGCCGAAAGACACCGGCATTTTTGTGGTGATGGTCGGGATTGCGCTGATTTTTGAAATGTTTGGCTGGTACGTGCGTGACCAGTCTTTCCTGCTCAACACCAACCGTCTGATCCTGATTGTGTTGCAGGTGGCGATTATCGGGATCATTGCCGTCGGTGTAACTCAGGTCATCATCACTACCGGTATCGATCTCTCTTCAGGGTCTGTAATCGCGCTGGCGGCAGTGGTGGCCGCAAGTCTGGCGCAGACCTCTGACAGCCTCTCGCCGATGTATCCGTCTCTGGTCAATATGCCTGCGGTCATCCCTATTGCGGCCGGGATCGGTGTCGGCCTGCTGGCCGGTGTGGTCAATGGGGTGTTAATCACCCGCACCGGAATTCCGCCCTTTATCGCCACGCTGGGTATGATGGTGTCGGCTCGCGGTCTGGCGCAGTATTACACGCAGGGCAATCCCATCAGCTTCCTGTCTGACGGCTTTACCTCCATCGGCCAGGGTGCCATGCCGGTGGTCATTTTCCTGGTGGTGGCGCTGCTGTTCCACATCGCCCTGAAACATACCCGCTACGGCAAATATGTCTACGCCATCGGCGGCAACATGACCTCGGCGAAGGTCTCCGGTATCAACGTTAATAAGTATCTGATTATCGTCTACACCATTGCCGGCGCACTCTCTGGCCTGGCGGGTGTGGTGCTGGCGGCGCGCGTCAGCAGCGGCCAGTCAAGTATGGGGATGTCCTACGAGCTGGACGCGATTGCCGCGGCCGTGATCGGCGGTAGCAGCCTGATGGGGGGCGTAGGCCGGATCACCGGCACATTAATCGGCGCGGTCATTCTCGGGCTGATTAAAAGCGGATTCACCTTCGTCGGCGTCGATGCCTACATTCAGGACATCATCAAAGGCATCATCATTGTGGCGGCAGTTTCTATCGATATGCACCGTAACCGCAAAAAACGTTAACCGGCAGGCGTTGCCCTCTTCAGAACAGGGGAGAGGGCAGCGTTTGCTCTTATCTCTGCCCGCCCGTAATAAGTCTTCGTGCTGATAACGCTTACACCATTTCCCTCCGTTTATCCCGCTTTTCAGGCCTGGCAGGCTCCTTTCACAGGTGCCGGGTCCGCACTGGCTTAAAAGGGGGCACGTCTGTCATCACTTTTCTGCACGTCTGACTCGCAGCGTCTGCACTGTCATAGTGCGATCGGTCGCTGACCCCGCAGGAATGCGCTATCGATGATCCTTATTAACCCATCAGAGGTAATCAGAAACGCTTATTTTTCGGGCCGTTATAAAACATCCTTCTCCTGCGCGCATGACAGCCTTTAAACCTGGCCTGCATCTTGCAAAATTTCTCTCATCAGGGCGAAAAGCTGAGACCTTTTCGCGAATCGGGGTGAGTGACGGAGGCAGGATGAATTTAAGACGACTGAAATACTTTGTGAAAATCGTCGATATCGGCAGTCTGACGCAGGCAGCAGAAGTGCTGCATATCGCCCAGCCTGCACTCAGTCAGCAGGTGGCAACGCTGGAGAGTGAGCTGGACCAGCAACTGCTGATCCGCACCAAGCGTGGCGTGACGCCGACCGAGGCAGGCAAAATTCTTTATGGTCATGCGCGGACGATCCTGCGCCAGTGTGAGCAGGCGCAGACGGCGGTCATCAATGCCGGGCAGGTGCTGAGCGGTCAGGTGTCGATTGGTCTGGCACCAGGTACGGCAGCCTCATCGCTGACCATGCCGCTGTTGCAGACGGTGCGCGATCAGTTCCCGGAAGTGCTGGTCTACCTGCATGAAAACAGCGGCAGCGTGCTGAACGAGAAAGTGATGAACGGTCAGCTGGATATGGCGGTGCTGTACGACCGTGCGCCGACAGCCGGGATCAGCAGCATGGCGCTGATGAAAGAAGATCTCTATCTGGTGGGCGCCACCGACTACCCGGGCGCCAGCGTTGACCTGGCCGATGTGGCGCAGATGAGCCTGTTTTTACCGCGCGACT
Source organism: Pantoea sp. Ep11b (assembly GCF_040783975.1). Lineage (NCBI taxonomy): Bacteria > Pseudomonadati > Pseudomonadota > Gammaproteobacteria > Enterobacterales > Erwiniaceae > Pantoea > Pantoea sp. Ep11b. The sequence continues at coordinate 2,803,700 of NZ_CP160631.1, read as the reverse complement.
ACAGCGCGGTGCGCAAGCGGGTCGATGAGGCATTTTCACTGCGCCGCCTGAGTGCGCGTATCATCGGCGAGATCGAATCGATCTCTACGCTGACCGCCGCCATTTCGAGCGGCATGGGCGTAACGGTATTACCCGAATCGGCCGCCCGTGCACTGGTGGGCTCGGCCGATGCCTGGATGTCGCGCATCAACAGCCCCTCACTGAGTCTGCCGCTTTCGCTGAATATCTCCGCCCGCTTGCCGCTGTCGCCTTCCGCGCAGGCTGTAAAAAATATTCTGCTGTCGCTACTCAATAAGCCGCTGAGTGAAGAGCGTGAGTTGATGTTAGTGGGGTAAGGGCGTTGGCGTGAGGGCAGGCGTGACGGGGATTCACAGAACAGCCGTTGAGCGTTAAAGGAGAACGTCACTACGGATTTGCGCTGAGCGGGTTTCGTCCGCCAGGCTGCGGGGTGTTTCAGGTTGCCCGTGCGGGCGGGCGCCTCCTGACAATTCCGGCGTCCGGCTCTTTTCGTGCCCCGCTTTGCGGGGTTGCCTCGTCACGCCCTGCGGCCTGCGGACCGTCCGGACGTGCCATCCCTGGCGCGTTCCGTCCTTTCGCCGACGTCCTGTCGGCTCATCCTGGCCTCCGGTTGTTCCCCGGCGCTGCGGACGCCTCTGTCAGACTGTCGCCTGTGAATTCTTTTTGTTTATTACGATGCAGCGTTGTCTGCTGGCCTGGAAGCCAGAGCCAGAGCCAGAGCCAGAGCCAGAGCCAGAGCCAGAGCCAGAGCTAATCCTCTGAACCTGAAGCGATAAAGTACCCAACACAGAAAGAAGAAGTTACAGCGGGGAGGGAGGCCGTCAGAGCCGCTGAGCGTATGAGGGATTTCAGGACTAGCGACAGGGATGTCGCGAAGAGGCGGGCTCGCGCCAGGGATGGCGCGTCCCGCCGGTCCGTGAGAAATCCGGAATAAGCGAAGGGACCGCGAAGCGGCGGTGATGCAGACTGGAGCCAGGGGGCAGGGGGGCGCGGCGACTGGCGCCCCCTTGTCGGTCGCCAGCAAAGGCGGCCTGAAACTGCCCGGCCTGCCAGGCGAACGAAACCCGCTCGGTGTCGTTTCACGTATCAATGCCGTATCTCCACCGGCAAGCAGAACTGACTGAACCTCTTATAGGACTACCTTATTCCTCCCGTTATTCCCTAAATTCATAAAGGTAAATTTTTTAGTATTTCCTGTTATCAATAATAGTTCTTACCATCAGGGAATCAGATTATGTAAAGGGAGGTAAATACCGTGAATTTCCAGCAACTTAAAATCATCCGCGAGGCGGCCCGCTGTGAGTTTAACTTAACGGAAGTCGCTAACACGCTATTTACGTCCCAGTCAGGCGTCAGTCGTCACATCCGCGATCTGGAAGATGAACTGGGCGTTGAGATCTTTATCCGTCGCGGTAAGCGTCTGCTGGGCATGACGGAACCGGGCAAAGCGCTGCTGACGATTGCCGAGCGCATCCTTGACGAAGCGGGAAAAGTGCGACGGCTGGCCGATGTCTTTACCAATGAAACCAGCGGTATCCTGACCATTGCCACCACCCATACCCAGGCGCGCTACAGCCTGCCGAAAGTGATTAAAGCCTTCCGCCAGCTCTATCCCAACGTCCGGCTCGAACTCAACCAGGGTTCACCGCAGGAAATCGTCACCATGCTGCTGGCGGGAGAGGCGGATATCGGTATCGCCAGTGAAATGCTGGTCAACAACAGCAGCCTGGCGGCGTTTCCCTGGTTCAGCTGGCATCACGCGCTGCTGGTGCCCGCCGGGCATGAGCTGGTGCAGAATCAGCCGGTGTCACTCAGCACACTCAGCCGCTATCCACTCATTACCTATCGCCAGGGGATCACCGGCCGGTCGCGCGTCGATCGGGCCTTCCAGTCGGCGGGGCTGAAGCCGGATATCGTGCTCAGCGCCCAGGACTCCGACGTGGTCAAAACCTACGTTAAGCTGGGATTGGGCGTCGGGATACTGGCGGATCAGGCGTGTGAAACCGAAGAGAGCGAAGAGCTGGTCCGCATTGACGCCACGCACCTGTTCGACCCCAGCACGGTCTGGCTTGGTCTCAAGCGCGGCCAGCTGCAAAGAAACTATGTCTGGCAGTTCCTCGAACTCTGCAATGCTAACCTCTCGCTGGAGGAGATTAAACGTCAGGCGCTCTCCTACAGCAGCGATGATGAACCGGTTATCGACTTCCAGATCTGATCTCAGTCGCACCCGGCAGAGCCGCCGGGTGCCTGCACGGCATAAAATTTCAAATCCGGGCCAAAAACCTGCTGGCCCGCCTTTCTTATTTTGCACAACAACATCCTGCACGCATCAGGCGCGATAAAGTGGAATTTGCTTACCACAAGGGGATGTTATGTCGCGACTACAACTCAACGACAGCGATCTGCTGCGCCAGCAGGCGCTGTTTGCCGGACGCTGGCAGGATGCACATCAGGGTGCCACGCTGCCGGTTACCGATCCGGCGACAGGCGAAACCCTGGCTACGATCCCGGCCCTGGGTCGGTCAGAGACAGAGCAGGCGATAGCCTGCGCGGAATCCGTGCGCATCAGCTGGGGCAAAACGACACATGTCAGCCGCGCCGCGCTGCTGGAAAAATGGCATCAGCTGATGCTGGACCATGCTGACGATCTGGCGATGATCATGACCGCTGAGCAGGGCAAACCGCTGGCAGAAGCCCGGGGTGAAGTTCTCTACGGTGCCAGTTTTGTAAAATGGTTCGCGGAGGAGGCCCGCCGCATCTACGGTGACACCATACCCGCGCCCAGCGACGATCGCCGCATTCTGGTACTGAAACAGCCGGTAGGGGTGGCCGCCGCGATTACGCCGTGGAACTTCCCGATAGCGATGATCACCCGCAAGGTCGCTCCCGCGCTGGCGGCAGGCTGCCCGATCATTGTGAAACCGTCGGAATTAACGCCGCTCTCGGCACTGGCGCTGGCTGTGCTGGCGGAGCGTGCCGGTTTTCCGCCGGGGGTGTTGCAGATGCTCACCGGCCTGCCTGCAGAAATTGGTGAGACGCTGACTGAAAGCCAGACGGTGCGCAAAATCTCCTTTACCGGCTCGACCCGGATCGGGCAGCTGCTGATGCAGCAGAGCGCCAACAGCCTCAAACGCCTGAGTCTGGAGCTGGGCGGCAACGCGCCGATGATCGTGTTTGATGATGCCGATGTTGAGATTGCAGTTGCGGGCGTCATGCTCAGCAAGTTCCGCAACGCCGGGCAGACCTGCGTCTGCGCCAACCGCATCCTGGTTCAGCGAAACATCTATCCCCGCTTCACTGCACGCCTGCTGGAGGAGGTCGCCACTCTGAAGGTAGGGGATGGCTTTGCACCGGGCACTACGATCGGTCCCCTGATCAATGCCCGCGCAGTGGAAAAAGTGAATGGTCACATCGACGATGCGCTCAGCCAGGGCGCAACGCTGTTGACCGGGGGCATCAGTCAGGACCAGGGGACTTTCGTTCAGCCCACCGTGCTTGGTGAGGTTACGGTGAAGATGCGCATCGCCCGTGAAGAGACCTTTGGCCCTGTGGCACCCTTGTTCATCTTTGATGAGGAAGAGGAGGCGATTGCGATGGCGAATGACACCCCATACGGTCTGGCTGCCTATTTCTTTACCGAAAACATCCGGCGGGCATGGCGGGTCGCGGAATCGCTGGAGGCGGGCATGGTGGGCTTTAACACCGGCGCGGTCTCACTGGAGGTGGCGCCCTTTGGTGGCGTGAAGCTCTCGGGTCTGGGGCGCGAAGGTTCCCGCTACGGAATAGAAGAATATCTGGAGCTGAAAACCTTTCATATTGGCAGTCTGTAATAAAAATAATAACGCGCCAGCCGATCAATCCGGCTGGCTTTTTTTTGCGGGTAAGAAAGCAGAAACGTCCCGGCGTCAAACAGTCTCTTTTAAAAATCTAAAAAATTTATCAGAGGTGTGAATCGGGTCAGTAAATCGCGGTGTGACGTGCGGCGAAATGAGCCCTCTTCGCCGGAATATCCGCGTTGGTGCAATTTTCATGCAGGCTGCACCCACAGGGTGCATAAATTTTGTGAAGTAAATCATCTGTTTAATGCTTCGGCAATTCCGCAAAAAATCGCGGGACAATACGGCAGAAAATTTTTTTGCGCTGTTTTAAACGCATTTTTATTTTTTGTCCGGCTGGCATACTTTCTGCATTAGTTAATTAACAGCGCAGAAATGGGTGGTCATAAAAAGTGATAATCCAGCCACTGATGGGTGTAACAAATAAGGAATGCTTCCATGTTAAGTTTCGACCCTGAAAAAGTTTCTCTTCCAGCCGGCCATTATATTGGCGGCCAGCACTGTCAGTGTCAGGGCGCCGCTTTCCAGGTAAAGCGGCCTTCTGATGGCCGCGTCTGTGCCACGCTGCAGGACGCCACGCCGCAGGATGTCGACCGCGCGGTGACCGTCGCCCATCAGGCGCTGAAAACCAGTGGCTGGTCCGGCTGCGCGCCCCGCGAGCGTGGACGGGTATTGCGGCGCTGGGCCGACCTGATTGAGCAGGATCCTCTGCTGGCCCGGCTGGAAGCCCTGGGTTCGACCCGGCCAATCAGCGACGTGGTGCTGCATGAAATTCCCTTTACTGCCGAAGCGATTCGCTTCTATGCCGAATGCGCCGACAAATACAGCGGTGACCTGTTTCCGACCCGTGACAGCAGCCTCGGCATGCTGATTGCCGAACCCTATGGCGTTATCGCCGCCATTACCCCGTGGAATTTTCCGCTGTCGATGGCGTCATGGAAATGCGGCCCGGCGCTGGCGGCGGGCAACGCGGTGGTGCTGAAACCCTCTGAGCTGACGCCGTTTTCAACCGTGCGCATGGCGGAGCTGGCGATTCAGGCGGGCTTACCGGCGGGGGTGCTGAATATTGTCCAGGGCAGCGGTGCCGTTACCGGCAGCGCGCTGGTCACTCATCCGCTGGTGCGCAAAGTCTCCTTTACCGGATCGACCCTGACCGGCGCGCGCATCATGAGCGATGCTGCGCAGCACGGCATGAAGCCGGTCACGCTGGAGCTGGGCGGTAAAAGTCCGCAGCTGGTATTTGATGATGCGGGCGACCCGGACATTCTGGCCCAGCGGATCCTGCGCGGCTTCACGGCCAACGGCGGCCAGGCTTGTGTGGCAGGCACCCGGCTTATCGTGCAGCGCAACATAGCGGAACCGCTGACAGAGCGGCTGATAGAGCTCTGTCAGGACGTCAGACCGGGCGTGACCTGGCAGGAGGATAGTCGCTACGCGCCGTTAATCGACGAGCGTCAGGGCCTGAAGGTCAGCTCGGTAATCGAGGCGGCGAAAGCGCAGGGCGCTGAAGTGCTGGTGGGCGGAGAACGTTTCGCCGGCACCGACGAAGGCTGGTTCTGGCAGCCCACTCTGCTGAGTCAGGTTACGCAGGACAATCCGGCGGTGCAGCAGGAGATTTTTGGCCCGGTGCTGACGGTGCAGACGTTTGATGAGGAGGAGCAGGGCCTGGCGATGGCGGCACATGACACCTATGGCCTCTGCGCCGGTGTCCACACTCTGAGCCTGCCGCGAGCGTTACGTGCCATGCGCGCCATCGAGGCGGGCACCGTCTGGATTAATCGCTATGGCCGTTCCGGCGACTTCATCATTCCGACCGGCGGCTTTCTCGGCTCGGGCATTGGTAAGGATCTGGGCCGTCAGGCGTTTCAGGCCTGCCAGCGGCAGAAGAGTGTACTCATCGATTTTTAAGCGCAACTGACAAGACGAGGGCGTTACATGGCACTGTTTAAACCGAAATTTATCACGTTCGACTGTTACGGCACGCTGATCCGCTTTGACATGGCGGGCGCAGCGCAGCGCCGCTTTAGCGACCGCGTCGATCCGGACGACATGCACGCCTTTACCACCGATTTTTCCAGCTACCGTCTGGATGAGGTGCTGGGCGCATGGAAGCCGTATTACGACGTGGTCAGCAATGCGATTCAGCGTACCTGCAAAAAGTGGGGTGTCCGCTGGGACAAAGCAGACAGTGACTTTATCTACACCGACTGCGCCAGCTGGGGGCCGCATCCCGATGTGCCCGCCGGGCTGGCGAAAGTCGCCACAGAGTTTCCGCTGGTGCTGCTGACCAACTCGATGAAAGATCTTATCCCGCACCATATCCCTCGCCTGGGCGCTCCAATCCACATGACCATCACGGCGGAAGAGGCGGGTGCCTATAAACCGCAGATGAAGGGCTTTGAGTACATGCTCGACAGGCTCGGCTGCGGCCCGGAGGAGATCCTGCATGTTTCTTCCAGCTTCCGCTATGACCTGATGACCGCCCACGATCTCGGTATTAAAAACAAAGTCTGGGTCAATCGCGGTCATGAGCCGGCCAATCCTTACTACCAGTACACCGAAATCAACGATATCGGCGGCCTGCCCGGCGTAGTCGGACTCTGAGGAACTCCCTATGAAACTGGAATCGTTCTGGCAGGCCACCGCCCCGGCGTTTACCGGCGCCGCCCGCGAACCGCTGCCCGCTCAGGCGGACGTGGTTGTGATCGGTGGCGGCTTCACCGGCATCTCGGCCGCGCTGAATCTGGCGCGCAGCGGTATCCGCGTGGTGGTGCTGGAGAGTGGCGACGTGATGAGCCAGGCGTCGGCGCGCAACGGCGGTCACTGCAATACCGGGGTGGCCCACAATTTCGCTTCGCTGGTGGCGAGCCAGGGTCTGGAGCAGGCCAGCCGCTTCTACCGGGCATTTGACGATGCGGTGAGCTATGTCTGCCAGCTGATTCAGGAGGAGCAGATCGATTGTGACTTCCGGCTGTGCGGCAAGCTCAAACTGGCCAGCAAAGCGTCGCATATGGCCGGTCTGCGGGAAGCCTATGAACTGATGCGTCGCACTGTGGATCCGCAGATCGAACTGCTCGACAAAACGGCGGTGCGCGACGAGATCGCCAGCGACGATTTCCACGGCGGCCTGCTGCAGAAGCGGGGCGGCCAGATGCACATGGGGAAATTTGGCGTCGGCCTGGCGGAGGCGGCGGCCCGCAGCGGGGCGAAGATCTATCCGCACCACGCCGTGACGAAGCTGGAGCGCCTCAGAGGCTATCAGCATCGGATTCACACCGCGCAGGGCGCGATTCTGGCCGATAAAGTACTGATGGCGACGGGCTGCTCCAACGTCGGCCCGTTTCCCTGGTTTCAGCGCCGCATCGTGCCGGTCGGCAGCTTTATTGTGGTGACCGAAGCCCTCGATCCGGCGCTGCTGCGTCAGGTGCTGCCTCACGATCGGACCTACGTGACGTCGCTCAACATCGGCAACTATTTCCGCACCACTACCGATCACCGGCTGGTTTTCGGCGGGCGGGCGCGGTTTGCGGTCAGCAATCCGACCTCTGATTCGCGCAGCGGCGAGATCCTGCATCACGCACTGACGCAGATGCTGCCACCGCTCCGCCAGGCGCGGGTGGACTACTGCTGGGGCGGCATGGTCGATATGACCGCCGACCGTCTGCCCCATGCGGGTGAACAGGAGGGGCTCTTCTATTCACTGGGCTACAGCGGACACGGCACACAGATGTCGGTCTGGATGGGACGCGTGATGGCCGATCTGCTGGCCGAAAAGCGCAACGAAAATCCCTGGCAGCGTGACGCATGGCCCGCGCTGCCCGGTTATCACGGCAAGCCATGGTTTTTACCGCTCGCAGGACTCTATTACAAAGCAAAGGATCGCCTTTCTTAACGTCCCGTCGGGTGCTGGTCGCCAGGTCATCAGCACCGCCAGACCCTGTTCCCGGTTCGCCTGACTATTGAGGGTAGAGAGATGAGTAAATTTGATAATAACGACGCTGATGCGGTAAATCCGGCACTGACGCGCATGATCACCGAGGGTTCCCTGTCCCGCCGCAGCCTGATGAAAATCCTCTCCGCCGGTGCGGTGATGAGCAGTGGCCTGGTCGGTTTTTCCGGGGCTGCACTGGCGGACGACAAGCCGGTCAGGGGCGGTAAACTGCGCGCGGCGATGTCGAACGCCTCCGCCACCGATACGCTCGATCCGGCCAAAAGCAATAACAGCGCCGACTATACCCGCCAGTTTATGTTCTACAGCGGCCTGACCGAGCTGGATAAAAACCTGACCGCGCAACCGGCGCTGGCGGAATCGCTGGAGTCCAGCGACGGCATCACCTGGCATATTAAGCTGCGTAAGGGAGTCACCTTCCATGATGGCAAACCGCTGACCGCCAGCGATGTCATCTTCTCGCTCAGCCGCCACAAAGATCCCGCCATCGCCTCTATCGCCTTTAAGCTGGCCGATCAGTTCAAAGCTTTCAGCGCCGTCAGCGACAGCGAGGTGCAGCTGGAGCTGAACAGCGCCAACTTCGATGTTCCTTATATGCTGGCGACCCCGCCGTTTTTAATCGTCAAAGAGGGCACGACCGATTTCAGTAAAGGCATCGGCACCGGGCCGTTTATCTGCAAAACCTTTATGCCGGGAACCCGCACCATCGGCACCCGGAACCCCAACTACTACAAGCCGGGACTGCCGCATCTGGATGAGGTGGAGCTGATTGGCGTCACCGACGGCGCGGCGCGCGTCAACGCCCTGATGTCGGGCGATCTGCAGATGGTGTCAACCCTCACCGCCGCCGACTGTAAGCGTCTCAACGCCAGCGGTGAGTTTGGCGTACTGGAGAGTAAGTCAGGGATGTACACCAACCTGATTATCCGCACCGACATGAAGCCGGGTAACAACGAAGATTTCGTGCTGGCGATGAAATATCTGCAACCGCGTGAAATGCTGGTGAAAACGGTCCTGCAGGGCTACGGCGACGTCAGTAATGACACGCCGGTGCCACCGTGGCATCCACTCTATAACGCCGACCTCAAACCCCGTCCGCTGGATGTGGAAAAAGCGAAGTTTCATATCAAAAAAGCGGGCATGACCGGTTCCACCGTCGAGATCATTACTACGCCGAATATCGAAGGAGCGAACGAAGGCGGTCAGCTGATCCAGCAGATGGCGCGCGGGGCGGGGCTGAATGTCAAAGTGCGACGCGTGCCGTATGACGGTTACTGGTCTTCGCACTGGATGAAAGATCCGCTGGGATATGGCTCGATAAATCCGCGTCCCACGCTGGATATGCTCTTCTCGCAGTTTTATCTCTCAACCGCACCGAACAACGAATCGGGCTGGAAAAATCCCCGGTTCGATCAGCTGGTGGTCGCGGCGCGCGGCGAGCGCGATCAGGCCAGACGCAAGCAGATGTATGGCGACATGCAGACGCTGATTTATGACCACTGCGGCACCATCATCCCGACCTTTATCAGCTCGACTGATGGTTACAGCAAAAAGGTCAAAGGCGTCGAGCCCTGGCCGTCAGGCATGATGATGGGCTATCGCTTCCATGAATTTGCCTGGCTGTCCGCCTGATCTCCGCCTGCTCCATCAGGCTACCTATAGGGAGTTCGCCGATGAACCGATACATGCTGTTTCTGATTGCCCGGCGCACGGGTGCCGGCATCCTGACGTTGCTTATCGTCTCGGCGGTGGTGTTTTTCATCACCAGCCTGCTGCCCGGTGACGCGGCGCAGATGATCCTGGGCCAGAACGCCACACCGGAAACGGTGGCGGCGTTACGGCAGCAACTGGGCCTCGACCAGCCTCTGCTGATGCGCTATCTCCACTGGCTGGCCGGGCTGGTGCAGGGTGATTTTGGCATCTCGTTTGCCAGTCATCTGCCGGTCTCGCAACTGGTGGCGCAGCGCATCCCCGCGACCTTTGAACTGGCGGCTATCACCACGCTGATCTGCGTGCCGCTGGCGCTGCTGATCGGCATCCTGGCCGCGATGAATCGTGGCTCCCGGCTCGATCGTGCGCTGGTCATTGCGACGATGGCAACGGTGGCGGTGCCTGAATTTCTGGTAGCGACCGTGGCGGTGCTGATCTTTGCCGTCCGGCTGCACTGGGTGTCAGCCATGTCATTCGGCAGCCCCGACAGCGACCTGCTGAGCTACCTCAAAGCGTACGCGCTGCCGGTGCTGACGCTCTGCTGCGTGCTGGTGGCGCAGATGGCCCGTATGACCCGCGCCGCCATTATCAATCAGCTCGACAGCCCCTACCTGGAGATGGCGCAGCTGAAGGGCGTGTCGCCGCTCAGGGCCGTTCTGCGTCACGCGCTGCCCAACGCGGTCGGGCCGATTGCCAATGCCATCTCGCTCAGCCTCTCCTATCTGTTTGGCGGCGTCATCATCATCGAAACCATCTTCAGCTATCCCGGTCTGGCCAGCCAGCTGGTCGATGCGGTCAGTAACCGCGATCTGCCCGTGGTGCAGCTCTGCGTCATGCTGTTTGCCGCCTGTTACCTGGTGCTGCTGCTGCTGGCCGATATTCTGACTATCGCCTTTAACCCGAAATGGAGAAGCGCATGAATACTCTCTTGTTGCCGTGGCGTTTCCTGCAGTCGCTCTCCTGGTCAGGACGGCTGGGGCTGCTGGTGTCGCTGTTCTGGCTGCTGATGGCGCTGTTCGGCACCGCGCTGGCACCGCACAGCATTGACGATATCGGCGGCGGTCCGCTGATGGGGGGCCTGACCGCCGAGAACCTGCTGGGAACCGACTACCTGGGACGCGACATGCTGAGCCGCATTCTCTACGGTGCGAAGTTCTCTATCGGTCTGGCGCTGAGTGCCGCGCTGCTGGCCAGTCTGGTCGGCACGCTGCTGGCGCTGCTCGCCGCCGTAACCGGACGCTGGCTGGAAGAGCTGCTGGGCCGCATCAATGACGCGCTGCTGGTGCTGCCGGGCAAAGTGCTGTCGCTGATGATCGTGGCGGTGTTTGGCTCCTCGCTGCCGATGCTGGTCCTGACCGCCGTCTTTACCTACTGGCCGGGTGCCTTCCGCATCGCCTTTGCCATGGCCAGCTCGCTGCGCAGCATGGACTACGTGCGCGCCTCACGGCTGCGTGGTGAAAGCCGCTGGTATATCGCCATCCACGATATTCTGCCCAACATGGTGCACCCGATGCTGACTGACTTTGGCCTGCGCTTTGTCTACATCGTTCTGCTGCTGAGCGGCCTGAGTTTCCTCGGCCTGGGCGTGCAGCCGCCTTACGCCGACTGGGGCACGCTGGTGCGAGAAAATATGCAGGGTCTGTTTGACGGCTCGCCTGCGGTGCTGATGCCTGCGCTGGCCATCGCCAGCCTGACTATCGGGGCCAACCTGTTTATCGACAGCCTGCAGGCGATGCGTCCGATGACCCTGGCGAAGGAGGGAGCATGAACGTGACACCACATACCGCAATGCCTGTCATTTCCGTCGACAAACTGCGCGTGACGGCGCAGACCGATCGCGGTGAAGAGATCGACCTGGTTTCTGACATCCACTTTACGGTGCAGAAAGGGGAGGTACTGGCACTGATTGGTGAATCCGGTTCGGGTAAAACCACTATCGCAATGGCGCTGATGGGCTATGCCCGCAGCGGCTGCCGCATAGCCGAAGGGCATGTGCACGTTGCGGGCACCGACGTTAACAGCCTCACACCGGGCCAGCTGCGCGCCTTTCGCGGTAACAAAGTCGCCTACATCGCCCAGAGCGCGGCGGCGTCGTTTAATCCGGGCATGAAAATAATGGACCAGGTGATCGAGCCGGTCGTCATTCATGGCACGCTGACCCGCAGGGAGGCAAAAGCCAGGGCGATCGGCCTGTTCCGTGAGCTGGCGCTGCCGGATCCGGAAACCATCGGCGATCGCTATCCGCATCAGGTCTCGGGCGGCCAGTTACAGCGTCTGATGACGGCGATGGCGCTGATCGGTGAACCGGACGTGGTGATCCTGGACGAACCGACCACCGCGCTGGACGTGACGACGCAGGTGGAGGTACTGAAGGCGTTTCGCCGCGTGGTCCTGCAGCGTGGCGTCACTGCGATTTATGTCAGCCACGATCTGGCCGTGGTGGCGCAGATGGCTGACCGGATCCTGGTGCTGCTGCGGGGCAGAATGGCGGAGTATGGTTCGACCGCACACCTGATGGGCGCGCCGCAGGCGGACTACACCCGTCAGCTGATGGAGGCCGCACGGCAGAAAGAGCGGCCCAGCAACTGGTGCCCGGACTCGGCCGATATCCAGCCGTTGCTGGAAGTGCGCGACCTCAGTGCAGGATATGGCCCGCGAGGCAGCGACGGACAGCCAAAAATCCCTATTCTGGCGGGGATCAATCTTCAGCTGTGGAAAGGGCAGGCGATAGGCATTATTGGTGAGTCAGGCTCCGGCAAAACCACACTGGCCCACGCCATCGCCGGGCTGAATGCGCCGAGTCAGGGGCATATTCTTTTCAACGGCCACTACATCGCGGGCGATATGCAGAAACGCCCGGATAACGAGCTGCGGCGTATTCAGTATGTGTTTCAGATGGCGGACACGGCGCTGAACCCGGCCCACAGCGTGGAGCGGATCCTGTCGCGACCGCTGACGCTGTTTCACGGCCTGAGCGGAGCGGCCCGGCAGCAGCGGCTCTGGCAGCTGCTGGATCTGGTGCAGCTGCCGCGCAGCGTCCTGTGGCGGCGTCCCTGGGCGCTGTCGGGTGGGCAGAAGCAGCGTGTCAACCTGGCACGGGCGCTGGCGGCGGAGCCGGATCTGATCCTGTGCGACGAGGTCACCTCGGCGCTGGATACCGTGGTCGCCGCCGCGGTGCTCGACTTAATCAGCGAACTGCGCCGTGAGCTGGGGCTGGCCGTGATCTTCATCAGCCATGACATGCATGCGGTGCGCGCGGTGTGCGATGAGATTGTGGTCATGAAGAGTGGCCGCATCGTCACGCAGCTGGCGCGGCAGGACTACGATAAGCCAACCCGCGAACTCTATTTTGAGCGGCTGAAACGGGCAGTGCCGGAGCTGCGTCAGGGATGGCTGGACGAACACGAAGAGATTTTAAAAGCGGAGTAAGCGGCACGCTTTCAGCGAGGCTGAATGCGCCCACATTTACCCGTCTCTGCCGCCATTGCGGGCGGTGAGACGCATGGGTCAGTTGCAATGCGGCGATATTGCCGTGCAGCCGATCGGTTACTGACAACAGAGGTTCTCTTTTTATGCCTGCACCCCTTCGTTACGTACAGGATAGTGTCAATTTCCCCGATTCCGCCGATGTGGTGGTCATTGGTGCCGGTATCGCCGGGGCTGCGGCCACCTTTGAACTGGCGAAACAGGGCGTGAATGTCGTGCTCATCGAAAAAGGTCTGGTCGGGGCAGAGCAGTCGAGCCGCAACTGGGGCTGGTGTCGCCAGCAGAATCGCGATGAGCGTGAACTGCCGCTGATTATCTATGCGCTGCAGCGCTGGGGCGAGCTTAACGCGGAAACCGGGGAGGAGCTGGGATTCCGTCGCAGCGGGCTGGTCTACGCCACACAGGAGGAGTCAGAGATTGCGGCCTGGGATAAGTGGAACCAGATGGCCAAAGGCTACGGTATGCAGAGTTCCATCCTGACGGCGGAACAGGCCAAAGCCATGACGCCCGGCAGCACCACCAACTGGCGGGGCGGCCTCTCCTCGCCCACCGACGGTCACGCTGAACCACGGCTGGCTGCGCCAGGGCTGGTGGCGGGCGCCCAGAAAAAAGGGGCGCTGCTGTTTCAGCAGTGCGCCGTTCGCGGACTGGATATCGCTGCCGGACGGGTCAGCGGCGTCTGGACCGAGCGCGGGCTGATCAAAACCAGCCGGGTAATCTGTGCGGCGGGTGCCTGGACCTCCATGTTCTGTCGTCGCCACGGCATCGATCTGCCGCTCGGCAACGTGATAGGTACGGCCTTCCGCACGCAGCCGATCGAACAGGCGATCGCCATGCCGCTCTATACGCCCGGCTTTGCCTGCCGGCCCCAGCTGGATGGCAGTTATACCGTGTCGGTCTCCGGCCGGGGACGGCTGGAGCCGGGGGCGCAGGGGCTGCGCTATGCGCGTCAGTTCTATCCGACCTTTAAAAGTCGCCGGAAAAACCTCACGCTGAACCTCGGCCTGTCGCCGTTTTTCAATGGCCCGGAAGCGATGGGACGCTGGGCTTTTGACCGCGAGTCGCCGTTTGAACGCATGCGAATTCTCGATCCGGCCGCCGATGCCGGGATTGTCGAAGAGGGGCTGGCGGCGATGCGACGGGAATATCCGGCGCTGGCCGGTCTCAGGCTGGCGCAGTCGTGGGGCGGCATGATTGACAGCACCCCGGATGCCATCCCGGTGATCTCGGCGGTGGCAAAAGTGCCGGGACTGATACTCTCGGCGGGCTACAGCGCCCACGGCTTCGGTATCGGACCGGGGGCCGGACGACTGGCCGCCGATCTGGCAACCGAAGCCACACCGGTCGTGGATCCGACACCCTACCGCTACAGCCGTCTGGTTGACGGCAGCGGACTTGATACGCCAGGCATGATGTAAGGAGAACGCGAATGAGCCTGACACTACGCGCAATGACACCTGATGATCTCGACGCCTGCTACCAGATGACGCAGGCGCTGAAATGGCCTCACCGCCGGGAAGACTGGCAGCTGGCGCTGCAACTGGGTGAGGGAACGGTGATTGAAGAGCAGGGCCGGATCATCGGCAGCGCGATACTCTGGCGCTGGGGCGAGCGCGCCGCCACGGTGGGGCTGGTGATTGTTGATAATCAGCAGCAGGGGCGCGGGCTGGGCAAACAGCTGATGCTGGCGCAACTGGAAAAAGTGCCCGACTGTCATGTCCGGCTGCACGCCACTGAAATGGGCAAGGGGTTGTATGAAAAGCTCGGTTTCGTCACCTGCGGCGAGATCCGTCAGCATCAGACCCGCGCCCTGACCACGCTTCCGGCGGTGGCGATCCCGGCGGGGCTGCAACTGCGTCCGGCGACCCTGGCCGATCACGCCACGCTGGTGACGCTGGATCAGCAGGCAAGCGGCATGTCCCGTCCGGCACTCTATGAACATTTGCTGCGGGACTGCCAGACGGTGCTGCTGGAGGATGCGGCACAACAGATTCAGGGCTTCGCCAGCCTGCGCCGTTTCGGCCACGGCTGGGCGATTGGCCCGGTGATCGCGGCGGCGTTCCCGGTCGCGCAGGCGCTGGTCGCCACACTGATGCAGTCGCTTGAGGGGCAGTTTCTGCGCATCGACACCGATGCCCGCCTGCCGATGGCCAGCTGGCTTCATACCCTTGGGCTGGATCAGGTTGATGCCCCTGTCACGATGGTGCGCGGCACGCCCTGGACGCCGCAGGGTATGCAGGCATTCGGCCTCATGACTCAGGCGATGGCCTGATGCACATCGTTTATAAATCCGAACCGGAACGTGGCCGCATCTGGCAACGCTGGCTGGCAGAACATGCGCCCGATATTCAGCTGCATATCTGGCCTGAAACCGGCGATCCGGCGCAGGTGGAGGCGCTGGTCGCCTGGCTGCCACCGGCTGATATTCCGGCACGCTTTCCCCGTCTGAAGCTGCTGTTTTCAGTGGGAGCCGGAGCCGATCAGTTTGACCTGCATGCGCTGCCGCCCGACCTGCCGGTGATCAGAATGGTTGAGCCGGGACTGACGCAGGGCATGGTCGAATATGTCACCTTCGCGGTGCTCGGCCTGCATCGCGACATGCCACGCTATTTCCATCAGCAACGTCAGCAGCAGTGGCTGGCTCACAGTGCCACACCCGCCGCGCAGCGTCGGGTGGGCGTGATGGGAATGGGGGAGCTGGGGCAGGCTGTGCTGGCGCAGCTGGTGGCGCTGGGCTTTGACTGTGCAGGCTGGAGCCGCACGCCGCGCCACTCTCCCGCTGTTCGCTGCTGGCACGGCGACGATCAGCTGGCGGCGTTTCTGGCGCACAGCGAGATTCTGGTCTGCCTGCTGCCTCTGACCGAAACCACGCGGGGTCTGCTCAACCGGACGCTGTTCAGTCAGTTGCCACCAGGTGCGGCGCTGGTGCAGGTCGGGCGAGGCCCGCAACTGGCAGAGGACGATCTGCTGCAGGCGCTGGCAGGCGGTCAGCTGCGCGCCGCCGTCATTGACGTGACCGACCCGGAGCCGTTACCGCCGGACCACCCCTTCTGGCACCATCCCGCCATCTGGCTGACACCGCACATCGCCAGCCAGACACAGAATGAGAGTGCTATTGCGGCCCTGCTGGAAAATCTGCGGCGTTATCAGCGAGGCGAGCCGCTGCACGGTGAAATCGACCGTTCGCGAGGATATTGAGATGGAACACTTAGTGGCCCTGCGCCGCGATTTACATGCCCACCCGGAGCTGGGTTTTCAGGAGCAGCGCACCAGCGACATCGTGGCCCGTTTTCTGCAGGAGCAGGGCATTGAAGTGCATCGCGGTATCGGTAAAACCGGTGTCGTCGGGATACTGAAAAAGGGCAGCAGTCCGCGCATGATCGGCCTGCGGGCGGACATGGATGCGCTGCCGATGCGGGATCAGAGCGGCACGGCCTGGCAGAGCGGAACCGAACAGGTGAGTCACGCCTGCGGCCATGACGGCCATACGGTGATGCTACTTGGCGCTGCCGAAACACTGGCGCGCGACGTCCATTTTGACGGCACGGTCTGCTTTATCTTTCAGCCTGCGGAAGAGGGGCTGGCGGGCGCCCGGGCGATGATTGATGACGGCCTGTTCAGCCGGTTTCCCTGCGATGCCGTCTACGCCATTCATAACTGGCCGGAGCTGCCGCTCGGCCAGGTGCAGACCCGGCCCGGTCCCATTATGGCGGCGGCCGATCGGTTCGATATCCGCGTGCTGGGCGGCGGCGGCCATGCCGCGCAGCCTCACCTGACGGGCGATACCCTGCTGGCGATCAGCGAGCTGGTAGTGCAGCTCAATACGCTGGTTCCGCGCGCGCTCGATCCGTGCGAAACGGCGCTGCTCACCGTGACCCGGATGCAGGGGGGCTTTTCGCACAACATGATCCCCTCAGAGGCGAGCATCACCGGCACGGTGCGCACCTTCAGCGCGGCCGCGCAGGATACGATCGAAGCCCGGATGCGTCAGATGGCAGAGCACATCACCGCTGCCCACGGCCTTCAGGCCGAGGTCAGTTACCTGCGCTACTACCCGGCAACGCTGAACAGCGCGGCGGAGGCGCAGTTCTGTCTGGAGGCCCTGACAGCCGCTGGCATCCGGGCGGATCTCGCGCCCCGGCCTGCGCTCACCTCCGAAGATTTTGCGTTTATGCTGCAGGCGCGCCCCGGTGCCTATCTGTGGCTGGGTTCGGCACCCAGTAAGCCGCTGCACCACGCCGCGTATGACTTCAATGATGCGCTGATTCCATATGGCGTTGACGTTTTTGTCACGCTGATCCGCCAGGCGCTGGCGGAGAAATTTCCCTGCTGAATGCTGCGGGATTTTGACAGGAAATGCCGCTGCATGGGGAATTACGGCAGCGTAATAAACCCGTGCATTGCGATACTTGAGCCAACCGAACGTTACGTGGATGAGGGTTTAGAATGCAGAATGTCATGGCAGAACAGCAAGCATACTCCGATAACAGCCTGTTACTGGATGCACGTGAGCAGAACGTCCCGCGCGGAGTTGTGACCGCCCATCCGCTGGTGATCGAACGCGCCAGGGGCAGTGAAGTGTGGGACGTAGAGGGCAACCGCTATCTCGACTTCGTCGGCGGCATCGGCGTGCTGAATGTCGGCCACAATCACCCGGCGGTGGTCAATGCGGTCACCCGTCAGCTGGGCCTGGTCTCTCACGCCTGTTTTCAGGTGGTGGCCTATCCGGGCTACATCGAGCTGGCGCAACGGCTGAACCGGCTGGTCGGCGGTGATGAGGCGTATAAAAGCGTCTTCTTTACCAGTGGCGCGGAAGCCGTAGAAAATGCGGTCAAGATTGCCCGCTCGCATACGCAGCGGCCTGGCATCATCGCATTTGATGGGGCGTTTCATGGCCGGACCCTGCTGGGCGTCACCCTGACCGGTATGTCCGCGCCTTACAAACAGAACTTTGGCCCGTTCCCCGGGGATATCTACCGGCTGCCTTTTCCGAATCCGCTGCACGGCATCACCGAAGCGGACTGCCTGAAGGCGCTGGATCAGCTCTTTGCCGTGCAGATCCTGCCGGAGCGGGTCGCGGCGATCATTATTGAGCCGGTGCAGGGCGACGGCGGATTCCTGCCTGCGGGTCCGGCCTTTATGCAGGCGCTGCGGCGGATCACCAGTCAGCACGGCATTCTGCTGATCTGCGATGAGGTGCAGTCCGGCTTCGGGCGCACCGGCACGATGTTCGCGTTCCAGCAGCTGGGCATAAAACCGGACCTGATCACCCTGGCAAAAAGTCTGGGCGGCGGCCTGCCGATTTCCGGTGTGGTCGGCCGGGCAGAAATCATGGATGCGCCGACGCCGGGCGGGCTGGGCGGCACCTACGGCGGTAATGCCCTGGGTTGTGCGGCGGCGCTGGCGGTACTGGATCTGTTTGAGCAGGAGAACCTGCTGCAGCGTTCCTGCCAGCTCGGTGAGCAGCTTAATGGACGACTGCGCCAGCTGGCAGAAAAATATGCCTGCATCGGTGACGTGCGCGGCGTGGGCTTTATGCAGGCGGTGGAGATTCTCGATTACGAAACCGGCCGTCCCGATGCGGCGCTGACCCAGAAGATCCTGGACAGTGCCTGCCAGGAA
The DNA here is from genome assembly GCF_040783975.1 of Pantoea sp. Ep11b. Classification (NCBI taxonomy): domain Bacteria; kingdom Pseudomonadati; phylum Pseudomonadota; class Gammaproteobacteria; order Enterobacterales; family Erwiniaceae; genus Pantoea; species Pantoea sp. Ep11b. Next base: position 2,785,079 of record NZ_CP160631.1, on the reverse strand, counting down.
GGGCTGCTGCTGATTAAATGCGGTCTGCATCGCAACACCATTCGCTTCCTCGCGCCACTGGTCACCACCGACTCACAGCTGGAAGAGGCGCTGCATATTTTTGATATTGCACTGGCCCGCGCCACCGGCCGGTTGGGATAAAACCGTTCCTCATTGATTTTGTTAAAGTAAGTCGAAAATCTCCCGCTGGTATAACCACTGCGAAGCACTGGCGCATTAACTGTAAAGCGTGTTATATCTTCGGGAGGTTCTGCACATTTAACTAAGAGCCTATCCGGTCAGGCTATTTAAATTGTCAGTCTGCTTTGGGCAGTGCTCACCATCCCGACGGCTCTCTGTTCGTGCTGGTTGTTCCGCGCTGTCCCTCTCCGGACTGCCTGCCACCATGACGCCTGCCGGTACAGGCTCTGACAGTGAGGGGATGCTATGAACGGCTTAATGAAACTCGACCGCATTGACATCAATATTCTGGTGCAGCTTCAGAAAGATGGCCGTATCAGCAACGTAAACCTCGCCGATGCCGTAGGTCTCTCGCCCAGCCCCTGCCTGCAACGGGTCAAACGTCTGGAGCAGGCCGGATTTATCACCGGCTATGAAGCGCACATCAATCTTACCCGTATTACCGATTCGGTAACGGTTTTTACCGAAGTCACCCTGTCAGGCCATCGTCGCGAAGACTTTATGAAATTCGAAAGTGCGATGCGCGACGTGGATGAACTGATGGAGTGTCATCTCATCACCGGCGGCTACGACTACCTGCTGCGCTTTATTACCCGCAGTATTGAGCACTATCAGGAAGTTATTGAGAAGCTGCTTGATGCTCAGATCGGCATTGATAAATACTTCAGTTATATCGTGATTAAATCCCCGATTATGAAAAGCAGCGTGCCACTGCGATCGCTGATCGGCAAACATAACTCCGTCGAGTTCGGCGTATAAGGGGCGGCAGGCATTGCCCCTTTCTTGATGCACTCTGAAAGCGGGCCGTCACCCCGGTCCCGCGCCTCCCTTCCGGCCGTTTCGTCCTGCACGCTTTTCCCGCGCGAATCTGACGATCCTGCATCAGCATAAAATTTTTTTCCGCTGTTAATTTCAATGGCTTTACCGGGTTTTGTCGCCCGCTACAGCCTCAACCGTTGCATGAATCCTCTTACACTGATTTTCACAGAACAAGGAGTTGTCATGGACTCATTACAGATTGCTGACCAGCAGTGGCAGCGCGAGGCGTTCACCATCTCGACCTGCCGCCAGCGACTCGACCTGGCATGGATTCACCACCAGCTGGCGGAAAAATCGTACTGGGCCAAAGGCCAGCCGGAAGCGAAAACCCGCAGGGCGATAGCCGGGTCGCTGCCCTTTGGCCTCTATGACCAGACGTCACAGATTGGCTTTGCCCGGCTGATCACCGACTACACCCGCTTTGGCTGGCTGTGCGATGTGATAATTGACGAAAACTGGCGTGGTCACGGGCTGGGCAGCTGGCTGGCGACCTGCGTCCGTGAACATCCGGAGCTGCAAACGGTGCATCGCTGGATGCTCTCAACCCAGGATGCTCACCTGGTCTACCAGCGGCTCGGCTGGCGCGTGGTGCAGCACCCCGAAACGCTGATGGAGTTCCCCCTTCCTGACACAGGAGTTAACCCGATATGCGATACCGCGTTGGCGTGGATATTGGTGGATCCTTTACCGATTTCGCCGTGCTTGATCAACAGACCCACCAGATCCACACCCTGAAAGTCCTGTCGCGACCGGATAAGCCCGGTAGCGAGATCGTGACCGGGCTGACGCAGTTTCAGCAGCAGCAGGGCATTGACCCTGCGGAGATTGGTTACTTTACCCACGGCACCACGGTCGGGATCAACGCGGTTATTCAGCGGCGCGGCGTGCGCCTGGCGCTGTTTACCACCGAAGGCTTCTGCGACGTGCTGGAGCTGGCCCGGCTGAAAATCCCCCATATTCATGACCTTTTCTCGCGGCGAGCGGCACCGCTGATCACCCGCGATCGGGTGTTTGCCATCCGCGAGCGCAGTGACGCGCACGGCAAGGTGCTGCAACCGGTGGATCGCCAGAGCGTGCTCAACGCTATCGACCAGGCACGCGCCGCAGGCTGCCAGGGCATTGTGGTCTCGCTGCTGCACAGCTATCGCAACCGGCACAACGAAGCGGCAGTGAAAGCGATTATCGATGAGGTGGCGCCTGAACTGCTCACCTCCTGCTCTGCGGACATCTGGCCGATTATCCGCGAATATGAACGCACCATTACCGCCACCATCAATGCCTACGTGCAGCCGATGGTGATCCACTACCTGGAATCCTTCGAACAGGCGCTGAAACGGCTGGGCGTCAGGCCGCCGCCGCGCATTACAAAATCCAATGGCGGCGTCATGGGCGTCGAACAGGCGAAGCGTGAATGCGTGCAGATGGTGCTCTCCGGGACGGCGTCCGGGGTAATTGGTGCCAGCTATCTCGCCAGCGCCTGCGGTTTTGACAAAATCCTCAGCCTGGATATTGGCGGCACCAGCGCCGATGTGGCGGTGATTATCAATGGCAACGTGGCGCAGGGTAACGGTGAGATCATCGGTGACTTCCCGATATTTATTCCCTCCGTCGCCGTGACCTCGGTGGGTCAGGGCGGCGGCTCGCTGGCCTGGATCGACGGGCAGGGCGTGTTGCAGATGGGGCCAGACAGTGCAGGCTCGCTGCCCGGACCCGTCTGCTTCGGGCGCGGGGGAACGCAGCCCACGGCCACCGATGCCTTCGCTGCCTGCGGTCTGATGGGCCACGGTGCGCTGGGGTATGACGCGGTGACGGTCGATGTCGACGCGGCCTGTCGCGCCTTTCAGCCCCTGGCTGAGGCGCTCGACATTTCGGTGCAGGAAACGGCAGAAACCGCCATCCAGCTGGCGATCTCCAGCATGTACAGCGACACCAGCGGCCTGCTGTCGCGATTTGGCCTTGATCCGCGTGAATTCTGGTTTCTCGCCTTTGGCGGCGCGGGGCCGATGATGGGCTGTTTTCTGGCCCGCGAACTCAATATGAAAGGGGTGATTGTGCCGCCGACGCCGGGCGTCCTCTCCGCGCTGGGTGGTCTGGTGGCGGACATCCGCAACGACTTTATCCGCACGCTTTACGGCGATCTGACGCCCGCGCTGGCCGATACCCTGGCCAGTGAAGCTGCGGCACTGCAGCAGCGCGCCTGCCACTGGCTGGCAGAGGAGCACGGCAGCAGGATGCCCTATAGCCTGCAGTTCAGCGCCGATATGCGCTATCGCGGCCAGTCGTTTGAAATCGACGTGCCACTGGAGGCGGAGTGGCTGGCACAGGCGGATGTCACCGCGCTGCATGACGCCTTTGATCGTCAGCATCATCAGCTGTTTGGTCACTGCGACCCGCAGGCGCCCGTGCAGCTGATCACGCTGCGGCTGGTGATCGTCTCACCCACGCCAAAACCCGTGATAAGCCCGTTGCCCGTGGCTACAGACGCGGTGCCGGTGCTGAAGCAGACCCGGGCGTGGATAGACGGCGGCTGGCATCAGGTCGATCTGGTGCTGCGCGCGGCGCTGCGTGCGGGGCATGAACTCTGTGGCCCGGTCATTATCGCTCAGGACGACTGCACTACCTGTGTTCCGCCAGGGATGGGCGTCAGGGTCGATTCATTCGGTAACCTGCTGATTACGGCGAGCGAGGCATAACATGGCGATTGATGGTCGTAACTTACAAATTCTGGCGAACTACTGCGCCGCGGCGGCCGATGCGATGGCCTTTACCCTGATGCGGACCGCGCACTCCACCTTTGTAAAAGAGACGGAAGATTTCTCCTGCCAGATTGTCAGCCGAAGCGGGCTGGCTTTTGCCTCGCCGCGCAGCTTTGGCGCGCCCTGGTACAGCGGCATTGACTACGCGCCGGTACTGGCGCTGATTGAGGAGTATGCTGAGGGCGACATCTGTATCACCAACGACGCCTACGCCGGTAACGTGGCCACGCACTCGCCCGACATCCATATCTGGAAACCGGTGTTCCATCAGGGCGAGATTGTCTGCTTTGTTGTGGGTCACATCCATAACACCGACGTGGGCGGCGCGGTGCCGGCCTCTCTGTCGCGCTCGCTGACCGATATCGTGCAGGAGGGGATCCGCATCCCGCCGCTGAAGATCATGCGGCAGGGTCAGCTTAATGAAGAGGTTGCCAGTATTATGCGGCTCAACGTCCGGGTCCCAGAACAGAACTGGGGCGATTTCAAAGCGCAGCTGGCGTCGGTGAACGTAGGGGAGCGTAAGATCCATGACATCATTGCCCGCTTTGGCCTCGACGATTTTCTGCAGGGTATTGAGGGCATTCTCGATTACGCCGACGCGCAGGCGCGCGCCATCATCAGCACCATCCCCGATGGCGAATACTTCTATGCCGACTACGCCGATGAAGATGGAGAGGGCGGCTATCCCTGTCGCATCGCCGTTACGCTCCGGGTCGAAGGCGACCAGCTGACGCTGGACTATACCGGCAGCGATCCGCAGCTGGCCTCGTCGCTGAACATGCCGACCGGCGGGCGGGAGCGGCATCCGCTGGCGCTGGTGGGCGTGACCTATGTGCTCTCAACCCTGGACCGCTCGCTGCTGCTCAACGCGGGCACGCTGCGGCCAACCCGGGCCATTCTGCCGCCCGGTACGGTAATGAACTGCGAGGCACCGGCGGCGGTCGGGATGCGATCGCTGACCTGCGCGCTGTCGCAGATTGCGACCCTTGGCGTCTTCTCGCTGGCGATGCCGGAACGCCTGCCGGCGAACTCGCCCGGCGGCAACTCCATTATGAATATCCGCACGCAGATCCATGACCGCAGCGTCGTCGCCTCGCTGGGGCCGGTAGGCGGCGGAGCGGGCGGTACGCCGCGTCATGACGGCCCCGATGGTTCCGGCGGGCTTTCCGCCTTCCTGAAAAACACCCCGATCGAGATTAACGAGGCGGAAGTGCCGGTTCGTTTTCATCGTTACGGGTTGGCGCAGGACAGTGCCGGAGCGGGCCAGTTCCGGGGCGGCTTAGCGACTGAAATGGCTTTTGAGATCTTCTCGCCTGATACCACCATTACGGCGCGCAACCGTAACCGATCGGTGTTTGCCTCGGCGGGCGTACTGGGCGGACGCAGCGGCGCGCTGTCCACCTTTTGCACCCGGCGCAACGGCGGGATCCTTCATCACGGCAACACGGATGTGATCCACTGCCAGCCGGGCGATGTGGTTGAGGTGCGCGGCCCCGGCGCGGGCGGATATGGCCTGCCGTCGCAGCGTGATGTGGAAGCCGTGATGCAGGACGTGCGCTGCGGCTATCTCAGTATCGCAGCGGCCAGAAGGGAGTATGGCGTGGTGGTGACAGATAACCGCGTAGATCATGACGCCACAGCGCGCCTGCGTGCCAGTATGCCGCAGCAGGCAACCCGCCATTTTGAGCATGGGGACGCCCGGCAGCGCTTTGAAGCACTCTGGACGCCAGCGCGTTATCAGTTGCTGACGGCTTTTCTGGCGAGCGTGCCGGTCAGCTGGCGTCACTTCCTGAAAACCCAGGTTTTCCGCAGGGTTGAGGAATCAGGCGAAACGGCGGAGATGGCGCAGATATTCAGTGATTTGCGTCAGAAGTACCCGCTTATCGCGAACAATTAAAGGCAAAGGCTCATCGTCTACTACGCTTTAAGTCTGCATGGACTTCGAGGGGAAACGCGACGATGAGCATGAAAACCAGTGATTTTTTTGTCCAGCGCCTGAAAGAGTGGGGCGTGACACGCATCTACGGCTATCCGGGAGATGGCATCAACGGGGTGCTGGGCGCGATTCAGCGTGCGAATGCTAAAGGCGAAGGCATCGAATTTATTCAGGTGCGGCACGAAGAGATGGCCGCTTTTATGGCCGCCGGACATGCAAAGTTCACCGGCGAACTGGGGGTCTGTCTCTCTACCGGCGGACCGGGTGCCACCCACCTGCTGACCGGCCTTTACGACGCGAAAATGGACCATGCGCCGGTACTGGCGATTGCTGGTCAGGCGGAAGCGACCGCCCGCGGGGCCAGCTATCAGCAGGAGATGAATCTGGATCGCATCTTCTCCGACGTCGCTGACTTTGTTCAGGAAGCCTCGGCGACGAGCCAGGTGCGGCATCTGCTGGACCGGGGCGTGCGCATTGCCAAAGCGCAGAATGGCGTGGCGGTCATCATCATTCCCAAAGATATTCAGGATGAAGAGTGGCAGCCGCCTCAGCATCTGCACGGTTTCACCCATTCCGGCAGCGGTTATCAGCGTCCGAAAGTGATCCCCTATGAGAGGGATCTGCAACGCGCCGCCGACGTCCTCAACGCTGGTAAAAAAGTGGCGATTCTGATTGGTGCAGGCGCGCGCGGCGCGGCCGTTGAGGTGGTTCAGGCCGCCAATATGCTGGGTGCCGGTGTGGCAAAAGCCCTGCTGGGCAAGGATGTGCTACCGGACGATGCACCCTTTGTCACCGGGTCGATAGGCCTGCTGGGCACCAGACCCTCCTCTGATTTGATGAAGAACTGCGATACGCTCCTGATGATCGGCAGCGGCTTCCCGTGGACAGAATTTCTGCCGGAAGAGGGCAAGGCGCGTGCGGTGCAGATCGACATCGATCCGGCCATGCTTGGCCTGCGCTATCCCAGCGAGGTCAATCTGCACGGCGATGCGGCGGAAACCCTGCGTGCACTGTTGCCGCTGCTGGAGCACAAGCAGGATCGCAGCTGGCAGGAAGAGATTGCCGTGCAGGTGCGTGACTGGTGGACCCTGATGGAGGAGCGCGCCCTGGCACCCGCGAATCCGGTTAACCCGCAGCGGGTAGTGTGGGAGATGTCCCCCCAGCTACCCGATAACGCGATTGTGACCTCCGACTCCGGCTCCTGCGCTAACTGGTTTGCCCGCGATTACCGGGTTAAGCAGGGGCAGCGTGCCACGCTCTCCGGCGGTCTGGCCTGTATGGGCGCGGCGGTGCCCTACGCGATTGCGGCAAAATTTGCCCATCCGGAAAAACCGGTGGTGGCGCTGGTGGGTGATGGCGCCATGCAGATGAACAATATGGCCGAGCTGATCACCATTCAGAAATACTGGCAGCAGTGGGCCGATCCGCGCCTGATTGTCTGCGTGTTCAATAACCAGGATCTCAACCAGGTGACCTGGGAGCAGCGCGTGATGGAGGGCAACCCCCGTTTCGATGCCTCGCAGCAGTTGCCGGATGTGAAATATGCCGAATTTGCCCGCTCGCTGGGGCTGGTCGGGATTTATGTCGATAACCCGGACGAGCTGGCGGCGGCCTGGCAGCAGGCACTCAGCGCCGACCGGCCGGTTTTACTGGAGGTGAAAACCGATCCCGAAGTCGCCCCGTTGCCGCCGCACATTACCTTTAAACAGGCAAAAGCCTTTATGGCGTCGATGGTAAAGGGCGATCGCGGTGCGGCGCAGATCATCAGTGACACCGCCAGTCAGCTGTTTCATAAAAAGCAGCAGGGCTAAGTGAGGCCGTCGCGCTTCACTGACCTATACGCCCGGATGCTTTCGCGTCCGGGTTATCCGCCATTTCATCACACTCAACGGGAGTCTCTGTATGACTGCTCACTCTGCCCCTGTCTGGTTAATATCAGGCTGTTCGACCGGTTTTGGTCGTGAACTGGCCCGGCAGACGATTGCACGGGGTTTTAACGTCGTCGTCACGGCGCGTCATACCGACGCCATTACCGATCTGGTCGACGGACACGACAATGCGCTGGCGGTGGCTCTGGATGTCACACAGCAGGCGAGCATCGACCAGGCCGTAAAGGCGGCGCTGGACGCTTTCGGCACGATTGACGTGCTGGTGAATAACGCCGGTTATGGCTATCAGAGTTCGGTGGAAGAGGGCGTGGAGAGCGAAATCCGTGCGCAGTTCGATGCCAACGTATTCGGTCTGTTTGCCCTGACCCGCGCCGTGCTGCCGGTCATGAGAAAAGCGCGAAGCGGCCACGTCATCAACATCACTTCAGTCGCTGGCTTAATCGGCTTCGCCAGCTCCGGCTACTACTCTGCCAGCAAACATGCGGTGGAGGGCTGGTCCGATGCGCTGGCGCTGGAAGCGGGGCCGCTGGGCATTCACGTCACCTGCGTCGAGCCTGGCCCGTTCCGCACCGACTGGGCGGGACGTTCACTGCGTCAGACGCCGGGCACGCTGCCGGATTATGCAGAGACCGCAGCCGCACGGATGAAAGCGACCGCCGAAAGCAGCGGCACCCAGAAGGGCGATCCGGCGCGCGCCGCCAGGGCGATGATTGCTATCACGGAGGAGGATCGTCCGCCACGCCATCTGGTGATGGGTGCCTGGGGGCATGAAGCCGTCATCGGCAAGCTTAAAGAGAGGCTGGCGGAGGTCGAAGCCTGGAAAGAGACGTCGGTCGGAACTGATTTTCCTGATTAAGGCGAGTGCGGTGTGAGCGGCGGGACACCGCCTGCGGATGAGTCTGAAGAGCGTGAAAACAGAGAAGGCCCTTAGCGGGCCTTGCAGAGTTAAGTGCGTGTTCCGGCTTCCTGCATTTCGCGCGCATTAAACTCTTTCAGCTTGCGGCGCAACAGGGCTGACGACGAGCGCTTTTTCGCCTGATCTAACTGAGCGTAAATCGCGGGCAGATCAGGTTGTGCCAGCCACGCCGCAATCAAGCGCGATCTGACCTTCCTGTACCGGGCATCCACTGATTCCAGAGGGGTAGTTTCGTGTTTTCCGTAAAACGACATAGCAAGCTCTCCCTGTAGTTACGACTTTATAAGCCCGGAAACAGTCCGGGATTAAAGGTTGCAGTGCTTTCTTCGGCAACCCTGTCCTGCGATTGTAGCGTAGTTCATTTTTTAACCCAAGTATCGCGTCATAGATCTCTTCCAGCGGCGTCGGACGATTGCGGTCAGCGATTTCGCCCGATGCAGCCTGAAAGACAAAACCACCGGTTGAGAAGCTTTCATGGTGGGCCATCAGCGCGGGTATCACGTTTTTTAAAACAACAGCGCTGCCCAGGCCTGCCAGCCTGATATGGCGGAAATCGCTCAGGCATTCCAGACCATCGAAAACGTCAAAACAGATCTCAGCCAGGCCATTAGCCGGGAAGGACATTCCCGGCGGCATCTGATAACCGATGCGGGCAAGCGCCTCTTCATCAGCTAAATGACCCGCGATGACGGCATACGTTTCACTCGCGGCAACGAATACGTAGCTGTAATAGTCCTGACGACCGTAGATAAATCTTTTCCGCCTGATCGCATAATTTTCGAGATAGATATCTTCCTCAACGCGCACGTGTCATCCCTGCCGCCAGCCTGCGAATCCTCTTGCCGGAGTTTTCAGCCAGAGACCCGATTCGTCAAACAGCCCTATCAAAAGTGGGGTTATCCCTTCCAGGCTGTCAGCCCTTGTTGCTGCTGACCGACAAGACGTTGTAAGCCAGCTCGCAACTCACGCCCCCTTATCGCGCAGCCCTGCGCCATCGTTGTGCTGAAAAAATAAACAGCTGCCCGCGCCTGACATCATAAGAATTCGATCTTGTATCCCAGGCCGTATTCCATCTGGCATCCCGCTTTCGGGAGGGGGATACGCCCGCTATCTGGCACGCTTCATGCACTCGCTGACAGGTACATTTCTGGCGAGGTAACCCATGTTTGACTCCTTATTAGACGACGATGCCACCACGATGGCCGCACGCATCCGCAGCGGAGAAGTCTCGGCCTGTGAGCTGACCGGGGCGGCGCTGGCGCGGATGGCGGAACGGGAACCGGCGATACGGGCGTTCTGTACGCCCACGCCCGACCTGGCGATGGCTCAGGCCCGCGCAGTCGATGCCCGCCGCGCGCGCGGGGAAACGCTGGGGGCGCTGGCAGGCGTTCCGCTGGCGGTAAAGGATCTGATCTGCACGGCGAACGTCAGAACCACCTCCGGCTCGATGGCCTACCGCGATTTCGTGCCGGAAGATGACGACATTGCGGTGGAACGGCTGCTGGCCGCCGATGCGATCCTGCTGGGTAAAACCACCGCACCGGAATTTGGCTACAGCGGTGTCGGGCACAATCCGCTCTTCCCTTCGCCGCGAAATCCCTGGGATCTCACTATGACGCCCGGCGGCTCCAGTGCGGGATCGGGGGCTGCCGTGGCGGCGCGACTCTGCCCGATTGCGCTCGGCAGTGATGGCGGCGGCTCGGTTCGTATCCCGGCGGCGCACTGCGGCATTTTCGGCTTCAAAGCCTCAATGGGGCGGGTGCCGTTATGGCCCGGCTGTCGTGATGAACGCTATCCCGGTGTGTCGGGGTGGGAGTCGCTGGAGCATATCGGGCCGATGACGCGCAGCGTCCGCGATGCGGCCCTGATGCTCTCCCTGATGGCCGGGCCGGACATGCGCGATCGCCACTCTATTCCCTGCAGCGACGTGGACTGGCTGGGTGCGACACAGCATCTGCCAGGTAAGCTGCGCATCGCCTTCAGCGCGGATTTTGGCTATGTGGCCGTGGACCCGGCGGTGCGGGCGGTGGTCAGCACGGCGGTGCAGCGGTTTGCCGCTGAAATCGGTGCAGAGCTGGAGCTGGCCGATCCCGGCTTCAGCGATCCGGCCGCCGCCTTTGGCGCACTGGTGGCGATGGAGAGCGATCTGACGGGGATGCGCCAGATGATGGCGGAGCAGGGCAGCGCGATGTCGCCGCATCTGGTGGCGATGCTGCAGCGCGACTGGCGGGCGGAGGACTTTACTGATGCCATCGCCACCCGAAAAGCGGTCAGCAACAGCCTGTGGCGCTTTATGCAGCGCTTTGACCTGCTGATTACCCCGACGCTGGCGGTGCCGCCGTTTCCGCTGGGGATGCAGGGGCCGGAGATTATCGATGGCCGCATGGTCCGCAGCGATCACTGGCTCTCCTTCTGCTACCCGTTCAATTTTACCGGCCAGCCTGCCGCGTCACTGCCCGCCGGTTTCACCGCCAGCGGCCTGCCCGTCGGGCTGCAGATTGTCGGGCGTCATCTTGATGATGCCTTAGTGCTGGCTGCCAGTGCCGCTTTCGAGCGCATTCAGCCGTGGAATCACCTTCAACCCGGGATTGCCCAATGAAAACCTCATCTTCACCTGCGCTGGAGCAGGAGTTTGAACATCAGCCGGTGCCGCTGTCGCATCGTCACTCAACCCGTTCCGTCTCGGCGGTCTGGTTTGGCTTTCCGATGATCCTCACTAACGCGCTGTTTGGCGGCATCATCACCTGGCATCTGGGCTTCTGGCCCGCGCTGATCGCCATCCTGCTGGGCAATCTGGTGCTGTTTGCCTATGTCGGCGCGCTGAGCTGGTACGCCGGCAACAGCGGCATGAACTTCGCCTTGCAGGCCCGGCGCACCTTCGGCAGTAAAGGCTATATCCTCGTCTCCGGCTTTCTTTCAACGGTGGTGATCGGCTGGTATGCCTTCCAGACCGGGCTGACCGGCACCGTCATCAATCAGACCTTTGGCTGGAATGCGCTGGCGGTGACGGCATTTGCGATGATCCTCTATACCGGCATCACCTTTCTGGGTGTACGGGCGCTGTCGGTACTCGGCATGATCGCGGCACCGCTGTTTGTGGTGCTGGGCGCGGTGGCGCTGTGGCTGATCAGCAAACAGCATGACTTCTCCGTCGTGACCCAGTGGAAGGGCAGCGCCAGCGCCGCCGGCGCCATGAGTATGGGCACCGCCGTCACTATGGTGGTGGCGGGTTTTGCCGACTCCGGCACCATGACCGCTGACTTTACCCGCTGGTCGAAAAGTGGTCACTCGGCCGTGATTGCCGCCTTCTCCGCCTTTCCTGTTGCCAACGTAATCTCCTACCTGTTCGGCGTCGTGATTGTCGCTGCGGGAGCCGCGGTCGATCCGCTGACCAACGGCGGCAATTTTCTGCCGATGCTGATGGGGCATGGCGCCTTCCTGTCGGTCGTGGCCTGTCTGTTTGTCTTTATTAATCTCGGCTCGGTCTGCACGCATTGCCTCTATAACGGCGCGGTGGGCTTCAGCCACCTGTTCAGCAGCAAAATGCGGCTCTGGACGCTGATCCTCGGAGCCATCGGCGGCGTGCTGGCGCTGGCGGGTGTCTGGTCCTATTTCCTGGAGTGGCTGAGCCTGCTGGGTATTGTGGTGCCGCCGTTTGGCGCGGTGATGATTGTGGATTTGATTTTTATGGCGCGCATCAGCGAGCAGCGTCCGGCGCAGCGTTTCCGGGGGGACGCCTTTGCGGCCTGGGCCATTGGCAGCCTCTGTGCGGTGATCGCCCATCTCGCCTTTCCACAGTTCGGTGAAGCGGTGATCGGTCTGGTCACCGCCGCAGTGAGCTACAGCCTGATCAGCAGAGTGCGCCTGCCGCGCCCCGTTATGGAGAAGAGCAATGTTTAGTGTTAATTCCACACCTTACAGCTGGCCGTTTGACGGCAGTTTCACCCCGGCCGATACGGCGCTGATTGTGATCGATATGCAGACCGACTTTTGCGGCGTGGGCGGCTACGTCGACAGCATGGGCTATGACGTCAGCCTGACCCGTGCGCCGATCGCCCCGCTGCAGCAGGTGCTGGCGGTGATGCGTGCCCGGCAGTTTCCGGTTATCCATACCCGCGAAGGGCACCGGCCCGATCTCAGCGATCTGCCCGCCAACAAACGCTGGCGTTCGCGTCGTATGAACGCCGGCATCGGGGATACCGGGCCCTGTGGCCGCATTCTGGTGCGTGGCGAACCGGGCTGGGAGATTATTCCCGAGCTGGCACCCTTACCGGATGAAGTGGTAATCGACAAACCGGGTAAAGGGTCGTTTTACGCCACCGATCTGGCGCTGATCCTCCGCAGCCAGGGCATCCGTAATCTGATCCTCACCGGGATCACGACCGACGTCTGTGTCCACACCACGCTGCGCGAGGCCAACGATCGCGGCTTTGAGTGTCTGGTCCTCTCCGACTGCTGCGCGGCGACCGAGCGGCGTCATCATGAGGCGGCGCTGAGCATGATTCACATGCAGGGGGGGATTTTCGGTGCAGTTGCCTCCTCGGCTGCGCTGCTGGACAGCCTGGGAGCCGGGACGTAAAAAGCCAGCCTGAGCGCACAGCGGCGCTCAGGCTGCTTCTGGCGCTCACGCCTGTTGCGGGGAGGACTCAATCAGGGCCGCGAGCCGGTCGGCGGGCACGGCCTGGCTGAAGAGATAACCCTGCAACTGATTGCAGCCCGCATTCGCCAGCGCAGACATCTGCCCCGGCGTTTCAACGCCTTCCGCCGTGACCATCAGCCCCATGGCGTGCCCCAGTTTCACCACTGACTCCACAATCGCCACCGAATTTTCGGCCACGCCCAGCGACTGGGTGAAGGAGCGATCGATTTTGATTTTATCGACCGGGAACGTGCTCAGATAGTTGAGGCTGGAGTAGCCGGTGCCGAAGTCATCCAGCGCAATCCGGAAGCCCGCGTCGCGCAGCGCCACAATAATCGCGCGCGCCTCGCGTTCATCTTCAATGAGCACCCCCTCGGTGATCTCCAGCTCCAGACGGGTCGGATCGCCGCCATGCTCGCTGACGATAGCCATCACCCGCTCAACGAAGCCGGTCGCGCGGAACTGAACGGGTGAAACGTTGACTGCCACCAGCAGTTCGGGGAAACGCTGCTGCGTCGCGCAGGCTTCGGCCAGCACCCATTCGCCCAGCGGAATAATCAGGCCGGTCTCTTCGGCAATCGCGATAAACTCACCGGGTGCAATCGGGCCGCGGGTCGGATGATGCCAGCGCAGCAGCGCTTCGACGCCCACCATCTGCTGTCCGCTGATCTCCATCAGCGGCTGATACCACACCGCCAGCCCCTGATGCTGCTGCAGCGCGATCCGCAGGTCGGCGGCGATAGCCTGACGGGTGCGCACCGACTCATCCATCGCCCGTTCAAACTGACGGTATCTGCCCCGTCCGCCGCTTTTGGCCTCATAGAGCGCGATATCCGCCTTGCGCATCAGCTCAAGCCGATCGATGCCATCTTTGGGGGCCAGCGTTACGCCGATACTGGCCCCGCTCCAGATATCGCTGCCGAACAGCGTAAAGGGACGGCCCAGTTCGTCGATGATGCGCTGCGCCAGACTCTGCACCTGACCGATGCTTTCCACCTCCGGCATCACCACGATAAACTCGTCGCCGCCCAGGCGGCCGACGGTATCGCTGGCGCGCACCAGACGGCTCAGACGCTGCGCCACCGCGATAATCAGCTCATCCCCGGCGTGATGGCCGTGGGTGTCATTAATGGTTTTAAAGCGGTCGAGGTCGATGAGCAGCAGCGCCACCCGCTGATCGTGACGTGTCGCCAGCGCCAGCGCCTGAGTCAGGCGATCCTCAATCAGCGCACGGTTGGGCAGCCCGGTGAGCACATCATGAAACGCCAGATGCTGCGCCTGGGCCTCCGACGCGCCGAGCCGGAGCATCGACTGGGAAAGGTTCACCGACGAGTGCCAGAGCCGCCGCACCATATAGAGGCAGAGCAGGGAGATCGCCAGCACCGCCAGTCCGGTAGAGGGGCCGATGGTCCGCAGCATGTCCGCACCGGGACGGGAGGGGATCCAGTTGAGATAGCCTACCGGATCGCCCGCCTGGGCAATCAGCAGATAGCGGGCGCTGGCCTCCGGCTGGGAGGCGCCATCGGAGAAGTGCAGCCCCTGCAGCTGATTGCGTTCCGCCAGGCTGGCCAGATAGCCATCATCGAGAAATTTCAGACTTACCAGCCGGAACCGTGGCTGGGTATCGCTATCCTGCTGGATCGCCCCCACGGCCAGCGCCGCCGCGCGCTGGCTTACGCGGGTATAATCGGCATCATCCTGGCGACCCGGATCGCTGACCAGCGGGTTCTGTAATACCTCACCAGTCAGCGGGTCGTTATCCGGGGCGGCGATCGGCTGGCCTTCACGCCAGACCCGGACAATCTGGTTTTGCGGGTCCAGCACCATGATCAGCTGATGGCCGAACATCTCATAGAGCCACTCGCCAATATTCTCATCCAGCCATTTGTCACTGTGACTTTCCGCCAGATGCTGCTGCAACGGTGTCCAGCGTGACAGGCTGTGCAACTGGCGCAGATGTTCACTCAAGCTCTGCGAAAAAGAGGCTTCGATCATCCGTTGCTGCTGATGCCGCGCTTCGCTGTTGGTCAGCGACGTGCCGGCAAACAGCGCAGCGCCCGCGCCGGTAAAGGTCAGCAGTAAGATCGCCACCAGCGGCACCAGCACCTCGCGCAGGAAACTGCGCCGGAAATCAGAGGAAAGTTTAAGTGTGCTAATCATACTGTTGTTCTTCTCAGCATCAGGGGAACAGCTTAAAAATTAGCAGATGCCAGCCGATCGTCCATGCCTCGCCCGGTTTAATCGGCGGCTGAATGACGTTTTTCGCGCGTGGCGCGCCGCGACGGTTGCGAATGGTCAGGCGGGAAAATTGCGCCTTTCATCAGTGAATCTAATGAAGCGAGGCGGCCGGAAGGGTAAACAGCGTCTGTCCCGCGCGGGGTGAACGCGGGCTTTCCCGCATTCCCTGTGAACTTCGCGGCTATGGTTCATACTTGTCTGCGCTGATTGACGAACGGATAACCGTGAATACAACGGTTACTGCATGTATCACTTGCCTGCCAGCCTGAGGCTGTCAGCTTACTGAAAGGGAAGATAATGCCTTTGTTATTCGGTGAGTTATCTGGTTTCCCCTCGTGGGTGCCTGTTGTATTACTCGTCTCGCTCTCGTTTATTCTGGGTTTTCTGGCCCGCCTGATCCTGCTCGGGTTTATCCGCTACTGGCAGATCCGCGACAGAAAACTGTTTAAATCCCTTGAGAAACACCTCAGGGGTTCCATGTTTTTCTTCATTCCGCTGCTGATGATCAATGTCGGTATCAACTACATTAACTTCCATCCTGATTCACTGGAGTTAATCACCAACATCATCAACGTCTTTATCATTATGTCCTTCTGCTCGGTCTTGATCCGGCTGACGAATGTGGCGCAGGATATGCTCTATATCCGCTATGACATCAACATCTCCAATAACCTGCGGGCGCGCAAAATCCGCACCCAGATTATCTATGTCAAAAAAGTGGTGATTGTCATCCTGGTGCTCTTCTGCGTTTCGCTGATCCTGCTGAGCTTTCCTGGCGTCCGCAAATTCGGCACCACCATCCTGGCCGGTGCCGGTGTGGCCGGGATTATTATCGGTTTCGCCCTGCAGAAGTCGCTGGTCAATCTGTTTGCCGGTATCCAGATCGCCTTTACCCAGCCGATTAAGATTGATGATGCGGTGGTGGTGGAGAAAGAGTGGGGCTGGATAGAAGAGATCAACCTGACCTATGTGGTGGTGCGTATCTGGGATCTGCGCCGTCTCGTGCTGCCGATCACCTATTTTACTGAAAACCCGTTCCAGAACTGGACGCGCAATAACGCCCAGATCTTAGGCTCGGTGTTTCTCTACGTTGATTACTCGATGCCGCTGGAGCCGCTGCGCCGGCATTTTGAAAAGGTGCTGAGCGAAACCCGCCTGTGGGATGGCGAAACCCAGGTTCTGCAGGTGACCGACACCACCGAGAAGACCATGACCATCAGGATGCTGATGACCGCACAGAACTCCCCTATCGCCTTCGACCTGCGCTGCTACGTCCGGGAAAAGATGATTGAGTTTATTCAGCAGAACTACCCGCAAAGCCTGCCGCTGGTCAGGGCGTCGCTGACGGATAGCGAAAGCGGGAAGGTGGTGCGCGAGAGCGCAGAGTAACGACGTTCAGAGAGCAGGGCGGCCGTCCGCAAAGGAAACCCGATCAGACGGGCGGCTGTCCGGCTTTTATCCTCTGCACATTCAGGCGATTTCTCCCGGAGAGCGAACGACGCGGATGCGCCGGATGGCTGTTGAACGCGGCGGCGTCACCCGTCAGGAAATAAGTCGCAGAAGCGCCTCTGTTTTATTCCCCTCTTTCAGGGCCGCACGGTGATGTCTGAAATCACGCAGGCGGATAAATCCTGCCTGCTGAACAGGTCGAGCCTATTCTGAGCATGGGTCGGCTTCTGGCTGTCAGAAATAATATCTGAGCAGACAACTTCCCGCCGGACTGACGCCTGACGATTAGCGTTTTCATAGACGGTTGCTGCACTTTTTCCAGCCAAAAATATTGTCATGGCAATGTCAGATGCTGATAGAAATGGTTTTCTGAAAAGCGGGGTAATTTACAACTAAATGATAAATAGCGTTTTTATTTAAATTTCGGGGTGGCCTGCGGCGTAAAGAGGCAGTCAGCAGGACATCAACAGAAACAGTTCATTACATTGTCAGGTTATGTAAAGGAGAAAAAATGTCCGAAAAAGAGACTTATTTAAACAGTTTTTTTGAAAATTAACGCTTGCTGCGCCTGTGACAGGCAGAAAGTTAATCCCGCCATATACTTTGAGCATATTCAGGCAATGAATATAAACGGGATTTTAACGCTAAATATTGCAGCACTGCGGACGTTTTCCGGCGTCTCAGTTCAGGAGAGAACAAAATGGATCAAACCGCGTTTATGATCGGATTTTCGATCATGGCTATTGCGTCACTGGTTATTTACGCCACAGGCGGAAAACAGTTTCCTGCCTGTCACCATACGCTGATGCACGCTTCTGTGCCCTTTATCGCCGCGACCGCCTATCTGGCAATGGCGATGGGATTCGGTAACCTTACGCTGGACAATGGCGTGACCCTCTACCTGGCACGCTATGCCGATTGGTCTGTCACCACACCGATCCTGCTGGCTGGCCTCGTCATGCTGGCCTTCCATGAGGAAGGCAAACCGGGCGAAATGGGGGGCTTTCTGACGGCCATCATCGTGCTGGATGTAATGATGATCATCACCGGTCTGGTCTCTTCGCTGGCTGAAAGCGGTGTTGCGAAGTGGGTCTGGTATCTCTGGTCCTGTGCCGCCTTCCTGGGCGTGGTTTACCTGCTCTGGGGGCCGCTGCGCACCATCGCCGCAACGCGGGGACGTGCCCTGGCAGCGGCTTACAACAAAGACGTGGCGCTGCTGACCATTGTCTGGTTCATCTATCCGATCGTTTTTCTGGTGGGTCCGGAAGGGCTCCGGATGATTACCGATCCGACCTCAGTCTGGGTGTTTTTAATTCTGGATGTCATCGCCAAGGTCTTCTACGCCTTCTACGCCGCCGGAAACCTGAAAAACGCGCTTTCGCAGAGCCGCTATGAGGGTGCTGCAAGCGCATGATCCGGCTAAAGCAGGGCGGATGGGCGGCGCTCTGGGGAGCAGCCTTTGTTGCCTCCCTGAACCCCCTGTCTGTTCAGCTGGCCTTTGCGGTGATGGCGATTGGCTTCCTCGGGATGGCACACGGTGCCAGCGATCTTGAGGTGGTCCGGCGCGAGCGTCGGCTGCCGTTTCTTGCCGCCTACATCGTGGTCATCGTGCTCTGTCTCTGCTGGTGGCATTACGATTCGGCTCTGGCACTGCCCGGCTTTTTGCTGGCCTCCGCAATACATTTTGCCCTTGAGGATGCCCCGCGGGGGCATCTCATCGAACGCCTGGCGCGGGGGATCGGCATGATCGCGGCACCCGCCGCCCTGCATCTGAGCCAGTTCAGTACCATTCTGCAGCAGGCCGGGCTGACTTCAGCCATTCCGCGTTCTGTGGCAGCAGGCGTAGCGATAACGGGTGGGATATGTGCGGCGGGCCTGATCGTTACAGGCGTACGTCGTCACGACGGCTCACTGATTACCGGCATACTGGCGCTGGTGGTACTGCCGCCGTTTGTCGGTTTTTCGATGGGCTTTTTAATCCTGCATGCGCTGCCGCAAACCCGCTTACGGCGCGATCAGCTCGGGTGTGACAGCTACAACGGCTATCTGCACGCCACCTGGCCGGTACTGACGGCAGCCATTCTGCTGGCGGCGGGAACCGCAGTGATGCTTCATCCTGCCGACAGGGCGGGTATCCAGTCACTCTTTGCTGCGCTGGCGGCGCTGGCGATTCCCCATATGGTGATCACGCCCTGGTTTGAACGACGGCAGCCGGCATAACAACACCTTTCTCAGGCGTTCAGTGCTTACACCGACCGCAGAGCGGATGGCGTTAACTTAGCGAAAAGCCGGGATCAGCGTGCTGCGCCTTATGGACGAACTGCGCGATGTGCGATCCCAGTTGTGCAATATGGTCGTAGCTGATGCTTTTAAAGAAGTCGCTGTCACTACTCTGGCTGACCATCTGCCGGAAGCCGGACAGCCATCCGGCGCTGCTGTCTGTTGCATCCGTGAGGCTGAAGAGGGCATCGCGTTCTTTCTGCGTCTCATGCTCCCCACGGCTTAGCAGATCTAACTGCTGCTGAAACTGGTTTACGCCTGCGCTGTCGCCATACTGTCGGGCTATGTCCAGTGACTGCCGGGTAAGATCGTGCAGGAGCGTATCCTGCGTTTTTACCTTATCGGCGACAAATTTTGCCACTTCACGGAAGCTGTCGGCCTGTTTTTCCCCGGGGACAAAACGTTCAACCAGCTTATTCAGCATGCCTTTTGTGACGGCAAGATCCATAGAAAGCGTCGTGGAATTACCGGAACCGCTGTAGGATTGCAGCGCATCTGAAATCAGTCCGGACATATCAGTTGCAGAGAGCGTGGCGTCGGACTGCAGCGCGGAAAACCAGGTGTCGATCTCGTTGGTAATACCATGGGTGGCAGCACGGCTTTTATCCATTATCCCGTTACGAAGCTGAACCACCTCACTCAGATTTTTATCGCGGGCCGCCTGACTGAGCTGCGGCAGGGCGGAAGGGGCCGGGTCCATCAGTTTACTGACCTGTTCTTGTGTCAGCGTGATCGTTCTGGGCAGACTCTGCTGCTTGCTGAATACGTCTGCGCCGATCAGGCTGTTTTCAGATGCGCTAATCATTACTCTCTCCATGTTGTGTTAAAGACGCCTGCTTAGAATATCGGTCATCCGTTAACCAACTTTATATTTCCCGCCGGGCGGATTGCCGTTTTGTCACCGTGGTCAAAAAAGCGTGTGCGGCAAAAGGGCCGTGGCTGAAGCCCCGTCGTCTGCTTTAACTGTTTTTCCACGGCCGGTTCCGGGGTGTTCGCTGACGCATCCCGGTGCACACCTCTCCATCAGGTTCACCACTCCTTCACCGCGTCGTCACGGTAGTGTCATCTGATCCCCGCAAGCTACTCCCATCCCGCAGCGTCTTGTCACTGCGTTCCCACTCTGTAACCCGTGAGGATTTCATCGTGATGGAGTTATCCAGACATCCGACCACTGTCTATCAGGCCGTTGCCGCCCAGCTGGAGCAGGCGCTGAAAGAGCGTTATCGCTGCGGTGACTATCTGCCCTCCGAGCAACAGCTCGCCGATCACTATGCGGTGAACCGCCACACGCTGCGTCGGGCGGTGGATGAGCTGGTGCAGAAAGGCCTGCTCCAGCGCCGCCACGGCGTCGGCATCCTGGTGCTGATGCGGCCCTATGACTATCCGCTGCATGCCCAGGCGCGCTTCAGCCAGAATCTGCTGGAACAGGGCAGCCACCCGACCAGTGAACGGCTGCTGGCGGTGCTGCGTCCGGCCAGCAACGACGTCGCCAGTGCGCTGGGCGTGAAAGAGGGCGACAACGTCATTCATCTGCGCACCCTGCGCCGCGCCAACGGCGTGCCGCTCTGCCTGATTAACCACTTCCTGGCCGATCTCAGCTGGTGGCCGCAGCTTCAGCACTTTAACAGCGGCTCGCTGCACGACTTTCTGGTGGAGCACACCGGCAAACAGCTGGTGCGCACCCAGACGCGTATAAGCACCCGCCGCGCGCAGGCCAAAGAGTGCCGCCAGCTCGATATCGCCCTGCACGCGCCACTGCTCTGCGTGCGCACCCTGAACAAAACCTGCGATGGCGCGCTGGCGGAATACTCCGTCAGCCTGACGCGCGGTGACATGATCGAACTGACCCTGGAGCACTAATGGAACAGCAAACGGATCGCCAGCGCTGGCTGTCGGTACTGGCCCACAGCAACGCCGCCATGCTGGAAACCCACTGGCAGGCGCTGAATCTCCAGCCCGCATTCACCCTGGTCCGTCCGGCGGAGATCGGGCTGACGCGGCTTCAGGCGCGGATGGGCGCGACCGGCAACCGCTTTGTCATGGGCGATGCCACGGTGACGCGAGCGGTGGTGCAGCTGGAGGATGGCACCCTGGGTTACAGCTATCTGCTGGGGCGCGACAAAGCGCATGCCGAGCGCTGCGCCCTGCTGGATGCGCTGCTGCAGCAGCCGGAAACCCGGCCGTTGCTGGAAGAGAAGATTATTACCCCGCTGGCGGCGTGGCGTGAGGAGCAGCGTCAGCTGCGCGCCCGTGAAATCGCCAGCAGCAAAGTGGATTTCTTTACGCTGGTTCGCGGAGATAACTGATGACTTTACTGGCAAGTTTTAACCATCCGGTGGCGGATGCACAGCGCGCGTTTCGCCGCATTCTGAAAGCGATGAGCGAACCGGGCGTGATGGTCTCGCTGCCCCTGCAGCAGGGCTGGGGGGCACTGTCGCCTGCCGCCACGGCGCTGCTGCTGACGCTGGTCGATCAGGAGAGCCCGATCTGGCTGGATGCAAAAATCGACAGCGAGCAGCTGCGCAGCAACCTGCGTTTTCATACCGGCGCGCCGATCAGCAGCGGGCAGGATGCCCCGTTTGCCCTGAGCCATGCGGCGGCGCAGCCCGATCCGGCGCAGTTTGCGGCCGGTGACAATCTCTCACCGGAAAAAAGCACCACGCTGATTATCGAAGTGCCGTCGCTGAATGGCGGCTTAACGCTGCGCCTCTCCGGACCGGGCCTGCGGGAAACCCGCGCCATTGCGCCGCAGCTGCCGGAGAGCGTGCTGGAATACCTGCGTGCCCGGCCGCATCCATTCCCGCAGGGCGTGGATCTGATCTTCACCTGTGGCGAAGCGATGATGGCCGTGCCGCGCACGACCGTTGTGGAGGTGTGCTGATGTATGTCGCGGTCAAAGGGGGCGAGAAAGCGATAGCCCATGCCCATCAGCTGCAGGCCGATCTGCGGCGGGGCGATCGGGCGGTGGCGGAACTCGGCTGCGACCAGGTGGCGCAGCAGCTTGGGCTGGCGGTCGATCGGGTGATGACCGAAGGCGGCATTTACGATCCGGAACTGGCGGCGCTGGCGATCAAGCAGGCCAGCGGCGATCTGGTTGAGGCGATCTTCCTGCTGCGCGCCTATCGCACCACGCTGCCCCGGCTGGCGGAAAGCACGCCGCTGGCGACCGGCGCGATGCGCATCGAACGCCGCATCTCCGCCGTCTATAAAGATTTGCCGGGCGGCCAGGTACTGGGGCCGACCTATGACTACAGCCACCGCCTGCTCGACTTTACGCTGCTGGCCAACGGTGAGACCCCGGCCGCACCGCGCGACGATAACCAGATGACCGGGGCGTGCCCGCACATGTTCAGCATGATGAGCAGTGAAGGGCTGGCCACCGAAGAGGTGGATGATGGCAGCGAGCCTGCCGATATCACCCGCGAGCCGCTGCATTATCCCACCTCGCGCGCAGCACGGCTGCAGCAGCTGGTGCGCGGCGACGAAGGCTTTCTGCTGGCGCTGGGTTACTCGACCCAGCGCGGGTATGGCCGCACCCACCCGTTTGCCGGTGAGATCCGCACCGGTTATGTCAGCGTCAGCCTCTGTCCCGAAGAGCTGGGCTTTGAGCTGGAGATTGGCGAACTGCTGCTGACGGAGTGTGAAATGGTCAACGGCGTGGCCCACAGCGAGGCGGCGGCACCGCACTTCACCCGCGGTTACGGCCTGGTCTTTGGCCGCGCCGAACGCAAGGCGATGGCGATGGCGCTGGTGGATCGGGCGCTGCAGAGCCGCGAACAGCAGGAGCGCATCACCAGCCCGGCGCAGGATGAGGAGTTTGTGCTGTCGCACGCCGACAACGTTGAAGCTGCGGGCTTTGTCTCACATCTCAAGCTGCCGCACTACGTCGATTTCCAGGCCGAGCTGGCGTTGCTTAAGCAGCTGCAGCACGATTATCAGGAGCGCAACCATGGCTGAACTCACCGGCTATAACAACGGCTATCTCGACGAGCAGACCAAACGCACCCTCCGCCGCGCCATCCTGAAAGCGGTGGCGATCCCCGGCTATCAGGTGCCGTTCGCCGGACGCGAGATGCCGATGCCCTATGGCTGGGGCACCGGCGGTATCCAGATCACCGCCAGCGTGATTGGCGATCAGGATGTGCTCAAGGTGATCGATCAGGGCGCGGATGACACCACCAATGCGGTGTCGATCCGCCAGTTCTTTAAGCGGGTCAGCAATGCCGCCACCACCGAGCGCACCGCCGATGCGACCCTGATCCAGACCCGTCACCGCATCCCGGAAACGCCGCTGGAAGAGGATCAGATCCTGATCTTTCAGGTGCCGATCCCGGAGCCGCTGCGGTTTATCGAGCCGCGCGAAACCGAGACCCGCACCCTGCACGCCCTGGAGGAGTACGGCATCATGCAGGTGAAGCTCTACGAAGATATCGCCCGCTATGGCCATATCGCCACCACCTACGCCTATCCGGTCCGGGTCAACGATCGCTATGTGATGGACCCCTCGCCGATCCCCAAATTCGACAACCCGAAAATGCACATGATGCCCGCACTGCAGCTGTTTGGTGCCGGCCGCGAAAAACGCATCTACGCGTTGCCGCCTTACACCCGCGTGGAAAGTCTCGACTTCGAGGATCACCCCTTCACGGTTCAGCAGTGGGATGAACCCTGCGCGCTGTGCGGCTCGCGCCACAGCTATCTGGATGAGGTGGTGATGGATGACCAGGGCACGCGGATGTTTGTCTGCTCCGACACCGATTTTTGCCATCAGCAGCAGGAACAGCACCATGCACAGTGAACAGCCGCTGCTTGCGGTCAGTCAGCTCACCCATCTCTATGCGCCGGGCAAAGGGTTTGAGCAGGTCAGTTTCGATCTTTATCCCGGCGAAGTGCTGGGGATTGTCGGCGAGTCCGGCTCCGGTAAAACCACGCTGCTGCAGAGCCTGTCGGCGCGCCTGGCTCCCCAGCAGGGCACCATTCTCTATCGGGGAGGCGATCTCTGGCAGATGAGCGAGAGCGAGCGCCGTCGCCTGCTGCGCACCGAGTGGGGGGTAGTGCATCAGCATCCGATGGCGGGGCTGCGTCCGCAGGTCAGCGCAGGGGGCAACATCGGCGAACGGCTGATGGCGACCGGGCAGCGCCACTATGGCGACATCCGCGCCGAGGCGAGCCGCTGGCTGCAGGCCGTGGAGATCGATGCCGGTCGCATCGACGATCTGCCCACCACCTTTTCCGGCGGCATGCAGCAGCGTCTGCAGATCGCCCGCAATCTGGTGACGCAGCCGCAGCTGATGTTTATGGATGAGCCAACGGGCGGGCTGGATGTCTCCGTGCAGGCGCGCCTGCTGGATCTGCTGCGCACGCTGGTGCGTGAGCTGAATCTGGCGGTGATCATCGTCACCCACGATCTCGGCGTGGCGCGACTGCTGGCGCATCGCCTGCTGGTGATGAAACAGGGGCGGGTGGTGGAGAGCGGTCTGACCGACCGCGTGCTGGACGATCCTCATCATCCCTACACTCAACTGCTGGTCTCTTCGGTGCTCAATTAAATGACGACGAATACTGCCCGCCTGCGGGTTGAAAATCTCTGCAAGACCTTTGTGCTGCATAACCAGAATGGCGCGGCGCTGCCGGTGCTGCATAACGCCAGCCTCACGGTGGGCGAGGGCGAATGCGTGGTGCTGCACGGTCACTCCGGCAGCGGCAAATCCACGCTGCTGCGGGCGCTGTATGGCAACTATCAGCCCGACAGCGGTCATATCCGGATCGCCCATCAGGGTGACTGGATCGACATGGCGCAGGCCCCGGCGCGCCAGATTATTGCGCTGCGGCGCGATACCCTGGGCTGGGTCAGCCAGTTTCTGCGGGTCATTCCGCGGGTGCCGACGCTGGAGATCGTGATGCAGCCGCTGCTGGAGCGTGGCGTTGAGCGCACCCTCTGCGAGGCGCGGGCCGCTGAACTGCTGAGCCGCCTCAACGTTCCGCAGCGCCTCTGGTCGCTGGCGCCCTCCACCTTCTCCGGGGGCGAGCAGCAGCGGGTTAACATCGCCCGCGGTTTTATCGCCGACTATCCGGTGCTGCTGCTGGATGAGCCGACCGCCTCACTCGACAGTGTGAACAGCGCGGCGGTCGTCGAACTCATTGAACAGGCGCGCGCCCGGGGTGCCGCCATCGTCGGTATTTTTCACGATCGGGCGGTGCGTGAGCGGGTGGCTGACCGGCTGCACCTGATGCAGCCGATCGAAACAGGAGCGCAGGCATGATCATCAATAACGTCAGACTGGTGCTGGAAAACGAAGTGGTGAGCGGCTCGCTGGAGTTCCGCGATGAGCGCATCAGCAGCTTCAGCGAAACCAGCAGCCAGCAGCCGGGTGCGCTGGATGGGGAAGGGGCCTGGCTGCTGCCGGGGCTGGTGGAACTGCACACCGATAATCTCGACAAGTTTTTCACGCCGCGACCCAAAGTGGACTGGCCTGCGCATTCGGCGATGAGCAGTCACGATGCGCTGATGGTTTCCAGCGGCATCACCACCGTGCTGGACGCGATTGGCGTCGGCGATGTGCGCGACGGCGGACACCGGCTGGACAACCTCAGCAAAATGATCGACGCCATCCGCGACAGCAACCGCAAAGGGCTGAACCGGGCCGAGCATCTGCTGCATCTGCGCTGTGAGCTGCCGCATCCCACCACGGCGTCGCTGTTTGAGGCGCTGATGGGCACCCCGGAGCTGGCGCTGGTGTCGCTGATGGACCATTCACCGGGCCAGCGGCAGTACGCCTCGCTGACCAAATATCGCGAATATTATCAGGGCAAATATCAGCTCAATGATGCGGAGATGGATCAGTTCGAACATGACCAGCTTACCCTGGCGGCGGCGTGGTCGCAGCCTAACCGTGAGACGATAGCCGGGCTCTGCCGGGAACATGGTATCGCCATCGCCAGCCACGACGATGCTACCGCCGCGCACGTTGAGGAGTCGCACGCGGCGGGCAGCCGCATCGCCGAGTTCCCGACCACGCTGGAGGCGGCGCGCGCCTCGCGCTATCGCAACATGCAGGTGCTGATGGGCGCGCCCAACATCGTGCGGGGCGGCTCCCACTCCGGCAACGTCGCCGCCTGGGAGCTGGCCGCCAGCGGGCTGCTGAACATTCTCTCTTCCGACTACTACCCGGCCAGCCTGCTGGATGCCGCGTTCCGGCTGGCGCAGGATGCGCGCAACAGCCTGGGCATGGCGCAGGCGATCGCCCTGGTCACCTGCAATCCGGCGCACGCGCTGGGGCTGTTCGATCGCGGGGTGATCGCCGAAGGCTGCCGCGCCGATCTGGTGCTGGCCCATACCGCCCACGGCTATCCGCATGTGCGGCACGTCTGGAGCAAAGGGCGGCAGGTGTACTGATGGCGCGGCTCATCTGGCTGACCGGGCCCTCCGGCTCAGGCAAGGATAGCCTGCTGGATGCGCTGCGTGCGTCACCGCCGCCCCGGCTGCTAATCGCGCATCGCTACATCACCCGCGCCGCCGATGCGGGCGGCGAGAACCATGTGGCGCTGAGCGACGCGGAGTTTGCCCGCCGCGCCGCGCTGGGGCTGTTCGCGGTGAGCTGGCAGGCGCACGGCTTCTGCTATGGCATCGGCTGTGAGGCGGAGCAGTGGCTGGCGCGCGGACAGAGTGTGGTGGTGAACGGCTCCCGGCTGCATCTGGCGCAGGCGCAGGCCCGCTTCGGCGCGCAGCTGCTGCCGGTCTGTCTGCAGGTCTCGCCTGCGGTGCTGGCGGCGCGGCTCCGTCAGCGCGGACGGGAAGATGAGGCGGAGATTGCCCGGCGGCTGGCCCGCGCGGCGCAGCCGCAGCCCGACGGCTGTCTGATCCTGAACAATGATGGCACCCTGGCGGAGACCGTCCGGCAGTTGCGCCAGCTTCTGGAGGCGCATCCATGACGCGGACGCAACCCGGCACCGGTTCCGGTGCGGATAACAACACATCGGCCTCTCTGAGACTCACGTTTCTGGGCACCGGCGGGGTGACGGCGGCACCGCTGCCGGGCTGCCGCTGCCGCGCCTGCCAGCGGGCCACACACGACCCCCGTCTTGCGCGGGCGCCCTGCAGCGCGCTGATTGAGTATGGCCGCGAACGGATCCTGCTGGATGCCGGGCTGCCGCTGCTGGCGTCCCGTTTCCCGCCCGGCACCCTGTCGCGCATTCTGCTGACGCACTACCACATGGATCATGTCCAGGGGCTGTTTGCGCTGCGCTGGGGGCAGGGCGACTCGATCCCGGTCTGGGGGCCGCCCGACCCGCGTGGCTGTGACGATCTCTACAAACACCCCGGCCTGCTCGATTTCCGGCCCGCCCTGACGCCGTTCGTGGCGCACGCCTTTGGCGAACTGCAGGTCACGCCGCTGCCGCTGCAGCACTCCCGGCTGACGCACGGCTATCTGCTGGCGTGGCATGACATCCGCATCGCCTGGCTGTGTGACACCTGCGGCCTGCCGCCCGACACCGCCGACTTCCTGCGCGGTCAGGCGCTGGACCAGCTGGTGATTGACTGCAACGATCCGCCGCGCGCCGCGCCGCGAAACCACAATGATGTGACGCAGGCGCTGGCGATCGTGGCGCTGCTGCGACCGCGTCAGACCTGGCTGACGCACCTCAGTCATGAGATGGATAACTGGCTGGCGGAAAATGCGCTACCGGAGGGCGTGCAGCCTGCCCGTGATGGACAGACGCTGCGGTGCGATGCCGCGTGGCCTGTCACAGTTTGATCATCTGGCTGTCATCCCGCGTTCATCGCGCCACGCCTTAATAAGCCGCAGAACGTAATCAGCGATGACGGAGAACAGCATGGCACAGGCCCTCTTGAAAACGGTGGTCGATAACGATCTGCCGCCAGCCAGCCAACGCGGACAAAAAGTGTTGTCAGTGCAGAAACTGAGCAAAGCGTACGGCGACACGACGGTGCTGGATCAGGTCAGTTTCGACCTGCATGCCGGGGAGCTGGTAGGGGTCATCGGCCGTTCAGGGGCCGGTAAATCGACCCTGCTGCATATGCTCAACGGCACCATCGATGCCACGTCCGGCGCGATTATCAGCGCGCAGGGGGAGGCGGAGCGTAACGTGGTGACGCTCAACAGCCGCCAGATGCGCGAGTGGCGCAGTCAGTGCGGCATGATCTTTCAGGATTTCTGTCTGGTGCCGCGCCTCGACGTGCTGACCAACGTCCTGCTGGGACGGCTGAGCCAGACCGGCACGCTGAAATCCTTCTTTAAAATTTTCTCTGACCGCGACCGGGCGCACGCTATCGAACTGCTGCAGTGGATGAACATGCTGCCGCAGGCGCTGCAGCGCGCTGAGAACCTCTCCGGCGGGCAGATGCAGCGCGTGGCGATCTGCCGTGCGCTGATGCAGAACCCCAGGATCCTGCTGGCCGACGAGCCGGTGGCGTCGCTGGATCCGAAAAATACCAAACGCATCATGGATGTGCTGCGCCAGGTCAGCCAGCAGGGCATCAGCGTGATGGTTAACCTGCACTCCATCGAGCTGGTGAAAAGCTACTGTACCCGGGTGATTGGCATTCAGCGCGGCGTCGTGCTGTTTGATGATCATCCCTCCCGACTGACCGACAGCCTGCTGCAGCAGCTGTACGGTGATGAACTTAACCAAATCCATTAACGTCCACTGTAAGAGAACCACGTCGAATGAAACTGACTTTATTAGCACTCCTGACCTCCGTCATGGCATTGGGTGTCAGCGCAGCGGATGCGCCACAACAGTTTAACCTGGGCATTCTCGGCGGCCAGAACGCCACGCAGCAGATTGGCGACAATCAGTGTGTGAAGACCTTCTTTGATAAAGAGCTGGGTGTCGATACCCAGATGCGCAACGCCTCTGACTATTCGGGTGTGATTCAGGGCCTGCTGGGTGGCAAGATCGATATGGTGCTGAGCATGTCGCCCGCCTCGTTTGCGTCGGTCTACATTCAGAACCCGAAAGCGGTGGATGTGGTCGGCATTGTGGTTGATGACAAAGATCAGTCGCGCGGCTACCACTCGGTGGTGATCGTGAAGGCGGACAGCCCCTACAAAAAGATCGACGATCTCAAGGGCAAATCGTTTGGAATGGCCGATCCCGACTCGACCTCCGGCTTCCTGATGCCGAACCAGGCGTTTAAGAAGATGTTTGGCGGCTCGGTGGATGACAGATATAACAATACCTTCTCCAGCGTCACTTTCTCCGGCGGTCACGAGCAGGACATTCTGGGCGTGCTGAACAACCAGTTTGATGGCGCGGTCACCTGGACCTCGATGGTGGGTGACTACAACAGCGGCTACACCTCCGGCGCATTTGGCCGTCTGATCCGCATGGACCACCCGGATCTGATGAAGCAAATCCGCATTATCTGGCACTCTCCGCTGATCCCCAACGGTCCGGTGCTGGTCAGCAACAGGCTGCCCGCTGACTTCAAAGCGAAAGTGGTGTCGGCGATTAAAAAGCTGGATAAAGAGGATCACGCCTGCTTCGTGAAAGCGGTGGGCGGTCAGCAGCATATCGGTGAGGCGACGGTCGCCGACTATCAGAACATCATCGACATGAAGCGCGACCTGATGAAAGGCAGCCGCGGCTGAAACTGACTTATCTTTCCCGCGCAGGCGGGAAACGCGGGATACGGCCGTCGGCTCGTTATCCCGCGGCTTTTGTGCCGGAGATCCCCCTTTGACTGAATTCGAACACTACTACCAGCGCATCCGCCGTCAGCAGAAACGTGACACGCTGATCTGGTCGCTGCTGCTGGTGGCACTCTATCTGGCGGCGGGCAGGGTCGCCGAGTTTAATCTGCTCACCGTCTGGCAGTCGCTGCCGCACTTCTTCGACTATCTGCATGAGATCCTGCCGGTGCTGCACCTGCCGCTGCTGTTTGCCGACGGTAAAACCGAAGGCTCGCTGGCGTACTGGGGCTATCGCTTGCCCATTCAGCTGCCGCTGATCTGGGAAACCCTGCAGCTGGCGCTGGCCTCGACGCTGGTGGCAGTGGGCGTGGCGGCGGTGCTGGCGTTCTTCGCCGCCGACAATACGCAGACGCCGATCAGCGTGCGGCTGGCGATTCGTGCGTTCGTCGCTTTTCTGCGCACCATGCCGGAGCTGGCGTGGGCGGTGATGTTTGTGATGGCGTTCGGCATCGGCGCCATTCCCGGCTTCCTGGCGCTGGCGCTGCACACGGTGGGCAGCCTGACCAAACTGTTTTATGAGGCGATCGAGTCGGCGTCCGATAAGCCGGTGCGCGGTCTGGCGGCCTGTGGGGCCAGCAAACTGCAGCGGATGCGCTTCGCCTTCTGGCCGCAGGTTAAGCCGGTTTTTCTCTCCTACAGCTTTATGCGACTGGAGATTAACTTCCGCTCCTCGACCATTCTCGGCCTGGTGGGCGCAGGTGGAATCGGTCAGGAGCTGATGACCAATATCAAACTGGATCGCTACGATCAGGTGAGCATCACGCTGCTGCTGATCCTGATTGTCGTGTCGCTGCTGGATAGCGTATCCGGCCAGCTTCGTCGCCGTGTAACAGGAGATCGCGCATGATCAGCCACGTACCCGATATCGCGCAGATGAAGCAGCAGCATCGCGCACTCTTCGCCGCGCAGCCGCGCTACCTGCGTCGTCTGGCGCTGATTGCGCTGGCGGTGCTGCTCTACTACCTCTTTTTCTTCTCGGTGTTCGGGCTGGAGTGGTCGCGTCTGCTGGCGGGCTGCCAGCAGCTGGGGCGCTATTTTCTGCGGATGTTTGTCTGGCATGCGTTCGCCAGCTGGCCCTTTGGCTACTATCTGTCGCAGGTCGGCATCACCCTGGGGATCGTGTTTGCCGGTACGCTGACCGCCTCGCTGCTGGCCCTGCCACTGTCGTTTCTGGCGGCGCGTAACGTGATGCACGACCGCGCCGCTAAACCGCTGGCGTTCCTGATGCGGCGTCTGTTCGACGTGCTGCGCGGCATCGACATGGCGATCTGGGGGCTGATCTTCGTGCGGGCGGTCGGGATGGGGCCGCTGGCCGGGGTGCTGGCCATCATCCTGCAGGATGTCGGTCTGCTCGGTAAGCTGTACGCCGAGGGGCACGAAGCGGTGGAGCGTTCGCCGGGACGCGGGCTGAGTGCCGTCGGAGCCAGCAGCCTGCAGAAGCACCGCTTCGGTATCTTCACCCAGTCTTTCCCGCAGTTCCTGGCGCTGAGCCTTTACCAGATCGAGTCCAACACCCGCTCGGCGGCGGTGCTGGGTTTCGTCGGCGCGGGCGGGGTCGGTCTGGTCTATGCCGAGAACATGCGGTTGTGGAACTGGGACGTGGTAATGTTCCTGACGCTGATTCTGGTGGTGGTGGTTATGGTGATGGATGTGATCTCCAGCCGCCTGCGTAAACGCTACATCAGCGGGAAGCCGGTGCCGCTGTGGCAGCCTGCTGCGCGCGATTAAGCCGTTCGCTGCGCTGCCAGGCGCGCTGCAGCGCCTGCACCAGCTGGGCCTGCTGCCAGGGTTTTGCCAGCCGTTCACACAGCGGCAGCGTCACCGGCTGGTGGCGCAGATCCTGACCGCTGATGAGCAGTGTCGCCAGCTGCGGCCAGTTCTGCTGCGCCTGGCGGATCACCTCTGCGCCGTTGATCTCGCCGGGCAGCATCAGGTCGCTGATCAGCAGGTCAATATCGGGGGTCTGCCGCAGCAGCGTCAGCGCCTCTTCGCCGTCGCCACACTCCAGCGTCAGATAACCCAGCTGATGGAGGTGCTCGCACAGGGTCTGGCGCACCGCCGGTTCATCATCCAGCACCAGCACCAGCCGGTTGCTGCCGGTCCCGGCGGGCGCAGGCGGGGGCGGGGCGACCGCCGGAGTCACGGCGGCGTCTGCTGCACGCGGCAACAGCAGTCTGACCGTGGTGCCCTGGCCCGGTGCGGTTTCCAGCTCGATCTGACCGCCCGACTGCCGCACAAAACCGTAGACCATCGACAGCCCCAGTCCGCTGCCGCTGCCGGTCGCTTTGGTGGTGAAAAAGGGCTCAAACACCTGTTCGCGCACGGCAGCAGACATGCCGCAGCCGTGGTCGATTACCTCGATTGTGACGCGGTCTCGTTTTTCAGCCCCCTCCATCCGGCGCTGGTTCCAGATACGCAGCCGGATTTCACCGCTCTGCTGGTGCATCGCATCGCGTGCATTGACCACCAGATTCATCAGCGCATTCTCCAGCTGACCGGCATCGATCCAGGCGGGCCAGCCGGGACGCTGCGCATCGATAATCAGCTGCTGTCCGGGCAGCAATGAGTGCTGCAACAGCCCCTGCAGATTATCCACCAGCGTCACCACCGACACCGAACGGGGGAACAGGGCCTGCTTGCGCGAAAAGGCCAGCAGCCGCTGGGTCAGCTGGGCGGCGCGGTCGGCGGCCTGACGCGCCCGCTCAATGCGGCTGGCCAGCGGACCGGGCATCGGCTGGCCCTCGGTCAGCGCCAGGCTGCCGATGATCACCGCCAGCAGATTATTGAAATCGTGTGCCAGCCCGCCGGTCAGCTGCCCGACCGCCTTCATCTTCTGGCTGTGCTGCAGTGCCTCTTCCAGGGTTTTGCGTGAGGTGCGATCCAGCACGGTGTTGACCATGCCCCGGCGCGGGATCGGGCTGAAGCGCAGCTCCAGCGTGCGGCCATCGGCCAGCCGGATCTCCTGCGGTTCACCCGGATCGTGCAGATCCACCGCCAGCGGGGCCAGCAGCTGCTGATAGTGGACGCCGCGATGCAGCGCGCGTGGCGCAATGCCGAGCAGCTCCGCGTACTGAGCGTTCCACACCACCAGCTGACCGCCATTGTCGAACAGGGCGAAGCCGTCGCGCATCGCCAGAAACGTCGATTCCAGCTGGTTACTCTTCTCCTTCAGCAGCCGCGAGGTGTGCGCCAGCGAGGCGGTATTGCGCGCAAAGACGTTGAAGGCGCGCGCCAGCTCGCCCAGCTCATCGCGGCGTTGCACCCCCGGAACGCTGACGTTCTGCTCGCCCTGGGCCAGCCGCGTCATCGCACCGGCAATCGCCGTCAGACCTGAACCGAGGTTGCGGTAGATATAGATCCCGGCATAGCCGGTGATCGCCAGTGCCAGCAGCACAAACAGCGCGATAAAGCCGATGATTGAATCCAGCTCGCGATGGGTGGCCAGCGTCCGCGCCTCGCTCTGCAGCGCCACCTGCTGCACCGAGGCGCTGATATCCTCATTCAGCATCGCCACCAGTGCTTTAATCCGGTAGGTGGCGTAAGCGATCGCCAGGTCGCTCTGCTCCAGGGCTTCCGCCAGCGGCAGCAGACGCTGCTGCGTCTCCAGCAGTCGCCCGACTTTCTCGCCGGTTACGCCAGCCAGTGGCACGGCCCGCCACGCGGTCATCAGCTGCTGAAGCTGCTCAATGACCGCGATCGGCGAGGGCGTGCGGATCGCGATCGTAATCAGCCGTTCAGTCTGCTCGCGCAGCGCGGCATCCGGCAGGGTCCGCTGTTCCCGCTGCACCAGCAGGCCGATATGATTGAGCAGAATCTGTGCCTGCCAGAGATCGCTCAGCATCGTGTTGCGCTGCAGATGGCGCTGATGGCCGGTCAGCAGCAGGCGGTTAATGGTCTGTTCCAGCATCAGGCTGCGGGCGCGGATCCGGGCGAGGCGCTCGGGCTGACGGGCCGCCAGCGGCGCGCTGGCCAGCAGGCTCAGCGACTGCTGCAGCGCCCGCTGATTCTGCTGCAGCCGCTGCGATTCGCTCTGATACTCCAGCGCCCCGACCACCTGCGACAGCCGGACCGCCGCCGTCGCGACGTTGGCGGTGTCCCGCGCCAGCGCCAGGCTGCCGTTCATGTCTGCCAGCGTCTGTGCCTGCGCCTGCTCCTGAATCGCCCCGGCGTGGCGGAAGCCCACGATCGCCACCACGCTCACCATCAGCGTGACCAGCACTACCAGCAGATTAAACAGCAACAGGCGCCCACGCGCCCCGGCCTGCCACGGATAACTGTGCTGCATCCCACGACCTCTTTATCACTGCAACAGTGGGCCGAGTATAGGAGCGGTCAGGCCGCGCTTTATGACAAATATGAACGGCCGCTGACATTTTCCATTTATCTGGCGTTGCTTTACTGGCGGCTATTCACAGTCGGCAGGAGCGAGGCGATGACAGCCAGACCCATACTGGAAATGCGGGGTATTACCCGGCGCTTCGGCAGCTTTTATGCCCTGAAGGGCGTCGATCTCACCGTTTATCCTGGTGAGGTTCACGCGCTGATGGGGGAGAACGGCGCAGGAAAAAGCACGTTAATGAAGATTCTGGCCGGTGCCTATACCGCCAGCAGCGGGGAAATCCTTATTGAGGGCCGGCCTTACGCCCTGAAAGGGCCGAAAGAGGCGCTGGCCGCCGGGATCACCCTGATTTATCAGGAGATCAACCTGGCACCTAACCTGACGGTGGCGGAGAACATCTTTCTGGGCAGCGAAATCGCGCCGGGTGGGCTGGTCAGACGGCGGGCGATGGCGGAGGAGGCGCAGCGGGTCATCGACCGGCTCGGTGCGCAGTTCAGCGCCTGGGATCTCGTCAGCCGGCTGAGCATTGCCGAGCAGCAGCAGGTAGAGATCGCCCGCGCGCTGCAGCGCAACAGCCGCATTCTGGTGATGGATGAGCCGACCGCCGCGCTCTCCAACCGGGAAACCGAACAGCTCTTTGCGCTGATCAAACGGCTGCGCAGCGATGGTATGGCCATCATCTACATCAGCCACCGCATGGCGGAGGTGTATGAGCTGTCCGACCGCGTCAGCGTGCTGCGCGACGGGGAGTATGTCGGCAGCCTGACGCGGGAGCAGCTTAACGCCAGCGAACTGGTGCGGATGATGGTGGGACGGCCGCTCAGCGACCTGTTTAACAAAGACCGCACCATCGCTTTCGGTGATATCCGGCTGGCGGTCAATCATCTGACCGACGGCGGCAAAGTGCACCCCAGCAGTCTGGCGGTGCGGGCCGGGGAGATCGTGGCACTGGCCGGGCTGGTGGGCGCGGGTCGCAGCGAACTGGCGCAGCTGATCTTCGGGGTTCACAAGCCGAAGGAGGGTGAGATCTGGATCGACGGTGAGAAGGTCACCATCCAGTCGCCGCGCGACGCGATTGCACGCGGCATCGGCTTCCTCACCGAAAACCGCAAAGAGCAGGGGCTGTTTCTGGAGATGGCGGCGCAGGAGAACATCGTGATGGCGACGCTGGAGCGGGATGCCAGTTACGGGATGCTCAATCGCCGCAAAGGCCAGAGCATCGCCTCTGAGGCGATCGCCTCGCTCAATATTCGCGTGCCGCATGCGCAGGTCCGGGCGGGCGGCCTGTCAGGCGGCAATCAGCAGAAGTTGCTGATCTCACGCTGGGTAGCCATCGGGCCGCGCATTCTGATCCTGGATGAGCCGACCCGAGGCGTTGATGTCGGCGCCAAAAGCGAAATCTACCGGATGATGCAGCAGATGGCGCGGCAGGGCGTGGCAATTCTGATGATCTCCAGTGAGCTGCCGGAAGTGGTCGGGATGAGCGACCGCGTTTACGTGATGCATGAAGGCACCATCGTCGGTGAGCTGGAGGGCAGTCACATCAGTCAGGAAAATATTATGACGCTGGCAACCGGTGCGCACAGCGCGTCTGCCAGCGAAGTTTAAGGAGACCACGATGACTCAACTGGCCCGCACCAAAGCGCCAACGCTGAAACGAGCCCTGATGGGCGACCTGCTGCAAACGGTGGGGATCCTGCCGATTCTTATCCTGATTGTCGCGGTGTTTGGCTTTATCACCCCCAATTTCTTTACCGAAGCGAACCTGCTCAATATTACCCGCCAGGCCTCCATCAACATCGTGCTGGCGGCAGGCATGACCTTTGTGATCCTGACCGGCGGCATCGACCTGTCGGTGGGGTCGATGCTGGGGACGACGGCGGTGGTGGCGCTGGTGGCATCGCTCGACCCGATGCTTGCCTCCCTGACTATCCCGATGGCGCTGGGGGCGGGCCTGATCATGGGGCTGTTCAACGGCATCCTGGTCGCCTGGGCCGGCCTGCCGCCCTTTATTGTGACGCTCGGCACCTACACCGCGCTGCGCGGCGCCGCCTACCTGCTGGCGAACGGCACCACGGTGATCAACTCCGATATTAACTTCGAGTGGATCGGCAATGGCTATCTCGGCCCGGTGCCGTGGCTGATTGTGATCGCCTTTGCGGTCATCGCCATCTGCTGGTTTATCCTGCGCCGCACCACGCTGGGCGTCCATATCTACGCGGTAGGTGGCAATATCCAGGCTGCGCGGCTGACCGGCATCAAGGTGGGCGTCGTGCTGCTGTTTGTCTACGGCATGAGCGGTCTGCTGTCGGGGCTGGGGGGCTTAATGAGCGCCTCGCGGCTGTACAGTGCCAACGGGAACCTCGGCGTCGGTTATGAGCTCGATGCGATTGCGGCGGTGATCCTCGGCGGCACCAGTTTTGTCGGCGGGATCGGCACCATCACCGGCACGCTGATTGGCGCGCTGATTATCGCCACGCTGAACAACGGCATGACGCTGATGGGCGTCTCCTATTTCTGGCAGCTGGTGATCAAGGGGGCGGTGATCATCATTGCGGTGCTGATCGACAAATACCGTACCCGTCACCATGTGAGCTGAGATTTAACAGGGCGGACGCGTGAAGCCGTGTCAGCCCCGGTCCAAACGCCATTAAGTGGTTGGCACTCTGAAAACAGCAGGAGAAGGTCTATGCGTTTTAATCCGATTGTAACCGGGCTGCTGGCGGCAACGCTCTTCAGTTCCGGCCTGGCTCAGGCAAAAGAACTTAAATCTATCGGCGTCACGGTCGGCGATCTGGCTAACCCCTTCTTCGTGCAGATCACCAAAGGCGCGGAGATGAAGGCGCGTCAGCTGGCGGGCGATAAAGTGAATGTGACGCTGGTCTCCAGCGGCTACGACCTCGGCCAGCAGGTCGGCCAGATCGACAACTTCATTGCGGCGAAAGTGGACATGATTATCCTCAACGCTGCGGACTCCAAAGGGATCGCCCCGGCGGTGAAGCGGGCGCGTGACGCCGGGATCGTGGTAGTGGCCGTGGACGTGGCGGCCGATGGTGCCAATGCGACCATCACCTCCGACAACACCCAGGCGGGCGCGATGGCCTGTAAATACATCTCGGACCGCCTGAAGGCCAAAGGCAATGTGGTGATTATCAACGGGCCACCGGTCTCGGCGGTGCAGAACCGTGTGGAAGGGTGCATGAACGAGCTGAAAACCCATCCTGATATCAAGCTGCTCTCTTACAACCAGAACGCCAAAGGCAGTCGTGAAGGCGGCCTGGAGGTGATGACCGGGCTGCTCTCCGCCAATCCCAAAATCGATGCGGTGTTTGCGATCAACGACCCCACGGCTATCGGGGCTGATTTAGCAGCGAAACAGGCGCAGCGCAGCGAATTCTTTATCGTCGGCGTCGATGGTTCGCCGGACGGTGAAGAGGCGCTGAAGCGCAAAAACTCGCTGTTCGTGGCGACACCGGCACAGGATCCGCAGGTGATGGCGGCCAAAGCGGTGGAGATTGGCTATGACATCCTGCAGGGTAAACCGGCGCCGGATAAGCCGGTACTGATCCCCGTGAAGCTGATCGATCGCGATAACGTCGGCAGCTATCAGGGCTGGACGGTGAAATAAGGGACGGGGCGGCACCGCCGGGTGCCGCCCTCAGGAGGCAATCATGCAACGTTCAGCGGTCAATCACTACCTGCAACAGACCCGCGAGTTTTTCCGGCAGCAGGATGTCCATCTGCCGCCGTGGGCCGACTACGGATTGAGCCAGTGGCGCACCCGCGATCCTGATGTGATGCAGGAGATTCTGGCGCTGCGGCTGGGCTGGGATCTCACCAGCTTTGGCGCGGCAGATTTCCTGCAGACCGGGCTGACGCTGTTTACCCTGCGTAACGGCTCGCCGGGTGGACGACCCTGGCATAAACCCTACGCTGAGAAGATCATGCACGTCCGCGAAGGGCAGCTCACGCCGATGCACTATCATCCACGCAAGATGGAGGACATCATCAACCGCGGCGGCGGGAATCTGATCGTCGAACTGCATAACCGGGAAGGGGACAGACTGGCGGATTCACCGGTAGCGGTGTCGCTGGATGGCCAGCGCCAGACACACGCGGCCGGTTCACAGCTGCGGCTCTCGCCGGGTGAAAGTGTGACGCTGGAGGCGGGCGTCTGGCACAGTTTCTGGGGAGAGCGCGGCTACGGCGACGTGCTGGTGGGCGAGGTATCGATGCCCAACGACGACGAAAATGACAATGTCTTTCTGACGCCGCTGGCCCGTTTCAATCCGCTGGACGAAGATGAGGCACCACGCTGGCTGCTCTGTAACGACTATTCGCACGGTTTTTTCTGAGACAACATGCAAGGCCTGGGCGTGCGCAGTGCTGCGGCGCCAGTTTCACGCGCGGCTCACCGGCGGGAATCTGTGCCGTTCTGCCTGAACAGCCTGAGGCTGCGGGCAGGGGGCAGGCCGAACAGGCGGGTATATTCCCGGGTAAACTGCGTCAGGCTCTGATAGCCCACATCGGCTGCCACGGTGGCGACGTTTCCGGGATGCCGCGCCAGTGTTTTTCGCGCCGCATAGAGCCTGAGCTGTTTCTGATACTGCAGGGGAGAAAGCCCGGTGCTGGCGCGAAAGCCGCGATGAAAAGCAGAGAGGCTCATGCCCGCGATCGCCGCCAGTTCTTCCATACGGCAGGCAGTGGCATAGTGCGTTCTCAGCCAGAGCAGCACCT
This sequence comes from Pantoea sp. Ep11b, assembly GCF_040783975.1. Lineage (NCBI taxonomy): Bacteria > Pseudomonadati > Pseudomonadota > Gammaproteobacteria > Enterobacterales > Erwiniaceae > Pantoea > Pantoea sp. Ep11b. The sequence continues at coordinate 2,746,183 of NZ_CP160631.1, read as the reverse complement.
TGCGAATGTTTGTGAAATGGCCGTTCACCGCCGCCGCCTGGCGCAGCAGTCCACCCTGCGGCCCCTGCAACAGCCGAAAGAGGATTTCGCGCTCCACCAGCGGGGCCATCACCCGCAGCTCATCCGGTTTTGCCAGCAGACGCACCATCCGCAGCCAGGCATCCGCCAGCGCATCCTCCACCTTATGGACGGCGATGCCGTGTGACGTCCCGGAAAAATCGGTCGCGGGCATCTGCTGAAGCAGATCGCGGATGGCCGCAAAATCGAGTGTCAGACGCGCGGCCAGATAGGGTGACGCTTCGCTGGCATCGGTGATTTCACCCGTCGCGGGCAGATCGCACAACGCGGTAAAGCTCTCTCCTGCGCAATAGCGAATTGACTGATTGCCCACCTGAAGCCTTTTCTCACCCTGGAGGATCAGGCTGACGAACGGCGGGTAGATTGCTGGTGGCAGGGCGATGGGCTGACTGACGCGATAGAGATCGACGCGCGGAATCGCGGTTGTCGTCAGGTCATCCGCCACACAGGTCAGTACCGCCTCTCTTAACGCTTCAAGCCCGGTCATCTCCGATCTCCCCGGCACGCGGTGCCAGAATGGGTGAAAAAGCAGGAACAGGCAAATTTTAGGCAGGATTGCAGCCGCCACGCAATCCGCTGAGGAGTACGCTGGCTTTCTGAATGTGTATGGCGGGGAGAAGAGATGAATATTAACGAATCCGTGATCGTGATTACCGGCGCTTCGTCGGGTATCTGGGAAGCCACCGCCCATGCGGCGTTACAGGCGGGTGCGCGGGTAATCCTGCTGGGGCGGCGTAAAACACGTCTGGATGCCCTGGCCGGAGCGTCTGCGCTGGCGCTCACCTGCGATGTGACCGATGCTGACCAGATTGATCATGCTGTCAGGGAGGGCGTGGCACGCTTTGGCCGGATCGATGTGCTGATCAACAATGCCGGGCAGGAGCTGTATGCAGCGGTTGAGGAGATTGATATCCCGCGGTTCAGGGCGCTACTCGACCTGAACCTGGTGGCCCCGCTGATGATGATGCAGGCCGTGATCCCCGTGATGCGACGTCAGGGCGCAGGCCACATTGTCAACATCAGTTCCGGGGCAACGCTGGCAACCTATCCGGGTTCGGCGGCCTACACCAGTTCCAAAGCGGGGCTGAACGAGCTCTCAGACGTGGCCAGGCTGGAGCTGGCTGACGCCGGGATTAGGGTGTCCACCCTCTATCCGTTTATGACTGACACGGAATTTTATCAGTCGGTATCCTCAGGGCAGGATGCGGCGATGGCACAGGCGCAGCAGGGTGCAGGCTTTGCGCATACTCCCGGCCGGGTCGCGGAAAAGATCCTGACAGTGATTGAAAGCGGGGAGGCTCATGCCGATCTGGTACCGCGCGCGTGGGGGGGAACGCTTGAGGGCTAGCCGCGGGCAGGCTGTGTTCAGGCCCGCGCTGATTCAGGCGATCTGGCTGGCGCGCGACGCGATCTCCGGCCTGACTACATCCGCCGAGAAGACATAGCCCAGCCCGCGGATGGTGCGGATCAGATCCGGCTGATGGGGGTTGGTTTCGATTTTCCGCCGCAGCCGCATGATCAGCACATCGATGGTGCGGTCAAACACATCAAGGCTCTCGCTATGGGTCAGCTCCAGCAGCTGATCGCGGGTCAGTACCTTGCGGGCGTGGCGAACCAGCGCCCGCAGCAGGCTGTACTCTCCCTGGGTCAGCGGCACCAGCTCGCGCTGCGGATTAAACAGCTGGCAGCGTCCATCGTCCAGTTGCCAGCCACCAAACCGCCAGCCCGTCTGGCCGGGATCGGCTAATGCCGTCCGCTCGCTGCGCCGCAGAGCCGCCCGGGCGCGCGCCACCACCACGCGGGGATTAAAGGGTTTCGCAATATAGTCATCTGCGCCCATCTCCAGGCCCACCACCATTTCTGCTTCCGATCCCATACCGGTAAGCATAATCACCAGCACCTCCGGCCGCTGCCGGTGCAGCTCCTGCAGTACCAGCAGCCCGTTGGTGTCGGGCAGCATCATGTCCAGCATCACCAGCGAGATTTCCGGGTGGTTGCTGAGCATCAACAGCGCCTCTCGTCCCTGATGACAGCGGTAAACCGTTAGCAGATGTTCACTTAACGCATCCTGCAGGACATCGCAGACGGCAGGATCATCATCCACCACCAAAATCGCTGGCTTCATGGCGCGGCCTCAATGTTGCGAAAGAGTTAATTCTGGAGTCTACACAGGCCAGAAAAGGTTGCTTAGCGAGCGTGCTGAAACGTGACCAGCTTCGCCTGTGAGAGTGCAGAAGCGTGCGCTGACGCAGAGTTTTCAGGGGGTGCGCATCCGTCGCAGGAAAACGATTGCGCAGGAACGGTGCATTGCACCATAATCGCGCCTCGTTTTGGCTCGGAATTGTCTCAGGCTTCTCCGGCCCTGCCAGGTAATCGATTGCGTCGTAAGATGGCATGGCAATTGCTTTTGGCAGTGGGTTAGTCACGGATGTCAGGCGAAATCGGTTTGTCAGTATGCAGCGGCCGCTCTCCCTTTCCCGGAAACAGAATAATCAGCATGCAACCCCCTTTGGCAAGAGAGACGGCTGTCTCCTGTATCGAGAGATGATGATGTTAGAAAAACTATTCAAACTCAAAGCGCATAACACCACGGTTCGTACCGAAATTATCGCCGGGTTCACGACCTTCCTGGCGATGGCTTATATTCTGTTTGTAAACCCGAGCATTCTGGGCGCGACCGGCATGGATAAGGGCGCGGTATTTGTCGCCACCTGCCTGGCCGCGGCGATTGGCTGTTTACTGATGGGCCTGATCGCCAACTACCCGATTGCGCTGGCGCCCGGCATGGGGCTGAACGCGTTCTTCACCTACACCGTGGTGCTGCATATGGGCTACACCTGGCAGGTTGCCCTGGGCGCCGTATTCCTCTCGGCAGTGATCTTCTTTGCGATGTCGCTGTTTAAAATCCGTGAGTGGATTATTACCAGTATTCCGCTGCCGTTGCGCGCCGGGATTGGTGCCGGTATCGGCCTGTTCCTGGCGATTATTGCGCTGGAAGGTGCGGGCATTGTCGTTGATAACCCGGCGACGCTGGTGGGCATTGGCGATCTGACCAAACCGGGGCCGCTGCTGGCGATGCTCGGCTTTATTGTCATCGTGGTGCTGGAAGCCCGTCGCGTAACGGGGGCGGTACTGATCGGTATTCTGCTGGTCACCTTTATTTCTATGGGCATCGGCCTGTCGCCGTTTGCCGGTGTCTTCTCTGCACCGCCGTCGATTGCGCCAACTTTTATGCAGCTTGATATCGCGGGTGCGTTTAACGTCGGTCTGGTCAGCGTGATTTTTGCTTTCCTGTTCGTGGATGTGTTTGATAACACCGGGACGCTGCTGGGCGTGACCAAACGCGCCGGACTGGCGGATGAGCAGGGTAACGTGCCGAAGATGGGCCGTGCGCTGATTGCTGACAGTGCGGCTGCGCTGTTTGGCTCACTGCTGGGTACTTCGACCACCACCAGTTATGTGGAATCGGCGGCGGGCGTGAGTGCAGGTGGCCGCACCGGCCTGACGGCGATCGTGGTCGCCGTACTCTTCCTGCTGGCGCTGTTTTTCTCGCCGCTGGCGTCAAGCGTACCGGTCTATGCCACCGCGCCTGCGCTGCTGTTTGTGGCGGTGCTGATGGCATCGGGCCTGGCCGAAATTGACTGGAAAGATATCACCACCGCCGCGCCGGTTACGGTGACGGCGCTGACCATGCCGCTGACCTATTCAATCGCAAACGGCATCGCGTTTGGTTTTATCACCTGGACGCTGGTGAAGCTGCTGAGCGGTCGTGCGAAAGAGGTGAATGCGGCGCTGGTGATCCTGTCGATTCTGTTTGTGATTAAGCTGGGATGGCTGAGTGCCTGAGTGATGCCTGGCGGCAGGGGAACATTACGCTGGGGCGCAGCGCAGGGGCTTCGTTTACATCGGGCTGGCGCCCGCCCCTTAACAATCCCGGCGTCCGGCTGCCACTGCGCCCCGCGAAGCGGGGTGCCCTCGTCACACCCTGCGGGCTGCGGACCGTCCGGACGCGCCGTGATAAATCCGGAAGAAGCGAAGGGAGCGCGAAGCGGCAGTGATGCAGGCCGGAGCCCGGGGTCAGGGGGCGCGGCGACTGGCGCCCCCTTACCGGTCGCCTGCTGAGGCGTTACTGAAGCTGCTCAGGCGAACGAAACCTTCCTCATAGCCCGTTTGCGCAGCGAACAAACCCACTCTCTGTGCCTCAGGTCATCAGCACATGTCCTTTGTTCAGAAAAAAAGGGGGAATGTAGTTATCCCACCCCTCCTGCATACAATGCTGCTTTAATGCAGCGATGTTAGTCACACCTGTTTTGTCGTAACAGCGTATAAGCCGGTTGCGAAGGGCCGGAGCACTGATGCCCAGAATCTCCGGCATAAGGTTCTGCTTTACCCCACAAAACAGCAACAGAATCACTTCCCATTCTCTGTCGGTGAAGGTTTTCGCGGGCCGGGTAAAGACAAAGGGTTTTCTTCCGCGTGGTCTCAGAAACGTTGAAAAGTAAAGATTGGTGATCTCAAGGTAGGTGCAGATAATAGCGTCGCTTCCGTCACTCAACGTCCACGGGCGTTTCTCGACCATAAAGGTTTTCAGCCTGTTTTCTCTTCCATATTCGAAAGTTTTAAGAACAATGCTCATTTCTTTTGTTTTGAGGATCTTTTTATCGTCATGCAGAAAATGATGATAATAATCGCTGATATCTGGCGTCAGGTCGGTATCAAATGTTCCTGCTATTGTTCCTGACGGAATGTTGAAATAGCGGTGTGCAATGCTGTTCGCATAAACATAACGTGAGGCGCTATTTTTTATAGCCCAGCCAAAGCGTGAGTTATCAAAGTAATATTTAACAGGGTCCAGCTTTGAGAACATCTGTTCATCCTTTTATTATAATATGGCCTTTCTTCAGGAAAAACGGTGGAATATAGTGATCTAACTGATTATCACGACAATACCCAATCAGCGTGGCAAGCGAGTTCAGGTTAGTCTTTCTGTAACAACTTCTTAATCTGCCATTAATGGCGTCTGCTGAAACCCCCAGTATGCTGCTTATCTCTTTTATGCTCATACCACAGACCAGCAGATACACGACTTCCCACTCTTTTTCGGTGAAAATGGATGAGGGCGATTCAAAAGTCGCATGCTGAATGATTTTACCGTCGAGTAAGGCGCCTGGTGTGATAATCCTCACAGGCCTGACGCTGACCAGCGTACCTATGCAGTGCTGTGCGTCGTCGTAGAGTGGCTCCTGAACGCTGTATACAGGCTGCATGATCTTTTCTTTGCCCTGTATGTGAGTGGTAATGGCTCTGACTGCCAGACCCGTTTTTTCAATCTCTCTTTCCTGCTGGCTGAAAAGGTCAGCAAACTCTGCGACCGGCGCAGGAATATCCCTGATATGGCGACCTTCATAGTCAAATCGTGTTGAAAGCGTTTGCCAGCTCTTAAAGGTATTATTGACATAAATAAATCGGGACTGAGTATCTTTCACTCCCCAGCCAACAACAGGATCGCTTTCAAACATTCTGATAAGCCTGGCAGGCAACATAGTTTCTTTCATAAACGTGTCCTTACATTTTTCGTTACTCTACATTAATTTGACCTTGCAACTTAATAATCCTACAGAGAAATAACGTATTATATCCATCACCGTACTTTAATCGTACCTTTTGGTATGCAGAGATGAGTATAAAATTAATATCACAAGCCAACGCTCAGGGAAAGTTTGTTGAATAATAAAAAAGAAGTATGCCCATTACCGAAAGGTTATGGGCTTTTTTTTAATAAACCCGGTAATGATGGTTTCTGATTACGATAAACGAGAGAGCATCATGGTTCACAGCGCATTCATCTGGCTACGGATTTGCGCTGCGCCTCTTTCGCATGTCGGTCGTGGATGCGTTTCAGCTCGCCCGGATAGGCGAACGCCTATCATAATTCCCGCCAGTCATACTTTCAGGTTTAATTTGGTGCTGGGTTGGAAGCCAGAGTCAGAGCCGGAAATTCACCGCGATAAAGAGTTCAGCATGATAATCAGCGATAACTGCGGAAGGGTTGGGGGGCCGTCAGAGCCGCTGAGCGGATGCGGGCCAGGGATGTCGCGAAGCGGCAGGTTCGCGCCAGGGATGACGGGTTCCGCCGGTCCGTGAGAAATCCGGAAAAGGCAGAGGGAGCGCGAAGCGGCGGTGTTGCAGGCCGGAGCCGGGGGCAGGGGGACGCGGCGACCGGCGCCCCCTTGTCGGTCGCCTGCTGAAGCGGGCCCGAAACGGCCCCCTTCACCACGCGAACGAAACCCGCTTAACGCCCGTTCAGGCAACAACCCTGCACCGCCGCCAGACGAACCCTCGCCAGCAGCAAAATCTTACCGGAATGGCGGCTCGTTAAAGGTCCGCAACTTACGGGAATGCAGCTTATCGCCTTCAGCCCGCAGCAGCTCAACCGCATGGATACCAATCTGCAGATGCTCTGAAATCGCACCCTCATAGAAACGGTTTGCCTGACCCGGCAGCTTGATCTCACCGTGCAGCGGCTTATCGGAAACGCACAGTAGCGTGCCGTAAGGCACACGGAAGCGATAGCCCTGGGCGGCAATGGTGGCGCTCTCCATATCTACCGCGACCGCGCGGCTCAGGTTGAAGCGCAGCGCCGACGCCGAGTAGCGCAGCTCCCAGTTACGGTCATCCGTGGTCACTACAGTGCCGGTGCGCAGCCGCTGCTTCACCTCTTCGCCTGGCATGTTGCTCACCGCTTTGGTGGCGTCATAGAGCGCGCGCTGCACTTCGGCGATGCTTGGGACCGGAATATCCGGCGGCAGCACGCTATCCAGCACATGGTCGTCACGCAGATAGGCGTGGGCCAGTACATAATCACCAATCCGCTGGCTCTCGCGCAGGCCACCACAGTGACCAATCATCAGCCAGGCGTGCGGACGCATGACGGCAAGATGGTCGCAGATGGTTTTGGCATTCGACGGGCCGACGCCAATGTTAATCAGCGTGATACCACGGCGATTCGGTGACGTCAGGTGCCAGGCGGGCATCTGATGCTTCTTCCACGCCAGATCCGAAAGCATCGACTCGCTGTCGGCAGTGTCGGCGGTCAGCACCACATCACCGGCACAGGCCAGGCTGTCGTACGGGGTATTGGGATCGCGTACCTGCTCAATCGCCCAGCGCACAAACTCATCGACATAACGGGTGTAGTTGGTGAACAGCACAAACGGCTGGAAGTGCTCTACGCTGGTGCCGGTGTAGTGACGCAGACGGGCCAGCGAGAAGTCGGTGCGCAGCGCGTCGAAGTGCGACAGCGGGAACTGGGCATCTGCGTGGAACAGGCCATCGGTCGTCTCATCGCCAATCTGTGACAGCTCGGTGGTCGGAAAATGGCGCGCAATACCGGCGCTCATGGTGCGATCCAGGGAGAGATCGGAACCGTCGATCACATAAGGATAGGGGATCTCCTGGCTGGATGGCACCACGGCAATCTCCAGCTGATACTCCTTCTCCAGCATCTGAAGCTGTTCCGCAATATAGTGACGCAGCAGTGCCGGACGGGTGATGGTGGTGCTGTAACTGCCGGTATGAGTAAAGCGTCCCCAGGCGCGCGTGCGGTTCTGCTGCGGCCCTTCGCCGTGCCAGGTGATGCGCAGCTCCGGATAAACAAAGAGCCCCTGCGCCCGCTTGTCGGCATCGGGCAGTGTGCCGTTTTCCGTAAAGGCTTTAATCGCCGCGCGCAGCGCCTCAACAGCCCCCTCGTACAGGCGTTCAAGTTCATCCAGCGCCTGCTGGCTGGTCAGGTTTTTCCGTTGTGTCGGCATGGTTTCTCCTTCCATTTTTTTCCGCGATTTGCCCCAAGCTTAGCGGGTTTGTTGCCGGGATTGGTGAAGAATATTGAGTTGCTTTAATTTTGTGCTGAAGCCGGGCGTTATCTGAGCAGCGCGACGCGACGGCAGAAAAGAGAACATAAAAAGTCGTTAAGGAAACCTTTAGGATCCAGGGAGGAAAATGCCCCCTGAAGCAGCAGCAGGACACTCAATACGCCGTAACATCAACGTCAGGTAACACAGCGTCACGGCAGGGAAATCGTCAGGCCGACTGAAGCTGGCAGCGCACCGCGACAGAATCTGCCGGTACGACCCTAAAAAGTTTGTAACTATGATTAATTTCCACCGGAAAGACTTTGCATATTTCTCTGACCCCTATCATCATAATATCTCGTCAGTCTCTTCTGATTTGGTAATCCTTTGCAAAATCCCGGCGTAGCAGTGATGCAGGCGATCAGACGCACGGCGTGGTATCCGAAACGCCGCTCTTATCGCACGCTCTACTGGCGTGAAATATCGCCACTGGCAGTGCCTATCTTTTTCGAGAACGCCTGTGTGTTGTTGATGGGTGTGCTGAGCACCTTCCTGGTCAGCTGGCTGGGTAAAGAGGCGATGGCGGGCGTGGGTCTGGCCGACAGCTTCAACATGGTGATTATCTCTTTCTTTGCCGCTATCGATCTGGGCACCACGGTCGTGGTGGCATTCAGCCTCGCCAAACGCAACGGTAAGCGGGCGCGGGCCGCCACGCGCCAGTCGCTGGCCATGATGACAATCTTCGCCTTTGTGCTGGTCATCGCTATTGAGTTCTGGGGCCATCTGATTGTTGATGCGATAGCGGGGGCCGCAGACCCGAAAGTGAAAGCCCTGGCGCTCAGCTACCTGCAGACCTCCGCCTGGAGCTATCCGGCGGCGGCCATTACCCTGATCGGCAGCGGGGCGCTGCGGGGCGCAGGAAACACCAAAATCCCGATGCTGATAAACGGCGGCATGAACATCCTTAATATCATCATCAGTAGCGTGCTGATCTACGGCTGCTTCTCATGGGACGGTTTAGGTTTTGTCGGGGCCGGACTCGGGCTGACCATCACCCGTTATATCGGGGCGATTGCGGTGATCTATGTGCTGATGATCGGCTTCAACGCCTCGCTGAAAATCACGCTGTCGAGCTACTTCCGGCGCTGGAACAGCAGCATCCTGATGGAAGTGCTGGGGATCGGCGTGCCTGCCAGTATCGAGTCCGTGCTGTTCAACGGCGGTAAACTGCTGACTCAGGTCTTTGTCGCGGGCATGGGCACCAGCGAGATTGCCGGTAACTTTATCGCTTTCTCGGTGGCGTCCCTGATTAACCTGCCGGGCAATGCGCTGGGGTCGGCGTCGACCATTATCACCGGCACCCGTCTGGGCAGGAATCAGGTGTTCCAGGCGGAGCGTCAGGTGCGGCATGTATTCTGGCTGGCAACGGCCTGTCTGAGTGCCATTGCGCTGTTGACGGTGCCGCTGGCAGGGCTGCTGGCGCGTTTCTACACCAGCGATCCGGAAGTGATTAATGTGACGAAGCATCTGCTCTGGCTGAATGCACTGTTTATGCCGCTCTGGGCCGCCTCCTGGGTGTTGCCCGCCGGGCTTAAAGGCGCCCGCGATGCGCGTTATACCATGTACGTGTCAATGTTCAGCATGTGGGGTGCGCGCGTGGTGGTCGGTTATCTGCTCGGCATCCAGTTCGGGATGGGCGTGACCGGCGTCTGGCTCGGGATGTTCCTGGACTGGACGGTGCGCGGGATTTTCTTCTGGTGGCGGCTCAACAGCGGTAAATGGCTTAACCGCTATCAGAAAATGATCGAGAAAACCGGTTAGCGCCTTTGCCTTCCTCCGGCGGCGGGGGAAGGCACTATCAGAAATCCCTGCGCCGTCACATCTCCAGACTTTCGCGCCTGATTTCAGACAGTTGCACAAAGCCACTCTCGCCTCACCGGGTTAGCGTAAACCCTGCTGCGCACTGGCGCAGATCAAACTTATCGAGGTGACCCTATGACCCGTCTTAAACCGGCGCTGGCCCTGTTGCCACTGCTCTGCAGCAGCCCACTGTGGGCGACAACCTTTGTTTATGTGTCGAACGCGGAATCCGGCACGGTATCCCGCTATCAGCTCAGCGAGAAAGATGGCGGCCTGAAGTGGCAGGGCGATACCCCCGCCGGGAAAAAGATCATGCCGCTGGCAGCCAGCCCGAATGGCCGATGGCTGTATGGCGCACTGCGCACGCCGCCCTATGCGATCGTCAGCTGGCGCGTGACCCGGCCACAGGGTGTGCTGCAGAAGCAGGCGGTGACGCCGGTGTCCGCCAGTTTTCCCTGGATCACCACCGACAGACAGGGTCGCTATCTGCTCGCCGCCTCGTATGACAGCGATATCGTCATCAGCTACCGGATTGATGATAAGGGTGTAGTGACAGCGCAGGTGACCAGTGAGGTGAAGACCGGGCCGCACGCCCACTCGGTTATCACCGACGTCAGCAATCAGTCGCTTTATGTGGGCAATCTGGGTGCGGATCGGGTGCTGCAGTACCGATTCAGCGCTGATGGGGTGATAACGCCGCTGGGAACCGGTTTTGTCCAGGGTGAGAAGAACAGCGGTGCGCGGCATTCTGTGATCTCGCCGGATAACCGTTTCCTCTATAACCTCGCAGAGATGAGCGGCACCATCACCCAGTTCCGGCGTGCAGCGGATGGCTCCCTGACAGAACTGAAACGCTGGCCGAACGCGGTGGCAAAGCAATATAACCTGCAGCATGGGGTGCAGCGTCCGGCGGGCTACAGCGATCCGACGCCGCGCATCTGGGCGGCAGACATTAAAATCACGCCGGATGGGCAATTTATTTATGTGACCGAACGCACCTCCAGCACCGTCAGCGGCTACCAGGCAGATAAGCAGTCGGGTGAGTTAACGCTGATCGGCAGCTGGCCGGTCGAGAAACAGCCGCGCAGTATGGCGATTGATGCGCAGGGGAAATGGCTGATCGTCAGCGGAGAGAAAAGCGCCGTCATTGGCAGCTACGCCATCGATTCCGCCCGCGGCACGCTCACACGGGTCGCTGAAGCGCCGGCAGGGAAAGGCGCAAACTGGGTTACGCTGATCACGCAGTAGCCAGCCTGAAGCGGGCTTTCAGCCAGTCAGAATCTGCTTTGTCATTTCTGGCATAAGCAGCGCAGAAATTTTTGCTTCTGTTGGAGCGTGCAAGCGGGTTTACTCAGGGCATCAACTGAAGCGGAGAACCTGAGATGAAACAGAAACTGAAAGCCTGGTTTGAGCAGCTGCTGAGTGGTTCTGCGGCAGAGGCAGCCGGGCATGATATCAATGTTGAACTGCTGCTGCCGCTGGGCCAGCTTTATGGACTGGAATATTATCCGGCCGTGCATCGCTACCATGAAAAATAAGGGTGGCTTTGTTTTTTCCGGTTAAAGGCTCGCTATCCCGCGGGCCTTTTTCATTTGTGGGGCGTGGTGTGCAACGGTGGGTTTTATTCGGATACCTTCACCGTTTTATTGCATCCGGTTCTTTAGATATTTATATGAATGAGCGCGAAGGTAGCGTGATTGCCAAAAACGACCTGACAATCCATAGCCAGAATACCCTTTGTAACCTCAACGCCGGTCTGCTCCAGGCTGGTGGCGATCTGCAACTTAGCGCATTGAACGATATCAACAACGTCAGCGCGACGATTAGCGGTAAAAAAGTCGCTCTGGAAAGCGTTAACGATGACATCAATAACCTGACTACGTCACAGCTCTGGCACCTGGATGCAGACAACGGCAAGGGAACGAAGAAATCTTATACCGAAACCCTGACTGGACCAGCGGCCAGCATCACTTCACTGGACTCTCTGACCCTCAAAGCGGGCAACGATAGCTAACCTCAAAGCCGGGGGTGATCTGCTGCTGAATGCCTGGAATGATATCGCATTACCGGAAGTAAAAGCGTTACTGGTACCTCGCAGTGCGGTTTCGGAAACTGCTGGCAAAAAATTGATGCGACCAGTACTGAGACTATTAACACCACGGGCAGCCAGATCGTCGCCGGACGTGATCTTGGTGTAACGGGTTCCAGCGCAGTAGGCGATAACAGTGTTGCGCGTAAGGCAGGACGTGATCTCGCGATCGCTGCGGCCACTGGAGAGCAGCATAGCCACAGCCTGAAAGAAATTAAAAAGAGCGGCATGATGAGCGGCGGCAGTATCGGCGTGACGTTCGGCAGTGCTTCTACTCGCCAGCAGCTTAATCGTGACGTCACAACCCAAAGTCAGAGCGCCAGCGCTGTGGGCAGTACAGTAGTAGCGTCACGTTAATCGCCGGTAATAATGCCCACATCAGTGGCTCAGACGTCATCGCTAAAAAAGAGGCTGGGCTATGTCATGCAAACAGACCATGCAGCCCGGATAAGCTCTTGCCAACGGCAATATGAGCGAGGCGGGGATCAAAATTGAGCTTAGCGTCGGCGCGAGTAAGAGTAAATTGTCGTCGGAATATAAAGCCAATGCCGTCAAAGGCAGTTCTCTTAATGGCGGCGGCAGCTATTCAATGGCAGCAGCCGCAGTAACGGGCGTTCTGGGCGGCCTCGGCGCAAGTAATCTGGGCGCAGCCGCAGCGGGTGGGATGGCACCGTATATCGCCAATAAAATCAAGCACGCAACCAGCAAATTTGTCGATGGACACGAGCAGACTAACGTCCTGGCCAATACTATGGCTCATGCGGTCGCAGGTGCCGTGCTGGCTCAGCTTGCAGGTAACAGCGCATCAGCGGGGGCAGCCGGTGCTGCAGGTGGTGAGCTGATGGCCAGAGCGATCCTCAGCACGATGTATCCTGGCAAGAAGGCCAGCGAACTGACAGAGGATCAAAAGCAGGTTGTCAGCGCGCTCGGTCAGTTGGCAGCAGGGCTTGCAGGCGGATTGGCGACGGGCGATACTGCAAGAGCGGCGACCGGCGCGCAGGCGGGTAAGAATGCGGTTGAGAATAACTATCTGAGCAGTACAGAAGCCAGAGCGCTCGATAAAGAAATGCAGGACTGTAAAGCCTCGGGTGGTGACTGTAATAAGGTTGCTGAGAAGTACATCGCCATCAGTAATGAAAACAGCAAGGAGCTTCAGGAAGCCTGTACCGGCGGCGGTGTTACCTGTTTGAGCTGGGAAGAACTAGTTCAGGCGGCAACTAACGTTGCGCTGAATGCGGATAAACATCAGGTAAGGCTGGATGAGAAACTTAAAGATCCGGATGCGGCGGCGATAGTTAAATATCTTAACGGTTCGGATCTTAAATTTTTGAAGGAAAATATTACGAACGGCGATCGGGTTATGGATGTAATTATGACCCCAACTTCTTGGCCGGTAGCAATAATGGGTTGGAAGGCCATTATTACTAATGCCATGAATAATACTAAAGAGCAACTTATTGCTGTCGGTGTGGGTATGTCCGCAGGTGCAGGTATCCAGTATGGAACAACAGGTGAAGTGAAATTATCAGACGTTATCGGTTCCGGGTTAATTGGGGCTATTACGGCAGGTAAAGGTTATAACCCAACAATGGCCTGGAATGCGGCAGGCGGTTATTATCAGGCGGAAATAAGCGGTGATGATCCTTTTATCGCGACGATGTTGAGTAAGGCGGGTTCAACAGTCGGATATGCGACAGGCAACGTAATCAAAGTACCAATGGATAAAATACTTAACCCCGTAACTAAACAGTATGAATGGGTGCCGACCGGTGTCTGGACAATTACAAAACCAGTATCCCAGCATCCTTTACCATCAGTTGTCGGAAATATAGGGGGCTCTGTTGCATCAGGATTGGTTCCAGGATATTTGGAAAAGACGGAGACTAAAAAATGATAAAAAGTCTCATGGTGCTAGCCAAGGTTTTTTTGATATTTGAATTAGCATTGAGTTTCGTTGTTGTGGTTTTTTTTATATTTTTTGAGGGAGTAAGTTATTTAACTGAAGGCGTCTTTTATTTTGATAACTTATGGCGTGGGTTAAAAGGTGCTACCTTTGGTACTATTCCTGCAAGCCTGATTTTTTGGTTTGCCTATCACCTTTTACCTTTATTTAAAAGGTGATCTCTATTAGTAAGTGACAACCAAACCCCAGTTCATTTTGCTGGGGTTTTACAGTATAGGTCAGCCAGTTATGCATCTCCCTCCAGCCGGAAGCTCAACTGTCCCGGCCCGGTGATCACCTCGATCTTCTGCCCGGTCGTAAATCCTAGCGCTTCCAGCCAGCGGCCTTTAATGGTGAGCTGTGGCAGCCGGTTCGGCAGGCCCCTGTTAGGCCGGTATCCCACTTTGTAATAATGCAACTGCGATTCGCTGGCGGCGGTTATGGGTGTGGCGGGTATCGGGCTGAGGATGCGTGTCAGCCATGATCACTCCCTTCTGAGTTGCTTATTGTCAGCGGGCTATTGGTGTTGTCATACCCTCAGCCCGCGTTCGTGTTAACAGATAATCTTTTGTTTATAGACTAAATTAGTCCATGTACCCAACCCAAAAGATAAAAGCCCACTACTTTAGCCGCAGGCTTTTATCCCCCGGTTGCCTTACGCTTAGTGTGTTAACTGACTGACCAGCCCGGTTAAATCGGCTTTCTTGTCAATTACGCCTGCGGAAGAGGCTTTATCAACCAGCTGAGGCAGATATTTTACCAGCAGGTTCAGTGCGTCGCTGGTGTTAATGCCCATTCGTGCAGCGAGCTGTTCAATGGCCTCAGAGTTAATCATCTTCTGCACCAGATCGCTGCTCAGGGCAACGTTCTGCTGATCGCCGAGCCAGGAATTAACCACTTCGCTGTACTCGCCGTTCTGAAGATGACTGACGATCGTGTGCAATCCGCCTTGCTGCTCAACCCACTCCAGCACGCCTCTCACTTCCTGACTGGTCTGATTATTCAGGCCGCACATCGCCAGCACAGTATCCAGTAAACTCATTCTGCTATCCCCTGAAAATTAATCCGTTACGCCTGCTTGCACGCTCTGATTTTATGAATAACGAACAGCACAATAATGGCACCGACGGTGGCAATCGCGATGCTGAAAATATTAAAACCACTGACCTGGCCAAAGCCCAGCGCCGTACTGACCGCACCGCCAATCAGCGCGCCGATAATACCCAGAACAATGGTCATAAAAATACCCATGTTCTCTTTACCCGGCATGATGCATCTGGCGATGACACCGGCAAGCAGTCCGAATAAAACCCATGACAATATACCCATTCTCAACATCCCTCTTTTTATAAAATTAATTCGCGTTTAACAGTGGTTTAATCCACAAAATTAAAGCGGGTGTATCGTACGCCGCGAAGTAATTGTCTGGCAATCCTGTTTTTTTAATTAAAGTAAACGTTTCAGAAACGATAGGGGAGTAAATATGAGCATTCTGGATAATATTAAAAATATTGGCGGTGAGTTGTTAAATGCTGTTGATAAAAATGTTGAAGATAAACCCGCGACGGCAGCGGGCACGCGCAGCTATACCGTGAAGTCCGGTGATACGCTGAGCGCAATCGCTAAACAGTTTTACAATGATGGCGCGCAATATATGAAAATCTTTGAGGCGAATAAGGGCATCCTCAGTAACCCGGATCATATTGCACCGGGTCAGGTGCTGACGATCCCTGAATAATATTGTCAGTCGACTAAGCCAGCCGGTCTGTTTTGACGGCTGGTTTTTAGCGGATCGCTTTGCCTGTAGCCCGGTGAAATAGGGAATTGCGGCTGTGCAGAAAATTAACGCCAGCGGCTTTTTCATTATCGGCAGGGGAGATGACAACAAGCGTGCGCAGGAGAAATCTGCGGCTTCCGAAAAGCAAAAAAGCAGATATCCGGAGATATCTGCTTTTTCTAATCTGGCTCCTCTGACTGGACTCGAACCAGTGACATACGGATTAACAGTCCGCCGTTCTACCGACTGAACTACAGAGGAATCGTTGGAACGAGGCGAATATTAACGACGTCGCCCGAAGGTGTCAACAGCAAAAAATACATTATCATTCAACTGGCTAGCTTTAAAGCAAAGCGATCACGATTTAAGCACTTTGGGCCGTCTCTGCGGTTATTCTGCTCAGAGGGTCCTGCTGATAAAAGTGCTGAAGATGCTGATACATGGACGGAAAGCGTTCAGCCAGCAGAACCGGGGCCGTAAAAAAGTATTCAGAGAGGACGGCGAAGCACTCCGCTGGATCGCTGGCGGCGTAGGGATCGAGAGTCGCTGCCTGTTCACCGACCAGTTCCACTTCCGTTTCAATCTCTGCCATCGCGGCACGCAGATCTTTTTCCCACTGCGCCACATCGCGCAGTGGCATCATGGGCACGCCGCTGGTGTAACCACTGCCGCGTGCATCCAGCTTGTGGGCCACTTCATGAATGACCAGATTGAAACCGGAGAGATCAAACGAATCCTGAATATCGAGCCAGTTGAGCACCACCGGCCCCTGCGTCCAGCTCTGTCCGGCATGAACGGCGGGTGAGCTGTGAACCAGCCCATCCTCATCCTGCCACTGATCCGCCACGCTGAACGGTTCAGGATAGATAAGTACGTCATGAAAACCGTCCAGCCACTCCAGGCCCAGTTCCAGCACCGGCAGGCAGAAGAGCAGGGCGATGCGCACGCTGCGCAGTTCATCCAGCTCAGCGCCTTCCATCACCACCAGCTTTTTCTGTTGCAGAAAGCGCGTCGCCAGCGCGACCAGCGTCTGCCGCTCGGCCTCACTGAGCGGGCTGAAGATCGGTTGCGCCAGTCCCTGCTGCCAGGGCAAGGCAACCAGCCTGTCGTTATGCGTTTTCCAGGGCCATTTAAACATCGTAACTCCTGCACAGAACCGGACTCTCTGGCTATCCTGACGCGCCAGACATAAAAATGCCAGCATCGAATGCTGGCATCAGATTCTGACTTCAGGGCTGAAGGCCTATTCAACCCGTTAGCGCGGCCGTTGTCTGTGATTTAACCCGCAAAGCGTGGTTCTGGCGGGTTATTTGCGTTCAACACGCTGAAATTCAATGACCCAGACCCAGGGGTTAACTTCCCAGCTGGTGGCACCGTACTGTTTTTGCCACGCTTTGCGGTACGCCTCTTTGGGCGACTCCGAATTGACGTTCATGGTGAAGAAATTATTGAGGAAGTGCGAATCGGTCTGTACGCCTTCCGCCATGATGTCATCTTCACTGATATCCTGAATTTTTTCCGCACGTACGCCCGTAATCTCCAGATTGATGCGGCTGGCCCAGCGCGGCATGTGGATGGCGGTCTGCCAGCCAAACTCTTCGGCTTCCGGCGTACTCATCGCATGCTGACCCAGTTCGTTGCTGTCTGCCCGGTACTGGCAAAATTCCGGCTGACGAAACGGCGTCGGGTCGCGGTCATATTCTGCCAGATCGTGCTCTGGCACCATGGGACCACGCCAGGTTTCACGCACCCAGAGAATGTCGCCGGGTTTGCCATACGGGCACTGGTAGCTGATGTCCGTCATCGACATCATCTTATAGCCATGAAGATGGTTCGCGCTCACATCGAAAGCGTGTACGCCTTCGTGATGATCCTGTCCCGGACCAAAAGCCTGCGTTTTCATAATGCGCCGGGTTTGTGTTTGCTGGCCAACCAACAGGGCACGAACACGCTGTTCGGAAAAAAGAATCGGCCGTTCTTTCATGGATTACCTCTTTTTATTAGTAGAACCCGGTTACTGCTGTAAACGTCCATTTGCTTCACATCTGAGAGTTATCATAAAGGCTTTAAATCATTCTGCTTAATAATTTGTCGCCTGACAGTCACTTTGAAAGTGCCACTTTGATAGTTGAAAACCAGCAAAATGCAAAAAGCGCACCAACGCTCTCTGTCCAGGCGGCAGAAAGCGATGAAGAGCACGGATACAGTACGTTATAACGGTAAAAATAGGAACCTTTTCAGCTTTTTTCCCCTGTCATCACACATAATTTTACAATCACCGATGATGAAAAAAAAAGTTTAAACGGACCCGTAAAGGGTTCTCAGACAGAACAAAACATTACGCCTGTTAAACTAATTTTCTTAGCAGCAATTCACTGAGGAAAGACTGAAAACCGCCGAAATTGCGGTTATTGTGTAACAGAGATGCTATACAGATGATCCAGATCTCATTTTTCTGCCAGAAATCGCTGGCAGCGCCGCGCTTTTCGACCGCACTGTAAAAAAAGTGTCATTAGCCAGTCGCTATGATGGCTTGCCGTTCGCGCACTGATCACGACAGAGAAACCGCTGTCGATCACTACAGGGAGACAGACTATGTCACTTACACTCTGGCAGACTCGTTACGAAAGCTGGTTTCAGGCGAACTGGATCCACGATGATGGCGCACACGATATCGCCCATCTGCGGCGCGTATGGATGAGCGCACAGCGAATCATGACCGGCACACCGGCCGATCCGCTGGTGGTGCTTACCGCCTGTTATTTCCACGATGTGGTTAATCTGCCCAAGAATCACCCGGAGCGTCATCTCGCCTCAACGTATGCCGCAGCGGAAACCCAGCGCATTCTGCAGCAGGACTTTCCTGACTTCCCGGCTGAGCGCATTGAAGCCGTCATGCATGCCGTGAAAACGCACAGTTTCAGCGCCGGCATTCCGCCGCAGACGCTGGAGGCGAAAATTGTGCAGGATGCTGACCGGCTGGAGTCGCTGGGTGCGATCGGGCTGGCGCGGGTCTTTTATACCGCGGGTGCGCTTAACCGTCCGCTGTTCGACAGCCAGGATCCCCTGGGCAAAGACCGCGAGCTGAATGACGTCAAATGGACGCTGGATCACTTCCAGAAGAAACTGCTGCGCCTGCCGGAGACAATGCACACGGAAACAGGTCGCATGCTGGCAGAACACAACGCAGATTTTCTGGTGCGGTACATGGCCAAGCTCTATGCCGAACTCCAGGGCAATCTGGTGGGAATCGATGAGGGTGTGCTGCGGGATTTCACCCCGTTGCGCACCGAATATTAAATTTTTATGACAGTATGTTAATCGAAACGGTCATCCGGTAGCGTGTAGCAATAACAAAAAGGAGTGGCGCAATGACCGAAACTGTTAATTTAACGATTAAAATTGACCCTGAACTGAAAGAAACGATCAAACAGCTGGCGCTGGAAAATCAGATTTCAATGAGCCAGGAGATTGTGCAGCGCTTACAGGCCAGCCTGGAAACGCATCCGCATCCGGCCATTGATAGTCAGGACATCACTGAAGAGTCAGCAGAGAAAGCAACGTCTGCTGATGAAAAGGCTGATGGGCTTACCGCGACCGAGCTGAAGCAGATTCGCCTGCTGCTGAAGAAGCAGGGTAAGAAAAAGAAATAAAACAGAAACCCGTCGAAAGACGGGTTTTTTTCAGCGCGATTCAGCGCGATGACGAGGTCAGCTGGCGGATATGCGGCAGCAGGAGCTGAGCCACCGCGGCGAACACCGGCACCACCACTGAATTGCCAAATTGCTTATACGCCTGGGTGTCTGATACCGGAATACGGAAGGGCGCCTGGCCTGGCACATCAAACCCCATCAGGCGGGCGCACTCACGCGGCGAGAGACGACGCGGACGGCGGGCCATATTTTCCGCATTCTGAAACGCTGCTTCTCCCAGCGCATTGTCCCAGCCACGGTCGATCAGGATTTCTGAACCATCTTTGTAATAGCGCGCTGACAGCGTTCGCACGCAGCAGTCAGGATTTCGCGGGTCGTTCAGGCCAAAACCAAACCCGTTGCCTCTGGCTTTATGTTTCTTCGCGTACTCATAGAGGTAGCGCCACAACACCGGCGACAGGATATATTTGTCGTCCGGGGCGTGCTCCAGCAGGCTCTGCAGGGTCGGCACCTGCGCGGGATAGAAGCGGCGGATATCGCGCAGCGTAAAGTCCTGCTTTTTCAGATCGCGACGGATGCCCACCAGCACAATGCGTTCGCGATGCTGGGGCAGAAAGTGACGTGCATCGATCACTTTGGCGTCCGGGCTGACAGCACCGGCATCGGCGATGTCATAACCCAGTTCATCCAGCGTCTCCATGATAATCGCAAAGGTCCGGCCTTTATCGTGGCTTTTCAGGTTCTTCACGTTTTCCAGCACAAAGAACGGCGGCTTTTTGGCAGCCAGGATGCGGGCCACATCGAAAAATAGCGTGCCCTGAACCTGACACTCAAAGCCATGTGCGCGACCCATCGCATTCTTTTTGCTGACGCCTGCCAGTGAAAAGGGCTGGCAGGGAAAACCCGCCAGCAGCACCTGATGATCGGGGATGGCGGCATCAATTGCCCGATAGATCTCGTCATCACCGGTCAGCCCTTCCGGCTGGGTGACCTGACGGATATCGGTATTGAAGTGATGCTCCAGCGGATCGCTGTAGTGGTTCGCTTTATAGGTGCGCACCGCCTCTTTGTTCCATTCACTGGTGAAAACGCACTTGCCGCCAATCGCCTCAAAGCCTTTGCGAATACCACCAATCCCGGCAAAGAGATCGATAAAACGAAATTCGGGATCGTCATAATGGGCGGGCCGCGACGGCAGCAGTGACTGCAGCAGCAGCAACTCTGCCTCACACAGCGGTGGCAGGGCGCTTTTACCCTGACGTACCCGGTTCAGCAGGGCTGGCGTCCAGCCGGTAAAGCCAGCCTGCTGCAGGCGGGCCGTGAGATCACGCACCGAATAGATTTCCAGCACCTGCTGCACGAGTTCAGCGCTATCGGCAGAGGAAGGGGCGGCAGAGAGTGGTTCAGCGAGGAGGGCGGGATGCATGCATTTTTCCTTAACAGTAAGGCGCCTATGCTATCACTCCCGGCGCTGCAGGGAAATTCCGGGATGTGCCCTGCAGTGGCACCCCGGAATCTTCTGCTTTTACGGCCCCGCATCCAGAGTCAACCGGCGGCGACTTTCGCTTTTCGCGGCGCAGGCTAAAGTTACATAACCAGCAAAAAAGGAGAGGTTATGGCTGATGTTCACTCCAGCGAAACACGCAGCAAGAATATGCGTGCGATTCGCGCTCAGGATACGGCCATTGAGCAGCGTATTGCGCTGCTGCTGAAAGACCGTGGCTTCAGCTACCGCGTGCAGGATAAAAATCTGCCGGGACGGCCCGACTTCGTTCTGACCGACCAGCAGGCAATTATTTTTGTGCATGGCTGCTTCTGGCATCGTCATCACTGCTATCTCTTTAAGCTGCCCGCAACGCGCACCGAGTTCTGGACCGGAAAAATTAACAGTAACGTTGAGCGCGATCGGCGTTACGTACGCCAGTTGCAGGAGGCGGGCTGGAAGGTGCTGATCATCTGGGAGTGTGCGCTGCGGGGCAGACTGCGCCTGACGGATCAGGATCTGCTGGAGCGGCTGGAGGAGTGGCTGCTGGTGATGTCAGAGAGCGCCGAGATCGATCATCAGGGCATTCATCATTACCACGCAGATTGCTAATCCCGGACATAATTGGTTAGATCTGCGCTTTCTCCGTGGCCAGGAGGCCGAAATGAGCAGCATAAAACTGACGGTAAAACGCCTTTATCAGATCCGTGACGAGCGGATGGTCAACACCAAAGCGACCGCGCGGGTCTATAGCGGCGAGAGACTGATTGCCACGGAGGCGATCACCGGCATGACCGAAAGTCCGGTCAGTAAATATCTGCATGCGGAAGGCACAGCAGGTGAGACGGTGCGGGTAGAGTGGGATTGTGAGGGCATCGCCGAGATGACCGTGACGGAAATTGAGCGCTGCCCATGTTGTCAACATAACGAACCAGACTAAGGATAAGATTTTGGCGGGAACCAGTTTACTCACTTTACTTGATGATATTGCAACACTTCTGGATGATATTTCCGTCATGGGCAAAGTGGCGGCGAAAAAAACGGCGGGGGTGCTGGGTGACGACCTGTCACTGAATGCCCAGCAGGTCACGGGCGTCAAAGCCAATCGCGAGCTGCCGGTGGTCTGGGGTGTGGCCAAAGGATCGTTTCTTAACAAACTGATTCTGGTGCCGCTGGCGCTGATCATCTCCGCGTTTGCGTCCTGGCTGATCACGCCGCTGCTGATGATTGGTGGTGCCTATCTCTGCTACGAAGGCGTGGAAAAGGTGCTGCACAGCCTGCAGCACGACAGGCAGAGCAAATCACCGGAAGCGCGTCAGCAGCGACTGGATTCGCTGGCGAATCAGAACGCGGCAGAGTTTGAAAAGAAAAAAATCAAAGGTGCGGTGCGGACCGATTTTATTCTCTCTGCGGAGATCGTCGCCATCACCCTGGGGATCGTCTCAGAGTCCCCGCTGCTGAATCAGGTGATTATTCTGGCGGGCATCGCGATTCTGGTCACTATCGGCGTCTATGGCATCGTCGCGGCGATTGTGAAAATCGATGACCTGGGATTCTGGCTGCGTGAAAAATCGTCCCGCCTGGCACAGGGCATCGGCAGTGTGCTGCTGGCTGCCGCGCCCTGGCTGATGAAGATCCTCACGGTGGTCGGCACGATTGCGATGTTCCTGGTCGGCGGCGGCATTGTGGTGCACGGCATCGCGCCACTGCATCATCTGATTGAAGAGGTCAGCGGCGGCTTCAATGGCTGGATCGCGATGCTGCTCAGCAACGGTGCTAACCTGGTGCTCGGCTTTATCATTGGGTCGATCGTGCTGTTAGTGGTTAACCTTATTGCCAGAGTGCGCGGAAAATCGGTATAAAGCGCACTTTGATTTACGGTCAGGAGAATGACGATGAACGACGACATGTTTGAATTTGATATCGACGCACAACTGGAGCAGGCTGAAGCGAAAGCGGAGAAAAAAGCCAGCGAAGTGCCGGACGATCTCGGTGACGAAGCCGACTGCGAAGGGTGCAAGATCTGACGTCAGCGCCTTAACCTTTCCTCAAAGCGGGTAATATTTTTTATCCGCTTTGTTTATTTTCCGCATATCTCTCTGCTTAATTCTGAATTTGCCCTTTTTTTGCGTGCCTTAACAGGCAGGAACCCCGTTCGCCTGCTATAAAGGAAATCATCACCCCGGTTATTAACATTCGTAAAAGGAGCGCATCATGGTTTTTGCAATCAGTGAGGAAGTGCAACACAAGGAAGAGGGCCAGACAATGGTGGTGACCGGCTACGCCAGTGGCATGGTCGAGTGCCGCTGGTATGACGGCTACGCGGTGCGCAGTGAAGCTTTCCGCAGCGATGAGCTGTGTGCGACAGCACCGGCGCAGCAGCTGGCGGGCTCAGGCCTGCAGGTCTGACGACCAGGCAGGCCCGGTGAGCAAAACGCGGTGGCGGGCACACTCTGTGCCGCCCGCTCAGCTTCAGACGTTGCCGTCGTTATCCTCTTCAACGGCCTGGTAGATGCGTTGTAAGACGTCCGGGAACGCAGACTGCACCCGGCTCCAGCTCGGAATAAACGGTTTGTCGTTAGGCCGTTCGATAAAGGCCTGACCCGCTTCCAGGATCGACTGGGTGAACATCTCCACCGCCGCTTCCTCGACATGCTGATCAAACTTCAGGCCGTTCATCGCCGCCTCATGGTTATAGGTCTCCATCATATCCAGCGCATTACGGTAGTAGGTCGCCTTCAGCACCCGGAACGAGTCACTGGTCAGCGGCACACCCATCGTGGCGAGCTTACGCAGCAGCGACTGAACAATGTCACTGCTCATGCGTTTCAGGCCGCCGGTGCCATCATCTTCCGCCAGCGGCTGATGCTTGTGATCGTAGTTATCGGCGATCTCCACCTGACATGACTGGCGGGTAGTATAGTTACGGTAAATCTCCGACAGCACACCGATCTCCAGCCCCCAGTCTCCCGGAATTTTGATGCCGTTCAGCACATGCGTCCGCATGGCAAACTCGCCGGACAGGGGATAGCGGAAACTCGACAGATAATCCAGATACTCGGAATGACCGTAGACTTTCTGCAGCGAGCGCAGCAGCGGGCCGACCAGCAACCGTCCTACGCGGCCATTGAGCTTGCCGTCGGCCACGCGTGCGTAGAAGCCTTTGCAGAACTCATACTGAAAGGCCGGATTAGCCAGCGGGTAGAGCAGGCGGGCCAGCATTCCGCGCTCGTAGGTGACGATATCGCAGTCATGCAGGGCGACGCAGCTGGTGCGGTCGGATGCCAGCGTATAACCGGTGCAGAACCAGACGTTACGTCCCTTGCCGGGCTGGGTAGGGGATAAACCCTCCTTATCCAGCTCGGCATCAATAGCCTTCAGACGCGGGCCATCATTCCACAGAATGCGATGCCGCTGCGGCAGCCGGGAGAAAAATTCGCGCGCATAGAGAAACTGGTCGCGGTCAGCCCGATCCAGACCGATGACAATTTCGTCCAGATAGGGCACTTTCGCCAGCTCATCGACGATATTCGTCAGTGCCGGGCCTTCAAGTTCGGAAAACAGCGATGGCAGGATCAGCCCCATTTTGCGTTTGCGGGCAAAGCGTACCATCTCTTTTTCCAGCGACTCCACGCTGCGGTGGGTCAGATTGTGGAAATTGGTGATTACGCCATTCTGATAAAAGTCACTCATCGCATCATCCTTTTAATGCCCGCGGGCAGCTTATTGAGGTTGAGTCAAAAAATAGTCCAGCCCTTCACGCCAGCCCTCAGGGCCGTGATGCGCCGTGTGATAAACCTGCTGCTGATCGGTGCGGGTAAGGGTGACCGGTGTTTTACTGTAGCCCCGGATCACCACGGCGTAGTCCACCGCATCCAGCATCGGGGCATCGTTGGGCCCGTCGCCCAGACCGATGGTGACGCGCGACTCACCGGGTGAGTGATCCAGCAGCCAGCGCAGCGCCTGGCCCTTGCCGCAGCCCGCGGGCATCACATGCCAGAAACGGCCACCCTGAGTCAGGGCCAGGCCTTCAGCGCCCAGCGCCTCGCGAAACTGCGCCAGCGCCTCCTCACTGTCGCGCCAGACCACCACCTCGGAGGCGTCGCGCTGACGCGACAGCGCCGCATCTGCCTCGCTCAGGCCGGTCATTGAAGCCACGTCCGGGTCGGAGAAGTCATGAAAACCGGTGAAGCGCCAGGTGGCTTTCATGGCGGCCAGCCGTTCGCAGATCGCCTCATAGGTCTGCGTGTCATCCAGGCGAACCCGCTGCTGATCGTGCGTCTGTACCACGGCGCCGTTCTCCGCAATAAAGGGCGAGCCGCTGATACCCAGCCTTTTCTGCAGCGGAATAATCTCGGCGGCCGTTTTACTGGAACAGATCACCAGCGGCACGGCCTGCTGTTTCAGCGTGGCAAGCCATTCACTGGCCGCATCCCAGCGATAGGTGTGATGGTCGAGCAATGAACCATCCAGGTCGGTAACGATCATTAACGGCTGATGGAGAGTGGGCATTAACAGGCTCCTTTCATCACGTTCGCGGCTAAAGCAGCGATTTTTCAATATTATAGTTGAATCTGGCGCACACTTTTTTTAATGTGCCGTCTGCGATGAATCCAGGATTAATCTTAAAAATTCGTGCCGGAACAGGCGACGTGCGCGAAGTGCGCAGAGGCTAAGTGGCTGTCTGACGCGGTATTTTCGGTAACTTCAGAACTGAAATTTCCGGATAGGGTGCAGAAATGTGCATATCAGGTGCTTGTTTCGCCTGTGGGATAGCGTAATCTGCACAGGTGTTAAGAATTCCCTGGTGTAACGAATTGAATTTTTACCCGGCCATCCCGCCGGGTATTTTTTTGAAATCGATTTCAGCGATTCGCTTCACTGGCGCGGTAATCGCAGATATCGATTTCGAATGCCTCAGCCAGTTCGCTGTAAGAGTGGAAAATCTGGCCATCCGCTTCCAGCCGTGGCGCCTGCTCCTGCTCCATATAATCCCGCACCTCTCCCGATGTCCTGGCCTGAATCGCCGCCAGTAATCCCTCGATATCCACCTTCAGTTCGGACGGTTGCCCGTCGCTGTGCTGTTTTTCGTCTGTCATGTGCTGACCTCCGGATGCAAACAGAGTGATCAGTATAGAACGCGGTAGTAAAAGGGGAGTCCAGGCAGATCGCAGAAAAAAAGCCCGCGCTGCGCGGGCAAAATCCTTGTTACTAACAGGTTGGCTGCACCTCTGGGGGGGGCAGCAGCAGGATGAGTGTAACGGCCCGGCACGTCAGAAGTCCGGCAGCGAACTGTCAGGAAAGCGAAAAGGTGTAACCTTACTCAGATTTACCTGACTTTTCGCCTGAAGAGAGCAGATTCAGCTATAGTTGAAGATAAAGCTGATTTATTTCAACACCTAAAGGAAGGGTTATGGACATCTTAAAAATTATTATCGCTATCCTGTTGCCACCGCTGGGCGTGTTTATGCAGGTCGGTTTTGGCGGCGCTTTCTGGCTGAATATTCTGCTGACTCTCTGTGGTTATATTCCTGGTATCGTTCATGCTGTCTGGGTGATTGCCCGTCGCTAACGCGCTGCATCGCCACGGTTCTTCGTTTAGACTGTATTCAGCTACTCATCAGGAGAACCGATAATGAAGGTCAATGACCGCGTCAGCGTCAAAACCGATGGCGGCCCGCGCCGCACCGGCACTATTCTGGCTATGGAGCCATTTAATGAGGGCACCATGTTTCTGGTCGCGCTCGAAGATTACCCGCTGGGAATCTGGTTCTTTAATGAGCTGCATCAGCCGGATGGGATTTTTGTTGAGCCTTACGAGGACGCCTGAACCTGACGTGACGTAAAAAAGCCGCCTTCCCGCAAAACGGGAAGGCGGCTTTTTGCTCTCTGAGGCCGGGTGGCGACGGGCGTTACGCACTCATCCGGCCGGTTGTTCGGTTAGCAGTGGCCGCAGTGTCAGCCGCCTGACTCAGAAGGTTTCCCAGTTATCGTTACCGGCGGCCAGCGCCGGACGGGAGGCAATAGCAGGGCTCTTTAACGCTGCCGCCTCACGCGCAGGCGTCCGGGCGGCGGCGGGCGCGTCCTGCAGACGGAACGCTGCCACGGCCTGGGTCAGTTTGCCTGCCTGATCTTCCAGCGAGGCGGCTGCGGCGGTGGCTTCTTCCACCAGTGAGGCGTTCTGCTGGGTCACATTATCCATCTCGGTAACGGCCTGGCTGACCTGCTGAATCCCCCGGCTCTGCTCGTCCGACGCCGCCGCGATCTCCGACATAATATCGGTCACGCGACGCACCGCTTCGACAATTTCACCCATGGTGTTGCCGGCGGCACCAACCTGATGCGAGCCGTCATTAATCAGCGTGACCGACTCGGCGATCAGGGATTCAATCTCTTTAGCCGCCTGCGCACTGCGCTGTGCGAGATTCCGCACCTCACTGGCCACGACCGCGAAGCCACGACCCTGTTCACCGGCACGCGCGGCTTCAACCGCCGCATTCAGCGCCAGGATGTTGGTCTGGAAGGCGATACTGTTAATGACGTTGGTGATCTCGGCAATCTTCTTCGAACTGCCAGAAATATTGTTCATGGTTTTCACCACGCTGCCCACCAGTTCGCCCCCGCTGCGCGCTTTGCCGGAGGCATCGGCCGCGAGCTGACTGGCGTGGTGTGCATTCTCGGCGTTCTGTTTCACTGTCGCGGTCAGCTGCTCCATGCTGGCAGCGGTCTGCTCCAGCGCGGCGGCCTGCTGCTCGGTGCGTGACGAGAGGTCGGTGTTACCGGCAGAAATCTCACTGGAACCCTGATAGATCGCCACCGCACCTTCACGCACCGTTCCCACGGTGGTGACCAGCGCCTGCTGCATCAGCTGCAGGTTATAGATCAGCGTGCCGATCTCACTGCGGCCATGCGGCAGAGGCGGGGAGGTCAGGTCACCCTGAGCAATACGTTCGATACGCTGCACCGACAGGCGCAGCGGCGTGATGACTACGCGGCGCAGGAAGACAAAGGTCATCAGCACCAGCACCAGCGCGGCGGCAAAGGCCACCGCCATTGAGATAAAGCCGACGCGCGACTGATGGTCCGCCTGCGCATTGATCGCCATCGCCCGGTCAGTACGGATCTTGATCGCCTTCAGCAATACCGCGTTGTAGTCATCATCCAGCTTGCGGGTTACATCGGTTTCCTGGGCGATAATGCCCTCGAAGCTGCCCTCTTTACCGGCGTTGATCATCGGGATCAGGCCTTTGGTGATGTAATCGTTGAAGCGGGCCTTCAGGCTGCTATCGAGTTCCGTGTCGGCGGGCGATTTTACCTCCCGCGCTTCATACACGGCGAAGCCCTCTTTGGCCTGCTGGATGCGTTTTTCGGCCGCTGCCACATTGGCACGAAACTCATCCATTTCCCCGATACGCGCGGCGGCACCGGCCTGGATAATAGTCAGGCGGGCGGTACGCAGATGGTTCGAACTGTTTGAAAGGCCCATGCGAACCTGAATCTCGTTGGTCGCATCATCAAGAGAGTGATTGCTTAAAATCAGGAAGTAACTGGCGACACCGATACAGAGTGCAAACAGCAGCAAAATGCCGCCGAAGATCAGGCTAAACAGCGGCACCAGACGGAGATTCTGCCAGAGGCCCGCGCTTTTCTGTCCATCATTATCTACTGCAGTGTTCATATCCATGCTCTCATGAGGCTGATTGTTATAAAACTTAACATCGGCAGCCGGAGCAGAAGGCTTAACAGCCAGAGTGAGACGCAGATCGCAATTTCGCGCAATAAAAAACCGGCCATAAAGGCCGGTTCCTGTGCTGCGACAATCAGCGAATATTAACGTAAATACCCGAGGTCACATTATCCGTCAAACGAACAACATGATAAATAACCTGCTTATTATGGGTTTTGATTTTGCGTTTAATATTCCCTTTGTGCGACGAAACCGTCTTGGCCTTAATTTGCATCTTGTCTGAAATCTGGATGGTATCATGACCTGACATCCACATTTTCAGCATGTTTGATTCAGTCTGGCTCAGCGTCAGCGGATGTACATCCATGCCCGAAGAGATGCGCGCAGACTGGTTAAGCTTCTTCTGCAAATAGGTACTGAGTAAGGAATCAAGGGTCGAAGTCTTCATCGATTTTGACGTAATAATCAGGTTCTTACGAACGTAGAGATATTCCTCAAAATGGATATTGCTGATCGCCATGAATATAAAAAACAGTGTGTCAGGATGCTGTGTAATAATGCTGCGAATGCGTTCGCTGGAGTCAGACTCATGAATGAAGCAATCTTCATTAATAAAGACGACACCAGGATTTAATTGCTCACATTTTTGCTGTAGTTGTTCAATATCGGAGACAGACGAGATGTTCTTCTTCTTAACTCCTTTTAAAGACATGTAGTCTGTTAATCCCAGGCGTGTGTAGTTGCAGGAATCCATAATAATAGTTGGCATAATAGCGACCCTCACCAATTTGTTATCCGTTTAAATCAACGATGAATACGCGTTGCGGTACGAGAGAGATTTCTTAGGTACTTTTTTATTCTGCTCGTGCAGTTTGGCAACAGGCAACCGCCCGTAAAAGTCTTCATCCCTGACCCGTTCTGCAAAAATTTTGTGCTGCCCTGACGTCATACATTCTCCGGCCGTGGCGGGGAATGCCAGTGAAGTGCCGGAGGTTAAGTAAAACGCGTTTTTTTGAGAGCAAAATCACTATCCCTGAAAACACAGAGTTTTCTGATAGGATAATTCTCAAAAGCATTTGTTTTACGAAAGTGTGACGCCTCAGCGTGCGATGACAATGCCGGAAAAAACATTTTTTAACAAGAAAAATCACTTAAAGTTTTTTTTCTATCAAATTCATGGGTTTACCGGATTTGCCCGCCAATTCACAGTCTAAGTGCTTCCGTGAACCACCCAACTAAAATACGCGAAGCCCGGTTTAATAAGAATTATTTTCAGACTCTGCGCACATTTATCAGAATTTCCTTAGTTGCATTCTGAAAAACATGGTTCGGAAAATGCACGTATGGTTTTGCGATACTTAAGTTTCATAACGTAAAGATAGTTAGAAACTTAATGTTCAGGGACGGGATAGTTCTGTCAGGAACAGGGTGAGTAAATCAAAGACTTCCCCGAACAAATGCTCGCAGAACGGGGCGAGAAGGGGCATCAGCAGGCTGATGGTTAAAATTCCGACTGTTAAGGTAATCGGAAAGCCAATTGCGAAGATTGATAACTGTGGTGAAACACGGTTTAACAAACCTAGTACCAGATTTAGCATGAGTAACAAAACGATTAAGGGTAGCGCTAACATCATGCCATTAAGGAAAATTAATCCGCCCGATTTCACCAGCGCCATAAACGCATTGGCATTCAGCGGGTGTCCGCCAATCGGCAGCGTATGAAAACTGTCCGCCAGCAGCGAGATCAGCCATAAATGCCCGTTGAAGGTCAGGAACAGTAACATCGCCAGCATGTCGAGGAAACGGGCCAGTACCGGCATGTTAAGACGGCTGCCGGGATCGAAAAAGGTGGCGAAGGAGATGCCCATCTGCAGACCAATCACTTCACCGGCGCAGCGCACAGCCGCAAAGGCAAACTGCATGGTAAAGCCGAGCGCGATACCAATCAGCATCTGCTGAATAAGCAGCCAGAAACCCGCCGGAGAAAACAGGGTGACATTCACTGCAGGTAACAGCGGCATCAGCAGCCAGGTGATCATCACCGCCAGACCGATTTTGACACGCTTGCTGACAGATCGTTCACTGAGGATGGGTGCGGTGGCGAACAACGCCATGATGCGCACCAGCGGCCAGAAGAACTGGCTGACCCACTGAACCAGCTGACTGCTGTCGAGAGTAATCATCAGCCGATGATATAAGGCAGGTTAGTAAAGACGGTACGGATGTAGTCCAGCAGCAGATTCAGCATCCACGGTCCGGCAATGATACCGGTGGTGGCGACCGCCAGGATCTTGGGAATAAAGGATAAGGTCTGTTCGTTGACCTGGGTCGCCGCCTGGATCAGGCTGATCAGCAGGCCGCTGACCAGCGCGGCCAGCAGCAGCGGGGCGGCCAGCATCAGGGCGACGCGCATCGCTTCCTGTCCCATTACCATTACTGATTCAGGTGTCATGTGTTGCTCCGGTAAAAAAGGGGGATCAGGAGTAGAAACTTTGCGCCAGTGAACCGACCAGCAGTTGCCAGCCATCGACCAGAACAAACAGCATCAGTTTAAACGGCAGCGATATGGTCGCGGGTGGAACCATCATCATCCCCAGCGCCATCAGCACGCTGGCTACCACCAGGTCAATGATCAGGAACGGAATAAAGACGGTAAAGCCAATCTGGAAAGCGGTCTTGAGTTCACTGGTCACATAGGCTGGCAGCAGAATGCGCATCGGCACGGCTTCCGGACCGGCAATCGGCGCGGTATTGGCCAGCCTGGCAAACAGGGCGAGATCCGCCTCGCGAGTCTGACGCAGCATAAAGTCACGCAGCGGCTGAGCACCTTTCTCAATCGCGACATCCATGCTGATCTTGTCCTGACTGAACGGCAGATAAGCATCCTGATAAATTTTGTCGAAGGTCGGCGCCATAATAAAGAAGGTCAGAAACAGCGACAGACCGAGCAGAACCTGGTTCGGCGGCGCCGAGGGGGTGCCCAGGGCGTTACGCAGTAAACCGAATACAATGATGATGCGGGTGAAGCTGGTCATCATCAGCAGCACCGCCGGGATAAAGGTCAGGGCGGTGATAAAGACCAGCGTCTGAACCGGCAGGGACCAGCTCTGACCGCCGCCAGGCAGCGAGTGACTCACCAGACCCGGCAGCTGGGCATGGGCAGCCGGTGCCAGTAACAGCAGTGGCAGTAAAGGAAGCAGTCGACGCATCATTGTGGTTTTCCGGGACGTTTAACCAGATTCTGTAATAACTGACGAAAATCCTGTGGCGCACGATTGTCCGGCGTCACGGAGACCGGCTGACCCGGTGGCAGCGTGTGCAGATGGGTAATCTGCTGCGCGGTGACGCCCAGCACCAGACGGGCATCGGCCGTATCAACAATCACGACGCGCTCACGCTGGCCAACGGAGACGCTGGCGGTGAGCTTCAGCTCCTGGCTACTGACTTTCTTCGGCGCGAAGCCGGCACGACGTGCCAGCCAGGCGCAGGCCAGAATCAACAGAATAATTACGGCTAAGACGCTGCTGACCTGCGCCAGCATAGAGCCGGTAGAGATCGCCTGCGCGTGCGGCGTCGCCGTCTGCAGCGTTTGATTCTGGCTGTTCATAGTCAGTGGCTCTTTAGCGACTCAGACGACGCATACGTTCAGACGGGGTGATGATGTCGGTGATGCGCACGCCATATTTGTCGTTCACGACCACCACTTCACCCTGCGCGATCAGGTAACCGTTGATCAGAATATCCAGCGGTTCACCCGCCAGGCCATCCAGTGACACCACGGAACCCTGCGTCAGACGCAGCAGCTCTTTGATCGTCATCTTGGTGCGGCCCAGTTCTACGGTGAGCTTCACCGGGATATCCATAATCAGGTCGATATCCTGCAGCGAGCCAGCGACATTGCCGCTGTCGAATGATTTAAAGACGTCATCGGTCTGCGGCGCGCTGCTGCTGCTGCCGACCTGCTCATTCATCGCTTCAGCCCACAGATCGTCTGCAGAGATATCGTCAGACGGTTTATTACTGTCAGTCATGGGGCTGTTCCTCGTTCAGCGAATTCAAAATCGGGTTAATCAGGTGTTCAACACGGAGCGCGTACTGACCATTCATCGTGCCATACTGGCTGGTTAAGACCGGGACGCTATCCACATGCGCGATAATGCGTTCCGGCTTCTCAATCGGCAGCACATCGCCAGGTTTCAGCTGCAGGATCCGTGACAGACGCAGTGAGGTTTCGGCAAAGTGTGCAATCAGTTCCAGCTCAGAGTGCTGCACCTGTTTGACCAGGTTGTCACGCCAGTGGTTATCTTCCTGACGTGAGTTTTCGAGCGGTGGATTCACCAGCAGCTCGCGCAGCGGTTCAATCATTGAAAACGGGATGCAGATATTAAACTCACCCACCAGGTTACCAATCTCCACCTGGAACGGCGTGTTGACCACGATGTCGTTCGGTGAGGTGGTAATGTTGGTGAACTTCACCTGCATTTCTGAACGTACATACTCGACGTCCAGAGGATAAATCGCTTTCCAGGCATCGCTGTAACCATCCAGCGCCAGCTTCAGCATGCGGCGGATGACGCGCTGCTCGGTATGGGTAAACTCACGGCCTTCGACTTTGGTCGGAAAGCGGCCGTCGCCACCAAACAGGTTATCGACGGCAATAAACACCAGGCTCGGTGAGAACACCACGAGTGCTGTGCCGCGCAGCGGTTTCAGGTGGATCAGGTTCAGGTTAGTCGGCACCGGCAGGTTGCGGGCAAACTCATGATACGGCTGAATCTTGATCGTCCCGACGCTGATATCCGGGCTGCGGCGCAGCAGGTTAAACAGCGCCATACGGAAACTACGGGCAAAACGCTCGTTAATAATCTCAAGCGCCTGCAGACGCTCGCGCACCACGCGACGCTGGGTATTCGGGTCGTAAGGACGAATGTCGCCTTCCGGCCCGCTTTGTTTCTTTTCTTCTTCCGCGCTGCCGCTGTCGCCGTTCAGAAGGGCGTCAATTTCAGCCTGGGAGAGAATACTATCGCCCATTGATTCACCTCAAAATGAAGGCAGTAAACAGCACATCGTTTACGACCTGCGGAGGTTGACCTTTTACCAGCGGTGGGGCCAGCGCCTGTTTGATTTGTTCAACAAGCGCCTGTTTTCCCTGCTCGGTCGCCAGCGCCGCAGCACTCTGACGCGAGAGCAGCAGCAGCAGACGGCTGCGCACCTCAGGCAGATAATCATTCAGCCGACGACGGGTATCCTCATCGGCCAGACGCAGGGTAAAGCCTACGTAAAGCACGCGGTCAGGATCGTTGTCGGGATTGACCAGGTTAACCGTAAATGTATCAAGTGCAAAAAAGACCGGAGCGGGAGGCGGTTCAACTTTCGCCACCTCAGGCTTATCGCCCTCGTGTTTGTTCATCATTCGCCAGACTGCATAGCCTGCCACGCTGCAAGCGGCCAGCGTCACAATGAGCAACACCGGTATTAAGAGTTTACGTTTGCGGCCTTTTGCTTTTGCGTTTTCAGACATGGTTGCAGTTACTTCCTGTGAATTATGGGCAAGCCTCTCGGCTCACGGGACAGATTATCCCGCGTCTTAAGTCAAACCAATGGGAAGAAAAGACGCGGGTTTTACGCTTACCTTCAGCGTTTGTCGCTGTCAGGCAAAAGTGTCGACGGCGCTGTTGCCGCTGACGCGAGCCTGAAGGGCGGCGGGGACGGCAATCGGCGTGATGTCGGTGTCACTGTCCTGGGAGAGGGAGAAGCGGCCATGCTGTCCATCGCGAGGCGCCTCCTGCTGCTGGAAGCTCTGGCCCTGCGCGGAACTGTCACTGCTCACCTGACTCTCGCCCAGGTTAATACCGCTCTCTGCCAGTGCGCTGCGCAGCTGCGGTATCGCGGCTTCCAGCGCCGATCTGACATGGCTGTGGCTGGAAACCAGACTAATTTGTGCCTGGTCGTTATCCAGTTTCAGGCTAATCTGGATAGCGCCAAGATCTTCCGGGTGCAGACGCAATTCCGCATTCTGCTGACCGTTGCGGCTGAACATGACAATCTGCTGACTCAGCGCCTGCTGCCATTCGTCGCTGCCCAGCTGCGCATTCAGCATCGGCGTGGCTGGCGTGCTGCTGGTCGCAGAGGCGGTCACCGGGGCCGGCAGGCTGCTGGCGCTGCTCACTGGCGGCGCGATGAGCGCGTTATCGCTGTTACTGGCTTTCACCGCCGCCTGGTCATCCTGCTTCACGAGCGTGTTCAGCGCCTGCTGGAAACTGGCATCGGGCGTCAGGCCAGTGCCGGTTGCGCTTTTCGCCGGGGCTGAACCC
Organism: Pantoea sp. Ep11b; assembly: GCF_040783975.1. Taxonomy (NCBI): domain Bacteria; kingdom Pseudomonadati; phylum Pseudomonadota; class Gammaproteobacteria; order Enterobacterales; family Erwiniaceae; genus Pantoea; species Pantoea sp. Ep11b. The sequence continues at coordinate 2,711,450 of NZ_CP160631.1, read as the reverse complement.
TGGCTGGCTGCGCTGCCGGCCGCAGAGGCATCCGCGGCGGCGCCTTTCGCGTCATGTTTCTCAGCTTTATCCGCTGGCGCAGTAGTCTGTGCACTGTTGAGCAGTTGCATCAGCGGGTTCTGTGCTTTGCGGTCGCCGCCAGCCTGAGCTATCAGCTCGCCGGCCTCACCGCTGACCGGGGTCGGCGTTGCGGCAGCGGCGGTTGTCACGCCGGGTAACATAGCGAACAGTGCCTGCACATTCTGCAGCTCGCTGGCGCTCAGGGCGGCCACGTCCGGCTTGTCTTTATCATCGGCTGATTTTGGATCAGCTTTAATATTTTCCGGTTTAAACAGGCCACTCAGTGCAGCCGGATTTTCCAGTGCCGCCATTAGCGCATTCAGGGTAGGTTTGGCCCGCGCGTCATCGCCTTTTTCGGCTTTCATATCAGCCGATTGCAGCGTTTTTCCGGGCTGCTTAGCCAGCCCCAGAAGCTGGTTGCCCAGCGCGGTCAGAAAGTCCTGTGGCAGGGCATCATTGCCCGCTGTGGCATCAGCTGAAACTGATGGTTCAGCGTCAGTTTTCACCGCCGCTTTTGTGGCAATGTGTGGCAGCGTAATCATTCGCCTCTCCTCAATGCGGCCCGTTGGGCAAATTCGTCCATCCGTTTCTGATCGAGACGGTTTTCCTGTCGTGATGCGTTTTCTGCTGCCCGCGTAATCAGGGTCTGATAGGCATTCAGCCGCTGCTGCTTGTCGCGCCAGTTAATCAGCGCCTGTTCGAGCCGCTGATTCCAGTGATTGAGCTGGTTACGGTGCTGCTCGATCGCTTTTTCCAGCGTCTGAATAAACTGGTGATAGTTGGTCCAGCGGGTGCTGGCGATACCTGATGACATGTCATCGTTGAGTTTGTTGCGATATTCGTCCTGATAATCGAGCAGCATCGTCAGCTGCTCGTTGGCGGCATGCTGGCCGCGACGCATATCGCCTAAGTAGATGGCGGCGCGTTCGAGATCCTGCTCCGCTAAATCACGCAGCGTGTCGATGGCATTTGCAGTTTTCATTGCCGTTACCTCGCGTTAAAGGGTGTTACTGTCCAAACAGCGCATGCAGATGCAGGGTGGCGTCGTCGTAATCGCTGCGCTCAAAAATCCCCTGCTGCAGGAAGGCTTCCATCTGCGGATAGAGTTTGATGGCTTTATCGAGCATCGGGTCGCTCCCGGCGGCGTAGGCGCCGACGCTGACCAGATCCCGGTTACGCTGGAAGCTGGAGAGCAACTGCTTGAACTGGCGTACCTGCGCATAGTGGTTCTCATCGATCAGATGTGTCATCGCACGGCTGATCGAGGCTTCAATATCGATGGCCGGGTAGTGACCCGCTTCGCCCAGCCGGCGTGACAGCACGATGTGGCCGTCAAGGATGGCGCGCGCGGAGTCGGCGATCGGATCCTGCTGATCGTCGCCCTCGGTCAGAACGGTATAGAAGGCGGTAATCGAACCGCCGCCGTCGATGCCGTTACCGGCGCGTTCAACCAGCGCAGGCAGTTTGGCGAACACGGAAGGCGGATAGCCTTTGGTGGCGGGCGGCTCACCGATCGCCAGCGCAATCTCACGCTGCGCCATGGCGTAGCGGGTGAGGGAGTCCATAATCAGCAGGACGTGCTTGCCGCGATCGCGAAAATCTTCCGCAATGCGCGTGGCGTAGGCGGCACCCTGCATACGCAGCAGCGGGGAGACATCGGCCGGGGCGGCGATGACCACTGAACGGGCGCGGCCTTCGGCACCGAGAATATTCTCGATAAAATCTTTGACCTCGCGGCCACGTTCACCGATCAGGCCGACCACGATGACGTCCGCTTTGGTATAGCGCGCCATCATGCCCAGCAGCACGCTTTTACCCACGCCCGAACCGGCAAACAGGCCCATACGCTGGCCACGGCCAACCGTCAGCAGCGCGTTGATTGCCCGCACGCCGGTATCCAGTACGTCGGTAATCGGCGTACGCTGTAAGGGGTTAAAGGGCGGTGTGATCAGCGGCGCACGATAGCCGGTATCCGGCGACGGCAGACCATCCAGCGGACGGCCACTGCCGTCAAGAACGCGGCCCAGCAGTTCCGGCCCCAGCATCAGCTGCTTGCCTGCCTGCGGGTTATCGCCATTCTGACGGGCATAGACTCGCGCGCCAGGTAAAATGCCGTCCACCTCTTCCAGTGGCATCATCAGCAGTTTCTGGCCGTTAAATCCCACCACTTCGCTTTCGATTTCGCTGATGGTTTTGCCATCGTTGCGTTCAATGATGCAGGTTGCCCCCAGCGGTAACTGCAGGCCGGTCGCTTCCAGCACCAGACCGGTGGCGCGGGTCAGGCGACCATAACGGCGCACCGGTTGCACCTGGGCGATGCGTTTCTCAAAGGCGTCCAGCGATCCCAGCCAGCGGTTCAGACGGGTGGTCATTAAATTTCTCCTGGTGCCGCAAGACGGCAGAGTTCCTGCCAGCGCGTGGCGACGCTGGCATCCAGGTCACCATCTTCTGCGCTGAGTTTGCAGCCGCCGGGATGTAGGGTGCTGTCGGCGATCAGACGCCAGCCGTGCAGATCCAGCGTCGGGCCCAGGGTCTGCTCAATGCGCTGTAAGTCATCCGGATGAACACGCAGCTGCGGTTTGCCGCTGAACATCGGTTCCTGCTGCAGTAAGCCCTGAATCTGGCGCAGCAGGGCAGTGCCATCGACGGCGGTTGCCTGGCCGATAACGGAGCGTGCCGCTTCCAGAGCCAGCTGCATCAGACGCGCGGCGATCACGCTGTCCAGGGATTCCAGGGTGTTCTGGAACTCGGTAACCAGCTGCTGCATCCGCGCCTGAAGCGGCGCCTGCTGCTGCTGGGCATCCACCAGGCCCTGCTGAAAACCGGCGTCATAGCCCGCTTTCTGACCTTCGGTCATGCCCTGCTGATAGCCTTCGTTGTACCCCTGGCCCTGCGCCTCTTTCCGCATCTGCTGCTGCAGGCGTTCGAGCTGCAGTTGCTGCTCATCGACGCCATCATCCGATTCGGTAAATTCAGGCTCCGGCGCGGCTTCAGGCTCATCGAAACGGCCTAAATCCGTGGGCTGCCACAGCTGCCAGGGACGGGCAGAAAATGCATCAGACATACGTTTCCTCGCCACCACCAATTACCATCTCGCCCGATTCGGCCAGGCGGCGAACCACCAGCAGGATCGCTTTCTGTTCGTTTTCCACCGCAGACATACGCACCGGCCCCCGGTTTGCCAGATCGTCGCGCAGAATATCGGCTGCACGGGCTGACATGTTTTTGAGGAACTTCTCGCGCAGTGGCTGTTCGGCACCTTTCAGCGCCACCAGCAGCTGCTCGGACTCCACTTCCTGCAACAGACGCTGGATGCTGCGGTCGTCCACTTCCACCAGGTTCTCGAACAGGAACATCTCGTCGATAATTTTCTGCGCCAGTTCGCCATCGAAGTCGCGTACCGCTTCGATAACCGCCTCTTCCTGCTGCGTTTTCATCAGGTTGATGATCTCGGCTGCGGTTCTCACGCCGCCCATCTTCGCGCGCTTGAGGTTGGTACCGTCCAGCAGTCCGTTCAGCACTTCGGTCAGTTCGGCCAGCGCGGCTGGCTGCACACCACCAAAGGTGGCGATACGCAGCATCACGTCGTGACGCAGACGCTCGTCGAACAGCGCCACGATGTCGGCGGCCTGGGCACGTTTCAGGTGTACCAGAATGGTGGCGATGATCTGCGGATGCTCGTCGCGAATCAGGTCGGCAGCAGCCTGCGGCTCCATAAAGTTGAGTGTTTCCATGCCGCTGGTGGTGTCGCGCGTTTCGAGGATGTCCTCCAGCAGGCTGGAGGCGCGCTCTTCGCCCAGCGCCCGGGTCAGTACCGAACGCAGATATTCGTTGGAGTTCAGGCTCAGCGCCGCGAACTGCTCGGCATCCGCTTCGAACTCACGCAGGACCTCGGTCAGCTGTTTGTGCGACACCTGACGCATATTCGCCATCGCGCCGCTCAGGTGCTGCACCTCACGCTGGTTCAGGTGTTTGAAGACTTCCGCCGCGCGCTCTTCACCAATGGTCATCATCAGGATGGCGCTTTTTTCAGTTCCGGTCAGACTCATAGCTCTTTACTCATCCATTCACGAATGACCAGCGCTACCACACGCGGATCGTTTTCTGACATGTCGCGGATGCGTTGACTCATCACTTCTGCGCTCATGCGGTTGTTAGACTTACGTTCCTGCTCCAGCTCATCTTTGCTGAGCTGTACGCTAAAGGCTTCTTCTTCCGGCTTCTCGGCAGCGCGGGCGGCAATGGCTTCAGCAGCGGCTTTGTCTGCGGCCTGCTTGCGAACCAGATGCGGACGAACCAGTTTGCGATAGAGAATGAAGGCGACGAGGGCAACCAGCAGCCACTTACCGGCATCCATCAGCTGTTCAAAGAACGACTGCTGTTGCCAGAAGGGCAGGTCGACGCTCATCGGCTCGGTGGTGTTAAACTGCGAGTTCACCACGTTGACGCTGTCACCACGATTCTGAGAGTAACCCATCGCTTCACGGGTCAGATCTTCAATCTGTTTCAGCTGCTGCTCATTCAGCGCAATGGCTTTGCCTTTATCATCCGCACGGTAGTTCACGACGACCGCAACCGACAGACGCTGCACGTCGCCGACGTTCATTTTGGTGTGACGAATGGTGCGATCCAGTTCGTAGTTCACCGTGTCGTCACGACGTGAGTTCGTCGGCGTTGCGCTGGCGGCGGTGCTGGTGGCCTGCGTGGCGTTGTTAGCCGCATTGTTCTGACCGTTCGCGTTCTGACCATTGGCCGCATTGTTGTTCGGCGTCGTTACCGGCGCAGTGTTGGCTGGCGCAGGCTGATTGGAGAGCGCGCCCGGCACGCCGCCCGGATATGGGGAACCAGACTGGTCACTGGTGCTGGTCTGCCGCGAACGGATAGCGGTGTTCGACGGGTTAGCGTTAGGCTGATATTTCTCATCTGTCTGCTCGCTGGTGTCGAAGTTAATCTGTGCGGTGACCTGTGCATGAACGTTACCCTGACCGAGAATCGGATTCAGGATCGCTTCAATACGTTGCTGATAGCGCGCTTCAACTTCTGCGGCATATTTCAGCTGCGCATCATTGAGATCGCGACCGGCGGCATCGGAGCGGGTCAGCAGGCGACCGGCCTGATCGACGACGGTGACGTTGCCTGGCGGTAAACCTGCAACGCTGCTCGACACCATGTGTGCGATCGCCTGAATCTGGCCTTCATCCAGCGCACGGCCGGGCTGCAGGGTTAAGGTGACAGAGGCGGAGGGCGCTTTCTGCTCACGCACAAACAGGGTCGGTTTAGGCATCGCCAGATGGACGCGGGCGGTTTTGACCGGACCGAGTGATTCAATCGTGCGGGCCAGTTCGCCTTCCAGCGCACGCTGATAGTTCACCTGCTCGCTGAACTGACTGATGCCAAACTTCTCTTTATCCAGCAGCTCAAAGCCTACAGAGCCGCCTTTCGGCAGACCCTGCTGAGCCAGACGCAGACGCAGCTCATGCACATTCGCTTCCGGCACCATCAGCGCGCCGCCGTTTTCAGCGAAACGGTAGGGGATGTTCATCTGCGTCAGCTGAGTCACGATGGCGCCGCCATCCTCATCTGAGAGGTTGTTATAAAGAACGCTGTAGCTGGGCTGCTTTGCCCACAGCACCATCGCGATCACGATCGCTACCACTGCGGCAGCGGCAACGATTAAAGGGATACGCGGGTTTGCGCGCAGGCGAGCGAGCAGGTCACCGAAGCCTTTCTTATCTTGTTCTGTTGTGGCGGCTGTGCTCGCATTCATGACCGATTCCTGCCTGACGTAATTGACCGGGTAAGTTGAGATGGCAAAACAGACTCCCTGACCTGCGTAGATAAAATTTCCACTTCAATGCCAGGCATTATTAGGTGATAAGCAAAATTCGATGGCTGGATAAGGTAGGTTTTTTGCTGTCATTTAGCGGCTTTGTCTCATTGACAACGTGCTAACTTTTGAGCACAGAAAAAATAACTCCTCTTTAAAAGGTATCGTTTATGTCCATTCAGGCAATCGACGGCGTGCTGCAGCAGCTGCAGGCGACCTCACTGCAGGCCAGCAACCGCAGCAGTGAAGCCACCCATCAGATCGATTTCGGCGCCACCATGAAAGCGGCGCTGGATAAGATCAGTGAGACCCAGACCACCGCCCGCACTCAGGCGCAGGATTTTGAGATGGGGAAACCCGGCATTGCCCTGAATGATGTGATGGTCGATCTGCAGAAATCTTCAATCTCGATGCAGATGGGGATTCAGGTCAGGAATAAGCTGGTGTCAGCGTACAGCGAAATCATGAATATGCAGGTGTAGGTCAGGCACTGCTGTCTGAAGTTATTGAGGTTAATCCTGTGGCTGATACAGTCGAGCACGTGTGCACCACAGGATGACGAGTTTTGAGGCAGATAAAAGGTACGAGCTGTTGTCTGGTATTTAGGAGCCGCAGTTGGCTTACCTTCAACTCAGAAGCAACTCTCTTAATTTCAACAAGCCGCATGTAGGAAGTCTTACACGTTCGCTACAGTGTGATTTGGTTTGAATTGCTGGCATGAGACCAAATCAGCTCTTCACAACAAGCTCCGGATGCAAAAAAACGCATGAAATCGGCAAAAAGAAAGCCCCTTACTGAGGGCTTTCTTTTTTCATAAGCGGAAAGAGGTGTTGTCTGGCGATTCTTTTGCCATAGTCATAACAGGGAAGCTCAATATATTTCAGCGAAAGAACAGCAATGCCAGCCGCTATAGCTACAGCCAGAGTTGCATAAATAATGTTTGCATCGAATGACTCACCCTTCAGCCACAACATCGCATAGACAACGGGCGTGTGTAACAGGTAGAGCGAGAACGATATGTGGCCAAGAAACACTAACTTATCTGACTCAAGAAAGGTCCGGCAATCAGATTCAATATGTGGCATAGCCGCTATCGCCAGAGCCACTATCGGAGTAATAAACAGATAGGCGGGCAGTGTGATATTCATGCCAAAAAGAATGATCAGAGTCAGCATAAAGGTGATAAAGATACCTGTCGAAACCACACGATCATGACGCGTTATCCATTCACTGTATCTCATTGATACCTGATAAGCGCAGATGCCTAAAGAAACGCACAAAATGCAGCGGATGACGCCATCACTCAGGAATGGGAAGGCAGCATAGGAAGCTCCCTTGATGTCAATGTGATAGAAGAGGCTGAGTCCGATGCCTGCGGCGGCCGTGATCCACGGCAATCCTCTGTGAATAAAGCTCAGGAGCAGAACTGCAGTACCGGCAAAGAGCTCTACCGAAATCGACCAGCTTGGCACATTCGTTTTGGGTATAAACCCGATACCAATTGAGTTGGTCAATGTCAGGTCTCCTATCAGGTTCCATGGCGTAACTGGCCCCAGCCACGCGGGAAAGAACGATCCGGTAGACACAAACAAAGCGAGAGGTACCAGTACGACAGCGATAATATGCAGGGGATAGAGCCGGAAGAGCCGGATTACAAAAAATTCAAGTGCTGACATACCTCCCTGGCCGACTTTGCTCTTATAAGAGTGATAGAGAACAATACCGGAAAGAATAAAAAATATGTCAACCGCATAATCCGGATTATGGAAGATGTCATAACCCGTGCGCCAACCGGTGAAGTGGCTATAGGCATGCGATAGAGCGACGCCAAGTGCAAGGATCCCTCTCAAACCATCAAGACCAGCCAGTCTCTTCATGAGCTGCACATCTCTGTTTGCATGTTTATTCCTGTATGTTCGGCTCGCAAGCGCCCGATAAACAACCGAACGGCGGAGCCATTAAAAAAGCAAAAAAGGTGAGTTGTCATGAATCTGGAGGCTGATAGCAGCCTGCTGGATCGGAGGATAAAACGAAAAATTTTCTGATGAATCATTCGTAAGGAATCTGTAAGCAAATTTAAGAGGGATACTAAGAAATGTCTTAAGATTGTCAAGAGATGATTTTCGTTTATTGTCTTTTTGGAGAATATTTCACTCCACTGACTCCCTTTTTTTGTATGTTAAACATCCAGTATTTAGCAGTTCAAAATGGCTTAAGGTCCTAAGGGCGGGAATAAGTAAGGCTTTTAAAAGGTGAAAACAGGTCCATTTTATAGTAAAGAGCCTTCAAATTTCTTATGCATTATGAATGCAGAAAGAAGATGTCAAAAGTAGAGAGCCAGATAATTTTTTATCTTTTTTCGGTCGTTAAGAGGTCTGATCGTGATCTCGATCTGTCTTAATTTTTTTTCAACAGATGGGACTGTCTATATCCTTAAACTGTTCTGATAAAGACGCAGTTACTTACTGCAATCCAAAACTGGTTTAACCTTCTTTTACTGTTGAATGACTTCAACAAAAAAACTGGAGCCTTCTAACGCCTGCTCTATTATCGCCTCTGCAAGTTACACACTGGTGCAACATAAGATTAGTGCTGATGCGCTGAACGGGTCACGTCCGCCAGTGATAAGGTGACTGCACCCGGCTATACTTCTGTTTACTTCAGCGCGTGGCAGACAAAAGGGTCCTCCGTCTGCCGCGCTTTTCCGCTTTTCTGTGAACAGCAGGACGCTCACCTATGTTTAAAACGCTCACCCTTATCGCCTGTTTAACCGCGCTCTCTTCTTCGGCCCTGGCCTCCACGCAGTGCGGACCATTCACCCTTAAACCGGACAGCAGCGGCTGGTTCTCCGTCAATGGGGAGCGCGCAAAGACGCAGAAGGTCACGTTTGCAAAACAGAAGGGCGATTACGATAACGCGACGATTAAGCTGCGGGTCAAAAACAGCCGGGCACCGGGGATGGTGGATATGGAGCAGACGACACGGGATGGCAAAGGGATGTTAAGAGCCGAAATCGTCCGCACCAGCCAGAGCCAGATCCGTATACGGGGCGCGTATGATTGCGAACAGGTGAAGTAAATCCGCTGAGGAGAACAACGGGTCATCGCAGCCTGGAAACCGGGGGATGCCTCAGGTGAAAAGGGGAAAACGCCGACAGGCTTCGGCACCGCCTGAATCCTGCAATCCGCGCGCCCGTCGGGCGCGCCATTCGCCTTAGCTGGCTTTAAAGGGATCCTTTTTATCATCCTGGCTGTCGTCGTTTTTACGCGGCACTTCGCCATGATCTTTCGGCGCATCCGTCGCGGGATGATCGTCCTCTTCATACATATTTCCTGCGTGCGGGGCTGCTTCCGGAAGGCTCTTGCTGACATCACCTTCTTTATTACGTTCTTCGTTCGAATTGTGCTTAAACATGCGTCGCTCCTTTTTTCAGTCTCTTAAGTCTAGACCAGCCTGAGCGTCTTATCCGCGCTGAGTTGAGGATGACTTTCAGCAGCAGAGTCGCTGCGAGTGACGTATCCGTTCCGGATTTTGTGCAATGGCCATTCAAAGCAAAAGCCAGACAGCGTCGTAAGCAGATTCAGGCTGGCGATCACTGTCAGGCAGTCCCATGTCGATAAATAAATTCGATTGAAATGATTAAATAAAAGCATATAGTGACCAGCGTTACCAGGAGGTGGATACAATGTTAAGAGACTATTTAAAAATTGAAGCTGACGATCAGCTGATTGAGCAACGCTCGCTGAGCCTGAAGAATCGGGGGCAGGAAGAGGTCACGGAATGGATTATCGTCAATGGTCAGGGGATGAAGACCGGCGGCGTCACCCTGTTTGACAAACTCAGTACCCGCCGCTCGTGGCCGGTCAGTTACCGTATCATGCAGACCGACCTGCAGGGTAACGTGGTGGTCGATCAGCTCACCGACGCCCTGTAACCCCGCAGGCTCCCGCCGGAACCTGGTCTGTGCCAGGTTTTATGCCTGGCGATAGCGGCGCAGTTCGACCAGCGTGCCGATCAGTTTCAGGCTGTCCCGGCTGGAATGCAGATCGGGAAAGTTAATGTTGACCGGGGCAAGTTCAAACTGCACGACACCATCCTGCGGGCCGCGCTGACGCCAGGTGCGCAGCAGGGGAGTCTGCTGCTGCAGGGCCAGCACGCAGTCGCCGGGCTGAGGTGACTGCGTGGGATCGATAATCACCACATCATTCTGCAGGATTGCGGGTGCCATCGCCTGCTCCTCCACACGCACACCAAAGCTCTGCTGCGCAAGCGCCATGTCGTTGTGCATCAGCCACTCACACTTCACAGCCTCCGCATCCGCCAGCCACTGCGTTAGGTTCCGCTGACTCACCAGCGGGATCTGGTGCAGGCCGCCCCACGCGCTTTCGCTGAAAACAGGGCCATCCCCATCTATCAGAAACGAGGGCGCGCAGCCCAGCGCTTCGGCGAGCCGCAGCAGGTTCTCGCCGCGCGGCAGCGTCTCCTCTTTTTCCCATTGTGAAACAGCGACATGGGACACGTTTACCTGCTGAGCCAGCTGTTTCTGCGTTAACTGCAATGCCTTACGGCGGAGTCGGATGCGGTCACCCAGGGTTCTGTTTTTCATTGGCTTGACTTTTTGATGAAGTGTGGCTTAAGTATACTTAAGTTGGTGATTTAAGCAATCTTAAATTCCTGGCGGGGATCGTGTCTGATAAGCACGCAGTAAGTTCCAGAGACCTTACCGGATTAAGGGGTGTGGCATGGAAAGTAGTCTGATTACCAGTATGGGTGCGTTAGTTCTGGGTGGGGGGGCAGCAGCACTGTTCTGGAAACCGTTACTGGCAGGGATTGCCTCAATCGTGACCAGTAATCGTGCAGGCGGCGAAATTATTACCAGTTACAAAGAGCAGGTGGTGTTGCTGAAAGAGAGTAATCAACTGATGCGGGAGGAGAACGACGAGCTGCGTGAACGTCATGACAGGAATCTGCGGCGGATTGCGACACTCGAAACCGATCTTCGGTTAATCAAGAACGCGGTAGGGATATTACTGGCCATGACCGAAACCGATCACAACGACAAATTTCGTATCGAGATTGATCGGCTTATCTCAACTCTGGAGGATCGCAGTGATGACAACGATTAATGGTAGTCACTCTCCGATGTCATACCGGCGCAAAGTCATTCTGGGCTGTATTCTGCTGAGCTGCTCAATGATCTGCATCCTGATGACAATTATTTTTCTCTATGTCAGCAACACAGCAAATAAGCGGGTGGAGGAGATCCGGGCAGATTACCGGGTGATCGCCGCGCGACGGGATGACAGAGTCGATCTGCTGACGACGCAGGTGGCGGCGCTGCAGCATAAACTGGATGCCATTCCTGACCGCACCGCGGACAAGACGGTCATCAAAGTGAAAGAGGTGGTGGTGGATGGTGAACTGCCACCGGTCAAAGCGAAAGCAAAACCGTAACTTCCGATTATTCTTAGTGCGGCTTCGCTATTATCGACTACATTTAAATCTCACGGCGACATTTTATCTCTTAATGTGCGCTGGTTGATTGGCCGGTTGATGAACCGCTAAGCCTAATCACTTTGGATAACTGACCAGAAGGAAATTCAGCATGAGCGATTCAACTGAAACCAAGACCAAAACTGAATATCTGCGTGACGTGACCTCTCAGCTTAAAGAGATGCGCCACTACGCGCAGACCAACACCGAAACCCTTTCCAGCCATTGGTTAGCGTTTGATGCCGGTGAGTATAAAGACAAAACCAACGCCGACCGAATTGATGCGTTGCTGAATAAGCAGGGAAAACTGCTGGAAGATCTGGATGCCGCGATTCAGGACATCGAGATTGAAATCAATCACAGCGAGCAGGAGAGTTAAGTTTTCTCCCGCTGACTGATGCGGTGGCCGATAAGGGATTAATCGGCCACCAGCCACATTTCCGCTTCGTCGAACATCTCTTCAACAATCCGCGCAACCGTCGCTTTATCATTCTTACTTAAATCAGTATCAATCGCGTTACGCTCCATCGGCTTAACCCTGACTTCGAGATCAGGAAACACCCGATGCACCCGCTTTTCCAGCTCCTCACGAATCATCTCGCGGGCACCCGGCAAACCGGCAACGTTGCGCTTGTCATAAATCAGTTCAACAAACATGATGGCAATCCATTCTGAGTAAAATCGCTGACCTATGATACTGTAAATAAAAACAGTAGCAAGGCGGCGCAGCCGATTTTGGGCAAAATTTTCAGGGTAAACGGGGTGTCATCTTAAACTGGCAAAACAGGCACGCCTCACGACATAATGGCGGCTTACTTTTCAGGAGGTGCCCGATGCGACAACTGGTGATTGATATTCTGCTCAAACTGGCAAAAATGGACGTTGATGCTAAGGAGCTGACTGCACAGCTGGAGGCTCAGTCCCTGCTGGTTGCCGCGCTGCTGGTGCAGGCCAAACAGGATAACTCCCTGACCATTACGGAAACGGTTCAGGATGCGATTATCACCGCCTCGCAGTCCTCCGCGGAATTTATGCAGTCCGACGTTGACCTGTTGCTGACCCACATCAATCGTCTGCTGGCCGTGGCCAGTTATGTGGAAGTGAAGGGCAGAATCGCGGAAGAGAGAGAGTAACAGCAGGTTCACGCGCGTCCTGCGTTACCACAGAGTGCCGCCGTTTCAGGGCCAGTGAAAACCAGAGTTTACCTGCAAAATCCGTTCAGGGGGGCCCGTCGCACCCGCATGATGGTCGTAGTGCAACGGCCCGAAAGCCATCACCTGGCTTTCCGGTACAGCGCCGATCAGAGTTCGTTTTTGATGCAGAACTCTTCCCAGCTCATCCCCAGCGATTCCGCGTGAGATTTGAGGTAGGTCTCGATCGCTTCCGCCGCCACCGCTTTATCCGGCTCGGCGAGCTGAATAGAGAAGATCATCCCATCCAGATTCTTCTGCCGTAAAAAAGCGGCATAGATGCGTTCTGCATGCCATGCGCGCAGCTCGCGCAGCGACAGATTGGCGGCACGGGCATCGCTCTCAGTTAACTCATCAAGCGCAGCCTGAAAGTCGGGATGCGCGGTGAAAAACATCTCGCGCGCCTGGGCATAGTAGGCTTCTGGCGTTTTCATACTCATATTCCTGAAAAAGTGTTGCAGCGCGCCAGTGTAGCGGGTTGTGTTTCGCTTGTCAGGTGCGACAGACCCGCATCAGGAACCTCTCACGGGGAGCATCAGCCAGCCGAAGAGGGCAGGGGGCAGGCGCTGCGGATGAAATACGGCTTTTATTGGTTCTTCGTCGCCTGCCAGACACCAGATACCTTGCGCAACGCGGGGGAAAAATTATAACGTAGCCGCCATTGACGCGATCTTAGGGATTAAACATGAAAAAGTGGATGCTGATTGCTGCGCTGGCACTGGGTGGCTGTGCGCAAATCAACGATTATGAAAGTGCGGTGCAGACGCCGGCGCCAGCGGAACTGCAGGGGAACTGGCAGACCGTCGGCCCGCAGAGCAGCCTCGTCAGCGATCAGGCTATCGGCAGTCTGCTGATTACTGCAGAGGGCACCACGCTGGATTGCCGTCAGTGGCAGCGGGTGATTGCGAAGCCGGGTAAACTGACCCGACTGAACGGGGACTATGTCAACATTACGCGTCAGATGCGGGTGATGCCGCTCAACGTAGATAATGGTGAGCTGAAATATGACGGACTGGCCCTGCGCAAAGTGGCGCGTCCGACCGTCGAGTGTCAGAAGGCGATGAAAGAAGTGGCGAAACAGCCTAAAGCGGCGGTGATCCAGAATATTGAGCCGCAGCTGCTGCGGACGGCGATCACCGAACACAACGCCGGTTAAATACTTTCCTGACATGCACCGCCCCGACGGACAGATGGCGTCCTTTACGCCTCTGCCCGCCGGGGCGGTGCTGTTTTTACGGCTTAGGTTATTCTGCTAACACCCAGACGCTGACGCTGCCTCCGTTGCAGGCAAAGACCGCAGTGCCGTGCTCGTCGGCGGTAATGGTCTCTTCCCGGTTACCCAGATGATCGCGCCAGACCTTGCCGGCAAAGCCTTCGCCCATTGGCACACTCTTCTCGCCCGCATCGCCGTTCGACATGATGACCACACAGCCCGGCTGTATTTCGGTCCCGCTGCGGCTGAACGCCACGCAGTTCGGATGATCAAAATAGTCGGTCTGGACACCCCAGCCATACTGCTGACGGGCGCGGATTAACCCTTCCAGTTCCGGGATCACCGGCATTTCGATTTTGTGCTTCTCGCCGTCGCCGCCTTCATCTTCATAGGTCGCTCCGAACAGATCCGGATAGAAGATGGTCGGCACGCCCTGTTCGCGCAGCAGAATCAGCGCATAGGCCAGCGGTTTAAACCAGGCTTCCACCGGCGCTTCCAGTGACTGCAGCGGCTGCGTATCGTGGTTGGCTACGATGGTCACCGCGTGCCACGGGTCGGCCACGACCAGGGAGTTTGCGAAGATCTGGCTCATGTCGTAGGCGCTGCCGGCCGTAGAGGCCTGATGGAAGTTCATGTGCAGGGGAGCATCAAACAGCATCGTTTTGCCCTCCACCTGATGCACATACTCCTGCAGTTTTTCGGTTTCAAACGACCAGTATTCCGCCACGATGAACATCGGGTCCTGAGCGGCTTCCTGGATATGGTCGATCCACTCTTTATAGAACCAGGCGGGAATATGTTTGACTGCATCCAGGCGGAAGCCGGTGCAGGGCACCTGTTCCATCACCCAGCGCGCCCAGTATTTCAGCTCTTCCCGGACCGCGTTATTCCGGAAATCGATATTGGCGCCCATCAGATAGTCGAAGTTGCCCAGCTCGTTATCGACCTGATCGTTCCAGCCTTCGGCGGTGTAGTCGTTGATGACTTTGAAGACGCCGTTTTCGTCCGGATTTTCGATGTGGTCTACGCCGCTGAAGCATTTGTGATCCCAGACGAATTTCGAATATTTTCCTTCACGCGCCGGAAAGGTGAATTTGGTCCAGGCCTCACACTCCACGACTTCGTCATAGATTTCATCACGGTTGTCCGGATTGACGCGGTTGACGCTGATTGCCTCTTTCTCATCGGCACCCATTTTGTGGTTCAGCACGACATCGAGCAGCACTCCAACGTTGTGGCTGCGCAGCGCCTCTGTTGCCGCCAGTAACTGCTTTTTATCACCATATTTGGTGGCAACGCCGCCTTTCTGATCAAATTCACCCAGGTCAAAGAGATCATAGGTGTCGTAACCGACAGAATAACCTCCTGAATCCCCTTTGTAGCTCGGAGGGAGCCACGCCATCGTAATGCCAATTTCACTGAGCCAGGCTGCACGTTCGGCGACTTCAGGCCACAGTTTGCTGCCATCCGGGTAATACCAATGGAAAAACTGTAATAACGTCGGGTTTTGCATTTACCACACTCCAGGGGATGATGAAAATTAAGTATGGAGTAAGCGGCAGAAAAGAGACGCCGCGCAGAAAAATAAATCTGGCGGCGTGAAAAGCAGGGGATCAGGAGAGGGTTTCGCGCGGCACCATAACGACGCCGCCCTGCTTGCCATAGGCGGAGAGTACCGATTTCTGGCGGCTGTTCTGGCTCACTAACGAGGCCAGCTCATCCATTCGCGCCTGCAGCAGGCGTTTGACTTCGCTTTCATTATCCAGAATACGACGCAGTACCGGGCGCAACTGCTCCTGCGTCTGCGAGGAGGGCGATACCGCCTCTGTCGAGTGCGCTAAATTCTGCACCGCGCTGACATACTCCGTCTCCCTGCTGATTAATTCATCCCATTCGCCCTGTACCGCATGATGCAGCATCCCCTGGCTGAGGTCGAGTAACTGTTGGTAAACGGCAATCAGATGCGGTGCAGTTGTCATTAAACGGCGTCCTGAATAGGGTTAGGTTGAACCACTTCTTTCCACGCGTCTGCGATGTTGCGGAGGAGGCCTTCGACCTCCTCAATCGCGGCAACATCATTGTGCAGGTTGGCCTCTAACAGGCGACGCGTCATGTAGTTGTAAAGATCCAGCAGGTTATCTGCCAGTTCATCACCACGGTTTTCAGCCAGACCCTCTTTCAGGCCCGCTTCGATAATATTGATGGCTTTGGAGATGGATTTGCCTTTGCCTTCAATATTGCCATCCTGCATAAACAGGCGTGCGCGGATTAATGCGCTCAGTGCGCCATCGAACAGCATGACCACCAGCTGCTGCTGGCTGGCGCTCATGACGGCGCTTTCGACGCCAATTTTTGCATAGGCCTGGGTGCCTGTAGCGGTGTACATGGTCACTCCTTTTATTTTTTAGACGAATCGGACGTGTCGAACTGCTGCGTCAGATAGGTGCTGGTCGAGTTGAGTTTACTGATTGCCATATCCAGCTGGGTAAACTGTGTTTTATAACGGGCGATATCCGCATCGATGCGATCATTGGTGGTGTTATAAAGCGCCGTTAAGTTATTCAGGGTTTTACTGACACCATCGGTGGCAGACTGAACGATCCCTTTTGATGAGAGCCATTCGGTCAGTTTGGTGTCCATTTTTGCGGTGATGCCGGTTTTGCCGTCACCCACAATCATCTCTTTCACGCCCGCCGCATCTTTATCCAGGGCGGCACTGACTTTAGTCGCATCAATCTTTAGTGAACCGGTGGTAGGGTCAGTGGTGATACCGATCTGCCCCAGCGATTTGTAAGCTGATGTGCTCTGCGCATTGGTCAGCATACTTTTCAGCTGGGTCTGAATAGTCCGGAGCGTGCTGTCACCGAGCAGTGCACCGTTGCTGCTGTCCTGAGACCCCGTATTGGTATCGACCTTGGTGTACTTGGTCAGCGTATTAAACTGATCCAGAAGGGTATTATAAGCATCCACCCAATTGCTGATGGCGCTGGACGCTTTTGAGGTATCTTTGGTGATCGTCAGTGTCTGATCGCCCACCGTCTGCGCAGTCAGATTCAGCGTAATGCCTTCCAGCGCGTCGCTGATCTGGTTGCTGCTGTTCTCAATGGCCACATTGTTCACGGTCAGTTTAGCGTTCTGCGCCGCGACACTCTGCGTCATGGGATTGCTGCTGGCGCTGGCGTCAAAACCGACGATCCCCTGCAGGGTACTGTCGCCAGTGACGGCAACAGAAGCGACTGCATTGTCGCTGCCGGTCTTGTTGGCACTCATTGAGAGGCGGAAGCTGCCATCCGAGACTTTGATAATCGTGGCGGTCACGCCAGCATTTGCGCCGTTAATTGCATCGCGCATGCCGGTCAGCGACGTCTGGTCGTTACTCAGCGTGACGCTTTTGCTGGTGCCATCTTTCAGGGTAATAGCGATGCTACGGCTGGTCGCGGAGCTGTCGCCCAGCGCGTCGGTGTTGCTGCTCTGTACCGCCGAGGTCAGAACCTGCGCCTGCGCCAGCTGCGTTACGTTGATCGAATATTTACCGGCTACGGTGCTGCCTGAGGTAGTAGCACTGAACGCGGTCGAACTGCTGGCCGCCGTCGTGGCGGTAAACAGATCGGCACTGTTGAGTTTAGTGTTTGCGGTCTGGAACGTCGTCAGCGAGCTTTTCAGGGTGGCATAGGCACTCAGCTTGGCGGTATAAGCTGTCTGTTGCGTTGAGATGGGTTTCAGCGCCGCTTTTTCCGCAGTCTGCAGATTATCAAGCATCGTACTGAGCGGCAGGCCGGAACCGACACCGAGGTTGCTAAAACTAGCCATGTTTATTCCTTTATAAGGTCGACAGGGAAATTGATACCGGAGTTATCGGCCTTGATTAAGGAAAGTTTAAAGCTATTTGCCTTAGGGTAATGGGATAAATAAGCACTATAGAGAAGGGTAATTCAGCGGCTAGAAAATTAATGAATTAAGTCTAAAGAAGTCGGAACCGGTGGCGATAACTTACAACGTGACAGGCAGAAGCAGAAAAGTTCGCCTGGTACTAAAAAAATTCTAAAGGTTGTTTGACGGCAGACGATAACAACCTTGACGGCGCTGAAGCCGGCGGGTTGAAGCCCACACCTTAACCGAAAGACTTGATTAACAGGAAAATTTATCATGGCCCAAGTCATTAATACCAACAGCCTCTCGCTGATCACTCAGAACAACATCAACAAGAACCAGTCAGCTCTGTCTACCTCTATGGAGCGTCTGTCTTCTGGTTTACGTATCAACAGCGCGAAAGATGACGCTGCGGGTCAGGCGATTGCCAACCGTTTCACCTCTAACATCAAGGGTCTGACTCAGGCTGCCCGTAACGCCAACGACGGTATCTCTGCTGCGCAGACCACTGAAGGCGCACTGTCAGAAATCAACAACAACTTACAGCGTGTTCGTGAGCTGACCGTACAGGCGCAGAACGGAACTAACTCCGATTCTGATAAAACTTCAATCCAGGACGAAATCAAATCCCGTCTGAGCGAAATCGACCGCGTATCAGGTCAGACTCAGTTCAACGGCGTGAACGTGCTGGCGAAAGACGGCAAAATGTCTATCCAGGTTGGCGCTAACGATGGCCAGACCATCGATATCGATCTGAAGAAAATCGACTCTTCTACCCTAGGACTGGCCGGCTTCTCAGTAGCAGGTAATGCACTGAAAGTCAGCGATTCCATCACGCAGATCACAGGCGCTGCCGGTACGGCACCGGTTGCAGTTGACCTGAAAACTGCTGCAGCTTCTCTGAGCACCTCAACAGGTAAAACTGTTGATGCATCAAGCCTGAGCCTGCACAACACCCTGAAAGCAGATGGTACTGCTTCGAAGGATTTCGTGGTACAGAGCGGTAGTGATTTCTACTCAGCGTCTATCGACCACGCCTCTGGTAAAGTTACACTGAACAAAGCTGACGTTGAATACACTGATACCGACAACGGCTTAACCGCTGCAGCAACGCAGAAAGATAACCTGATTAAAGTAGGTACAGACTCCTCTGGCGCAGCGCAGGGTTATGTCACCTTCCAGGGTAAAAACTACGCAACAACCGTAACTACTGCTCTGGATGATGACAACACCAAGACGGGTACTGACAATAAAATCACCGTTGAGCTGTCTACTGCAACTCCAACGGCTCAGTTTGCTGGCGCAGCGTCTGCTGATCCACTGGCTCTGCTGGACAAAGCTATCGCATCTGTCGATACCTTCCGTTCAAGCTTGGGTGCCGTGCAGAACCGTCTGAACTCAGCGGTAACTAACCTGAACAACACCACCACTAACCTGTCTGCAGCACAGTCTCGTATTCAGGATGCCGATTACGCAACTGAAGTTTCGAACATGTCTAAAGCGCAGATCGTACAGCAGGCGGGTAACTCAGTGTTGGCGAAAGCGAACCAGGTTCCACAGCAGGTTCTGTCTCTGCTGCAGGGCTAATCACCTTCTGGTTTCATCCAAAACCCCGCTCCGGCGGGGTTTTTTATGCGTATGATTAGCCCCTTTTTACCTTGTTTCTCTGTCAATCAACCACTCCTCATTCGTTTATATTGGTCATTAATTACATTCTTGTATATGGCTTGCAGGCAGGTAAATAATGAAAAATATTGCTATCGTCGAACCGCTTTTTGTCAGTGCCTTTAAATGCATTGGCAGTAAGTGTCGTGATCACTGTTGCCAGGGCTGGGATGTCAATCTCGATAAACCTACGGTCAATCGCTATTTAAGATCCTCTATTATTGAGATAAAAAACCTGGCCGCTGATAATATTGATGTCACCCGAAAAAGTTATTCTAACTGGGGGGTAATGAAGCTTAACGCAGCGGGCAACTGTGGCTTTATGGATGAAGCTCGCCTGTGTAAAGTACACGCCACGCTGGGCGCATCCGCTCTTAGCAACACATGTGCCACCTATCCCAGGAAGTCAAGGGTGTTTAAAACTGAGCAGCAAAAAAACCTTACACTCTCGTGTCCGGAAGCAACCAGCCAGTTATTAGGAGCACCGGATGCAATGCTTTTTGCACAGGTACTCAGACCACAGGCTAAAGCTAACAAGGCCAGCGACCTCGATCAGCAAAAAAAGTTGATGAGTCTTATGTGTCTTAATCTGGTTAAAGGTAGTGGTGAGAAACTGGATGAAGCTTTTTACGCGCTGGTCACTTTTTTACTGGGCGCTGAAAGAATAAATCCGAGTAAGGATTGGCTGACACAAATTGAAAATAACTTTTCAGACGTGCTTAACAACCTGGCACAGGGCGTAATCAGAGAGCAGCTGGCCAGTATCCGCCCTGACTATCATCTTCAATGGTCATTACTTTTACGGATGCAAGCATGGTTAGGTACCAGGAAAGATAAACGTGCCTTTTCTACCCTCAACCACTACGTTAATAAGCTCATCTATATTCAGGCGGAAGGGGCTAAAGCCGGTGATATCAGTCAGTCGATGATCAGGCTTGATGAGGTCTGGCAGAATAAGGTCATGCCCTGGTTTGCGGAACGCCCGTGGATAATGAATAACTATATTCAGTATCGTATTTATGATGATTTCTTTCCGAATGATGAGTCCCGCAGCCCGTTGCTAAGTCTATATCTCCTGACTACAGAATGGTTCATGATTAAGTCATTAATAGCGGCCAATGTTGAGTTGGTCGGCAAGCTGGATGAGGAAGATATTATCAATATTATTTATAGCTACCATTCTATTACCAAACACACACCACAGTCGGTGGTTGCATTTCTGGCAGAGATTAACAAGGTCAAAGTCAATGACGATCTGTCGCTGATTTACCTGCTGAAATAGTCCGGTCTGTCCGCTTCAAAAGGGGGGGCAGCGACTCTATTTCCTGCTCTGGATGCCGCGTCTGTTGATACCCCCAAGCGTGCTGCTGGCGTAACGGCCTTTTCAAAGCCGTTACGCCAGGCAATCATACAGAATAGTCAGGCAACCGCTCTGCGATCCGTGAAACAGCCGGATTCAGCCTTACTATCACTTATTCCCCCTAATCTCCCCCTCCCGTTACAGTTCCCCCCTGGCCTGCCGATAACTCTTCACAGAACAACATCATTTTGATTTTAACTTTGTGGAGTGTCTATGCGCTTCAATTATGATCTGTTGCCGGGCGAGCGGCTGACCTTCGAGGAGATCGCCCGGCGCTATGCTCTGCAATACCCTGATGACAAAGAGCTGACGGCGCGCGCCTTATTGAGTCCCTCAACCGGCCTGCGCACCCTGAAAATTCGTGCGGTCTTCGCCCAGGAGGAGAGCAACAGCCCGCTGGAGGATCTGCTGTTTATCTCCAGTGACAACGAGCGTAAAAATTACCTGCGCCGCTTTGAGCACTACCTGAAACAGAATCTCTCGTTTCTCTATTTCCGTCGCAGCGAAAACGAGAGGCGCGACAACCTGTGGAAGGTGATGGGCAGCAGTCAGGTCTTTGCGATGATCGATCCGCAATCGGCCACGGCGCAGAACCTGCTCAGCAGCCGCGGTTATAAGCTGGTACTGATGCACCAGGACGACGATGAGGCGTACTGGCAGCTCTTTAATCCGCAGGCAAATCCCTGTTTTCCGCAGTCCCGACGCATTCAGTTCATTGTGGTGCTGAGTACCCCTCAGCTCAAAGTGCCTGCGGCGGTAATGCCGGGAACGGAGGTCGGGCGCCGGGTCAAAGCGCGGGTGCTGCAACGCGCCAGCCAGGCCGAATTCAGCGCTGGCGTCAAAGCGCGCTACGGGGCCTGCGTTATGACCGGCACCGAGCTGACTGAGCGACACAACTGGCCGTGGGTGGAAGCCTGCCACATCGATACGCGAGAGGGGGAGGATGGTCTGCTGGCCGACAACAGCATCGACAACGGCCTGTTTCTGCGCAGCGATTTGCAGCGACTGTTTATTAACCGATTGATTAGCATTGATGGTGAGTCGGGCGAGATTCATGTGCACCCTGGTGAGGAGGCGCGGCAGCATATTGCGCCCTGGTATCAGGAGCTGGATGGACGTGTCTGTAGCCTGTGGTCAGCCGTGCCGCCCGCCACGCGGCAACGGCTGCGAGCCCGTCGTTAATCCCGACTGATGAGTGCAGAGGGATCTGCGCTCTGATGCAACAAAAATGAAATAGCCTCGTTTTACCCCGCCTATTCATCCAATCGAAAACGCTACAGAATTGGATAATCATGCCGATAACTTCATTAACGCAGGGTAGTCAACGTGAACGATTTCTATACCGCCGAAGGCGTGATGGACAAACATTCGCTCTGGCAGCGCTACGTGCCGCTGGTGCGCCATGAAGCGTTGCGTTTGCAGGTTCGCCTGCCAGCCAGCGTGGAGCTTGACGACCTGCTGCAGGCCGGAGGGATAGGGTTGTTAAACGCTGTGGAGCGCTACGATGCGCTACAGGGCACAGCCTTTACCACCTACGCCGTGCAGCGCATTCGTGGCGCAATGCTCGACGAGCTTCGCAGTCGGGACTGGGCTCCGCGCAGCGTTCGTCGTAACGCGCGTGAAGTGGCCGGAGCAATGCATAAAGTGGAGCAGGCGCTGGGGCGTTCTGCTTCCGAGCAGGAAGTGGCACAGCAGCTGAATGTCTCTATGGAGGAGTACCGGCAGATCCTGCTGGACACCAACAATAGTCAACTCTTCTCCTACGACGAGTATCGGGAAGAGCACGGCGACAGTGCGGAACTGGTGACGGAAGGCCATGAAGAGGCCAATCCGCTTCATCAGCTACTGGAAGGGAGTCTGCGTGAGCGCGTCATTGAAGCGATCGAAGCGTTACCCGATCGTGAAAAGATGGTGCTGACACTGTACTACCAGGAAGAACTGAACCTGAAAGAGATTGGCGCGGTGCTTGATGTGGGGGAATCCCGTGTCAGCCAGCTGCACAGTCAGGCGATTAAACGCCTGCGTGCCCGACTTACGGGAGCGCGCTAGCAGTATCAGTTCCTGGCGATTCAAATTATAAGAAACCGGGGACTCAGTAATGGGAGCCAAAACCAAGGCCAGACCGTTAAGTCGTTATCTTAAAGACTATAAACACAGCCAGAGCAATTGTTCACACTGTGGCAAGGTATTAGATCGAATGGCGCTCGTTTTTCGTGGCCAGATCATCAATAAAGAGGCCATCGCGCGAATGGACCAGATGATTGATGAGCAGCTGTGGCTGAAACTTCAGCCCGAGCTGACCGCGCTTTGTCGTTTTTGCAGTGATATTTTTTGCAATACGCATCCTAATTATTTCGACATTATGTCGTTTAAACAGTATCTGTTTGAGCAGACAGAGATGAGCCCCAGCACGATTCGCGAATATGTGGTGCGGCTGCGTCGGCTGGATGAGATGCTGAAAGCCAAAAATTTCCCGGCCGACAGGCTGCAGGGAAACAGCTGGCATCAGTGTCTGGAAAGCGATCTGCCCGATGCCGGTAATAACAATTACCGCATTGCGCTGCGCAAGTACGATCAATTCTTAGGCTGGCAGCAGGGTTAATCCTGTTCTGCACCGATTGCTCCCCCTTGTGCCTGTGGCACATTGCCCTGTTGCCCGCGCGCCGGGTAACGGGGAAGGGGGAGCACGGCGCCGCCTGCGGTTTTACTGCCCCCTGTTTTATCACGGCCTTTTCGTTACCGCCTCTGCTGACACCTGAATCAGGG
Source organism: Pantoea sp. Ep11b (assembly GCF_040783975.1). Lineage (NCBI taxonomy): Bacteria > Pseudomonadati > Pseudomonadota > Gammaproteobacteria > Enterobacterales > Erwiniaceae > Pantoea > Pantoea sp. Ep11b. The sequence continues at coordinate 2,688,006 of NZ_CP160631.1, read as the reverse complement.
TGATCCTTTCTTCATCTTCTGTAACACTGTAGAGATCATTCCCGTGCCCATACGGAGGCCGCTTTGTCTTTACACCTGTTACACCAGTTTCCCCGTCTTGAACTGCTGGGCGCACCGACGCCGCTGGAGCATCTGCCACGTCTGTCTGATTATCTGGGGCGCGATATTTTCATTAAACGTGATGACTTTACCCCGGTAGCGATGGGCGGCAACAAACTGCGTAAACTGGAGTTCCTGGCTGCGGATGCGCTGCGCGAAGGCGCCGATGTGCTGCTGACCGCGGGCGCGATTCAGTCTAACCATGTGCGTCAGACGGCCGCCGTCGCGGCCCGGCTGGGTCTGAAGTGCGTGGCGCTGCTGGAAAATCCGATCGGCACCGACGCTGAAAACTACCTCAGCAACGGCAACCGTCTGCTGCTGGATCTGATGGATGCTGAAGTGATCATGGTGGAGGCGCTGCATAATCCCGTGGAGCAGCTGGCTGAGGAAGCCACCCGGCTGGAGGCGCAGGGCTTCCGGCCTTACATCGTACCGGTTGGCGGCTCCAATGCGCTGGGTGCGCTGGGCTATGTGGAGTGCGCACAGGAGATTGCCCATCAGAGCGAAGGCGTGGTCGATTTCGCCGCCGTTGTTGTCGCCTCAGGTAGTGCCGGCACCCATGCCGGGCTGGCCGTTGGCCTGGAGCATCTGTTACCACAGAGCGAACTGGTCGGCGTGACTGTTTCCCGTCAGGTTGCGCAGCAACAGCCGCTGGTTGAGCGGTTGCGTGACGCCCTGGCTGAGAAGCTGGAAGTGCAGGCGACAGCGCCAGTCACCCTGTGGGATGACTATTTTGCGCCACGCTATGGTGAGCCGAATGAGGAAGGCATGGCGGCGGTAAAGCTGCTGGCGCGACTGGAAGGGATCATGCTGGACCCGGTCTATACCGGCAAGGCGATGGCCGGATTGCTGGATGGCATCAGCCGGAATCGCTTCCGCCGTGAAGGTCCGCTGCTGTTTATTCATACGGGTGGTGCACCGGCGTTATTTGCTTATCATCCTTCGATCTGAGACAAGCCAACAAAACAGTTTATACTCCGTGCGTTATCATTCTGGACTGGCAGCGACTCGCGGTGCTGCCCTTATAAAAAAACACACACACAATACTGTCAATAATGGGGTGAATATGTCCTTTTCTCGTGCAGGTCGTCAGATGATGATGGGCGTCATGGCTGTGGCGCTGATTGCGGGCGTTAACGTTAAAACCTTTGCAGCAGAAAACCTGCTGAACAAAATCAAAGAGCGCGGCACGCTGCTGGTGGGTCTGGAAGGCACCTATCCGCCGTTCAGCTTCCAGGATGAAAAGGGCAAGCTGACCGGCTTTGAAGTGGAGTTTGCCGAGCAGCTGGCGCAGCATATGGGTGTTAAAGCGAGCCTGAAACCGACTAAATGGGATGGCATGCTGGCGTCACTCGACGCGAAGCGCATCGATGTGGTGATCAACCAGGTCACCATCTCCGATGAGCGTAAGAAGAAGTATGACTTCTCCACGCCTTATACCGTTTCCGGTATCCAGGCGCTGACCATGAAAGCCAATGCCAGCACCATTACTAAACCGGCCGACCTGGCGGGTAAAAAGGTGGGTGTGGGTCTGGGCACCAACTATGAGCAGTGGCTGCGTGAAAACGTGAAGGGCGTGGACATCCGTACCTATGATGATGACCCGACCAAATATCAGGATCTGCGCTCTGGCCGTCTGAATGCGATTCTGGTTGACCGTCTGGCTGCGCTGGATCTGGTGAAGAAGACCGGCGATACCATGGCCGTTGCCGGTGACGCCTTCTCGCGTCAGGAGTCGGGCGTCGCCATGCGCAAGGGCAATGAAGACCTGCTGAAAGCGGTCGATCAGGCCATTGCGGATATGCAGAAAGATGGCTCGCTGAGCAAGCTGTCGCAGAAATGGTTTGGCGCGGACGTGACGAAATAATGCAGGAAAGCCTTCAACTGGTGCTGGATTCAGCACCTTTTTTATTCAAAGGCGCGCTCTTTACGCTACAGCTCAGCATCGGCGGCATGTTCTTCGGGCTGCTGCTGGGCTTTGTTCTGGCCCTGATGCGCCTGTCGCGCATCTGGCCGGTTCGCTGGCTGGCGCGTATCTATGTCTCGATCTTCCGTGGCACGCCGCTGATCGCCCAGCTCTTTATGATCTACTACGGTCTGCCGCAGTTTGGCATTGAGCTGGACCCGATCCCCTCTGCGATGATTGGCCTTTCCCTGAATACGGCCGCTTACGCGTCGGAGTCTCTGCGCGGCGCGATTTCCTCGATTGAGCGCGGGCAGTGGGAAGCGGCGGCCAGTATCGGGATGACGCGCTGGCAGACGCTGCGCCGGGTTATTCTGCCGCAGGCCGCCCGCACCGCGCTGCCGCCGCTCGGCAACAGTTTTATCAGCCTGGTTAAGGATACCTCGCTGGCCGCCACCATTCAGGTGCCGGAACTGTTCCGTCAGGCGCAGCTGATCACCTCGCGCACGCTGGAAGTCTTTACCATGTATCTGGCGGCCTCACTGATCTACTGGGTGATGGCGACGGTATTATCTGCCCTGCAGAACCGGCTGGAGCAGCATGTTAATCGTCAGGATTCGGAGTCGAAATGAGCGCCATCGAAGTCAGAAAGCTGGTGAAATCTTTTAATGGCCAGAGGGTGCTGCACGACATCGACCTCGATGTGGCCGCGGGTGAAGTGGTGGCAATCATCGGCCCCAGCGGCTCAGGCAAGACGACGCTGCTGCGCAGTATCAATCTGCTGGAAGTGCCGGATAGCGGCACCATCCGGGTCGGCGATATAACCATCGATGCGGCGCTGGCCGAGAGTAAGCAGAAAGAGCAGGTGCGTCGTCTGCGTCAGCAGGTCGGGTTTGTCTTTCAGAACTTCAATCTGTTTCCGCACCGTTCGGTGATCGATAACATCATTGAAGGGCCGGTTATCGTTAAGGGCGAGCCGAAAGCGGAGGCGGCAGCTCGCGCCCGCACGCTGCTGGAAAAAGTCGGACTGCAGGGCAAAGAGGCGAGTTTTCCACGTCGCCTCTCGGGCGGGCAGCAGCAGCGTGTGGCGATTGCCCGGGCGCTGGCGATGCGACCGGAAGTCATCCTGTTTGACGAACCTACGTCGGCGCTGGATCCTGAGCTGGTGGGCGAGGTGCTCAGCACCATTCGCGCACTGGCTGAAGAGAAACGCACGATGGTCATCGTCACGCATGAAATGAGCTTCGCCCGCGACGTGGCCGACCGTGCCATCTTCATGGATCAGGGGCGGATTGTGGAGCAGGGCGATGCAAAGGCGTTGTTCAGCAATCCCCGCCAGCCACGTACCCGTCAGTTCCTCGACAAATTCCTGAATCAGTAATCACACTGCCTTCTCCGGAAGGCAGTTTTTATCTGCCCATCTGATTGCGCCTCCGCTCTGGTTATACCACTCTGATTTCTCCGCTATCATAATTATTTAATTGCCCGTTAAACCTTTTGACGCATCTGACAAAACTTTTCCTTTCATCAGAAATTAACTGGCTTCTGCAGTGACGCCTTTCTCTTAATTATATTCATCGCTTTATCAAATAATGATTATCCTTTGCTGCGGATCTGGCGGGGCTAATTCCCGTTATCCATTGCTATTCGTAAGTGTAAGGAAACGTTCTGCTGAGTAAATAACTGTGGCATCAGGGCCACTGCGCGGCTTTTAAGAGTTTCGCTACATTCATCAACTGTTCAAAGGCGAATAATTGCCGGATAACGATAAAGCAATAGTGATTTCCTCGCTTTGACTTTTCACTCTTCTGACCTACACAGCAGGAGTCATTGAATGAATCAGACCAAGTCAGACAAGATACTGTGGGTGGACACCCTCAAAGGCGCCTGCATCATGCTGGTAGTGCTTTATCACACGGTACTGCCCGGTTTCGAAGGCACACTGAAATATCTCTCTGCCGGCTGGATCCCTGCCGAAATATGGGTACAGTTTAATACGGTCCTGTCGCCATTACGGATGCCCGCCTTTTTCTTTGTGTCGGGATTACTGGCGACCAACGGTATTGTTAACCGTCCCTGGAAACAGGTCTTTACCAGTCGCATCACTAATCTCTTTTATCTCTATATTCTGTGGGGATTTATTCAATGGTGGTCAATCGTTGGTATCTCGACAGAAATAACCGGCCAGCGTATTTCGCAGAATCTTAATGCTGCCTATGCCGGTTCGCTGTGGGAATTTCTCCGGCTGACCTTTATGGCCATGAGTACCTCATGGTATCTGTATGGGCTCGGGATCTATTTCCTCTGTGCCAAAATTTTCCGTGAATATAAGCTGGCCCTGGTGGCGGTAGCGGTGCTGCTGAATTATCTGGCGGTGGAAAAAGTGATCCCTTACTGGGGACCCCAGAGTCTGGCGCAATATTTCCTCTTCTTCCTGCTAGGTGCGTTCTGGAGCCAGGCCATGCTGCGCCTGAGTGAATGGCACCGGGAGAATCTGGTGCCCTGGGCGGTGCTGGCGGCGGTGGCCGGTATTCATGTGATATTCGGTCTGGATAAGAGTCTGTTCCTCTGCGTGCTGGCAGTGCTGTTCAGTATCGCCGCCTGCCGCTGGCTGAATCAGCACTTCAGTATGCGTTATCTCAACTGGGTAGGGCGCAATACGCTACAGATTTACGTCCTGCATCGTATTTTTATCGAGTTCTTTGGTATGACCGCGATTCAGTTTGCGCAGCGGCATCATCTGTTTGAGCAGGCGTGGTTTTCATGGCTCTGGACCTGTTTTTATCCGGTGGCCATCGTGGGACTCTGTTCACTCAGTTCGGTAGCGATCTGGTCGCTGACCAATCGCGGTGTCGGCCAGTCGCTGTTTGTCTTCCCGACGCTGCTGAAAAGGACGCCTGGCGGCGTGAGCCGGGGATAGCAGGGGATTGTGGTAACAGGCTGGCGCTGAGCGGGTTTCGGATGACAGCAGATGTACCCTGAGCGGGTTTGGGATGGCAGCAGATGTACCCTGAGCGGGTTTCGCCCGCCAGGCGAGCGGGAGTTTCAGGTTGCCCTTGCGGGCGGACGCGTCAGGGGGCGGACGCCCGCCCCTTAACAATCCCGGCGTCCGGCTGCCTTCGCGCCCCGCTTCGCGGGGTGCCCTCGTCACGCCCTGCGGCCGACGGACCGTCCGGACGCGCCATCCCTGGCGCGAACCGTCCTTTCGCCGACGTCCTGTCGGCTCATCCTGGCCTCCGGTTGTTCCTCGGCGCTGCGGACGCCTCTCCCAATCCCCGCCTGTAAGTTCATAGAGTTTTTGACGTGCAGCGTTGTCTGACAGAGTTGTAGCCAGCTCCGCTATCGGCAACGCCAGCAAAAGCACTGAATATGATGATGGGCACATGCAGGAATAGTGCGTGCCCCTGATTGAGTCAGAACCAAAGTCACCGCAAGGCAGAAGACTTACCGCGATGAAAGACCGAAAGTCAGAAGAAGAAATAACAGCGGGGGAGGGAGGCCGTCAGAACCGCTGAGCGGATGAGGGATTTCAGGACGAGCGACAGCGATGTCGCGAAGAGGTGGGTTCGCGCCAGGGATGGCGCGTCCCGCCGGTCCGTGAGAAATCCGGAAGAAGCGAAGGGACCGCGAAGCGGCGGTGATGCAGGCCGGAGCCCGGGGTCAAGGGGGCGCGGCGACTGGCGCCCCCTTGACGGTCGCCTGCTGAAGCGGGCCTGAAACTGCCCAATCCACCAGGCGAACGAAACCCGCACCATACCCCGTTCAGGATACCCCGTTCAGGCAGCAACCCTGCACCGCCCCGCAGGCGAACAAAAATTCCCGTTCGCCCACCGCCCCTTTATTTCCCCATTACCCGATAGTCATCAGACTGGCATTGCCGCCTGCCGCAGCGGTATTCACACTCAGCGAACGTTCAATCAGCAGACGCTCCAGCAGCAGATTCGTCTCGCCGCGAGCGAAGCCCTGCACCGACACAATCGCGCCGTCACGCGCCGCGATCTGTTCACACAGGGCGCGCAACTGATCGGCATCGCCGTGATAAATCACCGCATCAAACTCTGCCGCTAACGGATCGCGCGCCAGTTTAATACGGGCCTTAACCGCATCCGGCAGCGAGGTCAGTAAGGCGCGATGCAGCTCATCATCCTGCCACAGGGCTTTACTGCCGACGCTGGTGACCGCAGCCAGCTGGATCAGCGCATCCTGCTCGTTGTCCGCCAGGCAGAGTACCCGATCGCGAGGCAACAGCGAGAAGGTGTTACGTTCGCCGGTCGGGCCAGGCAGCAGCCGGACGACGCCCGCCTGGGCCAGTTCGCCATAGTGCTGGCACAGCTCAGCCAGGGCGGGCTTCTCTTTCGCCCAGAGGCTCAACGCCTGATGCGGAGCCAGCAGAGACTGGCGCAGCGTACTGTCTGCCGGACGCTCCGCATCCTGACGATCAAAGGTCAGACGCAGTGCGCTATCCGGGCGATGAGCCAGCAGTCGATAGAGGTAGAGCGGACCACCGGCCTTCGGACCGGTGCCAGACAGACCTTCGCCGCCAAACGGCTGCACGCCGACCACCGCGCCTACCATGTTACGGTTAACGTAAAGGTTACCGACCCGGGCATTTGCCGTGACCTGGGCGATGGTCTCATCGATACGGGTGTGGACACCCAGCGTCAGACCGTAGCCAGAGGCGTTAATCTGATCGATCACCTGAGGCAGCGCGGTGCGGCTGAAGCGCACGACGTGCAGCACCGGACCAAAGATCTCTTTGTCCAGATCGCTGACCTGATTCAGTTCAATCAGGGTGGGTTTCACAAAGGTGCCGCTGTTCCACTCTTTACTGTCCTGCGGGTTATCCTGCACCGCCTGATAAACGGTAAAGCCTTTATTGCGCATCGCCTGAATATGGCGGTCGATATTGGCTTTCGCTTCGGCATCAATGACCGGGCCGATGTCGGTTGAGAAACGCTCCGGATTGCCCATGCGGCACTCTGCCATCGCACCACGCAGCATCTTCAGCGTATGGTCAGCCACATCTTCCTGAATACAGAGTAGACGCAGCGCCGAGCAGCGCTGTCCGGCACTGTCGAAGGCTGATGCGACGATATCGACTACCACCTGCTCGGTAAGTGCGGAAGAGTCAACGATCATGGCATTCATGCCGCCGGTTTCTGCAATCAGCGGCGTCGGGCGACCCTGTGGATCAAGACGACCGGCCAGGTTGCGCTGCAGCAGCGTCGCGACCGCCGTCGAGCCGGTAAACATAACGCCGCGAACCCGATCGTCGCCGGTCAGCTGCGCGCCCACGGTTTCACCCTGACCCGGCAGCAGCTGCAGAACGCCAGCGGGTACACCCGCATCCAGCAGGATCTGAACCGCCTGCGCCGCAATCAGCGGCGTCTGCTCGGCCGGTTTTGCCAGCACGCTGTTGCCCGCAGCCAGTGCAGCAGCAATCTGACCGGTGAAGATCGCCAGCGGGAAGTTCCAGGGGCTGATGCAGACCACCGGACCCAGCGGACGGTGCGTCTCGTTGTCGAAATCGTCACGTACCATCCCGGCGTAGTAATAGAGGAAATCTACCGCTTCACGCACTTCGGCGATGGCGTTGTTGTAGGTCTTGCCCGCTTCACGCACCAGGATGCCGATCAGCTGCTGCATCTGGCCTTCCATGATCTGTGCAGCACGTTCCAGAATGGCCGCACGCTCCTGCGGCGGTGTGGCGAACCAGATCGGCCCGCTGTTCACAGCAGCATCCAGCGCCAGGGAGACTTCCTGCTCCGTCGCTTCACGTACCTGACCAACCCGATCGTTCGGCGCAGCCGGGTTCAGAACGTCACGCAGTTCACCGGCACCGGCTTCCCCCTCGATCATCGGTTCAGCCAGGCAGGGCTGTGCGGCGCTGCTCAGCAGGGCGCTGGAGAGGGAGGCAAGACGATGCTCGTTAGCCATATCCAGTCCCGCTGAGTTCACGCGGTTTTCACCGTAGAGTTCGCGCGGCAGCGGGATCTTCGGATGCGGCAGGCCAATGGTGCCTTCGCTGACGCCCAGCTTTTCAACGGCGCTGACCGGATCGGCCACCAGCTCATCGATTGGCAGCGAGGTATCGGCGATGCGGTTAACAAAGGAGGTGTTCGCGCCATTCTCCAGCAGGCGGCGAACCAGATAGGCCAGCAGGGTTTCATGGGTACCGACCGGCGCGTAAATGCGGCAGGGACGGTTCAGTTTGCCGTCCGCCACTTTGCCGACGACCTGCTCGTAAAGCGGTTCGCCCATTCCGTGCAGACACTGGAACTCATACTGACCCGGATAGTAGTTATTGCCCGCCAGCTGATAAATTGCCGCCAGAGTGTGGGCGTTGTGCGTGGCAAACTGTGGATAGATCAGGCTCGGTACAGAGAGCAGCTTACGGGCGCAGGCCAGGTAAGAGATGTCGGTATAGACCTTGCGGGTGTAAACCGGATAACCCTCCAGTCCTTCCATCTGCGCGCGCTTAATTTCGCTGTCCCAGTAGGCCCCTTTCACCAGACGAATCATCAGGCGACGACGGCTGCGCTGCGCCAGATCGATCAGTTCATCAATCACAAACGGGCAGCGTTTCATGTAGGCCTGAATGACGAAGCCGATACCGTTCCAGCCTTCCAGCTCCGGTTCGAAACAGAGCTTCTCCAGCAGATCCAGTGACAGCTCCAGACGGTCGGCCTCTTCGGCATCGATGTTGATGCCGATGTCATAGGAGCGGGCCAGCAGCGTCAGCGATTTCAGAATCGGGTAGAGCTCCTCCATGACGCGCTCATACTGCGCACGGCTGTAGCGGGGGTGCAGGGCGGAGAGCTTGATGGAGATGCCGGGGCCTTCATAGATGCCGCGGCCATTTGAGGCTTTGCCAATCGCGTGGATCGCCTGTTGATAAGAGAGCAGGTAGGCTTTGGCATCACCAGCCGTCAGCGCCGCTTCACCCAGCATGTCATAGGAGTAGCGGAACCCTTTCTCTTCCAGCTTGCGGGCGTTCGCCAGGGCTTCCGCAATCGTTTCGCCGGTGACGAACTGCTCACCCATCAGACGCATCGCCATATCCACGCCTTTGCGGATCAGCGGCTCGCCCCCTTTACCGATAATGCGGTTCAGCGAGCTGGAGAGGTTTGACTCGTTGTGAGTCGAAACCAGACGACCGGTAAACAGCAGGCCCCAGGTGGCTGCGTTGACAAACAGAGAGGGGCTGCGTCCCAGATGCGACTGCCAGTTGCCGTTGCTGATCTTGTCACGGATCAGCGCATCGCGCGTTGGCTTGTCAGGAATACGCAGCAGCGCCTCGGCCAGGCACATCAGCGCCACGCCTTCATGAGAGGAGAGAGAGAACTCCTGCAGCAGGCTCTGCACCATACCGGCGCGTCCGGTTGCACCTTTCTGGTGCCGCAGCTTGTCGGCGAGCTGGTAAGCCAGCTGGTGAGTTTTCTCTGCCAGCGCCGCCGGTAAACGGGCCTGCTCCAGCAGCATCGGCACCGCATCGGTCTCCGGGCGACGCCACGCGGCAGTCACGGCAGAGCGGGTCACGGACTGAGGTAAAATCTGCTCTGCGAAGTCGAGGAACGGCTGGTGCATCTCCTCGGGCTGGATGTCGTCAGCCTCAGTGGCCGCCTGAGCAGAAAGGGGGATCTCTGGCAGACTGTCGCCGGTTTCCAGCTGGCCCAGATAGGTAAAGATCGCCTGTTTAATCAGCCAGTGTGGCGTGCGATCAATACGCTGCGCAGCCAGTTTGATGCGCTCACGCGTTGCGTCATCCAGTTTTACACCCATGGTGGTTGTACCCATGACTCCAGAGCTCCTTAATAGTGGTTCGATACGGCGTTGGCTGCACTATCACTTAAGTTGCAACTTTGTGCAACCGTGTTAAATGTGAGCCAGTTAACACCCTTTTAACGTGGTCAAATGTTAAATCCGACAATGCGGCATGAATCTTGCTGCAAGATCCTCGCCAGGTTTGCAGGCCCGTAAAACAGCGGGTTCTCGGCAGGTAAAACCCGGGTGCAACCAGATAACTGTGAGCGAGTGCAACCTCTGAGCACGTTTTAACATCTGGTTAGTGAAATCACTGTAACGCCTGTGTTAAATCCATTGTGCGCGCTCCGGCTTTCCGGCAGGATACCGCGCCGCTGGGAAATGAGTGACCCCTGACACAGAAAATCGGCCCGCGCTGCCCCGTTCCGGCAGACGGGCGGCTGGCGATTTCTCTGGGATATCAAATAATAAGTGGAGAGACAGATGAGTGTAAGTACACCAATGCTGGTGACCTTTGTAGTTTACATACTTGGGATGGTGTTAATTGGTTTTGCTGCCTACCGCTCAACCAAAAACTTCGACGATTACATCCTGGGTGGCCGCAGTCTGGGTAGCGTGGTCACGGCACTCTCTGCCGGTGCATCCGATATGAGCGGCTGGCTGCTGATGGGATTGCCTGGTGCCATCTTCATCTCCGGTATCTCAGAAAGCTGGATTGCAATTGGTCTGACGATCGGGGCCTGGCTTAACTGGAAAATTGTTGCGGGTCGTCTGCGGGTGCAGACCGAACATCACAACAACGCGCTGACCCTGCCGGACTTCTTTACCAGCCGCTTTGAGGATCACAGTAAAATTCTGCGGGTCATCTCTGCCATCGTCATTCTGGTGTTTTTCACTATCTACTGTGCCTCGGGCGTGGTCGCTGGTGCGCGTCTGTTTGAGAGCACCTTCGGCATGAGTTATGAGACCGCCCTGTGGGCTGGTGCCGCTGCAACCATTCTCTATACGCTGATTGGCGGTTTCCTGGCGGTGAGCTGGACCGACACCGTGCAGGCCAGCCTGATGATTTTTGCGCTGATCCTGACGCCGGTCTTTGTGATCATCGCGGTCGGCGGCTGGTCAGATTCGATGGCGGTCATTCAGGCGAAGAGCCTGGAAAACCTCGACATGCTGAAGGGCCTGAACTTCGTGGCGGTCATCTCGCTGCTGGGCTGGGGCCTGGGCTACTTTGGTCAGCCGCATATTCTGGCGCGCTTCATGGCGGCCGATTCGCATCGCTCTATCCGCACGGCGCGTCGCATCGGTATGGCGTGGATGGTGCTCTGCCTGGCCGGTGCCGTGGCGGTGGGCTTCTTTGGTATCGCCTACTTTCAGAATAACCCGGCGCTGGCGGCGGGCGTGAACGCCAACGCCGAGCGGGTCTTTATCGAGCTGGCGCGTATCCTCTTCAACCCGTGGATTGCCGGCATTCTGCTCTCCGCGATTCTGGCGGCCGTGATGTCCACCCTGAGCTGTCAGCTGCTGGTCTGCTCCAGTGCGCTGACTGAAGATCTCTACAAAGGCTTCCTGCGTAAGAAGGCGAGTCAGAAAGAGCTGGTGTGGGTAGGGCGTCTGATGGTGCTGCTGGTGGCGCTGATTGCGATTGCACTCGCCTCCAACCCGGAAAACCGGGTCCTGGGCCTGGTAAGCTACGCCTGGGCAGGTTTTGGTGCCGCCTTCGGTCCGGTTGTCCTGTTTGGTGTCTGCTGGAAACGCATGAACCGCAACGGCGCGCTGGCGGGGATGATTGTCGGTGCCCTGACCGTACTGGTGTGGAAACAGTATGGCTGGCTGGGACTGTATGAAATCATTCCGGGCTTCATTTTCGCCAGCATCGCGATTGTTCTTTTCAGCCTGATGGGCCGTGAACCTTCAGCGGCTGCGCAGCAGCGCTTTGCTGCAGCGGAAGCGGAGTATCAGGCGAAATAAGCCAGGCTACAGACTATCAGGCCCGCCCCGCAAAGGGCGGGCCTTTTTATTGCAAAGATAAATCACCCAAAGATGAAATTATCTCCGCCGGTAACTTGTTTTTTTTGTAGCGATAATGATAATCGGTATCGTTTACACTTTACCTGATTTTACTGTTGATTGACGCTGCTTAACATTCAAGAGGTTGGCAATGTTTGTTCCCTTTCTCATCATGCTGCGTGAAGGCATCGAAGCCGCGCTGATTGTCAGCCTCATCGCCAGCTACCTCAAACGCACCCAGCGTACCCAATGGTTTCCGGCCATGTGGGCTGGCGTATTTATCGCCGCCGCGCTCTGCCTGGGCCTGGGGCTGTTCATCAATGCCACCACGGGCGAATTTCCGCAAAAAGAGCAGGAGCTGTTTGAAGGCATCGTGGCGCTGATTGCGGTGGTGATCCTGACCTCTATGGTTTTCTGGATGCGCAGGGTGGCGCGCAACATCCGCGTGGAGCTGGAGCAGGCAGTCGATCAGGCACTGCAGCGTTCAGGTCGTGGCGGGATGGCGCTGGTGCTGATGGTGTTTCTGGCCGTGGCGCGTGAAGGGCTGGAGTCGGTGTTCTTCCTGCTGGCCGCCTTTACACAGGACGTGGGCTATGCGCCGCCGATGGGGGCCGTGCTCGGGCTGGCGACGGCGGTGGTGCTGGGCATGCTGCTCTACTGGGGCGGGATTCGCCTGAACATGGCGCATTTCTTCCGCTGGACCAGCGTTTTCATCCTGTTTGTGGCGGCGGGCCTGGCGGCGGGGGCGATTCGCGCCTTCCACGAGGCCGGGTTGTGGAACCACTTTCAGGAGGTGGCCTTTGATCTCAGCAATACCTTATCGACCCATTCGCTGTTTGGCACCCTGCTGGAAGGGGTACTGGGGTATCAGGAGGCACCCAGCGTCAGTGAAGTGACCCTCTACGTCGTCTACCTGATTCCGGCGCTGATTCTGTTTTTCATGCCTGCGCGACCTGCTGCGTCGGCCACTGTGTAATGCACCATTTAACGGGCGCACCTTGTGCCCGCAACGTGATAGGGAAAGAGAGATGACAATGCGTTTCCGCCGCAAGGCACTGCTACTTCCTCTGCTGGCGATCTCCGCTTCGGCGGCCGCGGCGGTTCCTCAGGTTACCGTAAGCGTCAACGACAGGCAGTGTGAGCCGATGCGCCTGACGGTCAAGGCTGGTAAAACCCAGTTCCTGATTAAGAACAACAGCCAGAAGGCGCTGGAGTGGGAGATCCTGAAAGGGGTACTGGTGGTTGAAGAGCGTGAAAACATCGCGCCGGGCTTCAGTCAGAAGCTGACCGCCACGCTGGAGCCGGGCGAATATGAGATGACCTGCGGCCTGCTGAGCAACCCCAAAGGTAAGCTAATCGTCGAAGCGGGCGAGGGGGCGGCCAAAGGCGTCACCTCGGCGCGTATGCAGCTTGAAGGGCCGATCACCGCCTATAAAGCTTACGTTACCGGGCAGGTCAGCCAGCTGGTGAGCAGCACGCAGGCCTTTACGGATGCGGTGAAAGCGGGTGACACAGAAAAAGCCAGAGCCCTGTTTGCGCCGACCCGCCAGTACTATGAGCGTATTGAGCCAATTGCTGAACTCTTCTCTGACCTCGACGGCAGCATTGATGCCCGCGAGGATGATTATGAGAAGAAAGCCGCCGATCCCAAATTCACCGGTTTCCACCGTCTGGAGAAGGCCCTCTTCGGGGATAACAGCACCCAGGGCATGGCAGACTATGCGGACCAGCTTAATAAAGATGTCAAAGATCTGCAGGTGCGCATCAGCGAACTCGCCTTTCCGCCAGCCAAAGTGGTCGGCGGTGCAGCGGGCCTGATCGAAGAGGTGGCCTCCAGCAAAATTTCCGGTGAGGAAGATCGTTACAGCCGCACCGACCTGTGGGACTTCCAGGCCAACATCGACGGCGCGCAGAAAATTGTTGAACTGCTGCGTCCGCTGATCGGTAAAGAGAACCCGGCGTTGCTGGCGAAAGTGGATGCTAACTTTAAGAAAGTGGATGCGATACTGAGCAAGTACCGCACGGCTAGCGGCTTCGAATCTTACGAGAAACTGACCAGCGCCGACCGTAATGCGCTGAAAGGGCCGATCACCGCGCTGGCGGAAGATCTTTCATTACTTCGTGGCACTCTGGGTCTGGATTAATCATGAGTCGTAAGGAAGATGACGCGCAGCCTGCGCGTCGTCGTTTATTAAAAGGGCTGGGGCTGCTGGGCGGCGCAGCGGCCCTGGGCGGTGGCTGTCCGTTCCACGCCGCCCGCGCTGATAATTTTTCACCGGGCACCGTCACACCGCAGGCACGGCAGCAGAGTCAGCCGTTTTACGGTCAGCATCAGGCGGGCATCACGACGCCGCAGCAGGCCTCAATGATGCTGGTGGCGTTTGACCTGCTCAGCAGCGATAAGGCGGAGCTGGTGCGTCTGTTTCGTCTGCTGACCCAGCGCATCGCCTTTCTGACCCACGGCGGACCGGCACCGGTGGTGAAAAATCCGCAGCTGCCGCCGATGGATTCCGGCATTCTGGGGCCGACGATCGCGCCGGATAACCTGACGATAACCGTTTCTGTGGGTCACTCCCTGTTTGACGAACGTTTCGGGCTGGCCCCGCACAAGCCGGCAAAGCTGCAGCCGATGACGCGCTTTCCTAACGATTCGCTTGATGCCAGCCAGTGTCATGGCGACCTGCTATTGCAGATCTGCGCCAACACCCAGGATACGGTGATCCATGCTCTGCGTGACATCATCAAACACACGCCTGACCTGCTCGGCGTACGCTGGCGGCGTGAAGGCTTTATCTCTGAACATGCTGCGCGCAGTCAGGGGCAGGAGACGCCGATCAACCTGCTGGGTTTCAAAGATGGCACGGCCAACCCCGATACCCGCGATCCGGCGCTGATGAATCAGCTGCTCTGGGTAACGGCCGATCAGCAGGAGCCCGCCTGGGCGCGCGACGGCAGCTATCAGGCTGTGCGATTAATCCGCTTCCATGTGGAAATGTGGGACCGCACCCCGCTGGGTGAGCAGCAGACTATCTTTGGCCGGGAGAAGCTGAGCGGCGCACCGCTGGGAATGCAGCATGAACATGACGTGCCGGATTACGCCCGAGACCCGGACGGCGAGGTGATCGCGCTGGATGCCCACATCCGTCTCGCCAATCCCCGAACGCCGGAGACAGCCAGCAGTCTGATGCTGCGCCGTGGCTACAGTTACTCGGCAGGGATCTCCGCCGCCGGACAACTGGATATGGGCCTGCTGTTTGTCTGCTATCAGCACGATCTGGAGCGCGGCTTTCTCACGGTTCAGCAGCGTCTGAATGGTGAGGCGCTGGAAGAATATATCCGGCCTTTTGGCGGCGGTTATTTTTTTGCGCTGCCCGGCGTCCCCGACGCGAGCCATTATTTAGGGCAGTCGCTGCTGGAAGCCTGATTAAAATATCATCACAACGGGCGTGCCGTTGACCGGCCGCCCGTCATTACCGGTTTATGCGCGTGACGCGGTGAGTTTTTACTGAGATTACACAGATTGTCAGCCACCCCGAAATAAACCAAGACATTGTAATTATTCAGTTTTACATTTTATCGAAAAAGAAATGTTTACCTGCGATTAGCAATTCCTTTGCCAGCAGATAAAATTAGAGTTGCAAAGGCCCAACAAAATGGTGCACTTTATTAAACAGGCGTAATCGGATGTGTTGCTGTATCACACTGGAGTTCGCGCATGGGTCGATTCTTTTCTGGAAAGTCACTGCCGTTAAATAAATTGCGCCTGAACGCGAGGGCAATTCTGCCTCGTAATCTCTCCCTTTCTTCAACCCTTTCTTTTGTTCTGCAACCTGTATTATCCGGTGTTCAGCAACGTCTGTGCGCGGCTGCATACCCATTATCCTGTTCTGTCATGGCTCTGAAGGAAGCCAACTGAAACCTCTAAAGCGTTCACGTAATCGCAACGGGCTACGCGCCTGACGCGGGAAATGAAACCAACTGAAAGGTGCCACTATGGGAAGACAGAAAGCAGTGATCAAAGCACGTCGTGAAGCAAGAAGAGTGCTTCGCAGTGACTCGCGGAGTCACCGTCAGCGTGAAGAAGAGTCGGTCACTTCGCTGGTGCATATGAGTGGACTGGACGCAATCGGCATGGCGCGCGACACGCGTGACCGCTTACCGATTGAGGCCCGTAATGAAGCTCAGGCGCACTATCTTAACGCCATAGAAACCAAGCAGCTGATCTTCGCAACCGGTGAAGCCGGATGCGGTAAAACCTGGATAAGCGCCGCGAAAGCGGCTGAGGCCCTGATTCATAAGCATATCGACAGGATTATTGTTACGCGCCCGGTACTTCAGGCAGATGAGGATTTGGGATTCCTGCCCGGTGATATTTCTGAGAAATTCGCCCCTTATTTCCGTCCGGTCTATGACATTCTGGTTAAACGTCTTGGCGCATCATTTATGCAATATTGTCTGCGTCCGGAAATCGCCAAGGTCGAGATTGCGCCCTTCGCCTATATGCGAGGACGTACTTTTGAAAATGCCGTGGTGATTCTGGATGAGGCGCAGAACGTCACCGCCGCGCAGATGAAAATGTTCCTGACCCGACTGGGCGAAAACGTCACGGTCATCGTTAACGGCGATATTACCCAGTGCGACTTGCCCGCTGGGGTGCCTTCTGGTCTCGCGGACGCGCTGGCGCGTTTTGAAGAGGACGAGATGGTTGGCATTGTCCGCTTCGGCAAAGAGGATTGTGTGCGGTCTGCGCTGTGTCAGCGCACCCTGCACGCGTATAGCTAGCGTTTGATTGAGTAAGAAGTGTAGCGCCCAAACCCGGCTCCGGCCGGGTTTTCTTTTTTTAATCGCAGTAAGTTTTCACGGTCAGAAGCGTCAGGCTGAACGCCGTCAGCGTCAATGAAAAGCGTTCTTTTCGCCGGGCAGCTTCCGGTTTTTACGTGGCCCCTCCAGCCGGGCGTGATGATTTCAGTCCGCCGCTGAAACCGCCTTTAACCCCTTTCTCCCGGATAGCTCAGCGATATTCGTCTCTCACGGCGTTGCTGCTGACGCAGGGAGAGCCGCGTTAACGCGCACAGATCGATCCGATCACAGATCTGCGCTTTACCTGCCATGAAATAGGTGAAGTGACTCCCACATTCTTATGAAACCGGTTGCATGGCTGCTGTTACGGGGTACGGTGAAACCGGTTGCATGGTCATTGTTCCGGATAGCTACAGAGGCAGTCTCGCCTTTTGTTAGACGCAATTACTGAATGAAGAAGGAAAAACTGCATGGCTGTTATCAGGGATTACAACAGGTTAGCCAGTGACATCCTCCGGGAAGTGGGTGGGGAGAAGAATATCGTCAGTTTCAGTCGCTGTGCCACCCGCCTGAGGCTGGTGCTGAATGAAACCCCGACGGAAGCGAAGCAGAAGGTACAGAGTCTGCCGGGCGTGATTGCGGTGGTGGAGAGCGGTGGGCAGTTTCAGGTGGTTATCGGCACACATGTCGCCGATCTCTTTAATGCGATGTCGGGCCTGGTGAAAGAGAGTGGCCCCGCTGACAGCCAGCCGACGAAAACGCGCAGGCTGGATGCAGTGATCGCCACTATGTCGGCAGTCTTCGCTCCTATCGTTTATATCCTGGCGGCGGCAGGGATCCTGCAGGGGCTGCTGATTGTTGTCACGCTGATTGATGCTGATGTCAAAACGACGGGCACCTTCGCTGTGCTCAACTTTATGTCCTGGACCCCGTTCGCTTTTCTGCCGGTCTTTATCGGCATGACGGCAGCCCGGCATTTCAAATGTAATCCCTTTATTGCCGTACTCTGCTGTTGTGCCTTGATCAGTCCGGACTGGGCGACCCTGGCCGGACGGATCGCCGGCGGGGAGAGTATCCGTTTCCTCTTCTTTCCACTCTCCGAAACGGTCTACACCTCGTCGGTTTTACCGCCGCTGTTTCTGGTCTGGGCGCTTTCCCTGTTTGAACGCCGTGTGGAGAAGTGGATACCAGAGGTGGTCAGCCCGCTCTTTACGCCTCTGATCTGTTTTGTGGTTATCGTACCGCTGACGCTGATTGTGATCGGTCCGATTACCACCTGGGCCGCAATGGGTGTCGCGGGTGGTTACAACGCCCTGTTCCAGGCGGCTCCGCCAGTGGCGGCGGCGGTGATTGGTGGGGTGTGGCAGATTATCGTTATTTTTGGGGTTCACTGGGGCATTACGCCCGTCATCATGGCGAACTTCGACACGCAGGGGTATGACTCTTTTCAGGCTTACCAGACGATTGCGGTTATCGGTCAGATGGCCGCCGTATTTGGCGTGTTCCTGAAAACCCGCAACACGCAGTTAAAAGCTACCTCCCTGTCTGCCGGTATTACCGCTGTTTTCGGTATCACCGAACCGGCCATTTATGGCGTGACGCTGCGGTTTAAAAAACCCTTTATTTGTGGCTGCATCGGTGGAGCGATCGGGGCGGTGGTTGCCAGCCTGTTCGGCAGCCTCTACTACGCCTATGCAGCATTGCCGGGCCTGTTTACGCTGGTTAATGCCATCAGCCCTGCGGCGCCCATGTCGTTTATGGGTGAGCTGGCAGGTGCCGGGACCACGATTGTACTGACGATTCTGATGGTGCAGTTTGTAGGTTTTGACGATCCCGTCAATGAGAACGCGATCCCGTCACCAGAGGTCAGAACCCGGACCGCCCCGGACGCCGCATTATCCGGCGGCATGGACATCCTCAGCCCGTTAAAAGGCAACGTTGTTGTGCTGGAGAGCGTGGCGGATGAAACCTTTGCCAGGAAATTCCTGGGCGACGGACTCGCGATTAAGCCTGACGAGGGGAAGGTGGTGGCGCCGTGCAAAGCGACGGTCG
The DNA here is from genome assembly GCF_040783975.1 of Pantoea sp. Ep11b. Taxonomy (NCBI): domain Bacteria; kingdom Pseudomonadati; phylum Pseudomonadota; class Gammaproteobacteria; order Enterobacterales; family Erwiniaceae; genus Pantoea; species Pantoea sp. Ep11b. Next base: position 2,669,381 of record NZ_CP160631.1, on the reverse strand, counting down.
CAACACTGCTTCCTTCGCATCATGCCATTGGCTTAGTCTGCGAAAATGGTGCGGAGTTACTGATCCATGTTGGCTTAAATACCGTTGAGCTGCAGGGCGAACATTTTCATCCGTTAGTGAAAGAGGGCGACGTGGTCAGCGCGGGAACGCCACTGCTTGAGTTTGATCAAGCCAGTATCGAACGCCAAGGTTATGACCTGACGACGCCGGTTCTGGTCGTGAACAGCGAGGCATTCACGTTGACGAAGTATCGGTCTCAGGGGGCTGTCAGCACTGGTGTGCCTCTGATGTCGCTGGCATAAACGTCTACACGCCAGGGCGGGATGCGCAGGCTTCAACGGCTGCGCGTCTCCTGGCGCTCTATTCACTGGTTCAGACGGGCCTGATGTGACTCATCCATTGATTGAGGTGTTGAATGGTAACCATACTGGATGTCGCCAGACTGGCCGGCGTGTCCAAAGCGACCGTTTCACGCGCACTGAGCGGCAAAGTCTTTGTGCGGGAAGAGGTGAAAGCCAGAATTTTGCAGGCGGTGGCGGAGACCGGCTATCGGCCCAATCGACTGGCGCGTAATCTGTCCAATAATGCCACCCATTCGATCGGGCTGGTCATTACCAACGCGCTCTACAACGGCCCGTTCTTTTCGGGGATGGTTTATCAGGCGGCCACCCTCAGCGAAAAACACAACCGCCAGCTGGTGCTTGCGGACGGGAAACACAGTGCGCAGGATGAGCGTGGGGCGATTGGATTACTCCTTGAACTGCGCTGCGAAGCCATCATGATCTATCCCAAATATCTGTCGGTCAGCGAACTGGATGAGATTATTGATGAGAACCAGACGCCGATAGTGGTAATCAACCGCGAACTCATCCGAAACCGCAATCGCTGCGTGTTTACTGATCACCGGCGGAGCAGTGAAGAGATGATGGCGCATTTACTGGCGCTGGGACATACCCGGATCGCCTTTGTCACGGGAAGCCCTGGCTCACCGACCGGCGAGCAGCGTTTAGCGGGCTACCGTCATGCGCTGCAGAAGGCGGGCATCAGTCTGGATCCGCAACTGGTGGTGCAGGGTGCCTGGAGTACCGGGAGCGGTTACGCGGCCGGATGTGAGCTGCTGGGGCGGAACGTGGCGTTTACCTGTGTGCTGGCCGCCAATGACGATATGGCGATTGGTCTGGCAAAAGCCTTTCAGGAGGCGGGTAAAAGCGTGCCGGAAGCGATCTCGCTTGCTGGTTTCGATGATGCGGTGATAGGAAAGTACTACACGCCCTCCTTAACGACCATTCATGTTCCAGTAGATGAGATGATCCGTGACGCGATGGAAATTATTTTGCGGCCTGAAGAGAGCATCCTGTTTTCGCATCAGGGGACGCTGGTAAGCCGGGATTCGGTGGCCCGCTGCGCGGAAGCCCCTTAAGCAGACAGACTTCTCACCCCCTCTCGCAGTGCAATATGCAAAAAAAAGCCTGAACTTTCGTTCAGGCTCTTCTTTGGAATGTGGCGGTGAGAGGGGGATGGATTCGCTGCGCTCACCCTGCGGGCAGCGTCGCAAGCTCCGCTGTCCATCGCGTTGCGCTGTCGAACCCCGGCGGAGCTTCTCACCCCCTCTCGCAGTGCAATATGCAAAAAAAAAGCCTGAACTTTCGTTCAGGCTCTTCTTTGGAATGTGGCGGTGAGAGGGGGATTCGAACCCCCGATACGTTGCCGTATACACACTTTCCAGGCGTGCTCCTTCAGCCACTCGGACACCTCACCACATTTACTTCGCTGACCGCGCTGGGTCAACGGGGCGCTACTATAGGGAGTCGGCTGAAAACGGTCAAGCACTATTTTTTTCTTTTGATCTATTCGCTTAAGCTCTGTACGAATCGATTTGCCACACTGCAAAACCGCCGATTTATACGCCTTTCTCTGCCGAAATCTTCAGCGTTACGCGGTCCAGGCCAGCGATAAAGATCGCATGAGGGCGACATCCGCGGCGTAACTGACCGCACGATGTCCCCCCGGTGAATCAGCTTTTTACGCGGTTAGCGAAACTTTTACGCAGTTTCTGCAGCTTGGGCGGGATCACCGCCATGCAGTAGCCGTTGCGCTGGCCTGCACCTTCCCAGTAATCCTGGTGATAGGCTTCGGCAGGATACCACTCTTTCAGCGGCTCAATGGTGGTGACTATCGGCACCTCATGGTCAGCCTGGGCGCGTGCAATGGCGGCGCGTGCTTCCGCTTCCTGTTCGGCATTGGCCGGAAAAATCGCCGAGCGATACTGCGTGCCGATATCGTTACCCTGACGGTTAAGCTGCGTCGGATCATGCGTTACGAAGCTGATATCCAGCAGATCGCCGAAGCTCACTTTCTCCGGGTCAAAGCCAATACGAATCGCTTCGGCATGACCGGTGGCGCCGCTGCAGACCTGCTCATAGGTAGGATTAGGCCGGGCGCCGCCGGTATAGCCACTTTCCACTGACTCAACGCCAATCACATCCTTAAACACGGCTTCGGTGCACCAGAAACAGCCACCTGCGATCACTGCATATTCGATTGCCATAATATTTTACTCCTGTCAGGTCGAAAGAGTTGAATGGGGGCGGGATAACGGGCTTTCAACTAAAACAGCATCTCAGGTTTAAAATCGCCGCTCTTATCCAGCATTTTATCGCCCATCACGCTGAACCGGCCTTCGCCGGTGTAGTGCAGGGTCGCGGGGTACTCCGGCTGTTCAGCGACATGTGCTTTGACAATTTCAAAAACAAACAGGTTATAGCGGTCCACCATCGCGTCGTCATAGAGCTGACATTCGAAGCTGGCAAAACATTCGGCGATCATCGGCGCGTTCACCACCTGGGCCGGTTCCGGCGTCAGGTTAAAGGCGCTGAATTTATCCAGCCGATCGCCGTGGCTGTTGCCGATGGCAACCACTTCATTAATCAGCGAGGCGGAGGGGATATTCAGGACACACTGGCCGCTGTGGCGGATCAGCTCATGGCTGTGATTCACCCCCGCGATCATACAGCCGACGAGGGAGGGCGAAAATTCCAGCACGGTGTGCCAGCCGAGGGTCATGATGTCATGGTGATCCTGATACTGCGAACTGAGCAGCAGCACCGGACCAGGTTCCAGATATTTGCGGGCTTTACTGACCGGAAAAGCATATTTGTGCATGCGCGGGCTCATAGCGTCACTCCGTCAACGGAACGTAGCCATTAAGTGTAGAGCACGCTGCGGATGCAGCAGGCGGGTGGCGGGTTAGACGGACGGTTTACCGCCATTTTCGCGGCAGCATCCTGAGCTTAAGGTTTCCTTAATATGCAGTCGCGATACTGCCTGCTCCAACTGAGGAGGATGCCATGAAAACTGTCTCTGCTGACCTGCCTGTTACCACCCCGCGTCCGGTCAGCGAATATGCTGCACTGCTGATTGCCGCCGCGACGGTCGTTCTGTTTCTCTCGGCCTGGTTCAGCGCCTAAAACCGGACCACGGCCCGACAGCCGCTTTGATCGCGACGGTTCTCCAGGAAAAACTTAAACCGGTGTAACTGGACGATGCGGCTGACGATGCTCAGCCCGAGACCTATCCCGCCATAGCGGCTATCCATCCGGATAAAAGCTTTGCTCAGTTCGCCACTTTTACTCTCATCGATCCCCGGTCCCTGATCTTCCACCACCATCATCGGCTGCGGTGACGCGAGCAGATGCACACTGATGGTGCTGTTCTCCGGGCTGTAGCGATGGGCATTCTCCACCAGATTCCGCAGCAGCATCTTCAGCAGCGTCGCATCACCCCGTACAAAATGCTCCTGCGGCAGATCGAGCAGCAGCGTCTGCTGATGCGCCTCCAGCATGATGCTCAGCTCCGCCTCCATCGGCAGAATCACATCTTCAATCAGCCCCACGTTCTGATAGGTGCCGGAGGTAAATGACTGTCCGGCGCGCGCCAGACTCAGCAGCTGTGACACGCTGTGGGTCATCTGATCCAGTCGCTGAACCAGCGGCTGAACTTTGACATCGCTGTGACGTTCGATTAACTCCAGATGCAGGCGCAGACCGGCCAGCGGGGTGCGTAACTCATGCGCCACATCGGCGGTAAAGAGGCGCTCGCGCTCCAGGCTGCTGTTGAGACGGGCCACCAGCTGATTGATCGCCTGCGTCACCGCATCGATCTCCTGTACCTGGCTGTGGCAGGCCACCGGGTCGAGATTCTCTTCGCTGCGGCTTTCCAGTTCTCTCTGCAGGCGATAAAGCGGCCGGGTGATCCATTTCACCGCCTGATAGCAGAGCAGCAGGGTCAGGGTGATCATCACCAGACTCGGCACCGCCAGGCTGGCCACGGCTTCGCGGACTTCGCGCTCGACGTTACTGTCCATATTGCGCTTCTGCAGATGCGCTTCCACCAGAAACTGAATCTGCTCTTTACTCTCGTGCCAGAGCCAGACCACGCTGATCACCTGGAACACCAGCAGGATCAGGCCAATGGTCAGAATAAGGCGAAAGCGCATACTGCGATGATCGAAACGTCTTATCATGTTGCCTCACGAAGCGCATCCTGCGTGACCAGCGCATAACCAAAGCCGCGCACGGTGCGGATGGCGCTTTTGCCAATCTTGTCGCGCAGATTATGGATATGCACTTCCAGGGTATTGGTCGAAGGCTCAGTTTCCCAGTTGTAGATATCCTGATAGAGAATTTCGCGGTGCACCGGATTGCCGGCCTTGAGCATCAGGCGTGACAGAATCGCGAACTCTTTAGGCGTCAGGTCCAGTAACACATCGCTGAGCGAGATCTGACGATGCGTCATATCCAGCGCCAGTGCGCCCACTCTCACCTGAGTGTCACCCTGATTGACGTTACGACGGATCAGGGCGCGGATCCGCGCCAGCAGTTCATCCAGCGAAAACGGTTTAATCAGATAGTCGTCAGCGCCTGCGTCAAGTCCGGCGATGCGCTCACTGATGGTGTCGCGCGCGGTCAGGATCAGCACCGGCGTCATCTTCTTCTGCCGCCGCAGACGGATCAGGAAATGGAGCCCATCTTCGTCGGGCAGACCCAGATCCAGCACCACCAGACTGTAGAGGCCGCTGGCAAAGTGCGCCTCGGCATCGCGCACCCGCGACACGCCGTCGCAGACATAGCCTTCACCTTCCAGCGCCAGCATCAACCCCTGCAGCAGCAGGGCGTCATCTTCAACAATCAGTATCTTCATTAAGGTTGGCTCCGACACGATGTCAAAATATCATCCGCAGGCACATATTCGTGGGTTGCGGTGCCGGTTAATCCCAGCAGAGTGGAAAACAGATTATCCTGAGAGAAATCGTCTGTCGCGGCCAGTTTGTTCAGACAGCTGCGGTTAACCGCGAAACGTTGCTGATAATCCTGTGACAGCCAGAGCAGCAGCGGGACATGTTTCTGCGTGTCCGGGGCGATAGCGTAGGGCAGGCCATGCAGATAGGCACCATTTTCGCCCAGCGATTCCCCGTGATCAGAAAGATAGACCAGGCTGGTGGTAAAGCGATCCTGATGCGCACGCAGGATGCCGATGGCCTTATCAACAATGTGATCCACGTTTAATATCGTATTGTCATAGGTGTTGATGAGCTGCTGCTGCGAGCAATCCTGAATCTGATTGGTGTCACAGGTCGGGGCAAACTGACGCAGCTGCGGCGGATAGCGATGGCTGTAAGTCGGCCCGTGGCTGCCAATCGTGTGCAGCACAATCACCGCGTTGCCCTTCAGCTGGCTGATGTACGTCTCCAGACCGTGGAACAGGACATCGTCATAGCATTCGCCATCGATACACATGCCGGGCAGATTCAGGCTGGTCATATCCTGATGCGGAACCCGATCGCAGGCGCCTTTACAGCCCCCGTCATTCTCATTCCACAACACGCGGATCCCGGCACGCTGAATCACATCCAGCAGCCCCTCCTGATGGGCGGCCAGCACATCGTCGTAGTGGGCGCGCGGCATGTTGGAGAACATGCAGGGCACCGACACTGCGGTCGCCGTGCCGCAGGAGGTGGTGTGCGGGAAGTAGATCACATCATCTTTCGCCAGCAGAGGGTTGGTCAGCCGCGCATAACCGCCCAGCGAGAAGTTCTGCGCGCGCGAGGTCTCGCCCAGCACCAGAATGGTGAGCTGAGGTTTACCTGTGCTGTGATCGGGCAGCAGATGCGCATCTTCACCGATGCGCACCAGCGGTACGTTCTGCAACTCCTGATGCTTATACCAGGAGAGCGTCGCGGCGATGCTGTTCGACGGACTCAGTGCTTTTACCAGTTCACGGTTGTTGCGGAACAGCGAGGCGTAATCTTTGTAGAAGAGCAGGGCGACCAGCACGATCAGCGCAGCCGAAAGTACCACGCTGAGCAGGCGTACCAGCATCCCGCGCCACTGCTGCCGTTTCACCCGTGGCCAGAACACCAGCAGGGCCATCAGCACGCCAGAGGTCAGCAGCGTAAAAATCAGCTGCGGCGTGATGAGTGCAAAGGTTTCTGACGCCGTGGTATCCATCATATTGGTGATCATCGAGCGATCGATCACGATGTGATAGGTCTGAATAAAGAACTGCGCCGAGGCGGAGACCAGGATAAACAGGGCGGCCAGCAGCCTGTCCAGCCAGAGAAATGAGGCCAGGGTAAGCACGATATTGATGACGCTGAAGGCGACCAGCGGCATCGATAAAAATACCAGCGTGGTGCGAAGGCTATCCAGCGGCATCACCGCCAGCACCTGCCGGTAATAGGCGATGTTCAGACATACTGCGATGTAGATCGCAGCGACGATCAGCAAGCTGAGGCGGCTAATCAGCGGCCTTTTAAGGGTAAACGCCATGTGAGCAGAAACCAGAATAATAAAAGTGTCATGAGAGTGCGCTTTCAATATTAGGAATACCTTAAGAGCCTTAAGGATTGAGCGCGGCCTGCTGGACAGCCCGCTGCACAGAATGAACTCCAGCCATTGGCGGACCGGAACCGGCGGCATCCTCTGAAAGAGCGCATGCTGACGGAGCGATTTTCTGCTTATTTAACCGCAGCGGCTGGCATAAAAACTGCATATTTCTGGCGTAACCCCTGTCAATGACTACACTTAATGCAAAGGTGTTCTCAGTTAGCCAGTATTGTCAGCAACGCGTTTGCACGTTTGAGGAGAGTGATCTATCCAAGTACCACGTTTTACCCCTCAATCACCGCCTTTCAGAATTTCCCGCTTGCTGACCTGACTGCGTCAGGACATTCTTGTTTTAACTCAATGATTTATTTAATACGATTTCAGGAGAAGTGACGTGAACCAGGTGGCAGACCCCCATCCCAGTTACCCGACATTAGCGGGCGGAGAGTACGCCTTCTTTTTTGATGTCGATGGAACGCTGGCAGCAATTCAGTCCCGTCCCGAAGCGGTCTTTATTCCTGAGCAGGTTATCGCCCAACTCCAGCAACTTTCTGCCCATGCGCAGGGCGCACTTGCGCTGGTTTCCGGCAGACCCATTACACAACTCGATGCGCTGGCCGCGCCATGGCAGGGGCCGGCGGCGGGCGTGCACGGCGCTGAACGCCGTAATGCGGAAGGGCAGCTGCAGCGCATCAGCCTGCCCGTTGAGGTCGAGCAGGCACTCAGGACAGAACTGCAGGATGCGATGGCCGCCTGGCCGGGCACCCAGCTGGAAGTTAAGGGCATGGCCTTTGCTCTTCACTATCGCCAGGCGATGCAGCATGAACAGGATGTGCTGCGACTGGCTGAACAGTCCGTAAAACGTTTTCCGGGGCTGGCGCTCCAGCCGGGAAAATGTGTGGTCGAGATTAAACCGCAAGGTATCGATAAAGGCGCTGCCATCAGCGACTTTATGCAGCAGCCCCCGTTTGCCGGACGGACGCCGGTTTTCATCGGCGACGATCTGACAGATGAGAAGGGCTTTGCCGCCGTGAACGCCCGGCAGGGCATCTCCATCAAAGTGGGTGAGGGTGCCACGCAGGCGCACTACCGGCTGAAGGATGTCAATGCGGTTTACGGCTGGCTGGAAAAAACATTATTACTATCAGAACAAGACAACGTCGGTAAGGAGTTTAGGTTATGAGTCGTTTAGTGGTTGTATCTAACCGTGTCGCCATGCCAGATGGGTCTAAAACCAGCGCAGGCGGCCTGGCCGTCGGCATTCTCGATGCACTGAAAAGCACTGGTGGGTTGTGGTTTGGCTGGAACGGCGAAATCAGCGAGTTCTCTGGCGAAGAAGAGGAAGAGGTCAAAGTCCAGGAGCACGAAGGTATCGAATATGCCTCCTTCCCGCTGAGCCAGAACGATTACGATCTCTATTATTGCCAGTTTTCGAATACGGTCATCTGGCCCGCTTTCCACTATCGTCTCGATCTGGTGCAGTTCCAGCGTGAAGCCTGGGAAGGCTACTGTGACGTCAATGACGCGGTGGCGCAGCGTTTAAAGCCGCTGATTAAGCCGGATGATATTGTCTGGATCCACGATTATCACTTTTTACCCTTCGCTGCCGCGCTGCGTCGGGCAGGCATTAATAACCGTATCGGTTTCTTCCTGCACATTCCTTTCCCGACCCCGGAAATATTCAACGCGCTGCCGCCGCATAAAGAGCTGCTGGAGATGCTGTGTGAATATGACCTGCTGGGCTTCCAGACGGAATCGGATCGCGTGGCCTTCCTGGACAGTGTCAGCCAGCTGACGCAGTTGCAGAACAAAGGCGACAAAAAACATCGCGCCTTTGGCAATACCTTTATGACTGAGGTTTATCCGATCGGGATCGAGCCAGACAGTATTAAAGAGATGGCCGAAGGACCGCTGCCGCCAAAAATGGCCGCAATGAAAAAAGAGCTGGGTGATGCGCGCAATATTATCGCCTGCGAACGCCTCGACTACTCCAAAGGTCTGCCGGAACGTTTTCTTGCCTATGAAGCCCTGCTGGAAAACTACCCGGAGCACCGTGGCAAAATCCGCTACTCGCAGATTGCACCGACTTCACGCGGAGATGTGCAGGCCTACCAGGATATCCGTCATCAGCTGGAGACCGAGGCAGGGCGCATCAATGGTAAGTACGGTACGCTGGGCTGGACCCCGCTCTACTACCTTAACCAGCATTTTGACCGTCGCCTGCTGATGAAGATCTTCCGCCTGACCGATGTGGGTCTGGTCACGCCGCTGCGTGACGGTATGAACCTGGTGGCAAAAGAGTATGTGGCGGCGCAGGACCCGGACGATCCGGGTGTGCTGGTGCTGTCGCGCTTTGCCGGTGCGGCCAACGAGCTGACCTCTGCGTTAATCGTCAATCCTTATGACCGCGATGAGGTGGCCGCTGCGCTGGATAAGGCGATCACCATGCCGCGTACGGAAAGGATCTCCCGCTATAACGACATGATGGCCGTTTTACGTAAGAACGACATTACCGCCTGGCGTGAGAGCTTCCTGAAAGACCTGGAACGCATCGATCCGCGCAGTGTGGATCATAACACCGCCAACAAAGTTGCGACCTTCCCGAAACTCGCCTGATTAGGCTGACAGCGGCAGCGGTATCCTGTGATACCGCTGCCGTTTGCTTTTCTCGCCCCACGCCCCCTTTTTTGTTTCACATTGCCAGCGCCCTGTTCCTTACTGCGTCCGTGACGCGCGGCACAGAGTGGCCCGATTCCTGCAGGGATCGCTGCAAGCCCCTGTCGCCCGTGGCTGGTCACTTTCTTTAGCTTTTTTACTCAAGTTTTTCGCCAGGCTGCCGATAGAGACAGAGGCGAAGCATAACTTGTTGTTAATTCATTCATATTTCTTATATAAACCCTTGTTACACAGGCTGCCGGAGCCTTAACGTTCTGCTGCAATTGTTAACAACAGGTTGTCTGAAACCCCCCACACTGCCGCTAAAACCTTAACGCTTTCATTACTCACGCTCCGCGACACTTCCTTTAAGTGACTAATTTAACAGTAAATACCGACCTCCCTGTGCAGCATAAAATGCTGACAATCTCTTATTAGTTGGTTCTAAATAGGGTGATAAAACGATTAACACCTGATATCCATTTCATCATGTTTAAAGCGTCGAATAACGCTGTATTTACCCCCTATTAAACCTTTCTCAGGACAAATTGGACTTAAAAACGCAAATTTTTGCTCAGAATTTGACCAGAAGGTTAGCGATGGTAAAGGGTTGCTGAAGAAATTTGCCTTAAAAGTGTGATCTACGTCACACTTTATCTAAAATTTCATCTGGCTGTCGTTGTATGTCGAAAACAGACGATATAGATTTGCGTTGTTTTCGGATTAGTCCTAAAAAACGTAAGAAGACATCACGGAAGGTGACCAGAACTCGAAAATAAAATGGCATGGATTTTTGACCTTCGGTGGGTCTGAAACCCACAAAAAACAGAAGGCAGAAAGCATGGCATTAAGGTTAGCTGAAGGTTTCTTTGCCATCTTTTGATTTAATAAACAGCAGCTCGAACCGCAGATAATTTTCTGCGATACAGTTACGTCTCATCTCTCAGGATGGAAAAAAATGGGCACCTCTGAAGTACTGAAACATATTTACGACCTCAACTTGTCTTATTTACTGCTCGCGCAGCGTTTAATTAACCAGGATAAAGCCTCTGCGATGTTTCGCCTCGGAATCGATGAGAAAATGGCGAATGCCTTATCTGAATTAACATTGCCTGAGATGGTAAAAATGGCGGAAACCAATCAACTGGTTTGTCAGTTCCGTTTTACCGACAGCACAGCGATCAATCGTCTGACACAGGAATCGCGCGTGGATGATTTACAACAAATCCACACCGGTATTTTATTATCGAGTGGTTTACTGCGTAATGCGTCTAAAGATGATCTGCCTGCTAAAAAGAGAGCGATGTCATGAGTGAAAAAAGTATTGTTCAGGAAGCCCGTGATATTCAGCTGGCGATGGAACTGATCACCTTAGGTGCGCGCCTGCAGATGTTAGAGAGCGAAACCCAGCTGAGCCGTGGCCGATTAATTAAGCTTTATAAAGAGCTGCGTGGCAGCCCGCCACCAAAAGGTATGCTGCCGTTCTCGACTGACTGGTTCATGACCTGGGAGCAGAATATTCACGCCTCGATTTTCTGCAACGCGTGGAAATTTTTGCTGAAAACCGGACTGTGCAGCGGCGTCGATGCTGTGATCAAAGCCTACCGGTTATATCTTGAACAATGTCCGCAATCGGACGAGGGCCCGCTGTTGGCGCTGACCCGCGCCTGGACCCTGGTCCGATTCGTTGAAAGCGGCATGCTGGAGCTGGCGGATTGCAAGTGCTGCAATGGCAGCTTTATTAACCATGCGCATCAGCCAGTTGGCAGCTTCACCTGCAGCCTGTGCCAGCCGCCATCACGCGCCGTAAAAAGACGTAAACTTTCTGCAGAACCTGCCGATATGTTTCCACAACTGCTGGATGAACAGGTTAAACACGCCGTTTAAGTTTGTTCGCATTGTGGAAGTCATCCAGCAGCGGTTAATACCGCTGCTTTTTTTTGCTTGCGGTTCAGTAATAACAGCTGCGGCGCTGGCGTCACTTCCACCAACACGTTTCGGACGTAAGGAATTTTTGTGCTGATAATTATAGGTTACCTGGTTGTTTTAGGCTCCGTGTTAGGCGGATACGCGCTGGTAGGTGGCCATCTGGGCGCGCTTTATCAGCCGGCCGAATTATTAATGATCGGGGGCGCCGGTGCCGGTGCTTTTTTAGTCGGCAACAACGGTAAGTCGATTAAAAAAACGATGAAGGCGCTGCCTTTATTATTTCGCGGGTCAAAATACAACAAAGCGGTTTACATGGATCTGATGGCGCTGCTATATCGCCTGATGGCAAAGTCGCGTCAGCAGGGGATGTTATCGCTGGAACGCGATATTGAAGATCCCAGCCAGAGCGAAATTTTTGCTAATTATCCCCGTATTCTTGCCGATAAACAGTTAGTGGATTTTATTACTGACTATTTACGCCTGATGGTGAGCGGCAACATGAACGCCTTTGAGATCGAAGCGTTGATGGATGAAGAGATCGAGACCTACGAACACGAGTGTGACGTACCAGCGCAAAGTATTGCTGCGGTGGGTGACGGTCTGCCGGCTTTCGGTATCGTGGCCGCGGTGATGGGGGTTGTGCACGCGCTGGCCTCAGCTGACCGTCCGGCGGCAGAGCTGGGTGCGCTGGTGGCCCACGCGATGGTGGGCACCTTCCTGGGGATCCTGCTGGCTTATGGCTTTATCTCGCCACTGTCGTCGGTGCTGCGCCAGAAGTGTGCGGAAACCACCAAGATGATGCAGTGCATCAAGGTGACTCTGCTGTCGAGCCTCAACGGGTATGCGCCACAGATTGCGGTGGAATTTGGTCGTAAAACGCTTTACTCCGCCGAGCGCCCGTCGTTCAGCGAACTGGAAGAGCATGTGCGTAACGCCAAGAACCCGGCTAAACAAACTTCGGACGAGACTTCATGAAACACGGCAATCGCCCAATTGTGCTGATCAAAAAGCGCAAACATAAAGGTCATGAAGGCAGCCACGGATCGTGGAAGATTGCCTACGCCGACTTTATGACGGCGATGATGGCCTTTTTTATGGTGATGTGGCTGCTGTCGATCGCCAACCCGCAGCAGCTGGTGCAGATCGCAGAGTATTTCAAAACGCCGCTGAAGGTGGCGATTACCGGCGGGGCGCGCAGCAGTGACAGCGAAAGCCCCATTCCGGGTGGCGGTGACGATCCGACGAAAAAAGAGGGCGAAGTAAAAAAGGCTGTCGATATGGATGCCCAGAAACGTCAGCTGGATGAGATTCGACTTAACCGGCTGCGTGAAAAGCTGGACCAGATGATTGAAGCCGACCCGCGCCTGAAAACGCTGCGTCCGCATCTGATTATCAACATGGTGGAAGAGGGGCTGCGTATTCAGATTATCGACAGTCAGAACCGCCCGATGTTCAAGACCGGCCGGGCCGAGGTTGAGCCCTACATGCGCGACATTCTGCGCGCGATAGCGCCGATTCTGAATGACATTCCTAACCGCATCAGCCTGGCCGGACATACCGACGATTTTCAGTATGCCAGCGGCGAAAAAGGCTACAGCAACTGGGAACTGTCGGCCGACCGCGCCAACGCCTCCCGCCGGGAACTAGTGATGGGCGGTCTGGATAGCGGCAAAGTTTTACGGGTGTTAGGCATGGCCGACACCATGCGCCTGAAAAATCGCGGCGGGAATGACGCAGTAAACCGCCGCATCAGCCTGCTGGTGTTGAACCACGACACCGAAGCAGCAATAGAAAAAGAAAATGCAGAAAGTGATGCCGTCCAGATCAGCGATCCGGCGGCGATTGAACAGATTCGCGCACCGCTGGCAACACCAGGCAGCGCGGTGAATACAGCAGCCCCCTCACAACCGAGGTGATTCCCGTGAGTATGGACATCAGCGATTTTTACCAGACGTTTTTTGATGAAGCCGATGAGCTATTAGCGGATATGGAACAACACCTGCTGGGTCTTGACCCACAGGAGCCAGATTCGGAGCAGCTCAACGCCATCTTCCGTGCCGCTCACTCCATCAAGGGTGGGGCCGGAACCTTTGGTTTTACGGTATTACAGGAAACGACTCATATCCTGGAAAACATTCTGGATGGTGCTCGTCGCGGCGAGATGCAGCTCAGCACCGACATCATCAACCTGTTTTTGGAAACCAAAGATATTATGCAGGAACAGCTCGATGCTTATAAAACCGCGCAGGAGCCTAACGCGGAGAGCTTCAAATATATCTGTGAAGCACTGCGCCAGCTGGCGCTGGAGGCAAAAGGTCTGCCGGTTGACGTGCCTGCCCCTGCTGTCGCGGCCACTGCTGAACCGGTGAGCGCAGGCGCGGCCAGCACCGGCGGCCTGCGTGTTCAGCTGATCGATCTCAAAGAGAAAGAGGTCGATCTGATGCTGGAAGAGATGAGCAATCTTGGCACCCTGACCGACGTGAAGAAGGGCACCAGCACGCTGGATGTCTGCATCGATGGCGTGGGTAAAGATGACATCGTCGCCGTGCTCTGTTTCGTTATCGACGAAGCGCAGATCCGCTTCCCTGAAGCCGACAATGCCACAGCCGCTCCGGTGGCGCTGGCCGCTGCACCCCAGGTTGAAGAGGTCCATACCGCCAGCGTCACCGAACTGCCGGTGGCAGCGGTGAAGCGGGAGAGCAAGCGCGCTGCGGCGCCAGCCAAATCGAGCGAATCCACCAGTATCCGTGTGGCGGTCGAGAAGGTCGATCAGCTGATCAACCTGGTAGGCGAACTGGTGATTACCCAGTCAATGCTCGCTCAGCGTTCCGGTGAACTGGATCCGGTGGCGCATGGCGACCTGCTGAACAGCATGGGTCAGCTGGAGCGTAACGCCCGCGACCTGCAGGAATCGGTCATGTCGATTCGTATGATGCCGATGGAATATGTCTTCAGCCGCTTCCCGCGTCTGGTGCGTGACCTGGCCAGCAAACTGGGCAAAGAGGTCGAACTGACGCTGCTGGGCAGCTCAACCGAACTCGACAAGAGCCTGATTGAGCGCATCATCGATCCGTTAACGCATCTGGTGCGTAACAGCCTTGACCACGGCATCGAAACGCCGGAGAAACGTCTGGCAACCGGTAAAACGGCAACCGGTAATCTGACGCTCTCTGCGGAACATCAGGGCGGCAACATCTGCATCGAAGTCTCAGACGATGGTGCAGGTCTGAACCGTGAACGTATTCTGGCCAAGGCGCTCTCTTCCGGCCTGCCGGTCCATGAAAATATGAGCGACGAAGAGGTCGGCATGCTGATCTTCGCGCCGGGCTTCTCCACCGCCGAACAGGTGACGGATGTGTCAGGGCGCGGCGTCGGGATGGACGTGGTGAAACGAAACATTCAGGAGATGGGCGGTCACGTCGAAATCGCCTCGAAGCAGGGCAAAGGCACCACCATCCGTATCCTGCTGCCGCTGACGCTGGCGATCCTGGATGGTATGTCCGTCCGGGTAGCTGATGAAGTCTTTATCCTGCCGCTGAATGCGGTGATGGAATCGCTGCAACCGCGCGCCGAAGAGCTGAAACCGCTGGCCGGTGGCGAGTGCGTGCTGGAAGTGCGTGGCGAATATCTGCCGCTGGTCGAGCTGTGGAACGTCTTTGATGTGCAGGGCGCGAAAACCGAAGCCACACAGGGCATTGTGGTGATCCTGCAGAGCGCGGGCAAACGCTACGCGCTGCTGGTCGATCAGCTGATTGGTCAGCATCAGGTGGTAGTGAAGAACCTGGAAAGTAACTATCGCAAGGTGCCGGGCATCTCAGCAGCAACCATTCTGGGTGATGGTAGCGTGGCGCTGATTGTTGATGTTTCAGCACTGCAGTCACTTAACCGTGAAAAACGTGTGGCCGGCGCTGCCGCCTGATTGATAACGAAAGGGTAAATATTATGAATGGAATGGCAACCGTGACAAAAATCGCTGACGAAACTGTGGGTCAGGAGTTTCTGGTCTTCACACTCGGCGACGAAGAGTACGGCATCGATATCCTCAAGGTTCAGGAAATTCGCGGCTACGATCAGGTCACGCGCATCGCGAATACCCCTGATTTCATCCGCGGCGTCACGAACCTGCGCGGTGTGATCGTGCCGATTATCGACCTGCGCGTGAAATTTGCGCAGCCCGATGTGGAGTACAATGAGAACACCGTGGTAATCGTGCTGAATCTGGAAAGCCGTGTGGTCGGTATCGTGGTTGATGGTGTGTCAGATGTGCTCTCTCTGACCCAGGATCAGATCCGTCCTTCGCCGGAGTTCGCTGTCACCATGTCCACCGAGTACCTGACGGGTCTGGGTGCGCTGGGTGAACGTATGCTGATTCTGGTCGACATCGAGAAGCTGCTGAGCAGCGACGAGATGGCGCTGGTCGATAACCTGCGTAGCGCGTAATTCCCGCATAACGGGCCGGTCATAACCGGCCCGTGATAGTTTCATCTCGCAATAAATCCTTTTAAAATCATCATCTCAGCACGATCTGATCCTAATTTCCCGCCCGCTGCTGCCGATAACCTTTGCGTCACCCCTTAATCACCTACTTTTGTCAGGGTTAATTATGTTAACGAAAATCCGTGTTGTCACCAGCCTGTTTCTGGTGTTGCTGGTCTTTGGGCTGCTGCAGGCCTTGTCCGGTTCTGTTTTCTATTCGGCGTTAAGCCACGATAAAGAGAGCTTCGCTGTCTCGCAGCTGGCAACGCAAAACACGCAGTCGCTCAATGATGCCTATATGAGCCTTAACCAGAGTCGTGTGCTGCTGACCCGCATTCAGCTGCGCTTCGCGACCAGCAAACTGGAGGGAAAAACGGCGGACGTGGCCGGTCTCTTCGGGGAGAGCAAAGGTTTTCTGCAGGCGGCTGACGGCTACTACAAAGATTATAAATCCACGCCGGATACACCGGGATCGGACCCGCAGCTTAACCGTCAGCTCGACCAGCGTTTTAACGACTATGCTGCCGCACTGAACAGCATGCAAAACGCGCTGCAGGCCAGCGATCTGGCGGCTGCCGGAAAAATCCCGGTCGCCCCCAGCCAGAGCGCCTTCCTGACGCTTTACCGCGAATGGCGTGCCGACCAGAATCGCCTGGCGATGCTGGGTGTGGAGAAGAACAGCGAAGCATACAGCAGTATGATGTGGGTCCTGGCGTGCATTATGGCCGCAGTGCTTGCGGTGATCGTGCTCTGCTGGGCCGGACTGCGCCGCATCGTGCTGACCCCTCTGAACAGCAGCATCAATCATATTCAGCACATCGCCCAGGGCGATCTGACCCAGCCGATTGTGGTAGTGGGGCGCAACGAGATGGCGCAGCTTGCGGCCAGCCTGCACGACATGCAGCAGTCTCTGGTGCGGACCGTCACCCAGGTGCGTGAAGGGTCAGATGCGATTTTGACCGGTGCCAGTGAAATCGCCGCCGGTAACAACGATCTTTCTGCCCGTACGGAACAGCAGGCGGCCTCCCTGGAGCAGACCGCGGCCAGTATGGAGCAGCTCACGGCCACGGTAAAACAGAACGCCGAAAATGCCCGTCAGGCGTCGAAACTGGCGCTCAGCGCGTCGGAAACGGCAGAGAAAGGGGGCAGCGTGGTCAATGGGGTGGTGAAAACCATGAGTGACATCGCGGGCAGTTCGAAAAAGATTGCCGACATTACCAGCGTGATCGATGGCATCGCTTTCCAGACCAATATTCTGGCACTGAACGCTGCGGTGGAAGCTGCGCGCGCGGGTGAACAGGGGCGCGGTTTTGCGGTGGTCGCGGGCGAGGTGCGCAATCTGGCTCAGCGCAGTGCGCAGGCAGCCAAAGAGATCAAGGGGCTGATCGATGACTCTGTTAACCGGGTCAATATCGGTTCTCAGCTGGTCGGCACCGCAGGCGAAACCATGAGTGACATCGTCAATGCGGTTACACGCGTCACCGATATCATGGGCGAGATCGCCTCGGCGTCAGATGAACAGAGTCGCGGCATCGATCAGGTCGGCCAGGCGGTCACCGAGATGGATCGCGTGACCCAGCAGAACGCCTCACTGGTTGAGGAGTCCGCCACGGCTGCCGCCTCGCTGGAAGATCAGGCCAGCCGGTTAAGCCAGTCTGTCGCCCTGTTCAGAATCAAACGCGACACCGTGCAGCAGAGCCTGACGAAACATCTGCCGATTGCGGCGCCTGCTACGGCGGCACAGACGCCGCGCAAAGCGCTGACCGCGCCGGTCAGTGATACCCACTGGGAAACCTTCTGAAAACAGGCTGCGCATTCTGCGGGATGCGCAGCCCCCGCCTGCGGCGCTTCCGCAACCTCAGCCCTCCTGAATGATAAAAATAGTTACAAAAGCGCATTCTTACCGGAAAGCGTCGAAAAGCGTTAATTAATCGCGTAACTGCGCCGATATAGCCGCTGCACCTTAATCAACCTGCAGGGGAACAAGATGTTAAAAAAAATAAAAGTGGTCACCAGTCTTATCGCGGTACTGGTGATCTTTGGCGCACTCCAGTTACTTTCTGGCAGCCTTTTCTGGTCAGCACTCAACAAAGACAAAACGGCCTTTGCACTGTCGCAGGTCTCTAATCGCAATGTCACCGAGATGACGGACGCCTATATCTCGTTAAACAACAGCCGTACCACACTCAACCGCGGCATGCTGCGCTTGCAGACCAGCATGGCCTCGCAGATGAACGGCGGTCAGCTTGATGAGCTGATCGCGAAAGCACAGAAACAGTTAGTGGAAGCCGATCGCCACTTTAAGATCTACTACCACCTGCCGACCACGCCGGGCCTGGATGAAACCCTGGGCGATAAGCTGGAAGCCGACTACGCCAGCTACGAGAATGGCCTGAAGGCGATGGTAAAGAGTCTGCAGGCGCGCGATCTGGAAGGGATGTTCAGAGAGAACATTGAACAGAAGCAGGTCGCCATGCAGGGCAGTTATGACCAGTGGCGTGCCCGCCAGACCGCGCTCTCCGATCAGGGTATGGCGCAGAATCAGAAAGCCTTTACGCAGATGATGTGGCTGCTGGCCACCATTGGCGTGGTCGTGCTGGCGGTGATTATCACCTGCTGGTTTGGCCTGCGTCAGGTACTGATTCAGCCGCTGCAGCAGCTGCTGGTGCAGATTCGCACTATCGCCTCCGGGGATTTGACGCAGCCGATTGTGGTGGAAGGACGCAATGAGATGAGCCAGCTGGCCGCCGGGATCCATGAGATGCAGCAGTCGCTGGTGATGACGGTGGGCAACGTGCGCGACGGTTCGGATGCCATCTTTACCGGCGCCAGCGAAATCGCCGCCGGCAACAATGACCTCTCTGCCCGCACCGAAGAGCAGGCCGCCTCGCTGGAGCAGACCGCAGCCAGTATGGAGCAGCTCACCGCGACCGTGAAGCAGAATGCTGACAATGCCCGCCAGGCGTCGAAGCTGGCGCTGACCGCCTCTGAAACCGCGCAGCAGGGCGGCAAAGTAGTGGATGGCGTGGTGACCACCATGAAAGAGATCGCGGGTAGCTCGAAGAAGATCGCCGACATCATCAGCGTGATCGACGGCATCGCGTTCCAGACCAACATCCTGGCGCTGAACGCGGCAGTGGAAGCGGCCCGGGCCGGAGAGCAGGGGCGCGGTTTTGCCGTCGTCGCCGGGGAAGTGCGCAGCCTCGCGCAGCGCAGCGCCCAGGCGGCCAAAGAGATCAAAGGGCTGATTGAAGACTCCGTCTCCCGCGTTAACAGCGGCTCACTGCAGGTGGAAAGCGCCGGCAGCACCATGAGTGAGATCGTGGGTGCCGTGACCCGCGTGACTGACATCATGGGCGAGATTGCCTCTGCCTCCGATGAGCAGAGTCGCGGTATTGAGCAGGTCGGGCAGGCCGTCACCGAGATGGATAGGGTGACGCAGCAGAACGCCTCGCTGGTTGAGGAGTCAGCCGCCGCGGCCGCCGCGCTGGAGCAGCAGGCCAGCGTACTGACCCAGGCGGTCTCTGTTTTCAGGATTTCCCGCGCCTGATTTTCCCCCCGTCCACCACAGCGGCGGCGTTAAGCCGTCGCTGTGCATAAAGTTCCCCCCCTCGCCGCCGATAAATAAACACGAATCGCCAACCAATGAGGTGTTTATGTTTAGTCGAGTTCGTGTTGTTACCGGCCTGCTGTGTGTGCTGGCGCTCTTTGCGCTGCTGCAGCTCTTTTCCGGTGGTATGTTTTTTAAAACGGTCAGTTCAGATAAAGAGAATTTTGCTTATAACCAGCGTTTAAACACCCTGCAACAGGCGATGGGCACTTCATGGGTTTCGCTGGTTCAGGCGCGCAACACCCTGAACCGCGCCGGTATTCGTTTTCTGCAGGATGCGCAGATGTCAGGTTCCGGTGCCAGCGTAAAAGATCTGGTGGCACTGGCAGGCGAGGAGCTGAAACAGGCGGAAGTAAACTATCAGATCTTTAACGACAACCTGTCAGAGCAGGGCAAAACAGCCGAAAACGTTCTGACGCTGCAGGCGAATTACAAGGCCTATCACGATGCGCTGGCCGAGCTGATGGTTTTCTTCACCACCGGCAACTTCAAAGGGTTTGTGGATCAACCGACCCAGAGCTATCAGGACAAGTTTCAGAAAGATTACAGCGCCTGGCTGGAGCATAACAAAGAGCTGGCCCAGCAGGGTGTGGAAGCTAACCAGCAGGCTTACAGCCGTTCTATCACCATCGTCATCGCAACGCTCGCCGTTACGCTGCTGATGATTATCCTGGTCTGGAACCTGATGCGCACGGTGCTGATCCGCCCCCTGCGTCAGAGTATTGAACATATCCAGCACATCGCACGCGGCGACCTGACCCAGCCTGTTGAGATTAACGTCCGTAATGAAATTGGCGACCTGCTGACCTCATTACAGCATATGCAGCAGGAGCTGGTGCGCACCGTGCGTACCGTACGCGACGGCTCGGAAGCCATCTATACCGGCGCCAGCGAGATCTCCATCGGCAACAACGACCTCTCTTCACGCACTGAGCAGCAGGCTGCCGCGCTGGAGCAGACGGCGGCCAGCATGGAGGAGCTGACGGCGACCGTGAAGCAGAATGCCGAAAACGCCCGTCAGGCGTCGAAGCTGGCGCTGACCGCCTCCGAAACCGCGCAGCAGGGCGGCAAAGTGGTGGATGGCGTGGTCACCACCATGAAAGAGATTGCCGGCAGCTCCAAAAAAATTGCGGATATCACCAGCGTAATCGACGGTATCGCCTTCCAGACCAATATCCTGGCGCTGAACGCCGCAGTGGAAGCTGCGCGTGCCGGTGAACAGGGGCGAGGCTTCGCGGTGGTGGCAGGAGAAGTGCGCAGCCTGGCGCAGCGTAGCGCCCAGGCGGCCAAAGAGATCAAGAGCCTGATTGAGGATTCGGTCAGCCGTGTGAATACCGGTTCGGTGCTGGTAGAGAGCGCCGGTGACACCATGAGCAATATCGTCAGCGCGGTCACCCGCGTCACCGACATCATGGGTGAAATCGCCTCAGCATCAGACGAGCAGAGCCGTGGTATCGACCAGGTGGGCCTGGCCGTTACCGAGATGGATCGCGTTACTCAGCAGAACGCCTCGCTGGTGGAAGAGTCCGCTGCGGCGGCTGCCGCGCTCGAAGATCAGGCAAGTCATCTCAAACAAGCGGTTTCAGTGTTCAATATTGGTAAAGAATTTGTCGCTCAGGCCGTTAACAAGACAACGGCGATAAAAACGCGCCAGTCAGACGCACCGTTAGCCGTTGGTCGTTCCGCTGCGGCACGCAGCGACGACAACTGGGAAACCTTTTAATCGCCCGTCGCCCGGCCGCCATGAAGCCGCCGGGCATCGCAGCAGACAGTTATTCTATTCAGTTCGGGCCAGGTGCAATGATGAAGAAATCGACAGTATTAGATCAAAACGAGACGACAACGCTGCTGTCGCAGATGGTGCAGCGTTTACCGCTCTCCGATACGCATTTTCGCCGTATCAGCCAGCTGATCTATCAGCGTGCCGGTATCGTACTGGCCGACCACAAACGTGAGATGGTGTACAACCGCCTGGTTCGTCGTCTGCGCACGCTGAATATTGACGATTTTGGTCGTTACCTGGCGCTGCTGGAGTCCGACCCCAACAGCGCCGAGTGGCAGGCCTTTATTAACGCCCTGACCACGAACCTGACCGCGTTCTTTCGCGAAGCGCATCACTTTCCGATTCTGGCGGAGCACGCGCGCAAGCGTCACGGCAACTACAGCGTCTGGAGCACGGCTGCGTCAACCGGTGAGGAGCCGTACTCCATCGCCATGACCCTGGCGGAAACGCTGGGCACCGGGCCAGGTAAGTTTCAGGTTCATGCCAGCGATATCGACACCCAGGTGCTGGAAAAAGCGGTAGCGGGTGTCTATCGCCAGGAGGAGCTGCGCACGCTGTCACCGGCTCAGATGCAGCGCTTCTTCCTGCGCGGCACCGGTCCCCATGCGGGGATGGTGCGGGCGCGACCCGAGCTGACCAATATGGTCACCTATGCGCAGCTTAACCTGCTGGCAAATGAGTGGTCGCTGCCGGGACCGTTTGACGCCATTTTCTGTCGCAATGTGATGATCTATTTCGATAAAGAGACGCAGGAGAAGATTCTGCGTCGGTTTGTCCCGCTGCTGAAGCCCGGCGGCATCCTGTTTGCCGGTCACTCTGAAAACTTCAGCCAGATCAGTAAAGAGTTCTGGCTGCGTGGACAAACCGTCTATGGACTGACGAAGGAAAGATGATGAGCAAAATCACCGTGATGTGCGTGGATGACTCTGCGCTGATGCGGCAGTTGATGACAGAAATCATCAACAGCCATCCGGATATGGAGATGGTCGCTACGGCGCCCGATCCGCTGGTCGCCCGCGATCTGATTAAGCAGTTTAATCCGCAGGTGCTGACACTGGATGTGGAAATGCCGCGCATGGATGGCCTCGATTTCCTGGAAAAACTGATGCGGTTACGGCCGATGCCCGTGGTGATGGTCTCATCGCTGACCGGCAAAGGCTCTGAAATCACCCTGCGGGCACTGGAGCTGGGCGCGGTCGATTTCGTTACCAAGCCGCAGCTCGGGATCCGTGAAGGGATGCTGGCTTACAGCCAGATGATTGGCGACAAAATCCGTGCGGCTGCCCGTGCCCGCGTGCATAACCGTGCCGCGATGCCGGTGCCCGCCTCGCTGAAAGCGGGGCCGTTGCTGAGTAGTGAGAAGCTGATTGCGATTGGCTCCTCCACCGGTGGCACCGAGGCGATACGCCATGTGCTGCAGCCGCTACCGGCGACCAGCCCGGCGTTATTGATCACGCAGCATATGCCGCCAGGCTTTACCCGCTCTTTTGCCGAGCGTCTGAACAAGCTCTGCCAGATCACGGTAAAAGAGGCGGAAGATGGTGAGCGTATTCTGCCGGGCCACGCCTATATCGCACCGGGCGCGATGCACATGGAGCTGGCCCGCAGCGGGGCCAACTATGTGGTGAAGCTAAATGAAGGGCCACCGGTTAACCGGCACAAACCTTCCGTGGATGTGCTGTTTAAATCGGTGGCAATCAACGCAGGCCGGAATGCGGTGGGGGTGATCCTCACCGGCATGGGCAACGACGGGGCCGCCGGAATGCTGGAGATGCACCGGGCGGGTGCCTGGACCATTGCCCAGAATGAAGCCAGTTGTGTGGTATTTGGCATGCCGCGTGAGGCGATTGCCACAGGCGGCGTGAGCGAAGTCGTGGATTTAAGCAACATCAGCCAGCATATGCTGGCGAAAATTAGCGCCGGACAGGCATTGCGTATTTAACAGGCCCGTCCTGCCGGGCGAGACAACTCAGGAGTAGATATGGCTGATAAAAACATGCGCTTTTTGGTAGTAGACGACTTCAATACGATGCGTCGTATTGTACGTAACCTGCTGAAAGAGCTGGGCTTCAATAACGTAGAAGAAGCGGAAGATGGTGTGGATGCCCTCGGCAAACTGAAAGCGGGTGGTTTCGACTTCGTGATTTCCGACTGGAACATGCCAAACATGGATGGCCTGCAGCTGCTGCAGACCATTCGTGCCGACGCGGCGATGAGTTCACTGCCAGTGTTGATGGTCACTGCGGAAGCGAAGAAAGAGAACATTATCGCCGCCGCCCAGGCGGGAGCCAGCGGCTATGTCGTGAAGCCATTCACGGCGGCTACCCTGGAAGAGAAGCTGGGTAAAATTTTCGAAAAACTGGGCATGTAAGGAGATGTGATGAGCGACCTTCCGAAACCAACGATGGATGCCTCGGCACACGACATCATTACCCGCATTGGCTCTCTGACGCGTATGCTGCGCGACAGTCTGCGCGAGCTGGGACTGGATAAAGCCATTGCCGATGCGGCTGAAGCCATTCCTGATGCCCGTGATCGTCTGGACTACGTTGTACAGATGACCGCGCAGGCCGCCGATCGTGCGTTGAACTGCGTTGAAGCAGCACAACCTCATCAGGATAAAATGGAAGCCGGGGCAACCCAGCTGAAAAAACGTTGGGATGAGTGGTTCGAGAACCCAATCGAGCTGAGCGATGCGCGTGAGTTGGTGACGGATACGCGCGCATTCCTCACCGATGTTCCCGAGCATACCTCATTTACCAACAAGCAACTGCTTGCCATTATGATGGCGCAGGATTTCCAGGATCTTACCGGCCAGGTTATCAAGCGCATGATGGATGTGATCCAGGAGATCGAGCGCCAGCTGTTGATGGTGCTGCTGGAAAACATGCCAGAAGTCAGCGCCGAGAAGCGTCAGGAGGGCACCAGCCTGCTGAACGGTCCGCAGATCCACGCCGATGCACCAGGCGTGGTCGCGAACCAGGATCAGGTTGATGACCTGCTGGACAGCTTAGGATTCTAATCCTCCGATCGCCCGCCTGCGGGCGGCCGATCGGCCAGCGGTTAAGCAATACAGGGGCACCCCGACGGTGGCCCCGTTCCGCATTGTCAGACTCATCCCCGAAAGAACGCCTGTTTTCCCCATCTTATCCCCGCTTTGACTTAAGCCAGATTTGGCATCCTATGCTCAGAATTCCTGCCAACCGAGGTTTGTCGTGTCTGAAGAAAGTGACGAGGACAAAACAGAATCGCCCACGGCCCACCGACTTGAGAAAGCGCGTGAAGAGGGCCAGATTCCGCGTTCGCGCGAACTGACATCCTTACTGATGCTGCTGGCAGGCATCATGATCCTGTGGATTGGCGGCAACATGATGGCGCACCGGCTGGCGGCGATGGTGGCCACCGGACTGCGCTTTGACCACGGCATGGTCAGGGACGATAAGATTATTGTCGGCCATATCGGCAGCCTGATTACCCAGGCACTGATGGCGCTGCTGCCGCTGATGGGCGGCCTGGTGCTGGTGGCGATCGCGGCCCCCATGCTGCTCGGTGGCATCGTATTCAGCGGAAAATCGATCAAGTTCGACCTGAAAAAACTCAGCCCGATGGCGGGCTTCAAACGCATGTTTGCCGCTCAGGCCTGGACCGAACTGTTTAAAGGCATCCTCAAAACGATCTTAGTCGGTGCCGTGGGCTGGTGGTACATCTGGAGCCACTGGCCCGAGATGCTCCGGCTGATCAGCGAATCACCGGTCACCGCGCTCATTCACGGCATGGAGATGATCGCGGTCTGCTGTTCGCTGGTCATGCTGGGGCTGGTCCCGATGGTGGGGTATGACGTCTTCTGGCAACTCTACAGCCACTTCAAAAAGCTGAAGATGTCGATGCAGGAGATCCGCGACGAGCACAAACAGCAGGAGGGTGACCCGCATGTGAAGGGGCGTATCCGCCAGCAGATGCGTGCCGCCGCCCGCCGCCGCATGATGGCCGATGTGCCTAAAGCCGACGTCATCGTGACGAACCCGACGCACTACTCGGTGGCGCTGCAATATAACGAGAAGAAGATGAGTGCGCCAAAAGTGATTGCCAAAGGCGCGGGTGAAATCGCCCTGAGAATTCGTGAACTGGGTGCCGAACACCGCATCCCGGTTCTGGAAGCACCGCCGCTGGCGCGTGCGTTATACCGTCACACTGAGATTGGTCAGCACATTCCCGGCGCGCTCTATGCGGCCGTGGCCGAAGTGCTGGCGTGGGTCTGGCAGTCGCGTCGCTGGAAGCGCGAAGGCGGCCTGATCCCAGCCAAACCTAAAAACCTGCCGGTGCCGGCAGAGATGGACTTTGCAGGAGAGAGCAAAAACGATGGCTAATAACCTGGCCGCAAAACTACGTTTACCGGGCAACCTGAAAGATATGCAGTGGCAGGTGCTGGCCGGGCCGGTGCTGATCATGATGATCCTGTCGATGATGGTTCTGCCATTGCCGCCGTTCATCCTCGATCTGCTGTTCACCTTTAACATCGCACTGTCGATCATGGTCCTGCTGGTGGCGATGTTCACCCAGCGAACCCTGGAGTTTGCGGCATTCCCGACCATTCTGCTCTTCTCAACCCTGCTGCGCCTGGCACTGAACGTGGCCTCCACCCGTATCATCCTGATGGAAGGGCATACCGGTGCCGCAGCGGCCGGTCAGGTGGTTGAAGCGTTCGGCCACTTTCTGGTAGGCGGTAACTTCGCCATCGGGATCGTGGTGTTTATCATCCTGGTCATCATCAACTTTATGGTCATTACCAAGGGTGCCGGTCGTATCGCCGAAGTGGGCGCACGCTTTGTGCTGGACGGGATGCCCGGTAAGCAGATGGCGATTGACGCCGACCTCAACGCCGGTCTGATCGGTGAGGATGAGGCCAAGCGCCGTCGTGCCGAAGTTACCCAGGAAGCGGACTTCTACGGTTCGATGGATGGTGCCAGTAAGTTCGTTCGCGGTGATGCCATTGCCGGGATCATGATTATGGTGATCAACGTCATCGGCGGCCTGCTGGTGGGCGTGGTTCAGCACGGGATGGATGCGGGACATGCTGCCGAGACCTATACGCTGCTGACCATCGGTGATGGTCTGGTTGCGCAGATCCCGGCGCTGGTTATCTCAACCGCAGCCGGTGTTATCGTGACGCGCGTTGCCACCGATCAGGATGTCGGCGAGCAGATGGTGACGCAGCTGTTCAAAGATCCGCGGGTTCTGATGCTCAGCGCCGGGGTGATTGGCCTGCTGGGTCTGGTGCCTGGTATGCCGAACTTCGTCTTCCTGCTCTTCACTGCCGCCTTACTGGGGCTGGCCTGGTGGCTGCGTGGCCGCGAAATGCAGCCGAAGAAAAAACCGGAAGTGACAGGCGGCATCACCAAAACGCCGGATACCCCCGCCACGACGGAGGCTTCCTGGACCGATGTGCAGCTGGAAGACACGCTGGGCATGGAAGTGGGCTATCGCCTGATTCCGATGGTCGATCATCAGCAAAACGGCGAACTGCTGGGCCGTATCCGCAGTATCCGTAAGAAAGTGGCGCAGGATGTCGGTTTCCTGCCGCCGGTGGTGCATATCCGCGACAATATGGAGCTGCCACCGGCACGCTATCGCATTCTGATGAAAGGCGTGGAGATTGGCAGCGGTGATGCCTATCCCGGGCGCTGGATGGCGATTAACCCCGGTACGGCGGCGGGTTCGCTGCCGGGCGAAGCGACGGTCGATCCCGCCTTTGGGCTGGCGGCGGTCTGGATCGATAGCGCGCTGAAAGAGCAGGCGCAGATTCAGGGCTTTACCGTGGTGGAGGCAAGTACCGTTGTGGCGACCCACCTGAACCATCTGATTGGTCAGTATGCCAGCGAGCTGTTTGGCCGTCAGGAAGCGCAGCAGCTGCTGGATCGGGTGACGCAGGAGATGCCGAAGCTGACCGAAGATCTGGTGCCAGGCGTGATTACGCTGACCACGCTGCATAAGGTGCTGCAGAACCTGCTGGTTGAGCGGGTGTCGATTCGCGATATGCGCACCATTATCGAGACGCTGGCGGAACATGCGCCGGTGCAGAGCGATCCGCAGGAGCTGACCAGCGTGGTTCGTGTGGCGCTGGGCCGCGCGATTACGCAGCAGTGGTTCCCGGGCAACGACGAGGTGCAGGTGATCGGTCTGGATTCCACGCTGGAACGCCTGCTGCTGCAGGCGTTGCAGGGCGGCGGCGGACTGGAGCCGGGCCTGGCCGACCGGCTGTTAAGTCAGGCTCAGGCGGCCCTGCAGCGTCAGGAGATGCTGGGTGCGCCGCCGGTGCTGCTGGTCAATCATCCGCTGCGGGCGCTGCTGGCGCGCTTCCTGCGCCGCAATCTGCCGCAACTGGTGGTGCTCTCTAATCTGGAGCTGAGCGATAACCGCCAGATCCGCATGACGGCAACGATCGGAGGCAAATAATGCGTGGGCTAATCCTGGCGCTGATGCTGCTGCCTCTGGCGGCGCAGGCGGGCGGCGGCGCATGGAACGCCAGTGCCAGCGGCCCGCCGCTGGCGAATCGCGGCAGCTGGCAGCGTTCGCAGCCGCTGGTTCCGCCTGCGGATATCGCGGGTGAGGTCAGCGTCATCAGCTGGCGTTATCAGCTGAGCCGACCGGCCCCCTCGGGACTGGAGGTGCGGCTGTGCGGTGAGCAGCGCTGCACAACGCTGGAGGGCGCCAGCGGCATCACGCGCGGGCTGGTTCACCTGAACGCCAGCGAAACGTTGCACATGGTGTTTGGCTTTGCCGGCAGCGGGGCGCTGCCGCCCGGATTACGGGTGGTCAGCAGCGAAGTGATGGTGAATTACGAGTAAGTGACGCTCTGCTGCCATCACCCTGCGCGAGTCAGCCAATAACGACAGCATTCCTTTTCATAATGGTGCGGGCTGCCACTCCTCAGGATACGCCCGCTTAACGCCCCTGTGCCGCCAGCGTGGCAGCGCGTTTTATGCCACCTGATTCTCTTTCTGCGTCATAAAGGTAGCCGGTTTACGGGTTGCCTGATCCATAGTTTTGCTCTCTTTATTCACTGAGCGGAAAGAGGGGATTTCATGCTGCCCGACCGCACCTGAAGCCGCGCATTACCTGTGCGTTTTATAACAATGTTTATCCAGAAAAGGCCGACGGCCTTGCCTTCGATTCATCTGAAGATCAGCCGCTGTTGCTCATTGACCCGGATCGAAGCGTACCCTTCAGGGGGCGGATTCAGCCTTTAATGTTTCTTAACATCGCCACCGGATCACCCCCTGTATCAGGGTGAAATGAGATCAACGCACCGCAGCACGGTGCGCTAGTGCGCCACAACTCCTCAGGCGTTAACGCCTTTCATGCCTTCTTCAGAGTAACGACCGCCTTTTATCTCCACCTGCTGATGGAGGGTGTTCAGCAACCGGATATCGTCCGCGTCCAGTATCAGATCGGCGGCTTTCGCATTCTCGGTCAGATAGGTCAGCTGTTTAGTGCCCGGAATCGGCACAATCTTTTCATACTGAGCCAGCAGCCAGGCGAGCGCGATCTGCCCGGTGGTCGCGTGATATTTTTCTGCCAGCGGCGTCATCACATTCAGCAGTCGCAGATTGTGGTCGAGATTTTCCTGGCGGAAGCGGTCATTGTTTTTGCGGAAATCGCCTTCGGCAAAATCGCTGTTCCTGCGGTATTTCCCGGTCAGAAAGCCCCGGCCCAGCGGTGAGTAGGGCACCAGGCCGATACCGAGTTGCTTCACCATTGGCAGGATCTGCTCTTCAATGTCACGCGTCCAGAGTGAATACTCCGTCTGCAGAGCGGTCAGCGGATGGACAGCATGGGCCCGCGCAAGCGTCGATGCGGCGGCTTCACATAACCCGATGCGGGCGATTTTTCCCGCCTGCACCAGACGGCTGAGGCACTGCATGCTCTCCTCAATCGGCGTCACCGGGCTGATGCGATGCAGATAGAAGAGATCGATACGTTCGACACCCAGCCGTTTCAGGGAGGCCTCGCAGCAGCGGGTAATGTAGTCGGGCTGATTATTGATGGTACGGGCATACGCCTCTTCAGCCGGGCGCTCAATACCGCATTTGGTGGCAACGCTGACGTTCAGCCGATCGGCCGGCCTCAGCCCGGACAGAAACTGCCCGATCAGCTGCTCATTGTGACCGCGACCATAGAGATCGGCGCTGTCGATAAAGGTGATGCCCAGGTCGTGCAGCGTGTTCAGCAGTTGCAGTGACTGACGGTCATCGGTCTGACCATAAAATTCGCTGAGCCCCATCGCGCCATAGCCGATTGCGCTGACTTCCAGATCCTGACCTAAGGTTCGCTTTTCCATTGTCTCTCCTCGTGAGTGAGCGGCGATTGTTCCACTCCCGCCGGTGACACTGAATTGCTCTTTGCGTTATGCAAAAAAGGTATCACCACGCAGGGCGGTAGCGAAAAGGGCAGCGACGGATTCTCTGCGCCACGCTAAGCGGCTGGGTGATCAGGGAGAGAGGTGGTGCAGGGCAGTGAGAACCGCCTCGCGCTTTTCATCAGCACGAATGGCGGCGTACACATCAATCGCCAGCGGCCCGCTGGCATCGGCGGTAAGCGGACGGTAGCAGAGTCCTGCCTGTTCAAAGGTACATTTCGACTGCGGCAGCAGGGCAAAGCCTTTGCCGCGGGCAATGTGCGACAGCATCAGCAGAGCGTCATCCGGCTCCCTGACGCGCCTGAGGGCAAAGTTCAGCGTGGAAAAGTAGCGCTCACATTTATCATAAAACAGCGGGTTGGCACTGCGCGTAAACCAGAACAGCGGCAGGTCAGCCAGCATCGCCAGCGAAACCTGCGCTTCCCGGCTGGCCGCGTGCGCGGCGGGTATCGCCGCCAGCAGTGGCTCGCGGCAGAGCCATACGTATCGCAGGCTCTCCGATCCTTTTTCGCCGGTAATGACCAGATCCAGGTTGTTTCGGATCAGGCTCTGCAACAGCTGGAGAGAGGTCTGGCTGGGCATCTCTATCTCATCGCGGGCGTGCAGCTCCGCAAGCTGCCGGCTGAGGGGCGCAATCCGTTCAATGTTCAGTGTCCGGGTCAGGCCGATGCGCACACGGGAAGGCGCGGGCTGTGCCTCCTGCTTCAGCGCGCTCAGCGCACTCAGGATCGCTTCCGCTTTCCCCACCAGAGCCTGGCCCGCATGGGTCAGCGTCACAGCATGCGTATTGCGATCAAACAGCGCCTGCCCCAGCAGACCTTCCAGACTCTGAATCTGTCGGGTCAGCGGCGGCTGCGTCATGCTGAGCCGTTCTGCAGCCCGGCGAAAGTTAAGCTCGTGCGCGACGGCCAGGAAACACTGCAGCTGCTTAATCGAGGGAAGGTGACTGCTGATAAGGTGCGTGGCTACAGACATCAGGTCATCCGGCGGCTGAGAAGGAGGCGATAAGAAGGGCAGGATCAAAAACGGAGAGGGGAGTCCTCTCCGTTTCCGGGATTACATGCGCTCGACGGTATCGATGCCCAGCGTATCCAGACCCTGCTTCAGCGTTTTCGCAGTCAGCGCGGCCAGTTGCAGTCGGCTCAGACGGATGGCCTCTGATTCGGCACTGAGGATCGGGCAGTGCTCATAGAAGCCCGAGAACAGCCCGGCCAGATCGTAAAGGTAGGCACACATGACGTGCGGCGTCCCGTCACGCGCCACCTGCATGATGATCTCTTCAAACTGAAGCAGACGTGTAGCGAGCTGCGCTTCGCGCTCTTCGCTAATTACGATCTCCGCATCCAGCGATCCGGCGTCGATGCCCGCCTTGCGGAACACGGAGAGCACGCGGGTGTAGGCGTACTGCATGTAAGGCGCCGTGTTGCCTTCGAAGGCCAGCATATTGTCCCAGTCGAAGATGTAGTCAGTCGTGCGGCTCTTGGAGAGGTCGGCATATTTCACCGCACTGATCCCCACCACTTCGGCCAGCGCTTTCACTTCCTCTTCGCTCATCTCCGGGTTCTTCTCACGCACCAGCGTGTAAGCACGCTGCCAGGCTTCATCCAGCAGATCGGCGAGCTTGATGGTACCGCCGCTGCGGGTCTTGAACGGACGGCCATCTTTGCCCAGCATCATGCCAAACGCGTGGTGCTCCAGCGGCACCGATTCCGGCACGTAGCCCGCTTTACGGACGATAGTCCAGGCCTGCACCAGATGCTGGTGCTGACGGGAGTCGATGTAGTAGAGCACGCGGTCGGCTTTCAGGGTTTCATAGCGGTATTTCGCACAGGCGATGTCCGTGGTGGTGTAGAGATAGCCACCATCCTTTTTCTGGATGATGACGCCCATCGGCTCACCTTCTTTGTTCAGGAACTCATCCAGGAACACCACCGTCGCGCCTTCACTCTCGACCGCCAGGCCTTTCTGCTTCAGATCGGCGACGATGCCGGGCAGCATATCGTTGTAAAGGCTTTCACCCATCACATCGTTGCGCGTCAGCGTGACGTTCATTCGATCGTAGATTTTCTGGTTCTGACTCATGGTGATGTCAACCAGCTTCTTCCACATCTGACGGCAATATTCATCGCCGCCCTGCAGTTTCACCACGTAACCGCGCGCGCGCTCGGCAAATTCAGGATCTTCGTCATAGGTGCGTTTGGCTTCACGGTAGAAGCCTTCGAGATCGGCGAGCGCCATCTCGGCGTGATCTTCATTCTGCTGCTTTTCCAGGAACGCAATCAGCATACCGAACTGCGTACCCCAGTCGCCGACGTGGTTGGCGCGGATTACATTGTGACCCAGAAACTCCAGCGTACGTACCGCCGCATCACCGATGATGGTGGAGCGGACGTGGCCGACGTGCATCTCTTTCGCCACGTTAGGCGCAGAGTAATCCACCACAATGGTCTGGGGTTCAGCCAGCTGCACGCCCAGACGCGGCAGCGTCAGCGCTTCGCGGGCATGTTTTGCCAGCCAGGCGTGGTCAAGAAAGATATTGATGAAGCCCGGGCCGGCGATTTCAACTTTACTGGCGATACCGGTCAGATCGAGGTGCTGGATCACCGCTTCCGCTAACTGTCGCGGAGCCTGTCCCAGCTTTTTCGCCACGGCCATGATGCCGTTAGCCTGATAGTCTCCAAACTGAACCCGTGCGGACTGACGAACCTGAGGTTCGCAATCGGCGGGCGCGCCGGCTAAAACCATTGCCTGACTGACTTTTTCGGAAAGAAGTGCCTGAATATTCACCGCGTTACCTTCATGTGCTGAACAACGCCCTGCCTGCGAAGCCGGGCTGTCATCATCCTGCCTGAACAGACCGCGTCACCGGAACAGCGAAACGGACAGGTCAGACAAAACGGAAAAAAATGAGGGGAAAAGTATACGTGAAATGTCAGTGGGCGTCAGTAGTTGGATGAAGTGGGGAAACAGAGCTGAATAAGATGTTTCCCGGAGGCATTAACGGCGTCGTAAGTGACGGCGAGGATTCTTTACGCTTTTATCTTCACGCACCTTCCAATGGCGGGAAATTGCAAATCCCATCAGTGCGATAAGGACAGCGACAACGATGAGCATAGACATAGAGCCATTCCTTTTAGTTGTGTTAGGTCAAATTTATAGGAAGGCAGGGAGGGCTGCAATTGTTTCGTCTTCAAATAAGAGTTATCTTATTGTATCAAAGAAGTCTATATAAATCATTTGCTTATGCTGCATTCATCAAGCAATTCATGGTCCTAAACAGAAGATAAATCCGAAATGAAAGATGTTATTATAAGGTTTTGCGTTAAATTTCCGGGCAAATAAGATGAATCTTATCATTATGTAGCGCCAGGCAGGCGGCGCACAATAAACCAGACTGATTATAAATGCTAAACAAATTATGAGGAATCGGGATAGTGGAAAGATCTTTTCCGGCAGAATTGGATGATTTAAAGACAGATTTAGCGCGTTTTGAAGAATCGTTGCTGAATTTTGCGCAGCGACTGGGTGTACGCCTTAACGATCTGGAAATTGACCATATTGCCGTGCGTTGTCATCAGGAGACGACCGCGATGCGCTGGCAGCAAGGCTTGCAGCAGATGGGGCATCAATTTTCGGCCGCCACGATCAACGGACGGCAGATTTGCCTGTTTAAGCTACATGATCCACTGCGGGTGGCCGATCGGGCGATCGATGTGGTAGAGCTGCCCTGGCCGGGTGAAAAACGGTATCGTCACGAGGGCTGGGAGCATATCGAGGTAGTGCTGCGCGGCGATCATCAGACGCTGGGGGTACGCGCCATGGCGTTACTCTCTGACGAGGCCCTGACGCAGCCGGGTATCTCCTTTAAAACCAGCTCGCCACAGGGCGAAAATGAACGCCTGCCCAATCCGACCCTGGCGGTGACGGACGGGCAGACGACCATTAAGTTTCACCCGTGGCGGCTGGAAGAGATTGTCGCCAGCGAACAGGCCTAAATGCGGGCGGCCAGCGCGCGCTTCAGGCGCGCAACGGCCTCATCCAGCAGCGCACGGGTACAGCCGAAATTGAGCCGCACAAACTGATCGTTGCCAAACTCGCGTCCGGCCGTCAGGCCGAGTCCATATTTTTCAAAATAGAGTGCCGGACTGGCAACGTTCAGCGCGCTGGCGTCGATCCAGGCGAGATAGGTCGCCTCCGGTGAGGCGACGCTCAGGCCGTTCATCTTGTTGACCTGGGAAACCAGCCAGTCGCGGTTGCTGCGCAGATAGGCAATCTGGGCCTTAAGCCAGGGTTCCCCCTCGCGCCAGGCGGCCGCCGCGGCCGTGATCGCCAGAATATCCACCTCCGGCACAATGCCGCGCCGCAGCCGGTTAAAGCGGGCACGCAGCTCTGCGCTGGGGATAATGGCGATGGAGGCACCCAGCCCGGCGATATTAAAGGTCTTGGAAGGGGACATCAGCGTGACGCTGCGCTGCGCCGCATCCTCACTCAGTGAAGCAAACGGAATATGCTGAACGCCTGGCTCCAGCAGCAGATCGCTGTGTATCTCATCGGAACAGACGATCAGATCGTGCTTCTGCGCAAATTTCAGCTGGGCTTCCAGCTCCTCGCGACGATAGACGGTGCCGCCCGGATTCTGCGGGTTACAGAGCATTAACAGCCGCTCTTTTCCGGTCAGTGCATCTTCCGCGCTCGCCATATCAGGCAACCAGCGGCCCTGCTGCAGCGTCAGAGGCAGGTTGAGCTGACCCCGCTCGGCCAGTCTGGCGGCACCGCGAAACGGTGGATAGATAGGCGTGGGCGCAATGGTCAGCTCATCAGGGGCGGTAAACGCCCGCACGGCCAGGTTAAGCCCGCTGACGACGCCCGGCAGAACCACGATCCACTCGGGATTAACGTGCCACTGATAGCGCGAGGCGAGCCACGACACTGCGCTGTCGATAAAAGCCACTGGCGTATCGCCATAGCCAAAAATCCCATGCTCAGCGCGGGTTTTAATCGCCTCGATCACACAGTCAGGCGATCGGAAATCCGTATCGGCCACCCACAGCGGCAGAATGTCCTGGTCCGCATATTTGTTCCATTTCAGGCTATCGCTGTGACGACGGTCTATCCGTTGGTCGAAATTGAATGCCATAGTTAACTTTCCCGGTAAACTCATTCCAGCAGCCAGACTAACTGATGAATCTGCCTTGAACCAGAGTCATGTACAGGAGAAAAGAATGACCACACTGGAAATTTGCTGCTATGGCGTGGATTGCGCCGTGACCGCACAGCAGGCGGGCGCCGATCGGGTTGAACTCTGTGCCGCTCCCCGTGAAGGCGGACTGACCCCCTCGATAGGGGCACTGCAGGCTGCCCGTCGTGACGTTTCGATTCCGGTTCATCCGATTGTCCGGCCCCGTGGTGGCGATTTCTGTTATACCTCCCGGGAGTTTGAGGCGATGAAATCCGATGTAGCGCTGATCCGCGAACTCGGTTTTCCCGGTCTGGTTATCGGGATGCTGGATGAGGATGCCCACGTTCATCTGGGGCAGATGCGGCAGATTATGGCGCTGTGTGATGGCCTGGCGGTGACCTTTCATCGTGCCTTTGATCTCTGTCACAGCCCCAGGCGCGCCCTGGAGATGCTCACGGATTTAGGGGTAGCGCGTATTCTGACTTCGGGTCAGCAGCAGAGTGCGGAAAACGGAATTGCATTACTCAGGGAACTAAATGAGAGCAGCACCGGTCCTATTATTATGGCGGGTGCGGGCGTACGCCTCAGCAACCTGCAAAAGTTTCTCGACATGGGGATAAATGAAGTGCATAGCTCGGCCAGTCACCTGATGGTGTCGCCGATGCGCTACCGCAAAGCGGGCGTCTCCATGTGTTCTGAAGCCGAAACCGATGAGTTCAGTCGCTACTGTGTTGATGGCGACGTGGTCGAGGCGATGAAAAGCGTGATGCAGATGAGCACCGTTCGGGTCGCCTGAACCACAACAGATTTTGCCGCGCAGCACGCCGATCATTGACGTGATGTTTGCAAGTACCAAACCCCAGTACGCTTGCTGGGGTTCTTTTTGTGCAACGTTTGCTGCGGACACTGATTCACGCTTCCACGTTCCTGTGGCCGGGCGATTCTTATCCGTTTACTTCCCGTTCCGGCCTGGAGAGATTTAAGGCCACCCGGCATGTTCAGACTATTGGCTATCAGACTGTGCGTCTGTCCGCTACGCGGTGTCGCGGGCTGGAATCTGCCGGGAGGGCGGCGGCCCGCCGCCGCAGCGTTTACACTCAAAGCATCATCGCCTGGAGCTTACCCTATGAAACGGAATCTGATGGCTCTTCTGATCCTGACGCTGACGGCCTCCTGCAGCAGCCATGCTGCGACCAGCGGATGCCTCCCGAACCGGGCGGCCGTGGCTAACAGCAATCAGCTGATTCTGCTGGGCGGCAACGCCAGAGGGGCAGTGAAGCAGGTGGTGGCCGGGGAGTTTGGTAAGGATGTGAACTCGCAGAAGCGGGTGCTGGGACAATTTGATGCCTGCGGCGAACTGACGGTGGCCGACGTCAGCTATGACAAAAGCGAACGCAATGTGACCCTCAGCATGGAGCAGCACATCGCCCGGGTACAGGGCGGCTGGGTCGCCGACTATGCCTGGCTGGTTAAAGTGCTGAAAGCGGGAAAAGAGGAGGTGGTCGAAAACCGGCAGGGGACAATCAACTGGCAGAAGGGCGAGCACGGCAATATCACCAGCGCCTCTGACCGCTTTACCTCGATGGGCAAAAGCGGCTTTACCGACACCACCTATCACTACGATCGCCAGCTTCGGCTGGAAAAGAGCGTGGCACGCGGCAGCGATCCGCTGAGCAACGGTGAATTTTACTATCACTGGAATCCGCAGGGGCTGGTGACGCATACTACCTCTGCCCGCGGCAGCGACAGATACAGCTATGATGCGCAATGGCGTGAACAACGACTCGACACGCAGGAGACGACCCCACTCAGCACTATCCGCTCAGTCGATGAGTGTCAGTCCTGGGATGAGGTCGGTAACTGCACCCTGAGTTACCAGCATGAGACAGAAGTCTTCACGCGTGGCACCCTGGAACGTCATCTCAGCTCCGCCTACAAATATGAGTACTGGGACTCGCCGTCTGCGGCGGAATCTGCGGCGAAAGAGTAACAGGCGATCCGGCGATCGCCTGCTGAAGGACTATTTCACCGTGCGGCTGAAGGCATCCAGCGCCAGCAGCGCGTTGGCAATATCCTCCGGCGCAAGATGAGGATTAAGGTTTTTCAGCGTATCGCCGTCGCTGTTTGCCAGGGCACCGATCTTCACCAGATTCTCCCAGCTTTCATTCTCCAGATGCATCTCCCTGAGCGTCGTCGGCATGTTGATTGCGCGATAGAAGCGAATATAGCGGGCAATCTCTTCATCCGGGCGCTGCTCCAGCACCATCTGCGTCAGCGTGCCATAGGCCACTTTTTCGCCGTGGGTCAGATGGTGGATCTCACCCTCAATCGCGGTAAACCCGTTGTGGATTGCGTGTGCCCCAGCCAGTCCCCCGTTTTCAAAACCCAGCCCGGAGAGCAGCGTGTTCGCCTCGACCACCGCCTCCACGGCGGGCGTGACCCGCTTTTCCGTCACGGCGATATAGGCGCTGTAACCCCATTTGAGCAGCGTCTCTTCACAGGTGCGGGCAATCGCCAGTCCGGCCAGGGTCGGATCCCCATTGACCATCGATTTGGCATGGGAACGCGCCACCGCCTGCGCTTCAACCCAGGTAGCCAGACCGTCGGCAATGCCCGAGGCGAAGAGACGTGCCGGGGCGCTGGCGCAGACGGCCGTATCGACCAGCACCAGGTCAGGGTTTTTGCTGTAAAAGCGATAGCTCTCGAAAACCCCGCTGTCGGAATAGATCACCGACAGGGCGCTGCAGGGCGCATCGGTGGAGGCGATCGTCGGCACGATCGCCACCGGCTGTTTCAGCTCATCCGCTATCGCCTTCACGGTATCCAGCGTTTTACCGCCGCCCAGCCCGACCACCACGTTACAGCCCTGATCCTGCGCCAGCTTACTGAGGCGGGTGATTTCGTTACTGGAGGCCTCGCCGTTAAATTGCTGCCAGCTGAAGCGGATACCGGCCGACTGCAGCGTCCGCTGCGTGCGTTCACCAATCAGTTTCCAGACGACATCGTCCGCCACCAGAAACGCCTGATCGCCCAGCTCTGCCAGCCAGGTTCCCAGTTCATCCAGTACGCCGGCGCCCTGCACATATTTTCGGGGTGACGAAAAAATAAATTTGCTCATAACCACAACTCCGTGACAGGAATGAATTAACCTGATCCAGCCTGGCACATTCTGGCTGTCCTGGCACCCGGCTGCCCGCGCCGTTACCTGGCGTGAAAAAACGTAGGGAGTGATAAAGAGATTATGATGACCGCCACGCTGTTCTCCTTTCTGTTTGCGATAACCATCCTGACGCTGACCCCTGGCTTTGATACGGCGCTGGTGCTGCGCACCGCGATTGCGCAGGGCTGGCAGCGCGCCTGGGCTACCGCCTTTGGTGTCACGCTGGGCTGTCTGCTCTGGGGGATTGCGGTGGGGCTGGGGCTGGGGGCGCTGCTGATGGCCTCTGAACTCGCCTATAACCTGCTGAAGTGGACTGGCGCAACCTGGCTGCTCTATCTGGGGATCCGGCTGCTGCTCAACCCGCGTCAGGAGCCGGTGACAGCGGAAGATGAGGCAGCGGCCAGGCCGCAGGGCTATCTGGCCTGCTTTATGCGGGGATTAACGGGAAATCTGCTGAACCCGAAAGTGGGCGTGTTTTATGTTACCTTCCTGCCGCAGTTTATTCCGGCGGGCGCGTCAGTGGCGCTCTGGTGCAGCCTGATGGCGCTGGCGCATATGCTGCTGGGACTGATCTGGAATGCGGCGCTGATTGCGGGCAGCCACTATTTCGCCGGTCATCTGCGGAAACCGTCGGTCCTGAAGGTGATGGATCGCCTGACCGGCTGCGTGTTTATTGGTTTTGCGGCGAAACTGGCATTGTCTCGCCGCTAAGGCCTTAAGGTTTAGTGGCGACCAGCACGGCACGCAGGGGCGCGGGATAGCCCTCAATCGTTTTGGCGGGATCGTCGGGATCGAGGAATTCCGCCAGTGACTCGCTGGTCATCCAGTCGGTACGGCGCTGCTCTTCGGTGGTGGTGCGGGCGAAATCGACGATGCGGACATCGACAAACCCGCTTTTTTCCAGCCAGCTCTTCAGGGCATCGGCGGAGGGGATAAAGAAGACGTTGCGCATCTGTGCATAACGCTCGCCCGGCACCAGTACCTGGTTAACCTCCCCCTCAATGACCAGCGTCTCCAGCACCAGTTCGCCGCCGCTCACCAGCTGATTCTTCAGCTGCAGCAGGTGATCCAGCGGAGAACGGCGGTGATAGAGCACCCCCATCGAAAAAACGGTGTCAAAGGCCTGCAGCGCCGGTAACTGCTCGATCCCCAGCGGCAGCATATGCGCCCGGCGATCGTCATTCAGCAGCTTGCGCACCGCTTCGAACTGCACCA
Organism: Pantoea sp. Ep11b; assembly: GCF_040783975.1. Classification (NCBI taxonomy): domain Bacteria; kingdom Pseudomonadati; phylum Pseudomonadota; class Gammaproteobacteria; order Enterobacterales; family Erwiniaceae; genus Pantoea; species Pantoea sp. Ep11b. The sequence goes on along the minus strand of NZ_CP160631.1, from coordinate 2,630,074 downwards.
GGAACAGCTGCATCGGGTCGATGCCGACCACCAGATGGGCGCCTGCACCAATCATCCGCCACATGTGATAGCCGCTGCCGCAGCCGACATCCAGCACCGTCCGGCCCGCCAGCGGGGAGATGTGCGGAATCACGCGCTCCCACTTCCAGTCTGAGCGCCATTCGGTATTGATATGGGTGCCATAGAGGAAATAGGGGCCTTTGCGCCACGGCATCAGGTTGCGCAGTAATTTTTCTATGCCCTGACGATGACGATCGCTGATGTCATCGCGGTCGGCGGTCACGCTGTGCAGCAGGTCGAGCTTCTGCGGTTCCAGCAGCGGCAGATACTCCAGCGACTTGTACCAGTCACGGAAGTGTCCATGCAGGTTTTCACGCTGCCATTCGCTGATCTGCGCCGGTAATACCTCCAGCCACTTCGCCAGCGGACCCACGGCGATTTGCTGATAAAAACGGCCAAAGTCGATCATTTCAACGCCACCAGTGAACCAAAGTTAAAGCACTGGAACCAGAGTTCGGCGTGCGGGAAACCGGCCTGTTTCAGGCGGGCTTTATGGGTTTCAACGCTGTCCGTCAGCATCACATTTTCCAGCATGCTGCGCTTCTGACTGATCTCCAGTTCGCTGTAGCCGTTGGCGCGCTTGAAGTCGTGGTGCATGTTGAACAGCAGTTCGCCGACATCGGCATCTTCAAAACTGAACTTCTCCGACAGCACCAGCGCGCCACCCGGTTTCAGTCCCTGCCAGATCTTCTGCAGCAGCGCCAGTCGGGCAGGCGGCTCCAGAAACTGCAGCGTAAAGTTGAGCACCACCAGCGAGGCATTTTCGATGGGAATATCGCGGATATCCGCTTCCAGCACCGTGACCGGCGTGTCAGCGCGGAAGGCATCCAGATGACGACGGCAGCGTTCGACCATCGCCGGAGAGTTATCCACGGCAATGATCTGGCAACCCGGCACATGAATATTGCGGCGCACCGACAGGGTCGCCGCGCCCAGCGAACAGCCCAGATCGTAAACCTGGCTGTCCGGGGTGACAAAACGTTCAGCCAGCATACCAATCATCGAAATGATATTGGAGTAGCCCGGCACCGAGCGCTGAATCATGTCAGGAAAGACTTCAGCAACGCGCTCGTCAAAGGTCCAGTCGCCCAGTTTTGCAATGGGCGCTGAGAAAAGTTGATCGCGGTCAGACATATCGAAAATCCGAAGAGACGACGGAAAGGGCGCTATTCTGGCAGAAAGTGGGGCGGGCTGCACCCCTTAACCCCGGCTGGCTCAATGCAGCGTCAGGACCAGCTCCCACGGCAGGTAGATCAGGTTAAAAATGACCATGCCACACAGTGAAAACAGCGTCAGCATCATGCCATATTTGCGGCCTGCCATCGCGCTGCTGCGTAAACCCCAGGCGTGCAGCAGACGGCTGATGAAAAACAGCAGACCGGTGAGATGCACCATCCAGATATCAGCGCCGTTCATCTCCATCATGACCAGCAGCAGCAGCGCCAGCGGAACGGTTTCGATGGCATTGCCGTGAATACGAATGGCCATTTTCAGGTCGTGATAGCCACCGTCGCCGTAGGCCACATGATAGAAACGACGATAACGCACCACATCCAGCGTAAATTTCATCACCAGTATTGCACCCAGCACCACATATAATGCGCTAATCATCGTGACTCCTGTCACTCAGGGTAAAGTGGTTATTCTAGCCAGCGGATCGGGCGCTGTCCTGTTGTCTCATCAAAACAGTGAGCTCTGTTGCGGCCAGTCAGGTCCGTTGCCGATGCCGGGGTCGATCTGCTGAAGCTGCGGCCAGAGTGCCTGCACCAGCGGAAAAACCTGGCCCATATCGGGCGTATGCAGAAACAGCATCACATCGCCCTGCTGCTGCCACGCCATGAGCTTGTCATGCCAGATCTGAAACAGCGGCACGCTCTCTTCCACGCTGTCACTGCCGATAAAGCGTACCATCGGCTGCGATCCGGTGCGCAGGGCGTGCGGCGGCACGCGGGGCTTCTGAGAACGCGCGACCAGCGCGGCCGGACTCTGCGAGGTAGAGGCGTGTACCGGGCGGCTGTCGAGCATCACGCGGTTGACGCCGCGCGCCAGCAGACCCCGGTTCAGCGCCCGCTCCGCCTCACCCTTGGCAAAGAATGCCGGATGGCGAACCTCGACGCCGTAGTGAAAACGGCGCGGCAGGCTATCCAGAAACGTCCAGAGCGCCTCCAGCTCCGCCGGTGAGAAGCTGGCCGGCAGCTGCAGCCAGTACTGACCGATACGATCGGCCAGTGGCTCCATCAGGCGCAGAAAATCGGTCAGCAGATCGTCGCTGTGTTGCAGTGCTGCCTGATGGCTGATGGTGTTTGGAAACTTAAAGCAGAAGCGAAACGCCTCGTGCGTCATGTCGCGCCAGCGCATCACCGTTTCAGCATTGGGCAGCGCATAGAGCGTGGTATTTCCCTCCACACAGTGGAAATAGCGGGCATAATCCGCCAGGCTGCCGATACCCCAGCGTTTCCAGTGTGAATGCTGCCACTGAGGCAGGCCAATACGAAGTGTCACGCGTGCTCCTGACGACAGGTTAAGATAGCCCATTATCCTCCAGCGTCGGGCTGAGGGGCAAATGCACAGGGGAAATCGGCGCTTTGGCGTGGATCTGCTTATCCTGCCTGCCTTTTTCCATTATAATAGCCGCCATTTTTGCGACAGCATCACATAAGGCAACGCGGCTGGATGCTGTCAGCTGCAGCGGCGAAGTTAAAAGGATAGTGTTATGCGTACAGAATATTGCGGACAGCTCAATCTGTCTCATGTGGGTCAGCAAGTCACGCTCTGCGGCTGGGTAAACCGCCGTCGCGATCTGGGCAGTTTGATTTTTATCGATATGCGCGACCGCGAAGGCATCGTGCAGGTGTTTTTTGATCCCGATCGTGAGGACGCGTTTAAGCTGGCTTCTGAACTGCGTAACGAATTCTGCATCCAGATCACCGGAACCGTGCGTGCGCGTGATGAGAAGAATAAAAACAGCGACATGGCGACCGGTGAAGTGGAAGTGTTCGCCCAGGCGCTGACTATCATCAACCGCTCTGAGCCACTGCCGCTGGACTCTAACCAGACCAACAGCGAAGAAGCGCGTCTGAAATATCGCTATCTGGACCTGCGTCGTCCTGAGATGGTGACGCGCCTGAAAACCCGCGCCAGAATCACCAGCTTTGTCCGTCGTTTTATGGATGACGAAGGTTTCCTGGATATCGAAACCCCGATGCTGACCAAGGCGACCCCTGAGGGCGCGCGTGACTATCTGGTGCCGAGCCGGGTTCACAAAGGTAAATTCTACGCGCTGCCGCAGTCACCGCAGCTCTTCAAGCAGCTGCTGATGATGTCCGGTTTTGACCGCTACTATCAGATCGTTAAATGTTTCCGCGATGAAGATCTGCGTGCTGACCGTCAGCCAGAATTTACCCAGATCGACGTCGAAACCTCCTTCATGACCGCGCCTCAGGTGCGTGAAATCATGGAGCGTTTAATCCGCAACCTGTGGCAGGACGTGCAGGGCGTTGACCTCGGTGAATTCCCGCAGATGACCTTTGCGGAAGCGATGCATCGCTACGGTTCCGATAAGCCCGATCTGCGTAACCCGATGGAGCTGGTGGACGTGGGCGACCTGCTGAAAAACGTGGAGTTCCAGGTCTTCTCTGGCCCGGCGAACGATGCCAAAGGCCGTGTAGCCGCGCTGCGTGTGCCTGCCGGTGCGCAGCTGAGCCGCAAGCAGATTGATGAGTACGGTAAGTTCGTCGAAATTTATGGCGCAAAAGGCCTCGCATGGATGAAGGTCAATGTCCGTGCTGACGGCCTTGAAGGCGTGCAGAGCCCGGTCGCTAAGTTCCTGAACGCGGAGATCGTCGAAGGCATCCTGAGCCGCACCGGCGCGCAGGATGGCGATATCATCTTCTTTGGTGCCGACCGTGCCAAAGTGGTGGCTGACGCCCTGGGCGCGCTGCGCCTGAAAGTGGGCCGCGATCTCAGCATCACCGACGAGAACGCCTGGGCACCGCTGTGGGTCATTGACTTCCCGATGTTCGAAGAGGACGAAGAGGGCGGTCTGGCGGCGATGCACCATCCGTTCACCGCGCCGAAAGAGATGAGCGCCTCAGAGCTGGCCGCCGATCCGACCCGGGCCGTGGCTAACGCCTACGACATGGTGATCAACGGCTACGAAGTCGGTGGCGGTTCCGTGCGTATCCACAACGGCGAAATGCAGCAGACGGTCTTCAGCATTCTGGGGATTGAAGCGAACGAGCAGCGCGAGAAGTTTGGCTTCCTGCTGGACGCGCTGAAGTTCGGTACGCCTCCACATGCGGGCCTGGCCTTTGGTCTGGATCGCCTGACCATGCTGCTGACCGGCACCGACAACATCCGTGACGTTATCGCCTTCCCGAAAACCACGGCAGCGGCCTGCATGATGACCGAAGCACCAAGCGAAGCGAACCCCGCTTCTCTGCTGGAGCTGGGCATTCAGGTCGTGAAAAAAGAAAAGCTCGAGAACAAATAATGGGCTACAAACACCCGGTTTCAGTGCTGGTCGTGATTTCGGCGCGGGATACTGGCCGGGTGTTAATGCTGCAGCGGCGTGACGATCCCTCGTTCTGGCAGTCGGTGACCGGCAGCCTGGAACCGGGGGAGTCGCCGCTGGCGACCGCGTGTCGTGAAGTGAATGAAGAGGTCGGCATCGACGTCGTGGCTGAGCGGCTGGAGATGGAGGATTGTCAGCGTCAGATTGACTTTGAAATCTTCCCCCATTTCCGTCATCGCTACGCGCCGGGCGTCACCCATAATCACGAGCACTGGTTTCGCCTGCAATTGCCGCAGGAGCGTGATATCACGCTGACCGAACATCTGGCGTTTCGCTGGCTGGCGGCGGCGGAGGCAGCAGCATTAACCCGATCATGGAGTAACCGCCAGGCAATTGAAGAATTTGCCTGAATGCGCGCCACCGCCCGCTTTTCCGGCGGCCGGTCGCGTAAATTTTATTAATATGGTGAGTTTTAACAGGACTGCACCAGGCTTTTAAACAGTCAGGCGTAATCGGTGCCGCGAGGTTGTCCGCCGCCAGCGTGACGTCGTCAGCGCACGATTCACGAAGCTCGCCCCGCCAGGGACGCCCTTATCGGGCATACAGGCAGATCCTGTAAGAGCCGGGCCGGAGGCGCAGTCCGCAGCGCAGAGAGTCTGCACCCTGTAAAAGATCGGAGAAAAGAGAAATGGCTGGACACAGTAAGTGGGCAAACACCAAACACCGCAAGGCAGCACAGGACGCCAAGCGCGGCAAAATCTTCACCAAAATCATTCGTGAACTGGTGACGGCCGCCAAGCTGGGCGGTGGTGATGCGGGCTCAAACCCGCGTCTGCGTGCCGCAATGGATAAGGCGCTGGCGAATAACATGACGCGTGACACCATGGATCGCGCTATCGCCCGTGGCGTGGGCGGCGAAGACAACGCCAACATGGAAACCATCATCTATGAAGGTTACGGTCCGGGCGGCTCTGCCATCATGATCGAATGCCTCAGCGACAACCGTAACCGTACCGTGGGCGAAGTGCGTCACGCCTTCACTAAAACCGGTGGCAACCTCGGCACAGACGGCTCGGTCGCCTATCTGTTCAACAAACGGGGTGTGATCTCCTATGCGCCGGGTCAGGATGAGGATGCGGTGATGGAAGCGGCACTGGAAGCGGGCGCCGAAGATGTTGTCAGCTATGACGACGGCGCGATCGATGTGTTCACCGCCTGGGAAGAGATGGGCACGGTGCGTGATGCGCTGGAAGCGGCTGGCCTGAAAGCCGATACCGCCGAAGTGTCGATGATCCCGACCACCAAAGCGGAAATGGATGCAGAAACAGCACCAAAACTGCTGCGTCTGATCGACATGCTGGAAGATTGCGACGATGTGCAGGAGGTTTACCACAACGGTGAAATCTCAGACGAGGTGGCGGAAACGCTGTAATGGCGTCTGCTGTCATCACGTTAACCGGAGAGGCGTAATGTCGATTATCCTGGGTATCGATCCCGGCTCACGCATCACCGGTTATGGCGTTATCCGTCAGACCGGCCGCCAGCTCACCTATCTGGGCAGCGGCTGTATCCGCACCAATACCGCCGAGCTGCCCGCCAGACTGAAGCTGATCTACGCGGGCGTCTGCGAAATCATCACGCAGTTTTCACCCGATTTCTTCGCCATCGAACAGGTGTTTATGGCGAAGAATGCTGACTCGGCGCTGAAGCTGGGCCAGGCGCGCGGGGCCGCCATTGTGGCCGCGGTGAACCACGATCTGCCGGTATTTGAGTACGCCGCCCGTCAGGTTAAACAGACCGTGGTCGGCATCGGCAGCGCCGAAAAAAGTCAGGTGCAGCACATGGTGCGAACCCTGCTCAAGCTGCCCGCCAACCCCCAGGCGGATGCCGCCGATGCGCTGGCGATTGCCATCACGCACTGCCACGTCGCTCAGAACGCAGCGCGGATGAGTGACAGCAAGCTGGTGCTGACGCGCGGGCGATTACGCTCAGGTTAGCAACACACGCGCAGGGCTGACTCTCAGGCTGGATATTCATCCAGCCTTTTTTATGTTATAAAATCCGCCACATTCGTCAGTTAAGGAAGCATTCAGGTGATAGGTCGTTTACGGGGCAATATTCTGGAAAAGCAGCCGCCACTGGTGCTGCTTGAGGCACACGGCGTAGGCTATGAAATTCACATGCCCATGACCTGTTTTTATGAGCTGCCTGACCTTCAGCAGGAAGCGGTGATCTTTACCCACTTCGTGGTGCGTGAAGATGCCCAGCTGCTGTTTGGTTTCAACAGCAAGCAGGAGCGCGCGCTGTTTCGCGAGTTAATTAAAGTCAACGGCGTCGGGCCCAAGCTGGCGCTGGCGATCCTCTCCGGCATGTCGGCGCAGCAGTTTGTCACGGCGGTGGAGAAAGAGGAGATCGCCTCGCTGGTGAAACTGCCGGGCGTCGGTAAAAAGACCGCTGAGCGCCTGGTGGTAGAGATGAAGGACCGCTTCAAGGGGATGCATGGCGACCTGTTTGGCGGCGACTCTGCCTTTACCCTCACCACGCCGGGTCCGGAGCCGGAAACGAACGACGCCGAATCCGAAGCGGTTGCAGCGCTGGTATCCCTGGGTTATAAACCGCAGGAAGCGAGCCGTATGATCAGTAAAGTCGGTCGACCGGATGCGGATTGCGAAACGCTGATCCGCGAAGCACTCCGCGCCGCCATTTGAGGTAAGTCATGATTGAAGCCGACCGTCTGGTCTCTGCTGCCAGCGTTAACGAAGAAGAGTTAATCGACCGCGCCATTCGTCCGAAACTGCTGAACGAGTATGTCGGTCAGCCGCAGGTGCGTGAGCAGATGGAGATTTTCATCAAGGCGGCGCAGCTGCGTGGCGATGCGCTCGACCATCTGCTGATCTTCGGGCCGCCGGGGCTGGGAAAAACCACCCTGGCGAACATCGTAGCCAATGAGATGGGCGTCAATCTGCGCACCACCTCAGGTCCGGTGCTGGAGAAGGCGGGCGATCTGGCCGCAATGCTGACCAACCTCGAACCGCATGACGTGCTGTTTATCGATGAAATCCACCGCCTCTCACCGGTGGTGGAAGAGGTGCTCTATCCGGCGATGGAAGATTATCAGCTGGACATCATGATTGGTGAAGGGCCCGCTGCGCGCTCGATCAAGCTCGACCTGCCGCCGTTTACCCTGATCGGTGCCACGACCCGTGCAGGCTCGCTGACGTCGCCGCTGCGCGACCGGTTTGGCATTGTCCAGCGGCTGGAGTTCTATCAGGTAAAAGATCTGCAGCACATCGTGGGCCGCAGCGCCGCCTGCCTCGGCCTGGCGCTGAGTGACGACGGGGCGCTGGAGATTGCCCGCCGTGCACGCGGCACACCGCGTATCGCCAACCGCCTGCTGCGCCGGGTGCGCGACTTTGCCGAGGTGCGGGCCAATGGCGATCTCAGCGGTGAGGTCTCCTGCAGCGCGCTCGATATGCTTAACGTCGACAGCGAAGGGTTCGATTACATGGACCGCAAGCTGCTGCTGGCGATCATTGACAAGTTTATGGGCGGGCCAGTGGGGCTGGATAACCTCGCGGCCGCGATCGGTGAAGAGCGCGAAACCATCGAAGATGTGATTGAACCCTTCCTGATTCAGCAGGGATTCATTCAGCGCACGCCGCGTGGCCGTCTTGCCACGCAGCATGCTTACCGTCACTTCGGCATCACGCGCGAAGAGTAGTTACATCGCCGGTTTGCGCACCATGCTGATGATGAACAGGATGGCGGCGCAGAGCACCACGGACGGACCGGCGGGGGTGTCATAGAAGGCGGAGAAGGTAAGGCCGCCAGTGACGGCTATCACCCCGATAATCACGGCGGTAGCCGCCATGCCTTCCGGCGAACGCACGAAACGGCGGGCGGTTGCGGCCGGGATGATCAGCAGTGAGGTGATAATCAGCGCGCCGACAAACTTCATGGCCACCCCGATGGTCAGCGCCGTGACCAGCATCAGGATAAGCCGGGTGCGCTGAATATTCACGCCATCGACCTGGGCCAGTTCCGGGCTGATGGTCATCGACAGCAGGGCACGCCACTGCCACGCCATCACCAGCAGCACGACAACTACGCCGCCGCCCATCATCCAGAGATCGTCCGGCGTCACCGCCAGCAGATCGCCAAACAGATAAGCCATCAGATCCACACGCACGTTCTTCATCAGGCTGACCACCACCAGGCCCAGCGACAGGGCGCTGTGCGCCATAATCCCCAGCAGGGTATCAATAGCCAGATGCGGACGACGCTCCAGCCAGACCAGCCCCAGCGCCAGGCAGACGGTCACCAGAATCACCGCGTAGTAGGGGTTCACGTTCAGCAGCAGGCCAAAGGCTACGCCGAGCAGCGAGGCGTGCGCCAGCGTATCGCCAAAGTAGGACATCTTGCGCCAGACCACAAACGAACCCAGCGGGCCGGCCGCCAGCGCCAGCATCACGCCGCCAATCCAGCCCGGTAATAACAACTCAATCATGATGAACCCTGTCCTTTGCGTAAAACGATACGTCCCTGAAGGTCGTGACGGTGATTATGATGGTGACGATAGATCGCCAGCTCCTGTGCACCGCGCGGGCCGAACATCGCGATAAACTCCGGATGCTGTGAGACCGCCTCGGGCGTGCCGGAACAGCAGATGTGATGGTTCAGGCAGAGAACTTCGTCGGTTTTCGCCATCACCAGGTGCAGGTCGTGGGAGACCATCAGCACGCCGCAGTTCAGCTCAACGCGCAGCTGATTAATCAGGTCATAGAGCGCAACCTGACCGTTCACATCCACGCCCTGAGTCGGTTCATCCAGTACCAGCAGCTGAGGCTGATTCAGCAGCGCACGCGCCAGCAGCACTCGCTGGGTTTCGCCACCCGAGAGCTTCTGCAATGGTGAATGGAGCAGATGGCCCGCCTGCACCCTCTTCAGGGCGGGCAGGATATCGGCGCTTTTACTGCCCCGCGTCAGACGCATAAAGCGTTCAACCGTAACCGGCAGGGTCGGGTCGATGTGCAGTTTCTGAGGAACATAGCCGACACGCAGGCCGGGCAGACGCTGAACAGTGCCGCTCCCCGGGACGAGCAGGCCAAGCACAACGCGGACCAGGGTGGATTTTCCGGCACCATTGGGGCCCAGAAGGGTGAGAATGCGACCAGGCTGCAAGGCCAGGCTGACGCCTGACAACACATTACGCTGGTTAAATTTTATCGAAACGTTTTCGAGCGTGACAAGTGAGGTCATAGTATTTACAGGTTGCACAGAATTTCGAATGTTATAATATCACATTCCACTTCATGGTCACGATGGAATGACGCAATATGTTACATAATAAAAAGGGCGCAATTTTCGCCTTATCGGCTTTATCCGTTACCGCTTTGTTAAGCCTTCCCGCACACTCTGCCGTGGTGGCATCCATCAAACCGGTCGGCTTCATCGCTTCCGCCATTGCGGACGGGGTAACGCCGGTCGAAGTGCTGCTGCCGGACGGGGCCTCTGAGCATGACTACTCCCTGCGTCCCTCTGATGCAAAACGCTTAAAAAACGCAGACTTAGTCGTCTGGGTCGGGCCGGAAATGGAAGCCTTTATGGCCAAATCGGTGGCCGAACTGCCGGCACAGAAAAATCTCGCCATGGTGAACATCGACGGCGTAAAACCGTTATTGATTAGCGGCGGTGAAGATGAAGATGAGCACGCAGCGGAAAAATCTGAAGAACAGGCGGCTGAGGCTCATCACCATCATCATGGCGAGTTTAATATGCACCTGTGGTTGTCGCCAGAGATTGCGCGTAAGACTGCGGTTGCAATCCATGGAAAATTATTGGAACTTATGCCGCAAGATAAAGCCAAACTTGACGCCAACCTCCAGCAGTTTGAGGTAGCGTTGGCAGACACGAACAAACGCGTCAGCGCACAACTCGCTCCGGTTAAAAATAAAGGATATTTCGTTTTTCACGACGCTTACACATATTTTGAAAAACAGTACGGTCTCTCGCCTGCCGGGCACTTTACCGTAAATCCTGAAATTCAACCGGGCGCTCAGCGTTTACACCAGATACGAACACAGTTGGTTGAGCAAAAGGCGGTCTGCGTCTTTGCTGAGCCACAATTCAGGCCAGCAGTCATCGATGCTGTTGCCCGCGGAACGCAGGTGCGTAAAGGCACGCTCGACCCCCTGGGCACAGACATCAGCTTAGCCAAAGACAGCTATGTGAAATTCCTCTCACAACTGTCGAGCCAGTATGAAAGCTGCCTGAAAGGAGCATGAGGAATAGGTAAAAGTGCAGCAGATAGCCCGCTCTGTCGCCCTCGCATTTAACAATTTGCCGCGCCCCCACCGCGTTATGCTGGGTTCATTAACCGTTGTTACTCTGGCCGTCGCTGTCTGGCGGCCTTATGTTTACCATCCCACCGATGACGTGGCGCCTGTCGTCAAAACCATCGACCTGGATAAAAACGAACTTCGTACGCTGCTGCCGGAAGCCAGTGAGCCAATCGATCAGAGCACACCGGAACCGGACGAAGAGTTGCCAGCAGATGATGTCGACACCGACGTGCCGGACACCGCAGGCGTCCACGACTATACCGTCTCCTCCGGTGACACGCTCAGCAGTGCCCTGAATCAGTATGGCATCGACATTGGCGACATTAATGCGCTGGTGGTGAGCGATCGCGATCTGCGTAATCTGCAGGTCGGTCAGCAACTGAGCTGGACGCTGGATGATGATGGCGGCCTGAAAACCCTGAGCTGGGAGATCTCCCGCCGCGAAACCCGCACTTATGAGCGCAACCCGAAAGGCGGCTTTACGATGAGCGCCGAGATGCAGAAGGGTGAGTGGCGTAACAGCGTGATGCAGGGCGAAGTGCGTGGCAGTTTCGCGGCCAGCGCGCAGCGTGCCGGGCTGACAGGTGCCGAAGCCAGCAGTGTCATTAAGGCGCTGCAGTGGCAGATGGATTTCCGTAAGCTCCGTGCAGGCGACCAGTTCAGCGTACTGATGTCACGCGAAATGCTGGATGGAAAGAGTGCGCAGAGCCAGTTGCTGGGCGTCCGCCTGCGCAGCGGTGGTAAAGACTACTACGCCTTCCGTGCCGAAGATGGCAAGTTCTACGACCGCAGCGGTTCCGGTCTGGCGCGTGGCTTTATGCGTTTCCCGACCGTGAAGCAGTATCGGGTTTCATCGAACTTTAATCCGCGTCGTCTTAATCCGGTCACCGGGCGTATTGCGCCACACAAAGGCGTCGACTTTGCCCTGCCAATCGGCACGCCGGTACTGGCCGTGGGGGATGGCGAGATCGTCGTGGCGAAAAATGGCGGTGCTGCCGGCAACTACGTGGCGATTCGTCATGGCCGTCAGTACATGACGCGCTATATGCATATGAAGAAAGTGCTGGTGAAGCCTGGCCAGAAGGTGAAGCGTGGCGACCGAATTGGTCTGTCAGGAAACACCGGACGCTCAACCGGGCCGCACCTACATTTTGAAATCTGGATCAATAATCAGGCGGTGAACCCGTTAACAGCTAAACTTCCACGTATGGAAGGTCTGACGGGCAAAGCGCGCAGCGATTATCTGGCCCAGGTGAAATCCTGGCTGCCTCAGCTCGGCCTGAAGTAAGCAGATTCGTCAGCTCGCCAGAAAACCGACGGTTTACCGTCGGTTTTTTGCTATCTGGCGCAGGATGATTGCAAATTTTCAGGTGGTCACTATCATTAGCCGCTCATTGCTTGAGGCGAGTGCATGGAAACCCGTAAAAAAAATAACATTGAATTTATTCCCGTTTTTGAACGTTCTTTTCTGAAACCTAAATACTGGGGCAGCTGGCTGGCAATTGGTGCGCTGGCCGGACTGGCTTATCTGCCGCCAAAAGTACGTGATCCGCTGCTGGGCCGTTTAGGCCGCTTTGCCGGTAAGCTGGCAAAAGGGGCACGTCGCCGTGCGCTGATTAACCTCTATTACTGTCTGCCGGAACTCAGCGAGGCGCAGCGTGCCACGGTGGTCGATGAGATGTTTGCGACCGCGCCGCAGGCGATGACCATGATGACCGAGCTGGTTCTGCGCGATCCGGCGCGCATCCGTGAGCGGGTGGAGTGGCACGGCCGCGAGATCATCGATCAGATGAAGGCCGACCAGCAGAATGTGATTTTCCTGGTGCCACACGGCTGGGCGGTGGATATTCCCGCCATGCTGCTGGCGTCAGAAGGCCAGAAAATGGCCGCGATGTTCCACAATCAGAGTGACCCGCTGCTGGACTACGCCTGGAACACCGCGCGTCGTCGCTTTGGCGGCCGGATGCATGCCCGTAATGACGGGATTAAACCTTTCATCAGCTCGGTTCGGCAGGGCTACTGGGGCTACTATCTGCCCGATCAGGACCACGGCGCAGAGCACAGCGAGTTTGTCGATTTCTTCGCGACCTACAAAGCGACGCTGCCTGCAGTCGGCCGACTGATGAAGGTGTGCCGCGCCCGCGTGGTGCCGCTGTTCCCGGTCTATAACAGCGAAACACATAAACTTGAGATCTATGTGCGTCCGCCGATGGATGACCTGCTGGAAGCCGACGATCGCCAGCTGGCGCGCCGGATGAATGAGGAAGTGGAGGTGTTTGTCCGTCCGCATCCCGAGCAGTACACCTGGATACTGAAGCTGCTCAAGACCCGCAAAGAGGGTGATATCGAACCCTATTCGCGCAAAGAGCTCTATCCGCGCAAATAGCAGAAAGGCCGCATAAGCGGCCTTTTTTATTCTCGCTCAGTCGACCGCGTCCGGCGAACAACCAGAAACGCAGAGAACAGGAGAGCGTGCCGGCCACGGAGCTGACGCTGTCTCCCTGGCCTCCCGTCCTCTACGCCCGTCACACCACGCTGTGCGCAGTGTTACAACGCCTCCAGCGTGCTGCGGCGTTTACGCTCGCGCATAAACAGCTTCACCAGCCCGAACCAGAGCACGCCGCTGATAAAGTTAATCAGGCAGAACCACAGCATACCGCCGCTGAAGTAACCGCTCTTTGCCAGTTCAATCCCCACCGCCAGCGTCAGAATACTGATCATCCCCAGCATTGCCGCCACGCTGCCTTTACCTTCCTGACTGGCGTAGAGTGTCAGGCGATAGAGCCCGGCGTTGACCATCCCCGCGCCAAAGGCGTAGAGGCTCAGCCCGGCCGTCACCAGCAGCCAGGCGTGGCTGTTGAGCAGGCTCGCCACCAGCGCCAGTGTGAGGCCGATCAGAATCGGCCAGGCGGCGAAGATCACCGGCCGCTCAATCGGCACCCGACCCGCCAGCTTACTCAGCGTCAGGTTGCCCGCAATCATCGCCATAAATACCGGCAGCTGCAGCAGAGCATACTGCATGCGGGATAATCCCTCGTCATGCATCAGGATGACCGGGGAAAGCGCCACCCAGGTCAGGATCGGAATAAATACCAGCCCGATGGCAAAGGAGCCGGACATCACCAGCCGATCTTTCATCAGCCGCCCATAGTTACGTGCCAGATTGGGCAGGGCGATAGAGTGACTGCGGTCGCCGGCGGTTTCCGGCATCACGCGCCAGAGCACCACAAACGCCACCACGCTGCAGGCGGCAAACAGCCAGAACATGCTGCGCCAGCTGCCCAGGGTGAGCCAGGCGGCACCGGCCAGCGGGCCAGCCAGCGGAGCCAGCAGCGCGACGTTGGCCATCAGCGCCATCATGCGCACCGCGAGTGCCTCATCAAATGCCTCCTGAATCGCCGCATAACCCACCGCGCCGATAAAGCAGAGGCTGATGCCCTGAATAAAGCGCAGAGTGACAAACTCTTCAATCGAGCTGACCCAATGGGTCAGGATGCAGGCAACGGCAAAGAAGAGGATGCCGGAGAGCATCACCGGACGACGGCCATATTTATCAGAGAGGGGGCCGAGCAGCCATTGCAGCACCACGCCGCCAATCAGATAGGCGGTCAGGGAGGTAGAGACCCATTCCGGGCCGACGGAAAATTCGCGGGTGACGATCAGCATACCCGGCTGGATCATGTCATGCGCAATATAGGTGGCAAATTCGAACAGCACTAACGCCAGAGGGAAGAGCAAAATTCGGCCGGTAAGCTGGCTGATGGGGTGAAAACGGGCCATCTGGCCTCCTTGTCAGAAAAGAAAACGCGACTGCCAGGCAGTCGCGTTATTGATTCTACACTGACACTGTCAACCCGGGCTCAATTAATCCACTCGCAGTACACGCGACGTGTTGGTGGTGCCGGTCGCACCCATCACATCACCCTGCGTCACGATGACCAGATCACCGGACACCAGGAAGCCCTTGTCGCGCAGCAGGTTAACCGCATCGTGGGCCGCTGCGACACCATCGTTGTTGCTGTCGAAGAAGACCGGCGTAACGCCACGGTAGAGCGCGGTCAGGTTCAGCGTGCGCTCATGGCGTGACATGGCAAAAATCGGCAGGCCCGATGTGATGCGTGAGGTCATCAGCGGGGTACGGCCCGACTCGGTCATGGTGATGATCGCTGTGACGCCCTGCAGATGGTTCGCGGCGTACATCGAGGACATCGCGATCGCCTCTTCGATGTTGTCGAACTGTACATCCAGACGGTGCTTGGAGACGTTAACGCTGGGGATCTTCTCTGCGCCCAGGCAAACCTTCGCCATCGCCGAGACGGTTTCCGCCGGATACTGGCCCGCTGCGGTTTCCGCGGAGAGCATGACCGCGTCCGTGCCATCCAGCACGGCGTTCGCCACGTCCATTACTTCGGCACGGGTAGGCATCGGATTGGTGATCATCGACTCCATCATCTGGGTAGCAGTAATGATGGTGCGGTTGAGCTGACGGGCGCGGCGGATCAGCGCTTTCTGGATGCCGACCAGTTCCGGATCGCCAATTTCAACGCCCAGATCGCCACGCGCCACCATCACCACGTCGGAGGCCAGAATGATGTCATCCATCGCTTCCTGCGTCGCGACCGCTTCGGCACGTTCCACTTTAGCGACCAGCTTCGCGTCACAGCCCGCTTCGCGCGCCAGGCGGCGTGCCAGGTTCATATCTTCGCCACAGCGTGGGAAGGAGACGGCCAGATAATCGACCTGAATCTTCGCAGCGGTGATGATATCCGCCTTATCTTTCTCAGTCAGCGCTTCCGCCGACAGACCGCCGCCCAGCTTGTTAATGCCTTTGTTGTTCGACAGCGGGCCACCTACGGTCACTTCGGTGAAAACCTTCATCTGCTGAACTTCCAGCACTTTCAGCTGCACGCGGCCATCATCCAGCAGCAGGATATCGCCCGGCACCACATCTTCCGGCAGCCCTTTATAGTCGATACCGACGCGCTCTTTATCACCTTCGCCTTTACCCAGGCTGGCATCCAGCAGGAAACGGTCGCCGATATTCAGGAAAACTTTGCCTTCTTTAAAGGTCGACACGCGGATTTTCGGGCCCTGCAGGTCACCGAGGATGGCGACATGGCGCCCCAGTTTTGCGGCGATCTCGCGCACTTTATCGGCACGTAGCTGATGATCTTCCGGTGTGCCGTGAGAGAAGTTGAGTCGTACAACGTTCGCGCCAGCTGCGATGATTTTTTCGAGGTTATTATCACGATCGGTTGCCGGGCCGAGGGTTGTAACGATTTTGGTTCTTCTGAGACGTCTTGACATCGAGGACTCCGTAAACATTTAAGCGTGTCCCGGTGAGAGGACACAACATGGTTATCTATTCTATATGATCGACGGGTTGTGATACGACTCACATTGTAAATGTGATGTTAATTTTTTTGCTGCTCATCCTCTTCCCGCAGTGTGGGCTTTTCGTAACGCGACGCTTTCAACGCTTCTTTCACGCGTTTCAGGTTTTCCCGGAAGGGCGCTCCCCGTTCCAGGGTATAACCGGTCGCCAGAACATCGATCACGGTCAGCTGGGCCAGGCGCGATACCATCGGCAAATAGACATCAGTATCTTCCGGTACATCAAGCACTAAAGCGATCGCTGCTTCACGGGCCAGGGGTGAATCGGGAGAGGTGATGGCAATAACGGTGGAACCGTTTACACGGGCCAGGCGAGCCAGTTCTATCATATTTTTTGTGCGCCCAGTATGCGAAATGAGAACAAAAACGTCACCGGCTCGACTATTTATGCAACTCATGCGCTGGATCACAATATCGTCCGACCAGATGACCGGCAGATTAAAGCGCAGAAACTTTGTAAAAGCGTCATGCGCCACCACGCCGGAAGCACCCAGACCAAAAAAGGCGAGTTTGTCGGCCTGCGCCAGCCGGGTGACCGCCTGCTGCAGATGGACGCTGTTCAGCTGATCCCGCACCTGCTGCAGCCCGGCCAGCGCCGAGTCGAAGATTTTGTGGCTATAGCTCTCTGCGTCATCATCGTCTGCCACGCCCCGGCTGACCCAGCTGCTGCCTGTTACCAGGCTCTGCGCCAGATGCAGTTTGAAGTCGGGAAAGCCGCGTGCGCCCAGCCGATGGCAGAAGCGATTCACGCTGGGTTCGCTGACGCAGGCTTCCCGCGCCAGCGTCGCAATGCTGGAGTGCATCGCTGCCTGTGGCGCGGCCAGAATCTGCCGGGCGACTTTCTGTTCCGCTTTGCTCAGCGCAGCGAACTGCGCCTCAATCTTTTCCAGCATATTCATAAGGCAATGACCATCATCACTTTTATCAATTTCAATTATCACTGTCGTCGCTGCGGAATAACAGAGACTATATCGCGTCAGCACCCGGCAAGCGCAACGGCGGACAAGCCGATTGGCTGCTGATTTGAGATACTTTGACCCGCGTCAGATTTCCTGACACCAGCAGAAACAGAAAAAAACGGCCATCCGCACGGGTCATCACACGCACTGCGCTTATCCGGTACAGAGTTAATGCGGTTGACCCGGCGAGTCGGTTTACCTGGCGCGGGGAAAAAAGTAGAGTGTGCTCAGTAAAATAATAACCTGGACCCGGTGGCAGAGGATGCATCCCCACCGGACTATCCTGCAATGAGGAGAGGAAAATGGCGGTAACACAAACAGCCCAGGCATGCGATCTGGTGATTTTCGGTGCCAAAGGCGATCTTGCACGCCGTAAACTGTTGCCTTCACTGTATCAGTTAGAGAAAGCGGGTCAGATCCACGCTGAAACCCGCATCATTGGGGTGGGCCGTGCTGAGTGGGACAAAGCGGAATACACCAAAGTGGTACGTGAAGCACTGGAAACCTTCATGAAGGAGAAGATTGACGAAGCGCTGTGGGACAAACTCAGCAATCGTCTCGACTTCTGCAACCTCGATGTCAACGACACCACGCACTTCCCGAAACTGGGCAAGATGCTGGACCAGAAGAACCGCACCACCATTAACTACTTTGCGATGCCGCCAAGCACCTTTGGCGCGATCTGTCAGGGGCTGGGCACCGCGAAGCTGAATGCGAAGCCGGCGCGTGTGGTCATGGAGAAGCCGCTGGGCACCTCACTGGAAACGTCGCAGGAGATCAACGACAGCGTTGGCGAATATTTTGATGAGAGCCAGGTGTTCCGTATCGACCACTATCTTGGCAAAGAGACCGTGCTGAACCTGCTGGCGCTGCGCTTTGCTAACTCTATCTTCGTCAACAACTGGGATAACCGCACCATCGACCATGTGCAGATCACCGTGGCAGAAGAGGTGGGGATCGAAGGCCGCTGGGGTTACTTCGACAAAGCGGGTCAGATGCGCGACATGATCCAGAACCACCTGCTGCAGATCCTGACCATGATCGCCATGTCACCACCGTCCGATCTCAGCGCCGACAGCATCCGTGACGAGAAAGTCAAAGTGCTGCGCTCGCTGCGCCGTATCGACCAGACCAACGTGCGCGAGAAAACCGTTCGTGGTCAGTACACCGCGGGCTTCGTGCAGGGTAAAAAAGTGCCGGGCTACCTGGAAGAAGAGGGGGCCAATAAGTCCAGCTCAACGGAGACCTTTGTGGCGATTCGGGTGGATATCGACAACTGGCGCTGGGCGGGCGTACCCTTCTACCTGCGTACCGGTAAGCGTCTGCCGACCAAATGCTCCGAAGTCGTGGTGTACTTCAAAAACCCGGAGATGAACCTGTTCAAGGATTCCTACTCTGAGCTGCCGCAGAACAAGCTGACGATCCGTCTGCAGCCGGATGAAGGGGTGGATATCGAAATCCTGAACAAAGTGCCGGGTCTGGATCATAAGCACAAACTGCAGACCACCAAGCTGGACCTGAGCTACTCCGAGACCTTTAACCAGTCACATCTGGCTGATGCCTACGAGCGTCTGTTGCTGGAGAGTATGCGGGGTATTCAGGCGCTGTTCGTCCGCCGTGATGAGGTGGAAGCCGCATGGACCTATGTGGATTCCATTATCAACGCCTGGGCTGCCGATGGCGACTCCTCCAAACCGTATCAGGCGGGCACCTGGGGCCCGGTGGCCTCGGTCGCGATGATCACCCGCGATGGTCGCTCGTGGAACGAGTTTGAATAACCCACGTCATGATGAAGCCCGCAACGCGGGCTTTTTTTTCGCCCTGCGTCAGCCCGCCGGAGAGAGAAAAGTGAACTGCTGTTTCAAAATGGCGGCAGGATGATAGACGCTCAGGAAGGGGATCATGTATGGTAGTGACGCAACTTACAGGGCAGGAGCGGATGCTCCATGACCGGGCCGCAATCCCGGTGTTATCAAGCAAGGGGAACTGATGAAAAACTGGAAAATGAGTGCTGAACAGATTCTGACCACCGGACCTGTGGTGCCGGTCATCGTTGTCAATAAACTGGAACATGCGGTGCCGATGGCGAAGGCGCTGGTGGCGGGCGGCGTTAAAGTGCTGGAAGTCACGCTGCGCACGCCCGTCGCCATGGATGCCTTACGTGCGATGATCAAAGAGGTGCCGGAGGCGATCGTGGGCGCGGGCACGGTCATCAACCCGCAGCAGCTGCAGGAAGTTACCGACGCGGGTGCACAGTTTGTCATCAGCCCTGGCGTGACCGAATCGTTACTGAAAGCCGCCGTCGAGGGACCGGTTCCCCTGATCCCGGGGATCAGCACCGTCTCTGAATTAATGACCGGCATGGATTACGGTCTGCGCGAGTTCAAGTTTTTCCCGGCGGAAGCGAATGGCGGGGTGAAGGCGCTGCAGGCGATTGGCGGACCTTTCCCGCAGGTGCGTTTCTGCCCGACCGGCGGTATCTCGCCTGCGAACTACCGCGACTATCTGGCGCTGAAAAGCGTACTGTGTATCGGCGGCTCCTGGCTGGTGCCAAACGACGCGCTGGAAGCGGGCGACTGGGATCGCATCACCCGCCTGGCCCGCGAAGCGGTCGAGGGCGCGAAGTAAGTGATGGCGGTGAGCTTCGGCTCACCGCACACCGTTACCCCTGAACGGTGACCGCCGCTGCGCTGGCAACCGCACGCGCAATCGCCTGAGTGGTGCTGTCACCGCTGGCCAGCGCAACGCCCAGACGACGCTGCCCGCTGATCTCCGGCTTACCGAACAGGCGCAGTTGCAGACCCGCGCCCAGCGCCGCTTCCACATTCACAAACTGTACGTTCTGGCTGGTCAGCTGCGGCAGGATCACGGCGGACGCGGACGGACCATACTGGCGGATCCCGCCAATCGGCAGACCGAGAAATGCCCGGACGTGGAGCGCAAACTCTGACAGATCCTGCGAAATCAGCGTCACCATTCCGGTGTCGTGAGGACGTGGCGACACTTCGCTGAAGACCACCTCATCACCGCAGACGAACAGCTCAACGCCAAACAGGCCATAGCCGCCCAGCGCCTTCACCACCTGCGCGGCCACATCCTGCGCCCGCTGCAGCGCCACATCGCTCATCTGCTGCGGCTGCCAGGATTCGCGATAGTCGCCATCCTCCTGACGGTGACCAATCGGCGCACAGAAATGAATGCCGTCAACCGCGCTGATGGTCAGCAGGGTGATCTCAAAGTCGAAATTCACCACGCCTTCGACGATGACGCGACCGGCACCGGCGCGGCCACCCTGTTGCGCATACTCCCACGCCTGATCAAGCTGGCTGGCGTCGCGGATAAAGCTCTGGCCTTTTCCGGATGAACTCATGACCGGCTTCACGATACAGGGGAAGCCGATTCCGGCGGCGGCGTCATCGAAGCTCGCCTTGCTGTCGGCAAAGCAGTAGCGGGAGGTCGGCAGGGATAACTCTTCGGCGGCCAGACGACGGATGCCCTCGCGATTCATCGTCAGCCGGGCGGCACGGGCGGTCGGCACGACGCGCTGACCCTGCTGCTCAAGCTCAACCAGCATATCGGTGGCGATCGCCTCGATTTCCGGTACGACAAAGTCAGGTTTCTCTTCTGCAATCAGCGCGGCCAGGGCTGCGCCATCGAGCATATTGATCACATAGCTGCGATGCGCGACGTGCATCGCTGGCGCATCGGCGTAACGATCCACCGCGATCACCTCTACCCCCAGACGCTGACACTCCAGCGCCACCTCTTTTCCCAGTTCACCTGAACCTAATAACATCACGCGCGTCGCTGCCGGGCGCAGCGCGGTTCCGAGAGTTGTCATACATTCACCTAAGCAGTCAGAATTCGGCCGCAGTATAAACGAAAACGTTTGCGTTCTCATCCTTCGGCCTGGTCACCCTGCCGTTTGCCTTACTTTTCCCGCTCTGACGTTTCCTGACATCCGTTTCGCCAGGATAGCAGGCTGACACTGTAAAAGGAGTGGATGATGACTAACTGGTTGCAACAGATTCAGTCCGTGCTGGCAAAAAAGGGCGAGGGTAAAGCGGGCGGCAGCTTAAGCGATATGCTCGCGCCCGGTGCGCTGGGCGGTCTGGCCGGGATGCTGGTCGCCAGTAAATCGTCGCGAAAGCTGCTGACGAAATATGGTGGCAAAGCCCTGATAATTGGCGGTGGGGCCGCCGCAGGCGCAGTGCTGTGGAGCAAATATAAGCAGCGGGTCAGCGAAGCGCACCAGAACGAACCTGACTTTGGGGTGGCGCAGACGCCGATCGATAAACGAGCTGAACGCCTGGTCACGGCGCTGGTGTTTGCCGCCAAAAGCGACGGGCACATTGACGATCAGGAGCGCGCCGCCATCGAACAGAATATTCATCAGTCCGGCTACGGTCAGGAGGCGGAACAGCTGATCCAGAGGGCGATGAACCGCCCGCTCGACCCGCAGTGGCTGGCCGCCGATGTCAGAAATGAGGAGGAGGCGCTGGAGCTCTATTTCCTGAGCTGTGCAGCTATCGACATCGATCACTTTATGGAGCGCAGCTATCTCTCTGCGCTGGGCGACGCCCTGAAAATCCCGCAGGATGTCCGCGACGGCATTCAGCAGGATCTCAATGAAGAGAAAGCCCGACTCCCCGCCGGTTAATTTCCGCTGACCAACCGCTGGCGGGGCAGGCTATCGCCCCCGCCAGCGTAACCCTGCTATCCCGCCTCTGGCTTCCGGCTGCTGAAGTGTTACGCTTAAAGATCATGACGTTCACGGAGAGAGATGGATGAAAGCTCCCATCGCAAAAAAAATTCCTCATGAGATGACGCTGCACGGCGAGACGCGCATTGATAACTACTACTGGCTGCGCGACGACAAACGTGAAAACAGCGAAGTCCTTGATTACCTGCGCGCCGAGAACAATTACGGCAAACAGATCATGTCGTCGCAGCAGCCGCTGCAGGATCGGGTATTAAAAGAGATCATCGATCGGCTGCCCCCGGAAGATCACTCGGTGCCTTATGTAAAAAATGGCTACCGCTATCAGAGCCGCTATCAGAGCGGTAACGAATATCCGGCCTATTACCGTCAGCCCGCCGCGAGCGACGAATCCGGGGAGTGGAGCCTGCTGCTGGACGCCAACCAGCGAGCCTCGCACAGCGAGTTCTACACCATGGGCGCGCTGCATATCAGCCCGGACAATCGTCTGATGGCGCTGGCGGAAGACTTTCTGTCGCGACGTCAGTACGGCATCCGCTTCCGCAATCTGGAGAGTGGCAGCTGGTATCCTGAGGTGCTGAGCAACGCCTCTTCCAGCTTTGCCTGGGGTAACGATTCGCGCACCGTCTACTATGTGCGCAAGCATCCGCAGACCCTGCTCTCCTATCAGGTCTGGCGTCATGAACTGGGCACGCCGCAGTCGGATGACCAGCTGGTCTATGAAGAGCAGGATGATACCTATCATCTCAGCGTGCATAAGAGCACCTCCAAGCAGTTCATCCTGATCGCGCTCTACAGCACCAACACCAGCGAAATTCAGCTGATTGACGCGAACTTTCCCGATGCGCTGCCGCATGTCTTTCTGCCACGCCGTCGCGGTCATGAGTACAGCATCGACCATTACGATCACCAGTTTTTTATTCGCTCTAACCGGGAAGGCAAAAACTTCGGGCTCTACCGCAGCCGTTATCTGGATGAGTCGCGCTGGGAGACGCTGATCCCGGCGCGGGAATCGGTGGTAATGGAAGATTTTCAGCTGTTCCGCGACTGGCTGGTGGTGGAGGAGCGTCAGCGTGGCTTAACCAGCCTGCGGCAGATCAACTGGGCCAGCGGCGAAACCAGCGGCATCGCCTTTGACGATCCGACCTATGTCACCTGGCTGGCCTACAACCCCTCGCCGCGCACCAGCAAACTGCGCTACGGCTACTCATCCATGACGACGCCGACCACGCTGTTCGAGCTGGATATGGACACCGGCGAACGGCGCATCCTGAAACAGAGCGCGGTAAAAGGTTTTAACGCAGACGATTACAAAAGCGAACATCACTGGATCAAAGTCAGCGACGGCACTGAAGTCCCGGTGTCGCTGGTCTATCACCGTAAACATTATCAGCCGGGACAGAACCCGATGCTGGTCTATGGCTACGGTGCCTACGGCAGCAGCATGGACGCCGATTTCAGCGTCAGCCGCCTGAGCCTGCTGGATCGCGGCTTTGTCTATGCGCTTATCCAGGTGCGTGGCGGCGGCGAGCTGGGGCAGCAGTGGTATGACGGTGGCCGCCTGCTCAACAAAATGAACAGCTTCACCGATTTTATTGAGGTGACAGAGGCGCTGGTGGCGCGCGGCTTCGGCCATCCTGAACGGCTCTATGCGATGGGCGGCAGCGCGGGCGGCCTGTTGATGGGCGCGGTGATTAACCTTGCACCCCAGCAGTTTCACGGGGTCGTGGCGCAGGTGCCGTTTGTGGATGTGGTCACGACAATGCTCGATGAGTCGATCCCGCTGACGACCGGCGAGTATGACGAGTGGGGGAATCCCAACGATCCGGCGTACTACCGCTACATCCGTCAGTACAGCCCTTATGACAACGTGGAGGCGAAAGCCTATCCGCATCTGCTGGTCACCACCGGACTGCACGATTCGCAGGTGCAGTACTGGGAGCCAGCGAAATGGGTGGCGAAGCTGAGGTCGCTGAAAACCGACAATAACCTGCTGCTGCTCTGCACCGACATGGATGCCGGGCACGGCGGTAAGTCGGGACGCTACAAAGCTTACGAGGGGATTGCGATGGAATATACCTTCCTGCTGGGGCTGGCGCAGGGCACGTTGCCGCCAGCCCAGGATTACTGAGGCTCGGTCAGGTATTTTCGTAGCGCCTGTCGCAATGGCGGGCGCAGATCGGTGACATTATCCAGCACCCACTTCAGGTAGCCCGGATCCTTGCGGGCAATCACCGCGATTGCCTGTCCGCGATATTTGCCGAACGGCAGGATGTCGTCGCGCTGGGCTGCCGGTTGTGAACGGACAATCATTTCCGACGCGCTCCAGCCCGAGGTCTCCATGATGCGGATCAGCAGCGCCGCCGTGACATAGCAGTCATAGAGTGCGCGGTGGGCATGCAGATCGGCAGGGGGCGTCACATCCAGCTTCAGCGAATGGCGCAGCGCCTGGTTGCCATATTTAATGCCCGGCCAGAGCTGACGCGCCAGCTGCATCGTGCAGATCCATTCACCGAACATCTCCGGCAGCATCCGGCGGTCAAAGCTGGCGTTATGCGCCACATAAAAAGCACTGCCGTAATAGCGTGGGATCGCCTCTTCGATGGTCGGTTTACCGGCCACCATCGCTTCGGTAATGCGATGCACCGCCATCGCCTGCCGGCTGATCGGACGGTCGGGCAGGATAAGATCGCTCATGGGATTAACAATCTGTCCGTCCACCACATCCACAGAGGCGACTTCGACCACACCGCCCTGCAGGCCGCAGGTTTCGGTATCGATAACGCGAAACATCATGATTTCATCTTCGGTTCATAAGGCAGGCGCGACAGGCTGAGTGACGCCTGGCGATAGTGCATCAGGCGCTGACGGAACCAGTCGCGCAGTGCTTCGGGCTGCTCCTGCGCAACCATTTCGGCAACCACCGGCATGTTATAGCGCTCTTTAAACGCCACGCCCGCGGCCGCCAAATCGACATTGATTTTGTCTTTCTCTTCCTGGGGCAGTCGGGCAAGGTTATGGCTCATAATTTTCTCCTGGATATAGCGGGCAAAAGTAATGTTTTCGCCGGTCTGAATCAAGGATTAAGGATCGCATCGCTGGCCTCGACAGTGCAAATAGAGCAGCGTATCCTTTTGCACTGTTTGTCGCCCTGGCAGCGGTTAAAAGGATGATCTTATGCAGAAAATACGTATTTCCCGGGTGGTTACGGTACTGATGGCCGCCGGTGCAATGGCATTCAGCTCGCTGGCCGCGGCCCACGCGCATCTTCGCTCCTCAGTCCCTGCTGACAACGCGCAGGTGTCATCCTCCCCCGATACCCTGACGCTGAATTTCAGCGAAGATATCGAAGCGGCCTTTAGTGGCGTGACGCTGCTGGACAGCCATCAGAAGCCCGTTGCCACCGATAAAGCCCGCGTGGCCGCTGACCAGAAAAAGCAGCTGATTGTCGGGCTGCCGCAGCCGCTGAAGGCGGGAGATTACCAGGTTAACTGGCATGTTCTGTCGGTCGATGGGCATAAAACGGCAGGACGCTATCGCTTCAGCGTGAAGTAAGGCCGGTGACTACCCTCTGGATAGTATTGCGGGCGTTGCACTTCGCCGCCGTGATGCTGCTGACGGGCAGCGCCTGTTACTGCGCGCTGCTGGCACCCCGGCGTTATCGCCCGCAACTGGCGCAGCGACTCTTTCCGCTGATAAGAGGAAGTGTCTGGCTGGCGCTGGTCAGCGCGCTGGCGATGCTGGCCTGTCAGAATGTGCTGATGAGCGGTGACAGTACACATCTGGCTGACGCCGATATCTGGCTGGCGGTGCTCGGCACCCATTTTGGTAGAGTCTGGCAGGGCGAGATCCTGTTCAGCCTGCTGGCCGCTGGCGCACTGTTCGTGACCGGCAGCATTCGCTCTCAACTGCTCTTGCTGGCGGGCGTGCTGCAACTGGTTGCGATGGCCTTGATTGGGCACGCCGCGATGCGCGATGGCTGGCCCGGCGTGCTGCAGCCGTTCAACCATGCGCTGCATCTGATAGCGTCCGCATTCTGGGCGGGGGGATTACTGCCCCTGTTGCTGCTGATGGGTGAGGCGCGTCACATCGATCGCCGCACCGATGCTATCCGCACCATGATGCGGTTTTCACGCTACGGGCATCTGGCGGTGGCACTGACGTTGCTGAGCGGCGTCATCAATAGCCTGATGATCGCGGGCTGGCCGCTGACCTGGCAGGATTCGCGCTATATTGAATTGCTGCTGTGCAAAGTATTGCTGGTTGCCCTGATGGTCGGCGTGGCGCTGTTTAACCGTTACTGGCTGGTTCCGCGCTTTCGTCTGGCGGGCAGCGGAACGCAGCAGAAATTTATTCGCATGACGCAGCTTGAACTGCTGCTGGCGTGCGGAGTGGTTGGGCTGGTCAGCGTTTTTGCCACGCTGTCGCCAGCCTGAAATTGTTAAGAGAGAAAAGGGTCGTTATGTTGCTGAAGAAAGTGGTCCCCGCAATCCTGTTGTTATCCCTCTGCGGCCAGGCGCTGGCGGCACAAATCATTACCGTCAGCCGCTTTGAGATTGGCAAGGAGAAGTGGCCCTTCAATCGTGAAGAGGTGATGCTGACCTGCGAGAAAGATGGGGCGCTGTTTGCCATCAATCCGAGCACCCTGATGCAATATCCGCTGAACGACATCGCAGACCAGCTGTTTAAGAACAAACAGGTGAAAGCGCAGCCAATCAGCGTGATTCAGAGCGAAGATAAAGCGCATCCGGGCCAGATGATGAGTCTGCAGCCGATTATCGAGCGCACCCAGGCACTGTGCGGTAAATAGGCCCATCGGGTGCGGCAGCCCGCTGCGCCTGATCTTTTTTGCCGTTGCGATCACAAACTGGTCCGGTTTATGGCCTCTTGCCCTCCGCTTACTGGCATTTCCCCCGCGCTGATCTAACCTTAAATGGCAAGGCGTCACCGCCTTCATAAATGCCAACTTTTAGCGCACGGCTCCCTGAGAGCCATTTCCCTGGACCGAATATAGGAATCGTATTCGGTCTTTTTTTGGCTGGCATTTAAAAAAAATCTTATATTAAAATCACAGCGTTAAATGCCACCCTGTTACTTTCTGTTCTACTCTGCTGGACTCTGTGCCGCCACTTTGTCGCCATTTTTCTTCGCCATCAATGCCAGCGAATTGCATCTTCAGGATGGTCAGGTGCGAAGTGCGCATAACCCATTGTCCCCCTGATATTGAAATGCCCGAGAATACGCTGCAGCACAATGATATTTCCATCGGCCATCATAAAGTGACTGGCAAAGCTATGGTGCAGTACATGGCTCATCTGGGTTTTGATTGATTTGATGTTGTTTCGGCTTCGTCGGTACCTTCAGCAACGCGCACGACGAGGGTTACAGGCTTTGACTGGTCAGCAATGACCTGTAGCACATTGACGAGCCAACCTTTTTTGCCTGTCTTGCCGACAGCGGCCTGCATGTTGATGATAAGTACTTCGTTTTGAGGGTGTGCGCAGGGTGTCAGGTCGGGTTTAGCGCTGCATCTGATGGGGGCTTATGGCTGGCCGGACAATTACCGGCTAATGATCGTTTTATATTGCTGTGGCACTATAAAACAGTCACAACGAAGAAAAAGAGGGAACGAGAATGATTTCAGGGATGACAGAAAGACAGGAACCAGGGCGGTATTACACCTTTGAATCAAGATTGCCTCAGGGGGAATTTTTTGAGCTTCGCCCCAGCCACTTACCCCGAAATGCAAAGCCCGTAACTGATGAAACCAGCGGTATGTGTATCGGTTACACGGTGGCACAGGCTCCGGGCTTATGGCAGATTTACGATGTGCAGGGACATTTTGTCAGGCTGGAAGAAGTGCCGCTTGAAACACCACTGATTGATCCCACTGATATTGCATTATTTGCGTTTGGTGTTTTCCGTATTCTTCGCACTGGTCGAGTTTTGTTTGAGTCAGGCGCGCGCACGGCTATTACAGCCAGAATCAGTCAAGGGACCATATCTCTTTTGCGAGGGCGGCTTAAAATCGGGCTGCATGCGCGCAACCTGAAAATGACCGAAACAGCAGCAAGACATATGCTTGAACCCAGTCGGTATGTCCCCTTGCAGATTCAGGAAAGAGCGATTCGTTTTGGTAAGCGGATGGCAGATCCCCGTAAAGGTGAAGGTATGTTCAGATATGAGACCAGAATGTTTAAACTACGCTTTAATAAGCAAACAATGGAATATGAGTATAAACAATACACACTCGAAGTCGTCGTGCGTGAGTCAGACTGGACGATATCACATTTTAAATACACGGATTAACTGACTGGAAAACTTGTATGTTTGATTTGCGCAATGAAGATTTCACATTTGTGATTTCTCCTTTTGAAAGAATCCCAGACGATGAGGCTGACCCGGTTGGCCATCTATGGGACTGGATCCAGTCCTGGATTGAATTCTCTGTTAGCGGCCTTAAAATGCAGTTTCAAACTGAATTTACCATCGGGGAGCTAAAGATCTTAAAGGATGAGTTTTTCGCACATTACCAGGCAATCATCACGCAGCGTGAATTAAAACCTTTTAATTTTCGCAGCGAACGCGGCCAACTCAATATGGTTATCAGAAAAGTTACGGGTAAAGATGGTGTTATAGTGGAGTTTGATCTCCGCCCCGAACCACACGCCGACAGCGTTCAGGTTAAAGGTGACTTCAGCCTTAACGAAAGCTATTTTCCTGACATTCTGAAGCGGCTTGATGACATGATTGAATGGCAGAATTAGACATGCCTGTATTAAAAAATTCCATCTAAACCTCCGTTGTAACCGGGATTTTTAATCAGGGCTTTTCAGGCCAGGCAATATCTGGCGCAGGTGGTTTTAACGATGGATTGTAAATTTTAACTTGGGATCAATCATGGATATGATTTTTGCAATTTTGGGTTTTCTTTTAGCAATCTGGTCCATTCGCAGCATTTGTATCAAGCAACAAAGTGTTGGTAAGAAAGTTGGTAAATCTGTTTTTTCTTCATGGTATTTCTTAACAGCTGCCGGTCTGGCAGTTTCGCCATCTGATTCAGTTCCGATCGCGATAATTATGATGATGGTCGGTACATTTGTTGTTTGGTATGGCAATCGAAATTATAAAGCACCTAAGAATAACAAAGATATACTAAGCGGTCATGCTGATGCTGTAAGAGATTTTGATTTACCCAGTAAAAAGAGTGAGCCAGGCAAGTATCGCTCTGTTAACCATGCAAAAGGCAAAGATGCAGAAATCAAAAACGTCGCTTTTTCATATGTAAATAGTAAAGGCGAAAGCAGTTTTCGAGACGTCGATGTTAAAAGCTTTGATGGTGAGTATTTAGAAGGTTATTGTCATCTTTCACGTAAATTCAAGACATTCAGGCTCGACAGGGTCGAAGGTGAAATCATCATTCGAGAAACAGGCGAAGCTATAGATCCAAACGAGTGGGTTGGATTGATGGAAGCAAGATAATATTCAAAACAAGGAGATGTATTATGTCAGAAATAATTGAAACATTTGTCAAAATCGCATTGCCAATTATTCTCGCTTTGGTAGCAGTTTTTACTGCATGTAAAGACTTATTCCTAACTAAGAAAAGAATTTTTGAGGAAAGAGAGAAGTTAAGTAAATTGAGCTATGATCTTTATAAAATTACTGAGGATGAAGATCTTAAGCGCTTAGCCGTGGAGTATGGTTATGCTGCGATTACAAAAGAAAGCTTTTTAAATTTAACTCAACGAAAAGCTTTGGTTAAGAGTGAAAATCCAACCAAGGATATTGATCTTTTTGTTAAATGTCGCGGGTTGTTGAATATTAACACTGAACCGCTTTCTTTCTTTTGGAAGAAGAAAAGACATGGCAATATGATTTATTTTTCATTTATTTTTTGCTTTAGAATATTACTATATGCACTTGGCGCGATTATATTGTTGATGCCTATATTTAGCGGTGCATTT
Source organism: Pantoea sp. Ep11b (assembly GCF_040783975.1). NCBI lineage: Bacteria > Pseudomonadati > Pseudomonadota > Gammaproteobacteria > Enterobacterales > Erwiniaceae > Pantoea > Pantoea sp. Ep11b. The sequence goes on along the minus strand of NZ_CP160631.1, from coordinate 2,600,120 downwards.
TTGCCAACTGTATTTCTGGAAAAGATAAGTCATTTATCTGCCTTAGCTAAAATTGGTCTAACATTGTACACTCTATTTGCAGGGGCATTTTTGGCATTTACTAATCTCTCTGCTGCTATGAGGCTGATTGAATCTGCGAAACTCATCAAACGACATAGAGTGATATAACGCCAAGTGGATATGGCGTGCTAGCAGGCTAGTTAAGTGAAATCCGCAATCGCCACTTTATTGCCATATCCCTAAACAACTAATTGATTTTTTGATGTTTGTTGTTAGTGTTCGGTCTTTTTTTGCTGGCGTTTGACATCAATGACCTATTTATAAATAAACGAGTTAATGTACATCCTGTTGTCCTCAGTATCACCACTCAGGCATCAGACAGAAGCACACCAAATGAAGCAGAGGTTGAAATGAAATGAAATTAAAGTTCAAGCTTCAGGAATATACAGAAGCAGAGTTCACCCGGCTTGTCAGTGAAATCTGTAGCGCAAAGGGTGGAGAAGCTTATCAGAACACGCTGCTGGAAAATTTCATCTCAGTGAGTGAACATCCTGATGGTTCTGACCTCATCTTTTATTGCGAAGATGAAGACGCAACACCCGATAAAATTGTCAGTGCTGTAAAAGTATGGCGTAAAGCTAATAACAAAAAGGGCTTCAAATCATAAAGCCTCTGATTTGATTGCCACTCATTAGCACACGCTGAGTAAGCCGCATCAGACAAACCTTAAATCGATATGCGATAGAAGACTCCCAAATTTGACCCAGATCAATCTACTTCGCAAGAGGCCCCGGACGAGCTGAGACGTTTACTCACCGTATAAAAAGGCAGTCGTAACCTGACGGGGTCATATTAAATCAGGATAGGTTATGTTCTTGAAAAAAATTATTCCGTGTCTGATTGTCGCATTGGGCAGTGTCTCAATGTCAGGTTGCGTTATGGCCGAACCGGGTCACTATGGTCCGGCGTCTGGCTGGCATCATCACCATCATTCTGCGCAGAGCTGGAATGAGTATGGCCCGGCGTCCCCTGTCAATGTTGCTTCACAGCACATGGGGCCACCGCCAGCACCGGACAGTGCTTCTCAGCACATGGGACCACCGCCGGCACCGGGCAGTGCCGCTCAGCATATGGGACCACCTTCTGATGGTGGCATCCATCGCTGGCAGCCTTAATCTGCCATCCATTCTCATCCGGCGACAGGGGCATTTTATTGCCCCTTTTTTCACTGTTTAAATCAAGCCACACGATTTTCACTGTTAACAGTATTCTTACCAGGCAGATAGTTGTTTCCCGCTTTATCCTGTTTCGCCTTCGTAAAGTGTCACTTTATTAATTCACCCCTGAAAGCCGACCCCGCTCGCAAAAGTAAAAAACAACGTCGCCAGTCTCGCATCTGAAGCTTATCCGTCATCTTGTCATCATCTCCGTTTGGCTTATTCTGAATGCCCAATCAAATGGAGGAACGTTTATGAAAGCAGCAATTGCTACCAGTGAACATCAGGTTGAAGTGGTTGAGAAGACGCTGCGCCCTCTCAAAACCGGTGAAGCCCGGCTCAGGATGGAATGCTGCGGCGTATGCCACACCGATTTACACGTGAAGAACGGTGATTTCGGTGATAAGACCGGCGTGACGCTGGGTCATGAAGGGATCGGTATTGTGGAAGAGGTTGCCCCCGATGTTACCTCGTTAAAGCCGGGCGATCGGGCCAGCGTCGCCTGGTTCTTCAAAGGCTGCGGACACTGCGAATATTGCAACTCCGGTAATGAAACGCTCTGCCGTGAAGTCGTCAATGCCGGTTATACGGTGGATGGCGGCATGGCGGAAGAGTGCATCGTGGTGGCCGATTACTCGGTCAAAGTGCCAGAAGGTCTTGATCCCTACGCTGCCAGCAGCGTGACCTGTGCCGGGGTCACCACTTATAAGGCGGTGAAGGTCTCTGAGGTAAAACCGGGTCAGTGGCTGGCTATTTATGGCCTGGGCGGACTGGGAAACCTTGCTCTGCAGTATGCAAAAAACGTCTTCAACGCGAAGGTTATTGCGGTTGACGTCAGTGACGGGCAGTTGGCTCTGGCGAAAGAGATGGGTGCCGATCTGGTGGTTAATTCGGCCAGCGAAGACGCGGCACGCTTCATTCAGGAGAAAACAGGTGGGGCGCATGCGGCTGTGGTCACGGCCGTAGCAAAAGCGGCCTTTAACTCGGCGGTGGATGCCGTCAGGGCCGGCGGACGGGTCGTCGCCGTCGGGCTGCCACCGGAAGCGATGAGCCTGAATATCCCGCGTCTGGTCCTCGACGGAATTCAGGTGGTGGGATCGCTGGTCGGCACGCGTAACGATCTGGCTGAAGCATTCCAGTTTGCCGCAGAAGGCAAAGTGGTGCCGAAAGTAACAAAAAGGAAGATTGGCGAGGTTAATGCCATCTTCGATGAGATGGTTCAGGGAAAAATCCGCGGCAGGATGGTGATCGATTTTAGCGGCCAGACGACGGAATAAGGCCCCCGGTTAAAAGCAGATGCCCGCCTGGTGCGGGCTTTTTTGTGCCTGATTCGTCAGGTCCGCTATTCCTGACGCGCTGAAAATCATTACGCAGAAGCATTAATAAGATCTGCTTTATGTTTCATGATGTGATTTTTACTTGAACTTTACCGGTAACATTCTAATTTAAAGGTGGAAGTCTGATTACACACATCTGAAGGAGGGTTATTTATGGCGAAGCACCATTTTTTCAAATCCATTGAAATGGCGGCAATTGTGCTGTTTGTACTATTGCTGGCGTACCTGGCGGTAACCGGTCTGATGTCATCGACCGGGATGGATCACGCCTGGCCTTATCCCACTAAGTAACTGAATGCAGCACCAGGGAAAACGACGTAAACATAATTCTGATAAATATTTTTGCCCCTGACGGCAAGTTTTCACCGCAGGAAAAATGAGGTCTGAACTGCAGCATAGCTTTCAGATTCAGCGATATGCATGAACTATCGTATGGGCGCAAAGAGCTGAATCTTTTTGTTCCTGCCGCTGAAAAATAAAAACCCCGCCATCGCGAGGTTACAACGTATCTACACCAGACTGACCGAAAGGAGTGTCAGCTCTTCAGTATCCAGAGACAGGCTCTTTTTCGTCTCAAACATAAAGGCTTCCAGCGCCTCTTCGACATTGTCGCCTTCTATAAAAGCGTGCGTGGTAACATGGTTTTCGCCTTCGGGCTTAATCACGTAGGAAACAAACCATTTTTTCTTTTCCATACTATTTATCCTTTTCTGAACAGGTAAGCCCCATTCCGGCTTTCGCCGGATGGCAGCAAAAACGGCACGATGTCTGCCTGATGAAGGCTAATCCAGCGGGGCAGGGTGCAGCAGATCGATCACATCATCGATTTCATTGCTGGCCGCGTGGCGATCGAGGGCAACGGCATAGTATCGTCCTTTACAGTAGTGCTTCGTGACCGCCACACGATGACCGGTGTTGCTGTCGGCCTCCCCGCCACCCAGGGTCTGCAGGTGGGGCGGAATCACCAGTTCACTTTCAAGTTGTTCTGCGTCAACGATCACCGCGCCACCGTCATTCGACAACAGCAGATGCTGAATGCTCATGTTCTCTCCTCTGGGTCAGATTGCTAACCGGGAAAGTGTAGTTCACCCCAGCGGGCATGCGGGTTTCTGTGCAGAGGAATTGATAAACAGGGGCCGTAAAAAAAGCCCCGTCTGGGGCTTGGTTAAGAAGAGCCAGCTTACTCACTGCGCCTGCTCAGCCAGTTTCGGCTTCAGCACGCGCTTGCCCATCCGGATACCCGGCTTCTCGACATACTTATAGAGCAGCGAGGCCAGCGCATAGGTCAGCGGAATCGCGCAAACGCAGACAATCAGGAAGCGCGTCATATCACTCTTAAACTCAATGTCCGTGTGGTTGAGCAACTGCGCAATCATCGGGATAACAATCAGCAGGTGCAGCAGATAGACCGAGAACGACACGTCGCCCAGCCAGGTGCTGAGGCGGTTGTTCAGCAGCTTGCGCGGCAGGGCGATAAGCGTTGCCCTCAGGCTGCCCTGCGGGTATTGCCACAAAATCGCCGCCATCCCCACAATCATCAGCGCTTCCATAATCACCTGCAGTTTGATCACACCCATCCCCATTGCCACGCTGGCGACCGGACCGAGCAGCGCAAAGGCGACGTAGAGCAAAGATTTCCGGCGGACGGCTTCCGCCAGCAGCATACCGGCCAGGAACATGTGCAGCTTTATCAGGATCATTGAGGGCATCTCGAACGCCTCATAATACTCCGCCAGCAGATAACGCCCGGCGCAGCAGAGTGCCATGATGCCAGTCAGTGAGGCCGCATAGCCCAGGCGCAGCGTAAGCAGCATGATAAAGGGGAACAGCAGGTAGAACTGCATCTCCAGTCCTATACTCCAGTCAGGCAGCACGGTGTTAAAGCCATATTCCGGCAGCAGGCCGAACAGGAAACTGAAGTGGGTCAGGATATTCGCCAGCGACTGGTCGCTGTAACGCGAGGATTCTGTCGCGGTGCCGGAATAAAAATGAGCAATGGTGTCGCGCATTTCACCGAACCACGGGCCGTAAATCAGGGCGATGATTAACAGCAGATAGTAGAGCGGGGCGATGCGAAAGAAGCGGCGGATCCAGAACGTTTTGATGGTCTCTGCACGCTGCCACGGCTCTTTCTGCTGGCGCTCAACGTAGTTTTTTGCCATCAGATAGCCTGACAGCAGAATAAACAGATCGACCCCGATGCCAGGCGATGAAATAAGCGTGATATGGCAATGGATCAGTAAGCTGATGTGGCCAACCAGCACCCAGAGAGAGGCAAGGCCGCGCAATCCCTCCAGCTCGGTGGACCAGCCGCGTGTGGCAGACATAATTCTTCCTCGTGTCATTCCGTTTCTGGCGCTCACTAAGCCCTAAGGCGGGAGTTATGTAAACGGCCCTTTACAAAAGTGAGAAAATTCCGACCACGGATCGGTGGTGAAATCAACCGTAACGGCATGAAAAAAGCACAGGAAGATAAGGATGCGCAGAGGCACATCCTTAAGCAGATTAAATGACTGAAAACCCCGATCAGGCCAGCTTCAGCAGGAGCATTCCGGCCAGCAGCAGGGTCAGGCCCGCCCAGCCTTTTGGGTTCAGCCGCTGATTAAACAATATCCAGCCCGCCCCGACCGTAGCGATAATTCCGAAAGCGCCCCAGACAGCGTAGGCGATCGACAGATCGATGCCTTTTACCGCCTGAGCGAGCGCACTGAATGCCAGCAGGACACAGCAGAGCGACAGCAGGCCATGCAGGGGTTTCTTAAATCCATCAGAATATTTAAGGAATATATTGGCGGTGATCTCCAGCACAATCGCCAGCGCCAGCCAGCCCACATGGCTGAAATCAGCGAGGTTCATGCTTCACCCCCGCTAATGAACAGGTGCCGGTCTTGATCAGGATGATGCCGCCAGTCAGGGTCATCAGTCCGCAGACCTTCAGGAGTGACAGCGACTCCTCAAACAGCAGCATGCTGAAGAGGGTAATCAGCAGGATGCCAATCCCTTCCCACAGGGCATAGGCGACCCCCAAGGCGATACGTTTAATAGCAAAACTCAGCAGAATATAGGAACAGGCGATCAGGCCCAGCATCATCAGGTACCCCATATGGCTGCCGTTGAGGCTGGACCATTTCATCAACAGGGTGCCCATTATTTCGGTGACAATAGCGAGTGACAGTAAAATCCAGGCGTGCATAAAAGCTCTCCGGCAACGATAAACACAACCCGCGACACCGCTCAGGGTGCAGACAGGCGCAGAAATTTGTCGAAGCAGAGAGGAACTAAAGGGCGTTGCGCCAGTGCTGCTCGGCAGCATTCCAGCCAGAAAGGCGGGCAGGGGAGATCAGGATCGGTGAGTTGAACATTTCACGCATAACATTCACGACGCATCCACGTTGTTGCTTCTCATCAGTGGACGAAGAGGGCCTCCGGTTAAACAGGTGGCGAATTTATATCATTCTGTTGATGTCGGTAGCAACGTAATAAAAAGCTTTATTTGACGCCGATCAGGGTCAGATACGCTATGGATGGAAGGGGTGGTGAAAGATTTGTTTAAAGGTAAAAAAATGCCGGGCAAAGGTGCCCGGCAGTCATTAAGTGACGCCGTAACGCTTTAGCTGGCGCGCTGTGGGGCAGTGCGGACCGGCGCATCACCCGCGACATGGTAGGACGCCGTACTGCGTGGCAGCGGCTCACGTCCACGGATCATATCGGCAATCTTCTCACCGATCATGATGGTCGTGGCGTTGAGGTTTCCGGTGATGATCAGCGGCATAATTGACGCATCCACCACGCGTAAGCCCTGCAGCCCATGTACACGGCCTTCGCCATCCACAACGGCCATCGGGTCGTTACCCATCTTACAGGTGCCGCACGGGTGGTAGGCAGTTTCGCCGTGATTACGCACGAACTCATCCAGCTGCTCATCGGTCTGGCAATCCAGTCCCGGACTGATTTCACGGCCACGATACTTATCCAGCGCAGGCTGATTAATGATCTCGCGGGTAATACGAATTGCATCACGGAACTCATGCCAGTCCTGCTCATGCGACATGTAGTTGAACAGAATCGCCGGATGACGACGTGGATCGCGTGACTTCAGGCGGACATGGCCGCGGCTTGGCGAGCGCATTGAACCGACGTGACACTGGAAACCGTGCGCATCAACGGCATTGGAGCCGTTGTAGTTAATTGCCACCGGCAGGAAGTGATACTGAATGTTCGGCCAGCTGAACTCTTCGCGGCTGCGGATAAATCCACCCGCTTCAAACTGATTGCTGGCACCGATGCCGGTGCCGTTGAACATCCACTCCGCGCCGATTTTCGGCTGGTTCCACCACTTCAGTGCGGGGTAGAGAGAGACCGGCTCTTTACACTCATACTGCAGATACATCTCCAGATGGTCCTGCAGGTTCTCACCCACGCCCGGCAGATCGTGCACCAGCGGGATGTCGAACTGCTTCAGCAGTTCCGGTGAACCTACGCCGGAGCGTTGCAGGATCTGCGGAGAGGCGATTGCCCCGGCGCAGAGCAGAACTTCGCGTCGTGCGGTCACTTTGTTAATGGTGTTGCTGTCACCCTGCAGATACTCGACGCCGACTGCGCGCTTGCCCTCAAAGACAATGCGGTCGGTGGTGGCGTGCGTCACGATCTTCAGGTTCGCACGGCCTTTTGCCATATCGAGATAGCCGCGTGCGGTACTGGAGCGGCGACCGTTCGGGGTGACGGTGCGGTCCATCGGACCGAAACCTTCCTGCTGATAGCCGTTCAGGTCGTCCGTGCGCGGATAACCCGCCTGCACGCCCGCCTCAATCATCGCTTCAAACAGAACGTTGTTGCCCGCTTTCGGGGTTGCGACGCACACCGGGCCATCACCGCCGTGGAAATCGTTGGGGCCGATATCGCGGGTTTCCGCTTTACGGTAGTAAGGCAGGCAGTCCAGATAGCTCCAGTGCTCCAGACCGGGCGCCTCGGCCCAGCCATCGAGATCCATTGCGTTACCACGGATGTAACACATGCCGTTAATCAGCGATGAACCGCCCAGGCCTTTACCGCGGCCACACTCCATGCGGCGGTTATTCATGTAGGGCTCTGGCTCGGTTTCATAGGCCCAGTTATAGCGTTTTCCCTGAAGCGGGAAGGCCAGGGCCGCAGGCATCTGGGTGCGAAAATCAAAACGGTAGTCCGGGCCGCCCGCTTCCAGCAACAGGACACTCACGTTGCTCTCTTCGGTCAGGCGGGTTGCCAGCACATTTCCTGCGGATCCGGCTCCAATAATGATGTAATCATATTCCATTCGTCGTTCCTCAGGTTAAGGGATTAAAAGACTGACTGAAAACGGGTCAGCTCAACCTGAACTGACTTGACCTGGGTGTAGCTCTGCAGCGTCATCAGGCCATTCTCGCGGCCGATACCGGAGTGCTTGTAGCCGCCCACCGGCATCTCTGCCGCGGATTCGCCCCAGGTATTGATCCAGCAGATACCCGCTTCAATCTGATGAATGACGCGGTGCGCCCGGTTGAGATCCTGAGTCACCAGACCCGCAGCCAGACCGAATTCGGTGTCGTTGGCGCGGCGGATCACTTCCTCTTCGCTTTCGTAGCTCAGGATCGACATCACCGGTCCGAAGATCTCTTCACGCACAATCTTCATCTCATCGCGGCAGTCGGTGAAGACGGTCGGCGCAACCCACGCACCCTGGTCGAACTCACCACCGGTCAGACGTTTGCCGCCGCACAGGACACGCGCGCCTTCGGCGATGCCGGATTCGATGTAACGCATCACGTTGTCACGATGGCTGAAGCTGACCAGCGGGCCGAAGTTGGTCGCCGGATCGCGCAGATCGCCAGCCTGAATGCGGGCCACGCGTTCGCTGATCTTCGCCTCAAATGCGGCCTGCAGTCTGGCCGGAATAAAGACACGGGTGCCGTTGGTGCAGACCTGGCCGGAGCTGTAGAAATTCGCCATCATCGCGATGTCGGCAGCCAGATCGAGGTCGGCATCATCAAAAATGATCAGCGGTGATTTGCCGCCCAGCTCCATCGTGACGTCTTTCAGCGTTGAGCCGGCCGCATTGGCCATGACTTTTTTACCGCTGACGACGCCGCCGGTGAATGAGACTTTGTCGATGCCAGGATGCTCTGTCAGTAACTGGCCCGTGACCGAACCGATGCCCGGCAGGACGTTGAAGACGCCATCCGGCAGGCCCGCCTCGGTGTAGATTTCCGCCAGTTTCAGGGCAGTGAGCGGCGTGACTTCGCTGGGTTTGAAGATCATTGCGTTACCGGCGGCCAGCGCAGGCGCAGATTTCCACAGGGCGATCTGAATCGGGTAGTTCCAGGCGCCAATCCCGGCGACCACGCCCAGCGGCTCGCGACGGGTATAGACAAAGGAGGTATCACGCAGGGGGATCTGCTGACCTTCCAGCGCCGGAACCAGGCCCGCGTAATACTCCAGCACGTCTGCGCCGGTCACGATATCCACGCTGGCGGTTTCGCTGAAAGGCTTACCGGTGTCGAGCATCTCCAGCTCGGCCAGCTCGTCGTTACGCTCGCGCAGAATGTCCACGGCGCGACGCAGGATGCGCGAACGCTCCATCGCGGTCATCGCGGCCCAGACTTTCTGGCCTTTTCTGGCGGCAGCAACGGCGCGATCGACATCTTCCTGGCCGGCGGCATGAACCTCTGCCAGTACGTCGCCGTTGACCGGGTTAATCGTCTGGAACGTTTCGCCAGACGCTGCGGCAACATAAGCGCCATCGATGTAGAGTTTCTGCTCGGTAAATCGGGACATGTTTTCTCCTTCCGTTATTCGCGCTCGCCAGCCAGTTGCTGACGGATGAATTGAGTGGTCAGTGTACGGGCGAGAACCGGGCTGAAGGGTTTCCCACTCAGCGCGGCGCGCAGCCACAGACCGTCGATCAGGGCGGCCAGACCATGTGCGGCCAGGCGGGCCGTTTCCAGCGGCAGTTCACGACGGAACTCAACCACCAGCGTGGAGTAGAGCCGCCGGCTGCTGACCCGCTCAAGGCGGTTAAGCTGGGGCTGATGCATACTGCTCGACCAGAAGTCGAGCCAGGCTTTCATCACGGCGGTGTGCACCTGCGTTTCGTCAAAGTTACCGTCGACGATGGCACACAGCCGCTGTTCTGCAGAGGCATTGGCCAGCGGCTGCAGCCGCGCCAGTACCGCTAACCGCAACTGACGCGTGACATCACGCATCGTGGCTTCCAGCAATCCGTTCTTGTCTTTGAAATAGTGACTGATGATGCCGGTTGAGACGCCCGCCCGACGGGCGATCTGGGCAATCGTGGCATCATTAATCCCGACTTCATTAATCGTGCTCAGGGTCGCATCAATCAGTTGCCGACGTCGTATCGGCTGCATCCCTACCTTTGGCATAGCTCCCGCTCCACCCTCAAATCGAGCCCCTATTAAAACTTTTTTTGATTGTACGTTCAATATAAAAAGAAAACTTGTTAGGATGCTGTTCTTTAAATGTAGCGTAAGCGAAACGGCATTGAGTGCTAAAATAGACTCGTTTGCTGCAAGCTTTAACAGGAAGTCACAGATAGAAACATAGCCGCACGGCCCGTCAACCGGGGGCGGCACAACGTATCCATTGCGTATTTTCAGGACATTAACCAGAGGTAATCGATGAATAATCCACCTGCCGGTGAAAAAGACAGACTCAATCCCGTTGTATTTTATACCTCTGCCGGATTGATTCTGACGTTTTCACTCGTGACGATTCTCTACAGTGAAGTGGCCGCGAGCTGGATCCTTAAGGCGGTCAACTGGGTTTCCGCCACCTTCGGCTGGTATTACATGCTGGCTGCCACGCTCTACATCGTCTTCGTGCTCTACATGGCCTGCTCACGCTTTGGCTCCATCAAGCTCGGACCGGAGCACTCCAAACCCGAATTCAGCGTGCTCAGCTGGTCGGCGATGCTGTTCGCCGCCGGGATCGGCATCGACCTGATGTTCTTCTCGGTCGCCGAACCGGTGACGCAGTACATGCAGCCGCCGGAGGGCGCAGGGCAGACCCTGGAGGCCGCCCGCCAGTCGATGGTCTGGACGCTGTTCCACTACGGGCTGACCGGCTGGTCGATGTATGCCCTGATGGGCATCGCACTGGGCTACTTCAGCTACCGCTATAATCTGCCGCTGACCATTCGTTCGGCGCTCTATCCCATCTTCGGTAAACGCATTTATGGACCGATCGGCCACACGGTGGATATCGCGGCGGTCATCGGCACCATCTTCGGTATCGCTACCACATTAGGGATAGGGGTGGTGCAGCTTAACTACGGCCTGAAAGTGCTGTTCGATGTGCCGGAAGGCCTGACGGCGCAGACGGCGCTGATCGTGCTTTCCGTGGTGATCGCCACCATCTCGGTGACGTCGGGCGTGGATAAGGGGATCCGTTTCCTCTCCGAGCTGAACGTCATCATGGCGCTGGGCCTGATCCTGTTTGTACTCTTCTTCGGCAACACCGAGTTCCTGCTGAATGCGCTGGTGCTGAACGTGGGCGATTACATCAACCGCTTCATGGGCATGACGCTGAACACCTTTGCCTTCGACCGGCCAACGCAGTGGATGAACAGCTGGACGCTCTTCTTCTGGGCCTGGTGGGTTGCCTGGTCGCCGTTCGTCGGCCTGTTCCTGGCGCGTATCTCCCGTGGCCGTACCATCCGTGAGTTTGTGCTGGGCACGCTGATCATTCCGTTCACCTTTACGCTGCTGTGGCTGTCGGTGTTTGGTAACGCGGCGCTCTATCAGATCATCCACGGTAACGCGGGCTTTGCGCAGGAAGTGATGGCGCATGCGGAACGCGGCTTCTACAGCCTGCTGGCGCAGTACCCGGCGTTTAAACTCAGCGCCTCAATTGCCACCATTACCGGGATGCTTTTCTACGTTACCTCGGCCGACTCCGGCTCGCTGGTGCTGGGTAACTTCACCTCGCGGCTTAAAGACATCAACAGCGATGCGCCTAACTGGCTGCGTATCTTTTGGTCGGTGGCGATCGGCGTACTGACGCTGAGCATGCTGATGACCAACGGGATTACGGCCCTGCAGAACACCACGGTTATCATGGGACTGCCGTTCAGCTTTGTGATCTTCTTCGTGATGGCGGGTCTGTTTAAATCGCTGAAGATTGAAGACCACCGCCGGGCCAGCGCCACGCGTGACACCGCGCCTTATCTGGCGCATGCCACCGACCGTCTGACCTGGAAGAAACGTCTGTCGCGCCTGATGAACTACCCTGGCTCGCGCTACACTCAGCAGATGATGGAGAAGACCATCTTCCCGGCGATGCAGGAGGTGGCGAAAGAACTGGAACTGCGTGATGGCCGGGTGTCGCTGGAGAGTGTTGCGCCGGATGAGGCTAACCCGATCGGCTATCTGGATCTGCGTGTCCATCTGGGCGAGGAGCAGGACTTTATCTATCAGGTCTGGCCGCAGCAGTACTCCATTCCGGGCTTTACCTATCGCGCCCGCAGCGGTAAATCGACCTACTACCGGCTGGAAACCTTCCTGCTGGAGGGCAGTCAGGGCAACGACCTGATGGACTACAGCAAAGAGCAGGTGATCATCGATATTCTCGATCAGTACGAACGACACCTGAACTTCATCCATCTCAACCGTGAAGCGCCGGGCAGTAACATCAGTTTCCCGAGCGCCTGACCCCAGGCCCGTCAGCTTAGCGCTGGCGGGCTTTTTTTTTGGCCGCAACGCCGTGGCTGACTCCGGCGGCTGCCGGAATCGGCTATAGTCAGGCGTGACTGATTCGATGCCAGACGTTGCAGACAGGGAGTCCCATGGGAAAAATTTTCAGTACGTTTCTGCCGCTGTACACCACCACGCTGCTGATGCTGCTCGGTTCCGGTCTGCTGACCACCTATGTGTCGCTGCGGCTGGCCAGCGAGCAGGTTAACGGCGCGATGATTGGTGCCATCATTGCGGCGAATTATATCGGGCTGGTGATCGGCGGCAAGGTCGGCCATAACCTGATCGCCCGCGTGGGCCATATCCGCGCCTATGTTGCCTGCGCCGGGATCATCACGGCCTCGGTGATCGGTCACGGGCTGACGGACGTGGTGCTGCTGTGGGTCTTTCTGCGCCTGATTATCGGCCTCTGTATGATGTGTCAGTATATGGTGCTGGAGAGCTGGCTCAACGACCAGGCGGAATCCTCCCAGCGCGGCATGATTTTTGGCTTATACATGGTCGCCACCTATCTCGGCCTGAGTGGCGGCCAGGTGGTGCTGAGTCTGCAGACCGGCTTCGGGGTCAGTACGCTGCTGATTGTCGCGCTCTGTTTCGCTCTCTGTCTGGTGCCCATCGCACTCACAACCCGCACCCACGTCAGACCGATGACGCCAGCGCCGATGGAGCTGGGCTATTTTCTGCGCACCATTCCCCGGCTGCTGAGCGCCACGCTGGTCACCGGCATGGTGATCGGCGCCTTCTACGGCCTGGCGCCGGTCTATGCCAGCAGCAAAGGTTTTACCACCAGCCAGACCGGTTATTTCATGAGCCTGACGATTTTTGCCGGGCTGGTGTCGCAGTTTCCGCTGAGCTGGCTCTCTGACCGCTTCGACCGTCAGCGGCTGCTCTTCCTGATCGCGGTGCTGTTTGCGGTGGCCTGCGTGCCGCTGGTGGTGCTGCCGCATCTGACCTTCCACTGGATGATCGGCATTGCCTTTGCCGCCAGCATGATGCAGTTTGCGCTCTATCCGTTACAGGTGGCGCTGGCCAACGACCAGGTGGCCGCCGAACGGCGCGTGTCGTTAACCGCCTGCCTGCTGATGGCGTTTGGCATCGGGGCCAGTATCGGGCCGCTGCTGGTCGGCGCGCTGATGCAGCCGCTGGGCAGCAATATGCTCTATCTCTTCTTTGCCCTCTGCGCGCTGGTGATTGGCGGGCTGAGCTACACCCGAGCGCCACGTCCGCTGCCCACAACCGAAGTGCCGTTGCCTCACGTGGTGATGCCGGACAGTCTGGCGACCTCGCCGCTGGGCGCCGCCCTGATCCCGACGCTGGAAGAGGAGGTGATCCAGGCGTCGATGGGGGGCCAGGAGCCGGAAGCGGAGAGCGGTGAAGAGGTTGCAGATGATGCGTTAGCCAGAAGTAGCTTTATCGATGATGACCTGGCTGATAACGATATGATGGCTGACAACGTTGATTACGAGGCTCGCTCTGCGGACGCAGACGAGGAGAAGCGACACCCCTAGCTGCGGTCCGGTCGCACGCTGATCGGCGGGGCGACCGCCCCAGGCTGTCGGTCGCTAAACCAGACATCTGACCTTGCGGATCGGATATAACATTTTCAGGAGAGAGTATGCTGGAACTTCGCCCCAACTGTGAACGCTGCGACGGCGATCTGCCGCCATCTTCGCTGGCGGCTCACATCTGCTCGTTTGAATGCACCTTCTGTGTGACCTGTGCTGAACAACTCGCCCACCGTTGCCCCAACTGTGGCGGCGAGCTGGTGCGGCGTCCGGTGCGTCCGGCGGAAAAGCTGGCAGCATTCCCGGCGAAAACGCGTGAACAGGGCCGCGACCCAGCCTGACACGGCAGGCCTTACTGACTCTACACGGAGTACACGCCGGGATGAACGGTGGGGGATGCAGCGATAAACCGGGTTTTCGCGTGACAGTGTCACTATTGCGCGGCGGCTGTGTGTGCGTCAGGGTAACGACAGAGGCCCGACGCCTGTTCTCCGTGCTCTGCCCGCCACCGCATTCACACGCGACCAGCCTGCCTTCAGCACAAACCGGCAGGCTTTCCGGTTCTGGTTTACGACTAACGGAACAGGCGTCCGTCGCGCACCAGTTCCCGCGGATAGCTGTTCTTAATCCGGCTGCCCACTTTCTTTGCCAGCCCCAGCGGTTGCTGCTGATAGGTCACAATCATCTCATTGCTGGCCGGTGCCGTTTCCGGGTAGATATCCCGGCCGCGATACCACTCTTCCGCCTCTGCCGCCGTGAGTTCAAAACGCCGGGCGGTATCAGGCTGCGCCAGTGCCACCACCGCCTCATGCTGCCAGCGATAACCCTTTGCAAAGGTTTCGGCCAGCTTCAGGCCGATACGTGAAAAACGGACCTTACCCAGCATCGGCGTGACGGCGTCTGGAAAGAGCCAGATCTCTTTGTCGCGCTGCCACAGCGTCAGGGACGCATCCCATTTCAGGGAGACCGCAGCGGCAGCGGCGATAATCTCACTCTCCTGTTTGCGGCTGAGATGAGAAAAGGGCAGCTTGCCAACCTTATAACCCGGTGAGGGCAGAGGCGCGACCGACGCGGTTTTACGCAGGCGGGCCACGAAGAAGCCTTCGCTGTCAAAAATCTGCGGGAAGACATGCAGATAGCCTTCCGGCGTTGCGGCCTGATCCGCGCCCTGAAACAGCTCATCCAGCGGTAATACCTCAACTGCGCCGGGATAACGCTGTAGCAGCCAGCCGATCACCTGCTGATTCTCGATCGGATTCAGGGTACAGGTGGAGTAGACCAGCGTGCCCCCCGGTTTAAGGGCATGGAACGCACTGTCGAGCAGATCGCGCTGCGTCCCGGCAATCTCTTCGGTGCTGGCCAGCGTCCAGTTTTTCAGCGCGTCGGCATCTTTGCGGATCACCCCTTCGCCTGAACAGGGCGCATCCAGCAGGATGGCGTCAAACTGTTCCGGCAGCGCCGGGCCAAACACCCGTGCGTCAAAGTGGGTCAGCGCGCTGTTGCTGACGCCGCAGCGGCTGATGTTGGCGTGCAGAACTTTCACCCGGCTGGAGGAGAACTCATTCGCCAGGATCACCCCCTTGTTATTCATCCGCGCAGCGATCTGGGTGGTTTTCGAACCCGGTGCGGCGGCCATATCCATCACGGCGCTGACGTCGGGCTGCGCATCGAACAGCGCAGTTACCGGCAGCATGGAGCTGGCTTCCTGAATATAGAAGAGGCCGCTGAGATGTTCAGCCACGCTGCCCAGCGGCAGGCTCTCATCCTCCCGGCTGATCCAGAAGCCCTCTTCGCACCACGGCACCGGCGT
Organism: Pantoea sp. Ep11b; assembly: GCF_040783975.1. NCBI lineage: Bacteria > Pseudomonadati > Pseudomonadota > Gammaproteobacteria > Enterobacterales > Erwiniaceae > Pantoea > Pantoea sp. Ep11b. Next base: position 2,584,526 of record NZ_CP160631.1, on the reverse strand, counting down.
CAGCTGCCAGCCATAGTCAGCCGTCAGCGCCAGGAAGTCAGGCACGCTGATCTTCAGGGTGTTGACGCGCAGGCTGCGGCGCAGCGGTTGCTGGCTGATGGCAATAAACTGGTCGAAGCTTGCCTCGTCGGGCAGGCTCTGACGCATTAAAGAGAGAAACTCGGCGGGGAAACGTGAAGAAGCATCTGACACGGGCATATTCCAGTTAAGGCAAAGGCGGCAGTGTATCACGCGGAAAGCAAACGGGCAGCGAGGCTGCCCGTCTGAGAGTGAATAACGTGAACGCTCAGGGAGCATGCGCCTTTCGCATAGATGCAAAAGACGCCATCCCAGGTATGCTCAGCGCGGCGATGGAATCGCGGTTCCCCAGTTGCGCCACTCTTTCGGCGCTTCGTCCTGTAGCAGGAAGTGCTTATCCGGGTTCGCCTGCGGCGCCAGCGGCACCGTCGGCGGCGTCGCAAACTGGATGCCGCCACGGATAAACTGCTGGAAGGTGCCGGTTTTCACCACGCCGCCCACCAGGCCGAAGTCGAGGTTGTAGCCGGAGGCGAGCCAGAACACTGAATTATTACGCACCAGATGCTGATACTTCTTGCTGATGCGCAGGGCGATCTGTACGCGGTCCGCCATATTTCCCAGCGAGGTGCCGGTCACGGTGCCCACTTCCACCCCGCGGAACAGCACCGGCGTACCCAGCGACAGCGAGCCCGCCTCGGTGGCATCCACATAGATATTCAGACCATTCAGGTAACGCGAATCGGTGATCGTGCTCTCCTGCAGCTCAAACGAACGCGCGGCGTTCCCTTTGCCGGGATCGACGTTGACATAGGGCTGCAGCAGCGTCTCCAGATGATTCACGCCGGTGGCGGAAATCTCAGGGGAGACGACCGAGAAGCGGCTGCCCAGACGGGCAAAGTCGTTGACGTACTCAGGGTAGAGCACCGCTTTCGCCACCACCTGATTGTTATCTTTGCTCAACGACAGCGACTCAACCTGGCCGACGTTAATTCCCAGATAGCGGATCGGCATCCCGGCCGAGAGTTTGCTGGCGTCATAGGTATGCAGCGTAATCTGACTGCCGACCGCGCGGGCCGCCGTTTCAGAGGAGTAGAGCACCCGTTTAGCCCCTTTAGCCGACTGTGCACCACTCATGTTGTCAAAGCTGATCGCCCCTTTGAGCGCCCGGTTCAGGGGAGACGCCTGCACGGTCAGGCCGCTGCCGTTCAGGCTGACGCGCGCGCCGCCCTCGGCCCAGAAAACGCTTTCGCTGGTCAGCAGTTTGCGATACTCCGGTTTAATATGCACGGCGATATCGAAGGCGTCGGCGCGCGGCGTCACTTTCACGATCTCACCGACCTGATATTTGCGGTAGAGCACCACCGAACCGGCCTGCACGTCAGGCAGGCTGTTCGCCGTCAGCATCAGCGTCGTAGAGGGGGCATCGCCAGTAATGCCTTCATCCGCTTTTTCCGCGTCGGCAAACAGCGGATAGGCACTTTTCGGCGCGCCTTTTTTGCCCGGCTCCAGCCGGATGCCACCATCGACCCACTCACGGGCGCTGGCACCTAACACCTGCATCCCATCCAGACCAAACTTCACATCGAGGCGGCTGTTAACGATGAATTTACTGTCGCCGTGCACCAGGTTGCGATTCTCCGGGTTGACCGCCACCACGAAATTCACGCCATTCTCATCCAGCGAACGCGACATCACCTGGCCAATCTGCATACCGTGCAGCATCAGCGGCTGACCCTGGTCGATGCCATAGCTCTCCGGTGCGCTGAGTCTGACCGTCAGAACATTCGGCTTCTGCAGCAGGGTTTCATTCGACGCCAGCACGGTAAAGTGCTGCTGCGGCTCGCCTTCGCCCGGCACCAGCTCCAGCGTATTGCCGGTCAGCAGTGCGCTGAGACTGGTATCGGTCAGGCTGATTTTCGGGCTGTGCATCTCAATCCGGGTGCCGCTGCGCATCAGGCCGACCACCGAAGGATCGATGGTCAGCTCGCCGGTGACTTTACCGCCATCCTGCAGGTTGAGTTTCGTCAGCGTACCGACCTCCAGCCCCTGATAGATCAGCGGCGTACTGCCCGCTTTCAGGTTTCTGCCGTCGGGCAGATCCAGGGTGATCAGCACTCCGCGCTGGCTGTGGGCGAGATCGGGATAGAGCCGGTAGTGCTGTTCCGACTTCGCCGCCTGTGCGCCCTCGGGTGAGTCAAAGGCGATAGCGCCATTCACCAGCGCCGCCAGACTCTCCAGCTGAACCTTTGCGCCGCTCAGGCTGACGTCGGCGTTGACGCCCGAGACGTTCCAGAAGCGGCTGCTGGTTTTCACCAGATTGACAAAACGACGGTCGATCAGCACATCGATCGCAACGCCGTCGGTCTTGCTGTTAATGTTGTAGTCATAGACCCGGCCCACCGGAATCTTACGGTAGTAGACCAGTGACCCGGTGCTGAGCGATCCCAGGTCGGGCGCATGTAAGTGGATCAGCAGTTCGCCGGTATTGACCCGGTATTTCGGCTGCGTATCCAGCGCAGTGAACGCGTCGCGGGGTTTGCCTTTACCCGGCATCATCCCGATATAGTTACCCCCCACCAGCGCATCCAGTCCCGATACGCCAGCCAGGGAGGCTTTCGGCGTCACCAGCCAGAACTGCGTATCTTCGCGCAGCGCGTCACGCATATCGCTCTTGATGCTCGCTTTGATCTGAATGCTGCGATAATCGTCGCTGAGATTAATGCCCTGCACGGTGCCCACTTCCACACCCTGATAACGAATCGGGGTGCGGCCCGGCACGATACCATCCGCCGTCTGGAAATTGATGGTGATGGTGGTGCCGCGCTCCTGGTAATTGGTCCAGAGCAGCCAGCAGGCGATCAACATCGCAATAATTGGCAGCAGCCAGAAGGGCGAAATTTTACGCTTATTGCGCAGCGTGGCGTTAGTCGGTGTAGTCGGCGTTTCCTGTTGCATGTGCATCCCAGAGCAGGCGGCTGTCCAGCCACTCAACAGACATAATGGTCAGGATAACGGCCGCGCCAAAAAACAGCGCCGCCGGTCCCATGGTAAAAGCCAGTAGCTGGTCGCGGTTGACCAGCGACATGGTTAACGAAATGACAAACAGATCGAGCATCGACCAGCGGCCGACCCAGGTCACGAACCGCAGTAACAGGATGCGGGTTCTGAGCCCCTGTTCACAGCGAAAATGAATGCTGAGCAGCAGGGTCAGCATCACCAGTACCTTGGTAAAGGGCACCAGAATACTGGCGATAAACACAATCGCGGCCACCGGTACATTGCCTTCCCCCAGCGACAGGATGCCGGAGAAGATCGTATCCTCGCGGCGCGACCCGTTGACGTAGACCACCGAGATGGGCATCAGGTTGGCGGGGATCAACAGCACAATCGAGGCGATCAGCGCGGCCCAGGATTTTTGCAGGCTGTGACGACGCCGGAAGTCGAGCGGGGTGTGACAGCGCGGACAGCGGCCACGGGCGTCGGGCAGGCCGGTATGGTGGCAGTTCAGGCAGACCTGCATCGCGTCACGGGCCATATTTCCCGGCCGCTGCGGGTAAAAGTGTTCCCACAACTGCTCCATATTCAGGTGGATCAGCGTCAGCACACTCAGCACCGTCAGGGCAATGTAAGCCGCCAGCCCGTAGCCAATCTCCAGCGAAGCATAGTCCTGGACTTTAATGGACGCCACGGCGATACCGATCAGGTAGATATCGAGCATCACCCACTCTTTGAGCTTCTCAAGCATCAGCAGCACAGGCCGCAGGTTCATGCCCAGACGCCGCCCGATGCCGAGGTAACAGATGCCGACGACCAGCGTCACGGGCGCGCCGATAGTACAGAACGCTACCATTGAGGCGGTCAGCACATCACCCTGCTGGGTCATCTGGATGACGCCTTCCAGCACGCTGGCGTTGATGCGCATACCGAGCAGCCGGATATCGACCAGCGGCAGCGAGAAGGCAAAGGGCATTAACACAATCATGGTGGCGGCCATCGCCATCAGGCGGGTCATGGACCAGTCTCGACCGCTGAGAATCTCAGCATGGCAGCGCGGGCAGTAAGCCGACTGATGCGATTTCACATCCGGTAAGGAAAAAAGGGTATCGCATTGCGGACAACGCTGATAACGTGCGTGAGGCAATGTCTGGCTGATAGCGTGAATTTTCATAGGGTGAGGCAGTCTTCGCTCTTCAGAAGTAACTATTATTGGTCGTCAAGACATTGTCTGTGTGCCTGTCTCGGGCATCACGCTTCGATCCACAGAATGCTAAGGGTATAGCAACTAACGCTATGATTCACCTTGTGGCTCTGGATATTTAAAACTTATTTTTAACGAACGGTCTCAGTTGCTCCGTTCAGATGTCATTGGTAATGGTTAAATAATGAACAAAACTGCCTTTTACGCCGATTTGAATCGCGATATGCGCGCCTTGCTGGCGGGAGAAACGGCGTTCCTCGCCGCAATGGGAAACTTCAGCGCGCTGCTGTACGAACGTCTCGAAGGCGTGAACTGGGCAGGTTTCTACCTGCTGACGGAAGCCGATACGCTGGTGTTGGGCCCGTTCCAGGGCAAAATCGCCTGTGTGCGTATTCCGGTCGGTAAAGGTGTGTGTGGCACGGCGCTGGCAGAAGAAAAAGTGCAACGCGTGGATGATGTGCATGCTTTCCCGGGCCACATCGCCTGCGACGCAGCCAGCAATGCTGAAATTGTGATTCCTCTGAAAGTGAATGGCACTGTGGTTGGGGTGCTGGACATTGACAGCGTAGTGTTCAATCGCTTTGACAGCGACGACGAATCGGGCCTGGTCACGCTGACTGATGGGCTTTGTGAAGTGCTTGCGAACAGCGACTTAGAAAAATATCTGCAGCTGACACGCAGCTAATCGACTGGATCACATGGCATTTAGCGATGTTGTCATTATAATGTCGCCTGTTCATGCCTGCGCTGGTCGGCAAACCCGTTGTAATCAGGAAATTTCATGGAAAATCAACCTAAGTTGAATAGCAGTAAAGAAGTCATCACGTTTCTGGCGGAGCGTTTTCCGCACTGCTTTAGCGCTGAAGGTGAAGCGCGTCCGCTCAAAATCGGTATCTTTCAGGATCTGGTCGAGCGTGTTCAGGGCGAAATGGGTCTGAGCAAAACACAGCTGCGTTCTGCGCTGCGTCTCTATACGTCAAGCTGGCGTTACCTTTACGGCATCAAAGCCGGTGCGATTCGTGTCGATCTCGACGGCAACGCCTGTGGCGTGCTGGACGAGCAGCACGTTGAGCATGCACGCAAGCAGCTCGAAGAAGCCAAAGCGCGCGTTCAGGCGCAGCGCGATCAGCAGCGTGCCGCACGTCGTGAAGCAGGCGAGAGCGAAGAGGGCGCAGCACCGCGTCGTCCACGCAAGCCGGCCGCGCGTAAGCCTGCAGAAGGCGATGCACCGCGTAAACCGCGTCCTCAGAACACGGCACCGCGTGCGACCGCTTCACAACATCGCAAGCCCGCTCCGCGTCCGGAGCAGGAAGCCAAACCCATCACTGATACCTCAACTTTGCAACCCGGCCAGAGTATTAAAGTTAAAGCAGGCAAAAGTGCGATGGACGCCACCGTTCTGGAAGTATCGAAAGACGGCGTTCGGGTCCAGCTCGCTTCCGGCATGGCAATGATTGTGCGCGCAGAACATTTGCAGTTCTGAAACGGAGGCTAACCCCGGCATGAACACCCTTTTAAGAGTTGGACTTATTGCGGGCCTGCTGTTAGCAGGCCCTGCCTTCGGCGCAGAGAACATCACGCGCGCCGATCAGATCCCCCAGCTTCATGAAGACCCGCAGGACCCTACGGTCAGTGAGCGCGTAACCTCGCGCTTCACCCGTTCCCACTACCGTCAGTTCGACCTGGATCAGAACTTTTCAGCGAAGATTTTCGATCGCTATCTGAACATGCTCGACTACAGCCACAATGTGCTGCTGGCGTCAGATGTGGCGCAGTTTGCCAGCAAGAAAGGGACCGTTGGCGATGAGCTGCGCAGCGGCAAGCTGGATCTCTTTTACGACCTCTATAATCTGGCGCAGAAACGCCGTTTCGAGCGCTATCAGTATGCGCTGACGGTGCTGGCGCGTCCGATGAATTTCAGCGGCAATGACACTATCGACATTGATCGCGCAAAAGCCCCGTGGCCGAAAGATGAAGCGGAACTCAACGCGCTCTGGGATGCCAAGGTGAAATATGATCAGCTGAGTCTGAAGCTGGCGGGCAAAGATGATAAGGAGATCCGCGACGTTCTGACTAAGCGTTACAACTTCGCCATCCGTCGTCTGGCTCAGAGCAATGGCGAAGACGTTTTCCAGCTGGTGATGAACGCCTTTGCCCGCGAAATCGATCCGCACACCAGTTATCTGTCGCCGCGTAACACCGAGCAGTTTAACACCGAAATGAGCCTCTCCCTGGAGGGGATCGGTGCCGTGCTGCAGATGGATGATGACTACACCGTCATTAACTCGATGGTCGCAGGCGGCCCGGCAGCGAAAAGCAAAGCCATCACGGTAGGCGATCGCATCGTCGGCGTGGGTCAGCCCGGCAAGCCGATGGAAGATGTGATCGGCTGGCGTCTGGATGATGTCGTCGCCAAAATCAAAGGACCGAAGGGCAGCAAAGTGCGCCTTGAGATCCTGCCTGCCGGTAAGGGCACCAAAACCCGTACCGTAACGCTGACGCGCGAAAAGATCCGTCTGGAAGATCGCGCGGTAAAAATGAGCGTTAAAAATGTCGGCAAGCAGAAAGTGGGCGTGCTGGATATCCCGGGCTTCTATGTCGGTCTGACCGATGACGTGAAAGTGCAGCTGCAGAAACTGCAGAAGCAGAACGTTGACAGCGTGGTGATCGATCTGCGCACCAACGGCGGTGGCGCACTGACCGAAGCCGTGTCACTTTCCGGGCTGTTTATTCCGAGTGGTCCGGTAGTGCAGGTTCGCGACAACAACGGTCGTGTGCGTGAAGACAGCGACAACGACGGCGTAGTCTACTACAAAGGTCCGCTGGTGGTGCTGGTCGATCGCTTCAGCGCCTCCGCCTCTGAGATCTTCGCAGCCGCCATGCAGGATTATGGCCGTGCGGTGATTGTCGGCGAACCGACCTTTGGTAAAGGCACCGTTCAGCAGTATCGTTCGCTGAATCGTATCTACGACCAGATGCTGCGTCCGGAGTGGCCGGCGTTAGGCTCCGTCTCCTACACCATTCAGAAGTTCTATCGCATCAACGGCGGCAGCACCCAGCGTAAAGGCGTCACGCCCGATCTGCTGATGCCAACCGGCGTGGAAGCGGCGGAAACCGGTGAGAAATTTGAGGACAACGCCCTGCCGTGGGACAGCATCAAGGCTGCAACCTATGTCAAAACCGGTGATATTAAACCGCTGGTTGCGCAGCTGACGAAGCAGCATGCTGAGCGTATCGCTCAGGATCGCGAGTTCCAGTACATCATGAAGGATATTGCACGTTTCAATGCCATGAAGGATAAACGCAACATCGTGTCGCTGAACCTGGCGCAGCGCGAGAAAGAGAATCGCGAAGATGATGCGTCACGTCTGGAACGTATCAACGCGCGCTACCAGGCCGAAGGCAAAAAACCGCTGAAAAACCTGGATGAGCTGCCGAAAGATTATAAAGAGCCCGATCCTTACCTCGATGAGACGGTGAAGATCGCCAACGATCTTGCGCAGCTGGAGAAAGCCCAGCCAGAAGCACCGGCGGCGAAATAACCCGCTGTTGTCCGCAAAAGCACCGCTCAGCGGTGCTTTTTTTTGCAGCTGAAAAAGTTTCCGGTAATCCGGGATTAGCGCGCCGAAAGCCGCCGGAATGCCGGTCCCGGCTTCAGACGTGTCAGAATGTAAAGTTATGTCTTTTTAGGCACTTAAACGTTAAGGTTGCTTGAAAACCAGCACAATGCTCATAGGATATGGATCCGCGTATAGGCGCGTGAACTACTGAGGAAGATTAACCAAAATGATGCGTATTGCTCTTTTCCTGATGACCAACCTGGCTGTGATGTTGGTATTCGGGCTGATTCTCAGCCTGACAGGGATCCAGTCAAGCAGTGTTCAGGGCCTGATGATTATGGCAGGTCTGTTTGGCTTCGGCGGTGCGTTTGTTTCACTGCTGATGTCGAAGTGGATGGCGCTGCGATCGGTTGGCGGTGAAGTGATTGAACAGCCACGCAACGAAACCGAGCGCTGGCTGATGGAAACCATTGGCCGTCAGGCCCGGCAGGCGGGCATTGCGATGCCGCAGGTGGCGATCTATCACGCCCCTGACATCAACGCCTTTGCCACGGGGGCGCGACGTAACGCCTCGCTGGTCGCTGTCTCGACCGGTCTGCTGCAGAACATGAGTCGCGACGAAGCGGAAGCGGTGCTGGCGCATGAAGTGTCGCACATCGCAAATGGCGACATGATCACCATGACGCTGATTCAGGGTGTGGTGAATACCTTCGTGATTTTCGTGTCACGGATTCTGGCGCAGATCGCAGCGGGCTTTATGTCCGGCAACCGCGATGATGAAGAGAGCAGCAACGGTAACCCGCTGGTCTATTTTGCGGTATCAATGGTGCTGGAACTGGTGTTTGGTATTCTCGCCAGCATCATCACCATGTGGTTCTCCCGTCACCGTGAGTTCCACGCCGACGCCGGTTCAGCGAAGCTGGTGGGACGCGAGAAGATGATTGCGGCCCTGCAGCGCCTGAAAACCAGCTACGAACCGCAGGAGCCCAGCAGCATGATGGCGTTCTGTATCAACGGCAAAGGGAAATCCTTCAGCGAGCTGTTTATGTCGCATCCGCCGCTGGACAAACGTATTGAAGCCCTGCGCAGCGGTCAGTATCTGAAATAGTGCTCAGCAGCATAAAAAAGGCGACCTCCGGGTCGCCTTTTTGTTTTGCCACCGTCAGGCGCGACTCTGCGTCATGCGCGAGACGCTGACCAGTGCCGCGACAGCGGCGAAACTGCCCGCCAGCAGCAGTGACGCATGCGTACCCCGCTCATCAAACAGATTAAACATCAGCGCAACCAGCGCCGCGCCCATACTCTGTCCCAGCAGGCGCGCGGTGCCCAGCATGCCGCTGGCGCCGCCGCTGCGATGGCGGGGTGCCGAGGTGACGATGGTATGGTTGTTGGGCGACTGAAACAGGCCAAACCCGGCACCGCACAGCATCATGCGCCAGATGATATCGCCATCGGTGGGATTAGCCGGCAGCCAGGCGAGCAGGAACAGCCCCAGGGCAAACATGGCCAGGCCGATTCCGCCCAGCAGCCCGGCGTGAAAACGCTCAATCAGCCGGCCCGCAATCGGCGCAAACACCATCGTCGCCAGCGGCCACGGCGTCAGCAGTAACCCCGTCGCCACCTCACCGCGCTGCAGGACGTTCTGCAGAAAGAAGGGCAGGGAAACCATCGCCAGCATCTGCGCGCAGAAGGAGCAGACTGAGGTGCCCATCGACAGGCTGAAAACCGGAATGCGCAGCAGATCCACCGGCAGCAGTGGCACCGCCATGTTCAGCTGACGCCGGATGAAGAACCCGCCGATAATCAGCAGCGCCACGACTTCCGCCAGCACCAGCAGATGACGCTGACCCTGAGCAAACCCGCTCAGGGCAGAGATGATCAGCCCAAAGAACAGCGCGTTCATGATGGCGCTGGGCACGTCGAATTTCTGGGTGGTCGCCTTCTGCGGGTTATCCGGCAGGGTGCGCAGCGCCAGCCAGAGCGCCACGGCCCCCAGCGGCACGTTAATCAGAAACAGCCATTTCCAGCTCGCCACCGACAGAATGGCGGCCGCCACCGTCGGGCCAGCCGCCGTGGAGACCGCCACCACCAGCGAGTTGATCGCCATGCCGCGCCCCAGATAGCGCTGCGGATAGATAATGCGTATCAGCGCCGTATTCACACTCATCAGCGCCGCGCCGCCCAGCCCCTGCAGCACGCGGGCGAAGGTCAGCATCGTCAGTGAAGTCGAGAAGGCGCAGAACAGCGAGGTGACGATAAATAGCGCAAGGCCCGCCTGATAGACGCGACGGTAACCGAGCATGTCGCCGAGAAACGAGAGCGACAGCAGTGAGACAATAATGGCTATCTGATAAGCATTCACAATCCAGATCGACTGCGCCGGGCTGGCGTTCAGCTCACGCGAAATCGTCGGCAGCGCGACGTTGGCAATCGCGCCATCCAGCACCGCCATCGTCAGGCCGAGGGCGATGGTGACAATCGCCTTGTAGCGCTGCGCCGTGGGTAAGCCATCCTGCGGGGGAGAAGGGGTCATAAGTTAACTACTAAAGAGGGTGAATATCATCATGCTAATCAAGTTAGCCGGGAAATGCAGCGATGCGGTAAATAAAAACTGTCTTAAAATATGACTTAATGGTTAAAGGATTGCTGCCCTGCGGGGCCTCCCTCTATACTGACGGTTCGTTCCATTTTTTTTGAAACAGCTTAACAAGGTGCGCGATGTCCTCTGCAGAAAATGATAAACAGCCCGATTCGGTCTCTTCGGTTCTCAAAGTGTTTGGCATTCTGCAGGCGCTGGGTGAAGAGCGCGATCACGGTATTACCGAGCTCGCGCAGCGTGTGATGATGTCAAAAAGCACCGTCTACCGTTTTCTGCAGACCATGAAGTCGCTGGGCTACGTCACCCAGGAGGGCGAGAGCGAAAAGTACTCCCTCACGCTGAAGCTGTTTGAACTGGGCGCGAAGGCACTGCAGAACGTCGATTTAATCCGCAGCGCCGATGTGCAGATGCGTGAGCTCTCGCGCCTGACCCGAGAGACTATTCATCTGGGCGCGCTGGAAGAGGACAGCATTGTCTACATCCACAAAATCGACTCGCTCTATAATCTGCGTATGTATTCGCGCATTGGCCGCCGTAATCCGCTTCACACCACCGCCATCGGCAAGGTCCTGCTCGCATGGCGCGATCGCAGCGAAGTGAATGAGATCCTGCGGGAAGTGGAGTTCAGGCGCAGCACCGCCAATACCCTGCTAAGCGCAGAAGCACTGCTGGCGGTGCTGGATCAGGTCAGGGTGCAGGGCTATGGCGAAGATAATGAAGAGCAGGAAGAGGGGTTACGCTGCCTCGCTGTGCCGGTGTTTGACCGTTTTGGCGTGGTGATTGCCGGCCTCAGTATCTCGTTTCCCACTATCCGGTTCTCAGAGGATGCCCGTCAGGACTATGTCAATATGCTGCACCGGGCGGCGCGCACGCTTTCTGCAGAGATGGGCTACCACGACTATCCGTTCTGAGCAAAAGCGGGCCATCCGGCCCGCCTGTCGTTAATTGTCGATCACTTCGCCGCTTTTCTTCAGCAGCGGACAATCCGTGACGCCCACTACGCCACTGTCGGTGTGCAGATACTGTGCGCTGATCACGCCGCGCGCGGTCAGGTAACTGCACTGCAGGCCGAGCCCGGCCGCATTCTTCGTACTGCCGGTCAGCACTCCGTAACCCGTAAACAGCATCGCCAGCCAGATCACCGCCAGCAGGCCTGTTGCGCGAATAAACAGTTTCATGAAGTCTCCTTGTGAAAGATAGCTCAGCGCCGCACAGGGTGCCGCCGGGTATAATGATATCAGCATGCCCGGCTTTTCTGGCGGAATCGATCAGAGATAACTGAAACGGCAAATTCTGCATTGCTGTTCGCCCCATTATCTTTTGCAGTGCCGACAGGTAGAATAGGCGGCTGTGATGTTCTGGTATTTCCACTTAGTTTTACGAGGCAGTTATGAATGAGTTAGCCGCAAATTCGGGATCGCTGGTCAGTTATGGCCTGCTGGTCATCATGGTGATTGTGGCGTTTATCGCCTGGTTCTTTGTTAACCGGGCCAGCGTGCGCGCCGGTGAACAGATCCGGTTACTGGAGTCGCTGCTCGAAGAGCAGAAGAAACAAAATCAGCTGCTGCGTCGGCTGATTGAGATGCAGCCAGGCGCAGAGCCAAAAAAAACCGATGACGATCGGGAGAAGCGCGACTTTATCCGGTTAATCCCGGAGCGATAATCACAGCAGGGAGGCGGGATGGCCTGGAAAAATCCGTGGTACGACAGCCGCAAAGCGCACCATACGCCTCAGGGCTTCTCGAATCCTGAACCGGATCTGCGGCAGCCAGGCGATCTGAAGCGCTGGCGCCGTGAGCGTAAAGCCGGGGGATTGCCGCTGCCGCCCCGGCAGGGCTACGCGGCTTTTGTCCGGGAGTGGTGGCAGCCTGCCGATCTCAGCGGCAGCGACGATCGTATCTGGTGGCTCGGCCATGCCGCCGTGCTGCTGCGCCTCAGCCAGCGCTATATCCTGATCGATCCGGTGCTCTCTTCCCGCGCCTCACCGCTGCCCTTTGCCGGTCCGCAGCGGAAAACGCCCGCGCCGCTCAGCATCGCCGATCTGCCGCGTCTTGATGTGGTGCTGATTTCACACAATCATTACGATCATCTGGATCGATCGACGGTGAAGGCGATTGTCCGCCGATTTCCGCAGGCGACCTTTGTTGTGCCGCTGGGGCTGGCGAAGTGGTGCAGGGCGCGCGGCGTCAGAGAGGTGCATCAGCTCGACTGGTGGCAGTCGATCACGCTCGGCGAACTGCACATCGATGCCGTACCGGCGCGTCACTGGAGTATGCGGACGCCCTTTGACCGTAACCGCTCACTCTGGTGCGGCTGGGTAGTGCGCTCAGCCGCCTGCCGTTTCTGGTTCTCCGGCGACAGCGGCTACAGCGACAGCCTCGCGGAGATCATCGCCCGGCTGGGGCCGTTCACGCTGGCTGCGCTGCCCATTGGTGCCTATGCGCCGCGCTGGTTTATGGCCGGGCAGCATATGGACCCGGATCAGGCGGTGGCGTTGTGGCAGAAGGCCGGCAGGCCGCTGACGCTGCCCATCCACTGGGGGGTTTTCGAACTGGCCGATGAGTCGCTGGATGCCCCTCCGCAGGAACTGGCGCAGGGGCTGTACCGGGCGCATGAGCGTAACGGCGACTTCGCGCCGTGGCGAATAGGGGAAAGCCGCCGTCTGAATAACGCTGCCCAGGAAACGTCCTAAAGCCTGGCGGGCAAATAAAAGCCAGCATTTTTTTATCCGGCATCAATTTTTTCAAATCGAAAGTTAAATTCTTAATAAGTAAAAAGGATGCCGTTGCTTTTATTTGGAGCAGTGCTTATGTCTGGCTCCTGCTTTTGGTGCAAAAAAAGTGTTACCTGTACGAAATAAGCGTCGCTGTACAGGATTGACGGCTGATTTCACATAACAGACATGGGTGCCGCTCTGCTTATTCATTCTGCCTCTGCCATATTTATGCAATATTTATTTCTTATGGTATCCATCAGGTTAGCGCCGGAAACCGCGCGTTAAAAAGGGGGCTGGCCGCGGCAGAGCATTATTCACACCGCGTTTTGTCCACCTCTCTGAACAGGCAATGTGAGCCTGACGTCAATTGTGTGCGCAGCCTCGCTGAGGCATTAAAAATGGCTTGCCATTATTTTTGGGATATGTGATAACAATTCGTGGGTTAAACGAGGTACAGTTCTGTTTATGCATGGCATCTTCAGTAAAGAAGTACGAGTAAAGACGTTGACGTTGAATACCGCTTCCTTGCCGAACCTTAATTAGTGCCTCATGCAGTAATGTCTCTGGTTTTTCTGTAAGACAGCCTTCGGGCTTAATAAACATCTAAAGGAATTTGCAAAATGGCAAAGATTAAAGGTCAGGTTAAGTGGTTCAACGAGTCTAAAGGTTTTGGCTTCATCACCCCTGCAGACGGCAGCAAAGATGTGTTCGTACACTTCTCTGCAATCCAGGGCAATGGTTTCAAAACCCTGGCTGAAGGCCAGAGCGTTGAGTTTGAAATTCAGGATGGCCAGAAAGGCCCGGCAGCTGTTAACGTCACTGCTATCTGATCCGATGCCAGCCCGGTGCATCGCACCCTGACCTGGAATTTTAAAGCCCTGGCTGCATAGCCGGGGCTTTCTTTATGCTTCCGATGCGGAAATGATAAGGTTACACTGCGCCGCGTTATCTGATGCCGGAGCACCTTATGTCCCTGATTTGCCCTCTTTGTCACACTTCTCTCACCCTGAAAGAACGCAGCTGGTGCTGTGAAAATCGCCATCAGTTTGACCAGGCGAAAGAAGGGTATGTCAATCTGCTACCCGTTCAGCATAAACGGTCGCGGGAACCGGGTGACAGTGCAGAGATGATGCAGGCGAGACGGGAATTTCTTGAGGCAGGCTATTATCAGCCGCTGCGGGAGCAGGTCGTCACGCTGCTCGCGTCCGTACTCCAGCAGCCTGCGTGCCGCCTTCTGGATATCGGCTGCGGCGAGGGTTACTACACCGCCGCGCTGGCCGAAGCCGCCGGTGAGGCGGCAACGATCTATGGGCTGGATGTCGCCAGAACAGCGATCCGGCTGGCGGCAAAGCGCTATCCGGCGGTACGTTTCTGTGTCGCCTCCAGCCAGCGCTTACCTTTTGCCGATGGATCGCTGGATGCGATTGTGCGGATTTATGCGCCCTGCAATGAAGCCGAGCTGGCGCGCGTACTGAAGCCGGGGGGGCTGGTGCTGACCGTCACACCCGGCCCGCACCATCTGCAGCAGTTTAAGGCGTTGATCTATCGTGAAGTGCAGCTGCATGTGCCGGAACAGAAATCCTATCCCGGTTTCCGCCAGCGGGCTCAGCATGCGCTGCGCTACCCGATGGCGCTGACGGGCGCGGCCGCGACAACCCTGCTGCAGATGACGCCGTTCGCCTGGCGTGCGCGTGAAGCGGTCTGGCAGACCCTGCAACAGAGTGAGCAGTTCAGCTGCGATGCAGACTTCAGCCTGACACTCTGGCAGCGCGACTAACGCGCCTCCACCAGCGTATGGTAGATGCGCTCCAGATCGTCGAGCTGCTGCACGGCAATCAGCAGCCGGCGCTGCTCCAGCTGCACCACCAGAATGCCATCCTCAGAAAGATTCATGCCCTGAATCCGCCGGTAATCGACCCAGACACCGGCGTAAAACAGTCCCGCGTTCTTCATCAGTAGCGTGGGTTTACGCAGCCAGAAAAGCCAGAACGCCAGAAAACTCAGTACCATCAGCAGGGAGGTGGTGAGCGGCGGGCCCTGATGGCTGAGATTATTCCAGAGCAGCATCAGCAGCAGCCCGATAAAAATCAGGCTGTCGATTTTATGCCGTCTCCGCAGCGTCACCCTTAACCGGGTCGGACCACGACGGCGGGGCAGGATCGCCTCATCATAAATCGCAAACAGCAGCAGGGCGGCAATACAGAGCGCGATCAGCGCATCGGTTAAAGACATGACAGCGGCCTCAGACAGGGCGGGATCAGCCGGGTATGGCCCGGCTCATCCTGCCAGCCGCCGGGTGGTGGCGTACCCGGCGGGATAAGATTACAGACCGAGCAGGCCTATCCAGTAACCGAAGATACCGATGGCGAAGAAGCCGACGATAATCCACAGCGCATTCACCTTACGGCGCAACAGCCACATGCAGCCGAAGGTGAGCAGCAGCGGCACGATGCCCGGCATCAGCTGATCGAGAATCGACTGCACCGTGGTTACTGTGGTTTTACCGGTCGAGTCGGTGATGCGTGACACCACCAGCGGGATGTTAACGTGCGTCCACTTGTTAACCAGCGCCCCCATTACAAACAGCCCCAGGATCGAGGCGCCCTCCGTGAGTTTCTGCAGGAAACCGCCGCCCATGTCGCTGACGATATCGATCCCTTTGCGGTAGCCATAGGCCACACCGTAGTAGCGGGTCAGCAGGCGCGCGAGGTTGAACAGCACAAAGAACAGCAGCGGACCCAGCAGGCTGCCGCTCATGGCGATACCGGCCCCCAGCGCGGCAAAGACCGGTCGCACCGTGCCCCAGAAGATGGGATCGCCCACCCCGGCCAGCGGTCCCATCAGCCCGACCTTCAGGCCGTTAATCGCCCCATCGTCGATGGCCGCGCCGTTGGCCCGCTGCTCCTCCATCGCCATCGTGACGCCCAGCACCGGCGCGGCCACATAAGGATGCGTGTTAAAGAACTCCAGATGGCGTTTAATCGCCTGTTTACGCGCCTCATTATTCTCAGGATAGAGACGGCGGATCACCGGCACCATTGAGAAGCAGAAGCCCAGCGCCTGCATACGTTCAAAGTTCCATGAACCCTGGAACAGGTTGGAGCGCAGAAAAACGGCGCGGACATCGCCGGGTGTCAGTTTCTTTTCGACTTTGGTTATATCGACCATGTGCTCACCTGTTCCTTAATCGAGTTCGTTATCGAGATCGTTTGGGGTCGCGGCAGCGGCGGGCGCACCCGCCGCACGGTTATATTTCGGGCTGAGCTGGATGTAGAGCACTGCCATCACCACGCCAATCACGCCCAGCGCCACCAGGTTGAAGCTGGTGAAAGCCGCCGTCACGAAGCCCAGGTAGAAGAAGGGCATCAGGTAGCCCGCGCGCATCATGTTGATCACCATCGCGTAACCGACCACCACAATCATGCCGCCCGCGATATTCAGCCCGTTGGTCACCACTTCCGGGATTGAACTGAGCAGGGCGTGCACCGCGCTGGTGCCGACAGAAATCGCCACGATCAGGGCCGGGATGGCGATACGCATTGCCTGCAGCAGCAGGGCTGAGACATGGATCCAGGAGATGGCCGTGAGATTGCCTTTTTCGGCCGCTTTGTCCGCCGCATGCTGGAAGGCGACGGTCAGCGTCCGCACGATAATCGTCAAAACCTGTCCGGCGGCGGCGAGCGGGATCGCCAGCGCGATACCGGCTCCGACGCTCTGACCGCCCGCGATAACCAGAATGGTCGAGATAATCGAGGCGAGGGCGGCATCCGGCGCCACGGCGGCCCCGATGTTCATCCAGCCCAGCGCGATCATCTCCAGCGTACCGCCGATAATGATGCCGGTTTTCATATCCCCCAGCACGATACCGATCAGAGTGCAGGCGACCAGCGGACGGTGAAACTGGAACTCATCCAGAATCGACCCCATCCCGGCAATACAGGCAACGATAAAAATCAAAATAATCTGTAGCGAGGTTATTTCCATCATACGTCGTGTCCTCAGCAGGATAATGGTAATGCACCCGGAAACGCAGGCGCCTTTTACGCATTCATTTTCGCGATCAAATCCATCATCTTCAGTTTCTGGTCGCTGGAAACTTTGCGGACTTCCAGTTCGATATGGCGCTCGTTAAGTTTGCGGAAGGCGGCGATATCTTTTTCATCGACCGAAACCGCGTTATTGACCTGCGTTTTTCCCTGACGAAATGCCATCCCGCCGATGTTGACGGATTTAATCTCAACACCCTGTTCCACCACCCGCACGACATCGGTGGGATTGGTAAACAGCAGCATGACGCGATCCTGACCATACTTCGGGTTGTTCCACACCCGCACCATCTTATCGACATCCACCACATGTGCCGTCACGCCCGGCGGAGCGACCTGGGTCAGCAGGGTCTTACGCACCTGATCGTTAGCCACCTCATCGCTGACGACGATAATGCGCTGGACGTTAGTCTCTTTGGTCCAGCGTGTCGCGACCTGTCCATGGATCAGGCGGTCATCGATCCGCGCCAGACCGATCTTCATATGATCGCCCGGTGCCATCGGTTTTACCGGAGGCGCGGCCACGGCCGGTTCGACGCGGGTGGGCGCCGCGTCGGGAGCTTTCAGGGCTTTTACCCCCTCGCGACCGGTCTCAACCGCCACGGCGACCAGCGCCTCAAAGGATGGGTTATCGTCGCGCGCCATCAGCGTTTCAACCAGCATCGGAATATTGACCCCGGCCACGACCTCATACTGTGGCCGGTCCACCACGATCCGGCTGGCTGCGTTAAACGGGCTGCCGCCCCAGGTATCGACCAGAAACAGCACCCCCTGGCCGGTATCGAGTTCTGCCAGCCTTGCCTGATATTTTTCAATCAGCGTGTCAGCATTTTCACCGGGCACAAAATCTATCCAGCCGACATTCTCCTGCTCGCCCAACAGCATTTCTGCTGTTTTCAGCAGTTGTTCCGCTGCCCAGCCGTGTGTACCAATGACAATTGCTATGGTCACCTGCTACCTCCTTATGCCAGAGATGCTCATCTGGGGGATGAACGGTTTTGAATTTTGCTTTGATATCGCGTTAACCTGCTGTCTCAACAGTCAGGTATCGCGTCGAAAAAAGGGAATTGCGTTGGTAAAAGCCATGAAGTCGGGGCTTATTTTAGTGAGCGAAAAAATAAATGATGTGATGCCTGTCTGTTATTTACCCGCTGCCGGAAACCGTGCGCTTTTCTATGTGGCCGATCATCTCTGCTACAGTTTGTAAAAATGAGAAAATTTTTTGACGCCGTTTTCCGAACTGATACATTAACCTTCTGTTTATTACTCAGGAGTAACGGGCATCAGCCCACCTTATGGATCGTCACCGACGTCGCTTAATCTGTTCTTTGCGCCTGCTGGCGCGTCACCTCTCGCCTTACGGCGTTTTCCACGTTTTCCCGACTATCCCGATGTCACGCTTTGCTGCGCTGATACGTCCCGGCTCGTCTGGATCCCTGTTCTGGAGTCATAAATAATGGAATTTTTATTCGACCCCTCAATCTGGGCGGGTTTACTGACGCTGGTGGTGCTGGAAATTGTTCTCGGCATCGACAACCTGGTCTTTATCGCCATCCTGGCCGACAAGCTGCCGCCAAAGCAGCGTGACAAAGCGCGCCTGATTGGTCTGTCGCTGGCGCTGGTGATGCGTCTGGGCCTGCTGTCGCTGATTTCCTGGATGGTGACGCTGACGACACCGCTGTTCAGCGTAGGCGGTTTCAGCTTTGCGGGCCGCGATCTGATCCTGCTGGCGGGTGGCCTGTTCCTGCTGTTCAAGGCGACAATGGAACTGCATGAGCGGCTGGAGAACCGACAGCTTGAGGGTTCCGGCAATCGCGGCTACGCCAGTTTCTGGGCCGTGGTGACACAGATTGTGGTGCTGGACGCTGTCTTCTCGCTGGATGCCGTGATCACGGCGGTGGGAATGGTGAACCATCTGCCGGTGATGATGACTGCCGTGGTGATTGCGATGGGTGTGATGCTGCTGGCGTCGAAACCGCTGACCAACTTTGTCAACGCGCATCCGACCGTGGTGGTGCTCTGCCTGAGCTTCCTGCTGATGATCGGTCTGTCGCTGGTGGCAGAAGGCTTTGGTTTCCATATTCCTAAAGGCTACCTCTACGCGGCTATTGGCTTCTCAATTCTGATCGAGCTGTTTAACCAGATTGCCCGACGCAACTTTATCCGCCATCAGTCGAATCGCCCGATGCGTGAGCGCACCGCCGAAGCGATTCTGCGCCTGATGGGCGGCCGCAACCGCGCCCAGACCGCCAGCAACAACAACAGCGGATCCAGCGAAGAGGTGGCGCTGGCGGAAGCGATGCCGCAGGAGGCGTTTAAGGACGAAGAGCGCTATATGATTAACGGCGTGCTGACGCTGGCGTCACGTTCGATTCGCAGCATCATGACGCCACGCGGTGAAATCTCGTGGGTTGATGCGAACCGTCCCGTTGATGAGATCCGCATGCAGCTGCTCGATACGCCGCACAGCCTGTTCCCGGTCTGCCGGGGCGAGCTGGATGAGATTGTCGGCGTCGTGCGCGCCAAAGAGCTGCTGGTGGCGCTGGATCATGGGATGGATGTGGCGGCCTTTGCGGCCAGTACCCCGACTATTGTGGTACCGGAAACGCTGGACCCGATCAACCTGCTCGGCGTGCTGCGTCGCGCCCGGGGCAGTTTTGTCATCGTTACCAACGAGTTTGGCGTGGTGCAGGGGCTGATTACTCCGCTGGATGTGCTGGAGGCGATTGCCGGGGAATTCCCGGATGAGGATGAAACGCCCGATATCATTGCAGATGGCGACGGCTGGCTGGTCAAAGGCGGCACTGACCTGCACTCGCTGCAGCAGCTGCTCGACTTCCATGAACTGGTCGATCCGGCCGAAGATCACGCGTCTCTGGCGGGCCTGCTGATTGCCCAGAAAGGGCAGTTACCCCTGCCTGGCGATGTGATTGATATTACGCCGCTGCACTTCCAGATTATCGAGGCGACCGACTACCGTATCGATCTGGTGCGCGTCACCAAAGACAAGCCATACGATGAAGATGAAGAGGGGTAATCGTCTGCGGCAGCGTTAATCTGCCACGCTGAACTTCTCTGACAGCCGCTGCCTCACCGCCGCGGCTGTTTTTTTGTCCGTCGCCTGCGCGGTCGCGGACTCAGGGCCGGACATCGGCCTGATGCGCGGCCAGCCAGGCCGGGAAATCCGCCAGCGGCATCGGTCGGGCATAATAGTAGCCCTGAAGATGATCCACGCCGCGCTCGCGCAGGTAGGCCGCCTGCTCGGCGGTTTCGACCCCCTCGGCCACCAGGCTGATATTCAGACGCTGCGCCAGCGAGATCACCATATCCGTCACCGTGGCGTTAATCGCGTCTGTGCCGATGGCCGCAGTGAAAATCTTGTCGATTTTCAGCACATCGGGATGGAGATCTTTCAGATAGGAGAGCGAGCTGTGGCCGGTGCCGAAGTCATCGATCGCCAGCCGCACGCCGATATCATGCAGTTGGGAAATCACCGACTGATCCACGACCGGCAACGCATCCCGCTCGGTCAGCTCCACCACCAGTTTCGGCACAGGCGTCGCGGGCCACCAGAGCGTCTGCAGATCCTCCAGAATGGCCCGATCGCGGAAATGGCTGGCCGCCACGTTAATGGCAATATGAAAGTCGGGATCGTCGGGCAACTGCGGTAACGCGCTGACCACCTCAGCCAGCACAAAGCGCGTCAGGGGTTTAATCAGGTTCTGCCGCTCGGCCAGCGGAATAAAGAGATCCGGCGCTATCCAGCCCTGGCGGGCATTGTGCCAGCGCAGCAGTAACTCGATGCCGTCGCACTCGCCGCTTTTGCTGTTAATCAGCGGCTGACAGTAGACCATAAACTCGCGCGCGGTAATGCCGTAGCTGATCTGCCAGCTCAGGCTCATGCGGTTCGCGGTGGCCAGCCAGACGATGTAGCCGACCAGCAGGCTCAGCAGCAGCGCCAGCGGCAGCTGGGAAGGCAGCGTCGCCAGCGCCAGCCGGGTCGGAGAGGGGCCATAGAGCGTCAGGCTGAAGGGATAGCGCAGTGATTCCTGCTCGTAGCTCACCTCATCATCTGCCGGCACCGTGGCCTCAATCAATGGATTGCCATACTCCAGGCTTTGACCATTGACGTTGAAGACGGCGCGCTCCACCCAGGGCAGCTCCGGCTCCAGCAGGTAGTTGCTCATCATTTCGATATTGATAGCCTGCAGAATGCCGGAGCGGTTATCCAGACTCCTGGGCGTCCACAGCAGGAGTATCGGTGACCCTTTCAGCAGATAGCGATCGGTAGAGAGCGTCATGCGCTGGCCGTTAAAGGCCAGGTCGGGGTAGGTCTCTCCAAAGGGGATCGTGCGCGGGCCATAGATACTGGAGCAGTAGAGCATATCGTTATCGACCAGCAGAATCGCCCGCACCGTCTGCAGCGAGGAGATCTTCTCAATGAGCGGAAAGCGAACATCCTGGCAGGGCACGCCAACCAGCCCCAGCATATTACTGGCTGACACCTCCAGCGGGGAGAACATCCGGTCGAACCGCATTATCGCCTTGTCGGCAAAATCCATCGCCTGCTGCTCGATGCGCGCTTTTTCTTCGATATAGCGGAATGCCAGCGTCAGAATCAGCACCAGGGTGGCGATCATCAGCGCGATCAGCAAACGCTTGCGTCTGAATTGTCCAACATATTGCTGGGCCATCAACATCAGTTTCCACCTTCCCTAAAGCCAGAAAAAAGCAACACAACGGGATGAGTATCGGCACGGTCAGGCCAGAACTGAGGCCGTAATGCAGAAAAGCGGGTCTGGAAAGCAGGGCAAGCCGGACGGCTGCGCGGAAATCACTCTACCGTGTAATCCTGCGCTGAGATAGCGCAGGATACGGATTTTATTATGTTTGCGCGTTATTTAAACCGCTGGGGGCGTTAATCGCACTGAACCTTGATTGCCAGCCCGCCGCGTGAGGTTTCACGATATTTGGCGTTCATATCTTTGCCGGTTTCATACATGGTTTCGATAACCTTATCCAGCGAGACGCGTGGTTCACTGGTGCGGCGCAGCGCCATTCTCGCCGCGTTGATCGCTTTCACTGAGGCGATCGCGTTGCGCTCAATGCAGGGCACCTGCACCTGACCCGCCACCGGGTCACAGGTCAGCCCCAGGTTATGCTCCATGCCGATCTCGGCGGCCACACAGACCTGCTCCGGGCTGGCACCCAGCAGCTCGGCCAGACCGGCTGCCGCCATTGAGCAGGCGACACCGACTTCACCCTGGCAGCCCACTTCGGCACCAGAGATGGAGGCGTTCATTTTATAGAGCACGCCAATCGCGCCTGAGGCAAGGAAATAGCGCAGGAAGATATCGGGCGTGACCGGCTCGATAAAGTGATCGTAGTAGGCCAGCACCGCAGGCACGATGCCGCAGGCGCCGTTGGTCGGAGCCGTCACCACCCGGCCACCCGCAGCGTTCTCTTCGTTAACGGCCAGCGCAAACATATTGATCCAGTCGATGACGATCATCGGATCGCTGGAGTGTTTGGTGGAGGAGGTCAGCAGACGACGCAGCGAGGCGGCGCGGCGCGGCACCCGCAGCGGGCCAGGCAGCACACCTTCGGTATTCAGGCCGCGATCGATACAGGCCTGCATGGTCTGCCAGATGGTGGCGAAATAGGCCTGAATCTCATCACGGCTGTGCAGCGCCAGTTCGTTCTTCATGACCAGGCCCGAGAGCGACAGGCCCGTTTCGCGGCAGTGAGCCAGCAGATCTTTGGCGGAGTGGAACGGCCAGGGAACAGAGACCTCATCCAGCGCCGACTGGCCGAAGTGCTCTTCATCGACAATAAAACCGCCGCCCACCGAGTAGTAGGTTTTTGACAGGATCAGCAGGTCGCCCGCAAACGCGAGCAGGCGCAGGCCGTTCTCATGCAGGGAGAGGTTCTCACTGCGGAACACCATGCCGCCTTCGCGCGGAAAGTCCACCTCATGCGCGCCTTTTGCCAGCAGCAGCCGCTCACGCTGTTCCACATCCTTGATAAAGGCGGGGATCGCATCGATGTCTACGGTATCCGGTGATTCGCCCGCCAGACCCATAATAATGGCGATGTCCGTGTGGTGGCCTTTACCGGTCAGGGAGAGCGACCCATAGACATCCACGGCGATCCGGGTCACCTCCTGCAGCTTTCCCTGTTCGCTGAGCAAATCCACAAACTGTTTACCCGCTTTCATCGGGCCGACAGTATGCGAACTTGAGGGGCCGATGCCCACTTTGAACATGTCGAAAACACTAATCACAGGTGACACTCCTCACAATTATTATCAGTCTGCCGCGGCAGTTTATGGCGCTAATAGTAAAGGTCATGCACCGGAAAAGAGCAGCTTTTCGCATGAAATAAACTTATTAAAACCAGTAGAAAAAATTATAGCGTAAACCGGCAGAGAACTGACGGGGCAGGGCTATCGCGCCCGGACAGGATCAGAAAGCGATCTGTGTGCTCAGCGAACGGATAATCCCGGCGGTCATGCCCCAGACCAGATAATCCTGGTACCGTGACAGCCAGACCGGATGGCGCACGCCCGCCCGGTTGATCTCCAGCGCGCTGTAGCGGCTGAGCTGTAATGCCTCGGCCAGCGGCATCTCAAAGGCGCTGCTGACCTCCTCCGGATTCAGGGTCAAGCGCAGACCGGCCGGAATAATCCCCAGCACCGGCGTGACCTGAAAACCGGTACTGCTGGTTACGGCAGGCAGCGCGCCCAGCACCTCGACCTGCTGCGGGTCCAGCCCCACCTCTTCCTGCGCCTCGCGCAGCGCGGTGGCGATCAGCGAGGCGTCGGTGGCATCCTGCATCCCGCCGGGAAAGGCCACCTGCCCGGCATGTTTACGCAGCGCATGCGAGCGTTGCGTCAGCAGCAGGCCCGGCTCAGGCCGCGCCACCACCGGCACCAGCACTGCGGCATGGCGTCCGGAGAGGCGCTGCGTGCTGCGGGCAGGCTGCTGCAACAGAAAACGGCTGCGGAAGATCTCAAGCGTCAGGGCCAACGGCGCCTCCGGTCTGTTCCAGTGCCGGTAAAATCCGGCTCACTTTGTCGAGCGTCTCCTGATATTCCGCCGCCGGATCGCTGTCGGCCACCAGCCCGCCTCCCGCGGCACAGTAGATCTGCTGCCCCTCGGCGATCAGCGTGCGGATGGTGATACTGGTATCCATCCTTCCGCAGAGGCTGAGATAGCCGATACTGCCGCACCAGGCATTGCGCCGCTGCGGCTCCAGTTCATCAATAATCTCCATCGCCCGGATTTTGGGCGCGCCGGTTATCGATCCGCCCGGGAAGCAGGCGCGCAGCAGATCCGTGGCCTGCAGGGTTGCAGGCAGCTGCGCCCGCACCGTGCTCACCAGATGATGAACCGCCGGGAAAGGCTCAACCACAAACAGCTCCGGCACCGTCACCGAGCCGGGAACGGCGACGCGGCCGATATCGTTGCGCAGCAGATCGACAATCATCAGGTTTTCGGCGCGATCTTTCCCGGCATTGCGCAGCGCCTCGGCCTGTTGCGCATCGGCGACGGGATCGCTGCAACGTGGCCGGGTGCCTTTTATCGGTCGGGTCTCGATCTGTTTCTGATTCAGGGAGAGAAAACGCTCGGGCGACAGGCTGAGGATCGCACTGCCAGGCAGACGCAGGAACGCACTGAACGGCGCGCGGTTGGCCGCATTCAGCCGGGTAAACGCCTGCCACTCATCCCCCTGATAGCCCGCCTGAAAACGCTGGGCCAGGTTGACCTGGTAACAGTCGCCCGCCTGAATGTAGGCTTGTACCCGGTCGAAGCGTGCGGCGTAGTCGGCATAGCTCAGATTGGAACGCCAGCGGCTGGTCAGTGAAAAGGGTACGGTTTTGCGCGCGGGCCAGGCTGTCAGCCAGGCGGCCCGCGCCGCTACGTTTTCTGTCGCCACCAGCGTCAGCGTCTGCTGGTGGTGATCGGCAATGAGCGCCCAGTCGTAGATCCCCACCGCCATGTCCGGCGTGGTGAGATCGGCCTCGGCGTGCTGCGGCAGGGATTCAAACCGGCGGCCCAGATCGTAACCGAACAGGCCCAGCGCCCCGCCCTGAAACGGTAAAGCTTCGCTGGTCACCGGCGTGACGCCGAGTGCATCACACTGCTGCTGAACCAGCAGCAGCGGATCGGCGGTGGAGTCGCGGCTGCCGTTCCGGTCGCTGATAGTGGTGGTGGCTCCCCGGGTAACCAGCGTCGCACGCGGGTCTGCGGTCAGAATATCAAAGCGGTTGTCGCTGTGGCTGGCCTGCGCGGAGGAGAGCAGCATCGCCCACGGCAGAGAGGAAAGGGGCGCGAAGCGCTGTATCAGCGCATCCGGGGTGTAATCAAGCGTCAGGGTTTCAACAATCATCGTGCAGAGAAATCAGCAGGCAAAGAGGCGGTCAGACTGACATATTTTTTCCTGACTGGCACCTGTTAGTTCGGCGTGGGATACTGTCAGCCCCAACGCAGGAGTAGAACATGATAACAGGATTACCGGCGCTCTCTCATGAGCAGCAGCAACAGGCCGTCGAACGCATTCAGGAATTAATGGCTGGCGGGCTGACGAGCGGCCAGGCGATCGCCCAGGTGGCGCAGGAAATTCGTGAGAGCCATACGGGTGAACAGATTCGGGCGCTATTCGACGACGAAGATGATGAAAACGAAGAGGAATAACGCCCGGCGCGGTTAACGGGCCGCGATAATCTTAATTTCGATTTTATATTTCGGATTCAACAGTCCGGCCTGAACCGTGCAGCGCACCGGCGCATTATCCGGCGAGACCCAGGCGTCCCAGGCGCGGTTCATCGCAGGGAAGTCGGCTTTATCGACCAGAAACAGCGTTGCATCCAGGATTTTGCTTTTGTCGCTGCCCAGGCGCGTCAGCATCGCATCAATGACGGCCAGCGCATTCGCTGTCTGTGCTTCGGCATCGGCGTCCAGGTTTTCTGGCACGCTGGTGTAGTAGATGGTGTCGTTATGAATGACAGCCTCGGACATGCGGTGTTCCGGATCAATGCGGGTAATGCTCATCGGTTTCTCCCTCGTTATTTGCGCATTAGCCTGGCACACTCCTGACACCGCTGTCACCCTTTACGCCCGCAGGCAGCGCTGAACGATTGCCTGCCTGTCCGCCATCACCTGAGGCGCCATCCTGAACGTGGTGAAATATTTCACCTCCGATCCTTTCCGCTGAGGGGTGATATCCGCAAAAATAGAATCCTCCCAGGTGTAAACGCTGATGTCACTGCCTCTGGGCTGAGTGTGGGTAGTGTTATCGCTGGCAATGACTGTCGTGGTGGACCAGCCGCGATAGATACAGTCGCTGAGCTGGGGGGCGGTTCGGGTGCTCTGGCCCTGAAAGAGCGGTGCCTGCTGACGAGCCTGGTCGGGCGTGGGGGCCTGGCAGCCGCAGAGCAGCAGCACGCCGGCGAGAGAGCCGATGCGGAAATAGTTCATCACATTCCTCCGCCTGAGTCAGGCAGTCGGGTTAAGGCCATCTGCTTAACAGTGCCTGAGGCAACGTTAAGCCAGTGTCGGCACATCAGCCAGCAGGTGCCACATCCCAACGGTCAGCTGATTTGATTAGTATAATCCGGGTGTTAGTTTCCTCGCGGCGTTCATCTGCATTTGATAACTGCATCACACTGTCCGCCGCGCCATGGCGGGCGTCAGACCGGGCGCACGTCTGCAAATCGCGCAATCAGCCGCTGTCTGCGGTGAAACTCCGGCAGGACGGGCTGAAAAATGTTATAAATCAATCAAAAGATAGCGCCACAGAATGAGGATGAACACATGGCGAATACGCAGTATCTGTTTTGGGTGATGGCGGGCGCACTGACGCTGCTCTTTATTGTTATCGCGGCCTTTGTGGGGTTATCCAAAGGCACCCGGCAGGGAGTAATAACGTTTGCTGTGCTCTTCATCATTATGCTGGCGGGCGCGCTCTACATACACCATTAACGCAGAGCCGTTTGAACCTTTTCACGCTCTTACAGCGATCTTAAGCCCGGCTCACACTTCAGGCGGAAATTGTGCGGCGGGGCGTGCCGGTTAACTATGCTCATCTGAAATAGCAGCACTGCTATTTATCACCGGAGGTAATTATGTCTGAACGTCCTGATTACGATGAACCCCTGCCAGATGATGCTGAGATCTATCCTGAAGATGACGCAGAGGATGAGGAAGAGGATCCGCTGGAAAAGGATGTCTGATCTGCTAACCGGGAACGGGCCGCCCGTCTCTTCGGCGTGACAGATAAACCGCAAAACGCCCGTTTTGCGGTTTCTTTTTTCCTTCAGCTTCTGAAAAATACTCTGGCATTTAATCGTTAACGGACATATTCAGCGCCCGGACCACACCGGCCATTTAATTCTGAATAATGATAAAACGAGAATGTTAATTAAATTAACATCGATAAAAATAGTAAACTCATTATTCCTGAAGAAGGTGAACGATCGCATTTTGTCACCTTGCTGATATAAAAGGGCGCGGAATATTATCGCTGCCGAACATTAGCTTATCAGCAGGGATAAAAATGAAACGATTAACACGGTTAAGTCTGATCATCGCGCTGTCGTCCATGGGTGTCGCCAGCGCAGCAGAGCCGCACTGGAGCTACGAAGGCAAAGCAGGGCCGGAGCACTGGAGTGAACTGAGCAGCGATTTTCACCTCTGCCACGAAGGAAAGGCGCAGTCGCCCATAAATATTAAAGATCCCATACAGGGGCATCTGCAGCCCCTGAATCTGGCTTATCAGGCGTCGGCGGAAAAAGTCATTAATAATGGCCACACTATTCAGGTTACCGTCGATCATGAAGATGACTTTATTCTGGACGGTGAAAAGTTCACTCTGCGTCAGTATCATTTTCACACGCCCGGTGAAAACCAGATCAATGGACATACCTTTCCGCTGGAAGCCCATTTTGTTCACAGCAAAGAGGATGGCGACCTGGCCGTAGTCGCGGTGATGTTTGAAGTCGGCAAAGAGAACCCGGCGCTGACTCCCCTGATTGACGCGATGCCGAAAAAGGAGAATCAGCAGGTCAGCATCAATCGTCAGGTCGATCTGCGCGAGCTCTTCCCGGAAGACCTGCACTATTATCGTTTCAGCGGTTCGCTGACCACGCCTCCCTGCAGCGAAGGCATCCGCTGGCTGGTGATGAAGCAGCCGGTCACACTCTCGCAGGCCCAGCTCGACGCCTTTAAGCGGGCTCTGAAAACCACCAACAATCGTCCGCTGCAGCACCTTAACGGCCGCATGATCGTCGAGTAAGCCCTAACCCGGTGCTTTGGCAGGAAGCCCATATCCTCAGGCGGCCATGTGCCGCCTTTTTGTTTCCGCGAAGCGGTTCAAGGGCCCGCTTGTTTCTGCCATAATTGCCTAATCTGTTGAAAAACCTCTATTTTGCTTTGTTATGGCAATACTGACATAATTACAGTGTTTTTGCCGTTCTTTGTGAGGGTATGTGGCAGACGATTTTGCAGTGGATGGCGCCCTGGCGCAGGCGATCGCAGGTTTCAGGCCGCGCGAAGCACAACGTGAGATGGCGCAGGCGGTTTCAGAAGCCGTAAAACAGCAGGGTGAACTGGTGGTGGAAGCCGGCACTGGCACTGGCAAAACCTATGCCTATCTGGCGCCCGCTCTGCGGGCCGGTAAAAAAGTGATTGTCTCCACCGGTTCCAAAGCGCTGCAGGATCAGCTCTATGGCCGCGATCTGCCCACCATGACCCGCGCGCTGAAGTTCACGGGTAAAACCGCCCTGCTGAAGGGGCGCTCAAATTATCTCTGCCTGGAACGGCTGGAACAGCAGTCGATGGCGGGAGGCGATCTCACTGTTCAGGCGCTGACCGACCTGGTGACGCTGCGAAGCTGGTCGTCGCAGACGGAAGATGGAGACATCAGCAGCTGCGCAGGCGTAACCGAAGACAGCCCGGTCTGGCCGCTGGTCACCAGCACCAACGATAACTGCCTCGGCACCGATTGTCCGCGTTACAAAGAGTGTTTTGTGGTCAAAGCGCGAAAGCGTGCGATGGACGCCGATGTCGTAGTGGTTAACCACCATCTGTTCCTTGCCGACTTAGTGGTAAAGGAGGGGGGCTTTGGTGAACTGATCCCCGAAGCGGATGTGATGATCTTCGACGAAGCCCATCAGCTGCCCGATATCGCCAGCCACTATTTTGGTCAGCAACTCTCCAGCCGCCAGTTACTCGATCTGGCCAAAGACATTATTACCGCCTACCGCACCGAAGTGCGTGATGCCCGGCAGCTGCAGAAATCGGCAGACCGGCTGGCGCAGTGCGCGCAGGATTTCCGGCTGGCATTAGGCGATCCCGGCTTTCGCGGTAATCTGCGCGAACTGCTGAGCGATAACGCGATTCTGCGCATGTTCACGCTGCTGGATGACGCGCTTGAGCTTTGCTACGACGTCATCAAACTGTCGCTGGGCCGATCGGCCCTGCTGGATGCCGCCTTTGAGCGGGCCGCGCTCTATCGTGGGCGGCTGAAACGGCTGCGGGCAATTAACGAGCCGGGCTACAGCTACTGGTATGAATGCACCTCACGCCACTTTATCCTGGCGCTCACGCCGCTTTCGGTAGCGGAACGCTTCCGTGAAGTGATGGACAACCGCAAGGCCGCATGGATCTTTACCTCTGCAACGCTGGCGGTCGACGAGAACATGGCGCACTTCGCCGAACGGCTGGGGGTCAATGCAGCGAAGAGCCTGATCCTCAACAGCCCGTTCGACTTTGCGAAGCAGGCGCTGCTCTGCGTGCCGCGTAATCTGCCGGAACCGAACCGGCCTGGTGGCGCGCGCCAGCTGGCCGCGATGATGAAGCCGCTGATTGACGCCAACAAAGGCCGCTGTTTCTTTCTCTGCACCTCGCACCTGATGATGCGCGAGCTGGCCGCAGAGTTTCGCGCCTCAATGACGCTGCCGGTACTGGTGCAGGGTGAAACCAGTAAAGGCCAGTTGCTGAAACAATTTATTGAGAAGGGCAATGCTCTGCTGGTGGCGACCAGCAGCTTCTGGGAGGGCGTGGACGTGCGCGGCGATGCGCTGTCGCTGGTGATCATCGACAAGCTTCCCTTTACCTCACCGGAAGATCCGCTGTTGAAGGCGAGGATGGAAGATTGTCGTATCCGCGGCGGCGACCCTTTTGCCGACGTGCAGCTGCCGGATGCGGTGATCACCCTGAAGCAGGGGGTGGGACGCCTGATCCGCGACACGAACGATCGCGGTGTGCTGGTGATCTGCGATCAGCGGCTGGTGTCGCGGCCCTATGGTGCACTGTTTCTCAACAGCCTGCCGCCCACGCCGCGTACCCGGGATATCGCCCGCGCCATCGCCTTTATCCGCCAGCAACCCGAACCAGACGCGTAATTCTGTGCTAAGATGCGCGCCGTTTTTCTTTCTTCTGAGGTAGTCATGTCAGCCCGAATTTTAGCGCTGGATACGGCAACAGAAGCCTGTTCAGCCGCTTTGCTGAATCAGCAACAGATGGATGCCCGATTTGAGATCGCCCCGCGCGATCACACCCAGCGCATTCTGCCGCTGGTCGAGGAGCTGCTGCTGGCGCAGCGGCTGGAACTGACCGATCTTGACGCGCTGGCGTTTGGCCGTGGTCCCGGCAGTTTTACCGGTGTACGAATCGGGATTGGGATTGCGCAAGGCCTGGCACTGGGTGCCGCTCTGCCGATGATCGCCGTCTCTACTCTGGCAACCCTGGCGGAAGGTGCATGGCGTCTGCACGGTGCCACGCGGGTGTTAACCGCGATTGATGCGCGCATGGGGGAGGTCTACTGGGCCGAATATCAGCGCGATGAGCAGGGCGTCTGGCAGGGCGAGGCCACCGAAAGCGTGCTCTCACCGGAGGCGGCGCTGGCACGCATGCAGGCGCTGTCCGGCCAATGGATGACCGCAGGCACCGGCTGGCAGGCTTATCCGGGGCTTCAGCAGGGCCATTCTTTGACGCTCAGCGCCAGCGACGTAGCCCTGCCTGCCGCAGAGGATATGCTGCCGCTGGCCGCCCTGGCGCTGGCCCGTGGTGAAACGTGTCTGCCGGAAACGGCAGAGCCGACCTATCTGCGCAATGAGGTCGCCTGGAAAAAGTTACCTGGCCGGTAAAAGAGACGCAACTTATTGTTATGCGTCCAGTCTAATCTTTACCTGATGGGAGAATCTCTATGTCGTCAATCTGTGGTAAAGGGCTTTCAGGTCTGTTGCTGACCTGCGTGCTGGCGTTAACCGGTTGTGTCTCTATTCCTGACACGCTGCAGGGCAGTTCGCCGCAGCCGCAACAGGATCTGTTGCGGGTGATGAGCGATCCGTCGCTGTTTGTCGGGCAGGAGTCGCGCTTTGGCGGCAAGGTAGTCAATGTTACCAATCTGAATGGCAAAACCCGGCTGGAGATTGCGGCTCAGCCGCTGGATGACAGCGCCAGACCGCGTCTGGGGGCGGCGTCAGTTGGCCGGATCTTTGCCGACATCCACGGTTTTGTCGATCCGGTGGATGTCCGTAATCAGTATGTTACGGTGCTGGGCACGCTGAAGGGCACCGAGCAGGGCAAAATCGGAGAGGCGGATTATAAATTCGTGGTCATCGATGTGCGCGGCTATCAGCGCTGGCGGCTGACGCAGCAGGTGATGGCGCCGCCTCAGCCTGTGGATCCCTGGATCTGGTATGGGCCTACCCGCCATCGCGGGGGCTACTGGGGGCCTAATCCTTACTGGGGCATGATGAATACCGGCCCGACAGAGGTGCAGACTATCCTGACCGAGTAAGTGTGAACATCGTCTTTATTCAGCCCGGTCGCGGTGCTCGCAGCCGGGCTTTTTATTTGTCTGTTTTATCAGCACGAAATTTAGTGATGGACTTCGCAACCTCAACATGCCGAAACAGGCAAACTGGTACAATCAGTTAAAATATTGTTAACAAACCAGATTGGCTGAGGCAGCGATGGAAATACAACATAATTATCGGGGTGGATCCTTGAATAAGGTTTGGCTGAAACGCTACCCGGCAGATGTGCCTGCCGAAATAAGTGCAGATCGTTATACTTCTCTGGTCGATCTGTTTGAGCAGGCCGTAAAACGCTACGCCGATCAACCCGCCTTTCTGAACATGGGTCAGAAAATGACGTTTCGCCAGCTGGAGGAGAAGAGCCGCGCGTTTGCCGCCTATCTCCAGCAACAGCTGGGCCTGAAAGCCGGAGACAGGGTGGCGCTGATGATGCCTAACCTGCTCCAGTATCCGGTGGCCCTGTTTGGCGTGCTGCGTGCGGGCATGGTCGTGGTCAACGTCAATCCGCTCTATACGCCGCGTGAACTGAAGCATCAGCTTAATGACAGCGGCGCCAGCGCCATCGTTATCGTCTCCAATTTTGCCCACACGCTGGAAAAAGTGGTGGCAGAAACCCCGGTTCGCCACGTCATTCTGACCCGGATGGGCGATCAGCTGGCCCCGCTTAAAGCCACACTGGTAAACTTTGTCGTCAAATATGTGAAAAAGCTGGTGCCAAAATACCATCTGCCGGGCGCCATCTCGTTTCGTCAGGTGCTGGAGAGTGGGGCCGCGCTGCCTTATCAGCGTCCGACGGTTTCCAATGACGATCTCGCCTTCCTCCAGTATACCGGCGGCACCACTGGCGTTGCCAAAGGGGCGATGCTGACCCATCGCAACATGCAGGCG
Source organism: Pantoea sp. Ep11b (assembly GCF_040783975.1). Taxonomy (NCBI): domain Bacteria; kingdom Pseudomonadati; phylum Pseudomonadota; class Gammaproteobacteria; order Enterobacterales; family Erwiniaceae; genus Pantoea; species Pantoea sp. Ep11b. Next base: position 2,551,677 of record NZ_CP160631.1, on the reverse strand, counting down.
AACATTGAGCAGACCCGGGCGACCTATGGCAAAATGCTGCGCGATGGCAAAGAGTTTGTGGTCACCGCGTTGCCGCTGTATCACATCTTTGCACTCACCGTGAATGGCCTGCTGTTCCTGGAACTGGGCGGTCAGAACCTGTTGATCACCAATCCGCGCGACATCCCCGGCTTTGTCAAAGAGCTGGGCAGGGTGCCCTTTACCGCCATCACCGGCGTGAACACGCTGTTTAACGCGCTCCTCAACGATGAGCAGTTTAATAAACTCGATTTTTCCACGCTGCGTCTCTCTGCGGGCGGCGGAATGGCGGTGCAGAAAGTGGTGGCTGAGCGCTGGGAAAAGCTCACCGGGCACTATCTGTTGGAGGGTTATGGCCTGACCGAGTGTTCGCCGCTGGTGTCGGTCAATCCCTATGACATCAGCTGTCACACCGGCAGTATCGGCCTGCCGGTGCCTTCTACCGATGTCCTGATTCTGGATGATGCCGGTAATGAGGTGCCACCGGGTGAACCGGGCGAGCTCTGCATCCGCGGTCCGCAGGTGATGCTGGGTTACTGGCAGCACCCCGAGGCCACGGCCGAGGTGCTGAAAAATGGCTGGCTCCACAGCGGTGATATTGTTACCGTTGATGAGGAAGGCTTTATTCGCATCGTCGACCGCAAAAAAGATATGATTCTGGTGTCAGGCTTTAATGTCTACCCGAATGAGATCGAAGATGTGCTGATGCAACATCCTAAAGTACGTGAAGCGGCGGCGATTGGCGTGCCCAGCGATCTCTCGGGCGAAGCGGTGAAAGTCTGCATCGTCAGAAAAGATCCCTCGCTGACAAAAGAGGAGGTGCTCGACCACTGTCGCCGTCAGCTGACCGGTTACAAAGTGCCGAAGATCATCGAGTTCCGGGATGAATTGCCTAAAACCAACGTTGGCAAGATACTGCGACGTGAACTGCGCGACGAGGCAAAGTCCGGGCGCTGAAGCAGGACTGAATTGAGGTTGAACGCCGGCATGTCCGGCGTTTTTATTGTGTTTAACATGGAGCGCCGCGCGTTGTTGGCTGCGGTGAAAATCAGACGTGAACTATTCCCTTATCGACCAGGATGATCAACTGGCAGACGTGTGTCAGAAAGCGCGCCAGCACGCGGCGGTGGCACTGGATACCGAATTTGTCCGTACCCGCACTTACTATCCTCAGCTGGGTCTGATCCAGTTGTTTGACGATCAGCAACTGGTGCTGATTGATCCGCTGAATATCCGTGACTGGTCACCCTTTATCGAACTCTTAACGGATACGCGCGTCACCAAATTCCTGCATGCCGGCGGGGAAGATCTGGAAGTTTTCCTGCACCGCTTCGGCGTTCTGCCGACGCCGATGATCGACACCCAGATTCTGGCAGCCTTCTCCGGCCAGCCACTCTCATGGGGTTTTGCCGCCATGGTGGCCCATTTCACCCAGGTTGAGCTTGATAAAAGTGAATCACGCACAGACTGGCTGGCGCGTCCGCTGACCGAGCGTCAGTGCGCCTATGCAGCAGCAGATGTCCACTATCTGCTGCCGATTGCCCGTCAACTGATGGCGAATACTGAGGCTGCCGGTAATATGGCAGCGGCGCTCAGCGAGTGCGAAAACCTCTGTCAGCGCCGTCTCGACACGGTTGTACCGGATGATGCCTGGCGGGATATCACCAATGCCTGGCAGCTGCGCCCCCGTCAGCTGGCGGCATTACAGCGGCTGGCGGCCTGGCGTCTGAAGCTGGCGCGTGAAAAGGATATGGCGGTCAATTTTGTGGTGCGCGAAGAGCATCTCTGGAAGGTCGCCCGCTTTATGCCTGGCTCACTGGGCGAGCTGGACCATCTGGGGCTGTCGGGACATGAGATTCGTTTCCACGGCAAAACGCTGGTGGCGCTGGTCGCCGACGCTGCGGCGCTGGACGAGAGTGAATTACCCGCACCGCTGGGTAATCTGATCGATCATCCGCACTATAAGCAGGTGTTTAAAGCAGTAAAAGCACTGGTGCAGCAGGTGAGTGAGCAGAGTGGGTTCAGTCAGGAACTGCTGGCGTCACGCCGTCAGATCAATCAGGTTCTCAGCCAGCACTGGGGCCTGAAGCCACAGGGACGTCAGCCGGAGTTACTCACCGGATGGCGGGGCGAACTGTTGAAGCCTGGCATTGATGCCATTCTGGCGGATGTCTGACCGATAAAATTTCCCCTGCCAGAGCGCAGGGGAAATTCAGGAAACGGTCAGCGTCATTTCGTCACGTCATCCGTTTCCGGCAGCGTGACGTTCAGCTCCAGAATGGAGATATCATCCCCTTTCTGATCCAGCTGCACCGTCACCATTTCCGGGTCAATCTTTACATATCTGCAAATCACTTCCAGAATGTCGCGCTTAAGTTGCGGAAGATAGTGGGGCTCACTGTCGCCCCTTCTCCGTTCTGCCACGATAATCTGCAGCCTTTCCTTGGCTATATTGGCAGTGTTCTTCTTCCGGGATAAAAAGAAATCAAGTAATGCCATGGTTTATCCCCCGAACAGGCGTTTCAGGAAACCCTTCTTCTCTTCTTCGATAAAGCGGAAGGGACGAACTTCACCGAGCAACCGTTCAACGGTATCGGCATAGGCTTTGCCAGCATCTGACTCACTGTCAAGGATCACCGGCTCGCCCTGGTTAGAGGCGCGCAAGACTGACTGATCTTCAGGGATCACACCGACCAGCGGAATGCGCAGGATCTCCAGCACATCTTCCATGCTCAGCATGTCGCCACGGCTTACGCGGCCAGGATTATAACGGGTCAGCAGCAGATGCTCTTTTACCGGCTCCTGACTGTTTTCAGCGCGACGGGATTTAGATGAGATGATGCCCAGAATACGGTCGGAGTCGCGAACAGAGGAGACTTCCGGGTTGGTGGTAATGATGGCTTCATCGGCAAAGTAGAGCGCCATCAGCGCACCGGTTTCGATACCCGCCGGTGAGTCGCAGACGATGAAATCGAACTCCATTGCGGCTAAGTCGTTCAGGACTTTTTCAACACCTTCACGGGTCAGCGCATCTTTATCGCGGGTCTGTGACGCAGGCAGGATGTAGAGCTGCTCAGTGCGTTTGTCGCGAATCAGTGCCTGGTTCAGCGTGGCATCGCCCTGGATGACGTTAACGAAGTCATAGACCACACGGCGTTCACAGCCCATGATCAGATCCAGGTTACGCAGACCGATATCAAAGTCGATCACAACCGTCTTTTTGCCTTTCTGCGCTAAACCGGTGGCGATGGCCGCGCTTGACGTGGTCTTACCAACGCCCCCTTTACCGGATGTAACTACAATAATGCGTGCCATAAATGTTGATTTCCTTAACAAAAGAAAAGGGGCCTAATTAAGTGTCTGGATAGTCAGCGCGCCATCCTGCAGGCACAGGCGCGCAGCTTTACCAAAAAATTCTTGCGGGATCTGATCCATGATCCAGTACTCCCCGGCAATCGAGACCAGCTCGGCGGCCAGATGGGTACAGAAAATCTGGCAGTTGCGGTCACCGCTGGCGCCTGCCAGCGCACGGCCGCGCATCATGCCATAAATATGAATGTTGCCATCGGCGACCAGTTCGGCCCCGGCGCTGACGCTGCTGGTGACGATTAAGTCAGCGTCACGCGCATAAATCTGCTGGCCTGAGCGCACCGGGGTATTCACGATGCGGGTTTTGGCGGCGACGGCTTCAGCCATCACAGGCTGGGGTTCAGGAACCGGTGCAGGCGCAGGGGCGGGCGCTTCACTGCGCGGCCGGGCCTCTTTACCTTCAGCCAGTACCGGCAGGCCGGCCCGGACGATAATGCGTTTCAGGGCATCATCTTTACAGCCGCTCACGCCGACAATGCGTAAACCGGTGGCAAGAATCGCCTGCTGTAGCTGCTTCCAGTTAACATCTGCACTCAGTGTGGCGACGTTAAGCACCACCGGAGCGTTCTTCAGGAAATCTGGCGCCTGGTCAATCTTGTCCTGGAGTGCCTTGCGGATCACCACAGGGTCATGGTGATGCAGATGGACGACAGACAGGGTGAAACTGCTACCTTTAAATTCGATTGGCGTTTGCGACATCAGTCCCGACTCAGTCCTGTTTTCACTACCGTCAGCCAGGCGATGATAAAATCATCGTTTATGCGCTTACGGTGAATATTCGAAGTTCTGCAAGCATGTTATAGTTACAGCTATATTCAGACAAGCCTCAACGCCGGTTAATTCGAGTAAAAAATATGTTTTGTGTGATCTACAGAAGCCCGTTACGTGACCAGACTTATCTCTATGTTGAAAAAAAGGACGATTTTTCGCGCGTTCCTGAAGCGTTGCTGAAAGGATTTGGCAAGCCCCAGCTGGCAATGGTGTTGAAGCTGGAGGGCCGCGACAGACTGGCTAATGCGGATATCAATAAAGTTAAGCAGGGATTGAGTGAACAGGGCTATTATTTACAGCTTCCTCCACCAATCGAAAGTCTGCTAAAAATTCATTTACAGGCTGATAAAAAAGTTTAACTCAGATTCATCTGTAAATATAAATCCTCTCAGCGCGATGCTGCCAGGATAATATGACTTTAAGGCTGCGCAAAATAGACGGCGCAGCTTATCTGTTTTCTCCGCTTCTTAAATTTTTCGCCTGAATTCCCTCCCGGATTGGTCGAAACTTCAGCGATTATGCGCCCCTGTTTACGCTTATTGACAAATTCTACCCCCCGGACCGTTAAAAGGATCTTATTATCACGCCATGAGGCTGGCATTTCGATCAGCTCACAGGCAAACATCAATCCGCCAGCAACGCTGGCATCACACCTAACCTGAACAGGGGATGAGCATGTATCAGCATCGGAACTGGCAAGGCGCTCTGATAGATTTTCCGGTCAGCAAAGTGGTTTGCGTCGGCAGTAACTACGCAAAACACATTAAAGAGATGGGCAGTGCAACGCCGACTGAACCCGTTATCTTCATTAAACCGGAAACTGCGCTGTGTGATCTGCGCCAGCCGCTCTCGATTCCCGACGGCTTTGGCGACGTTCACCATGAAGTAGAACTGGCGGTGCTGATCGGTGCCACCCTGAAGCAGGCTACCGAAGCGCATGTGGCTCAGGCTATCGCAGGTTATGGTGTGGCGCTGGATCTGACGCTGCGGGACCTGCAGGCCGGACTGAAAAAAGCGGGTCAGCCGTGGGAGAAGTCCAAAGGCTTTGATAATGCCTGTCCCATCTCCGGGTTTATTCCGGCCGCCGGGTTCAGTGGTGACCCGCAGAACAGTGAGCTTAAGTTGCTGGTTAACGGCGAGGTCCGCCAGCAGGGCACCACTGCGGATATGATCCATAAAATCCTGCCGCTGATTGCTCATATGAGCCACTACTTTACGCTGCGCGCCGGCGATGTGATCCTGACCGGCACGCCGGAAGGGGTCGGCCCGATGCGTTCCGGGGATCAGCTGGAGGTCTCATTAGCGGGCCACGGCATCAGCACACGCGTACTCTAAACACTTGCATCACTGCGGCAGAGGCTTTATAAGGTGCGTTTCAGGCACAACCCGGACAATCATCATGACTGATACCCCTTTCTGGCAACACAAACGCCTGGCACAAATGAGCGATGAGGAGTGGGAATCCTTGTGTGATGGTTGCGGTCAGTGTTGCCTGAACAAGTTACAGGACGCCGACACGGATGAGATCTACTTCACCAACGTCGCCTGTAATCAGCTCAACATCAAAAGCTGCCAGTGCCGCAACTATGAGCGCCGCTTCGAGTTAGAAGAGGATTGCATCAAGCTCACCCGCGAAAATCTGACCACTTTTGACTGGCTGCCGCGCACCTGTGCTTACCGGCTGCTGGGCGAGGGCAAACCGCTTCCGGCCTGGCATCCGCTGCGTGCCGGTTCGAAAAGCGCTATGCATGCCCAGCGCATTTCGGTGCGTTATATCGCGGTGCGGGAAAGTGAAGTGCGCGACTGGGAAGATCACATCATTGATCGGCCCGACCGCAACGGCTGAGTGTCGTAAACGCGGAAGGATGAAAAAAAGGCTGCCTCGGGCAGCCTTTTTTCTGTCAGCGGCCAAAGAGGTCGCGCTGTTTCGGTCTGAAGGGCTGCGCAATCAGGACCAGCGCCGCCACCAGCAGATAGCCGGCAAACACTACAATCATCCACTGCGGCATACTCAGCGTCAGAAACGTCCAGCTGCGTTCTGCGCAGTCACCGCTGGCCAGAAAGACCGACGGCAGCCACCTGTCGAGCGGCAGAAAACCGGGAAAGCGGGCCGCAAAATCGCAGGTGGTAAAAGGATTTGGATGCAGCTGAATCATGGTGTGTTCATAAGCGAGGCGCAGACCTTCCCAGGCGCTGTAGATCCAGAGCGCCAGCGCCCCCAGGCGCAACGGCGATTTCGGCGCAATCGCCCCCGCCAGCCCCGCGCCCAGCACTCCGAACAGCGCATTCCGCTCATAGATGCACATCACGCAGGGTTTCAGACCCATGACGTGCTGAAAAAAGAGCGCCGCCAACTCCAGCGCCAGCGCAGTCAGGGCCAGTAATAACCAGGCACCGCGACCGCGTGAGCAGCGATTCAGATATCTCAACATATTGCATTCCCTGTAAACGTGAATGCCACGCAGTGTAAACCAAAAGCGCAGGCAAACCAGCCACAGCCAGGGAAAAATCGTGTGTAAACATAACCTGATGCTGATCCAGCGCAGGTTACAGGGGGAGACGCCGCAAAGGCCGAAGCGGACATTCACTGGTGGCGACAGGCGGCGCGCGGCAGCCAGCAAGGCCGCCGCCATTGGCCGTCGCGCTGGCTGACGGCCAGTCTGAAATATGCGCCCGCGCCCGGTTTTAATGGTGACGCAGGCTATATCCGCTATAGGGCGTCTGGTATGATGAGTGCCCATCATGATTAGAAAAGCAACGAGAACACATTGCTATGGTTATAAAGGCTCAGAGTCCAGCGGGATTTGCTGAAGAGTATATTATTGAAAGCATCTGGAACAGTCGCTTTCCGCCCGGGTCGATTCTTCCTGCTGAGCGTGAGCTTTCTGAATTGATTGGGGTGACGCGCACCACACTGCGTGAAGTGCTGCAGCGCCTGGCGCGCGATGGCTGGCTTACGATCCAGCACGGTAAGCCAACGCGGGTAAACGACTTCTGGGAAACGTCCGGGCTGAACATCCTGGAAACCCTGGCCCGTCTCGATCACGACAGCGTGCCGGTGCTGATCGACAACCTGCTGTCGGTGCGCAGTAACATTTCATCGATCTTTATCAGCCGGGCCCTGCGCCACCATCCCGATAAAGCGCGTGAAGTGCTGGAAACGGTCAGCGCAGTCGCCGACCAGGCGGATGCCTATACTGAACTCGACTATCGGGTCTTCCGGGGCCTGGCCTTTGCCTCAGGCAACCCGATTTACGGCCTGATCCTGAATGGGCTGAAAGGTCTCTATACGCGCGTGGGTCGCCACTACTTTTCCAACCCTGAAGCCCGACAGGTGGCGCGTGATTTCTATCTGAAGCTGCTGGCGCTGTGCGACACCTCGCCAGGGCAGGATGAGATTGTTGAGGTGGTGCGTAACTATGGCCGCCGCAGCGGTGAGATCTGGCACAGCATGCAGAAGAACCTGCCTGACGATCTCGGCAACAAACGTTAAAAAAAACCGGACTTCGCGTCCGGTTTTTTTTATCTCTTCAGAGTGCAACGCCGCGTGGCGGATTGCGGTCCAGCAGCTCGACGCTGCCATCCTCATTCTGCTGTTCGAGTATCACATCAAATCCCCACAGGCGATGAACATGCTTCAGCACTTCGCGACGGCTCTTATCCAGCGGCGTGCGGCCCTGCGGCACATAGCGCAGCGTCAGTGAGCGGTCGCCACGCAGATCGACGTTATAGACCTGAATATTGGGTTCCAGATTACTCAGGTTGTACTGGGCCGAGAGCTGCTGGCGAATGGCCCGGTAGCCTGCCTCATCGTGGATCGCGGCGATTTCAAGGTAGTTATTGCGGTCATCGTCCAGTACGGTGAAGAGACGGAAATCGCGCATCACCTTCGGCGAGAGGAACTGACTGATGAAGCTCTCATCCTTGAACTCGCGCATGGCGAAATGCAGCGTTTCCAGCCAGTCGGATCCGGCGATATCCGGGAACCAGTAGCGATCCTCTTCCGTCGGCGACTGACAGATACGCTTGATGTCCTGCATCATGGCAAAGCCTAATGCGTAAGGATTGATGCCGTTGTACCACTGACTGTTATAGGGCGGCTGATAAACGACGTTGGTGTGGCTGTGCAGGAACTCCATCATAAAGCGTTCCGACACTTTACCCTCATCGTAGAGGTGATTAAGAATGGTGTAGTGCCAGAAGGTGGCCCAGCCCTCGTTCATCACCTGAGTCTGTTTCTGGGGATAGAAATACTGGCTGACCTTGCGCACGATGCGCAGGATCTCGCGCTGCCACGGCTCCAGCAGCGGGGCGTTTTTCTCCATAAAGTAGAGCAGGTTTTCCTGCGGCTCAGAGGGATAGCGCGCAGCTTCAAAGGGCACCGCCTCTTTCTCACGGCGCGGCAGCGTGCGCCAGAGCGTATTTACCTGACTCTGCAGATACTCTTCACGGCTCTTCTGCCGCGCCTTCTCCTCCTGCAGAGAGATTTTCTGCGGGCGTTTATAGCGATCGACGCCATAATTCATTAAGGCGTGACAGGAGTCGAGCAGGCGTTCGACCTCTTCAACGCCGTAGCGCTCTTCGCAGTCGCTGATGTAATTTTTCGCAAACAGCAGGTAGTCAACGATCGATCCGGCGTCAGTCCAGCTGCGGAACAGATAGTTATTTTTAAAGAATGAGTTGTGACCGTAGCAGGCATGCGCCATCACCAGCGCCTGCATGGTCATGGTGTTCTCTTCCATCAGATAGGCGATGCAGGGATTGGAGTTAATGACGATTTCATAGGCCAGGCCCTGCTGCCCATGTTTGTAACGCTGCTCGGTCTCGATAAACTTTTTACCGAATGACCAGTGAGAGTAGTTGATCGGCATACCTACGCTGGAATAGGCATCCATCATCTGTTCAGAGGTAATGACTTCGATCTGGTGCGGGTAGGTATCCAGCCGGTAGAGTTTTGCGACCCGGTCGATCTCGGCTAAATAGACATCCAGCAGTTCGAATGTCCAGTCTGGTCCGTCGTTGAGTCGTTTGCTGTCTCTGATGGCTTCGTCAAAGATTATCGTCATAGCGCACCTCTTGTTTGCAAACCGGCTGACCCGAGAGACAACCCGTTCTGGTTATTTAAGGCTTCGTCCTGAAAAAGGGAACCCAAAAAAACTAGGCGAACACAACAATGATAGCCCACTGTCGCCTATCCGAAATGCGAACTCAAACGAAATCTTTGGCACAAAATCATTCAGATAGAAGCAAAGGCATATTTAACCGTTTTTCATCCGGGCTATGGCGCCGATCACGGAATATCATCCTGTTTATAAGCAGAATGTATGGGGTTGAAGGATTCTCCTGAAACAGGCAGATTTCACTGCGTTTGTTGTCATTTATTTCTGCATTTAAGGATTAAGACGCATAAATTGCTGAAATGAGCCGTGCCATAAGATTTCAGTTACCTGAAAAGTAAAAAAGATGTGAAATAGAAGATGAAATTCCGGGGTGATATCCGCTGTGTTAATCCGCTGGTTATCATCATTTGAACAGTGAATTATGCTTTTAGAGGTCGGGTGGGGGAGCTATGCACGTTGTCATTCTTGGAAGTGGGGTAGTCGGTGTGGCCAGCGCCTGGTATCTGGCCCGTGCCGGACATCAGGTTACCGTTATCGATCGTCAGCCTGCGGCGGCGATGGAAACCAGTGCGGGTAATGCCGGACAGATCTCACCGGGCTATGCGGCCCCCTGGGCGGCCCCCGGCGTACCCCTGAAGGCGGTGAAATGGATGTTCCAGCGTCATGCGCCGCTGGCTATCCGGCTGGATGGCAGCAGTTTCCAGCTGGAGTGGATGTGGCACATGCTGCGCAACTGCGACATCAACCACTATCAGCAGAACAAAAGCCGGATGGTGCGGATCGCCGAATACAGCCGTGACTGCCTGAAAGCGTTGCGCAGTGAAACCGGCATCGCCTATGAGGGCCGTCAGGGCGGCACGCTGCAGCTCTTCCGCACCCAGCAGCAGTTCGACAGCGCCAGCAAGGATATTGCCGTGCTGCGTGATGCGGGCGTGCCCTATGAGCTGTTAGAGGCGCACGAGCTGTCGCGCGTTGAACCGGCGCTGGCGGCGACCCGGCATAAGCTCACGGGCGGCTTGCGCCTGCCTAACGATGAAACCGGCGACTGCCAGCTCTTTACACAGCGGCTGGCGAAGATGGCCGAAGAGGCGGGCGTGATCTTCCGCTATAACACCACCGTTGACCACCTGCTGCGCGATGGCAACCGCATCTATGGCGTGAAGTGCGGCGACGAGATCGTTAAAGCAGACAGCTACGTGGTGGCGTTTGGCTCCTACTCGACTGCGCTGCTGAAGAATGTCATCGACATTCCGGTCTATCCGCTGAAAGGCTACTCGCTGACCATTCCGATTAAAAACCCGGATGCGGCGCCAGTGTCAACCATCCTGGATGAGACCTACAAAGTGGCGGTAACCCGCTTCGACGATCGCATCCGCGTAGGGGGAATGGCGGAAATTGTTGGTTTTAACACCAGACTCACCGAAGCGCGGCGGGAAACGCTGGAGATGGTCGTCAGTGATCTCTATCCTGAAGGCGGTCATGTCGCACAGGCGAGTTTCTGGACCGGCCTGCGCCCGATGACGCCAGACGGAACGCCAATCGTAGGTGCCACGCCCATCTCTAACCTCTACCTGAATACCGGTCACGGTACGCTGGGCTGGACAATGGCGTGTGGATCGGGTCAGCTGCTGGCCGATCTCATCTCCGGTAAAAAACCCGCCATCGCTGCCGATGACCTGGCGGTGTTCCGCTACTTACCCGGCTTCGCGGCGGCGTCATCCCCGCTGCGTAACGCTAACGCAACTCGTTAAGTATTCAGGGAGAGGAAGATGTCACGTCCGATTGTCGCGACCATTAACCAGCAGGCGTTACGTCATAACCTGACGATTGTGCGCCAGGCAGCCCCCGCATCCCGCGTCTGGTCAGTGGTCAAAGCGAATGCCTACGGCCACGGCATAGATCGCGTGCGCGAAGCGTTGTCTGCCACCGACGGCTTTGCGTTGCTTAATATGGAAGAGGCGATACAGCTGCGTGAGCAGGGCTGGAAAAAACCGATTCTGCTGCTGGAGGGCTTTTTTCATCCCGACGATCTGCAGCTGATCGACCGCTATCGCCTGACAACCAGTGTTCACAGCAACTGGCAGATCAACGCGCTGGCCGCGGCCAGGCTCTCTGCGCCCGTGGATATCTATCTCAAGGTTAACAGCGGCATGAACCGACTGGGCTTCCGCCCGGAACAGGTCAGTAACGCATGGCAGAAGCTGCGCGCGCTGAATAACGTGGGTGAGATGACGCTGATGGCACACTTTGCCGATGCGGAGAATCCCGAGGGGCTGATTGCCCCGCTGCAGCGCATTGAGCAGGCGGCCGAAGGGCTGAACTGCCCGCGTTCTCTCTCCAACTCCGCCTGTACCCTGTGGCACCCTGAAGCGCACTATGACTGGATTCGCCCTGGCATCGTGCTTTATGGGGCCTCGCCCAGCGGCGACTGGCAGGATATCGCGGGCAGCGGCCTGCAGCCGGTGATGACCCTGAGCAGCGAGATTATCGCGGTGCAGCAGCTTCAGGCGGGTGATGGCGTCGGCTACGGCTACCGCTACCGGGCCAGCAGTGCCCAGCGAATCGGTGTCGTCGCCTGTGGCTACGCCGACGGCTATCCGCGTCATGCGCCAACCGGCACCCCCGTCTGCGTGGATGGCGTGATGACCCAGGTGGTGGGCGCGGTTTCCATGGATATGATTACGGTGGACCTGACCCCCTGTCCTCAGGCGGGCATCGGCTCTGCCGTCGAGCTGTGGGGCGAGCAGGTCAAAATCGATCAGGTCGCCAAAGCGGCCGGAACGGTAGGGTACGAGCTGATGTGCGCGCTCGCCCCCCGCGTGCCGGTAACGGCTATTTAAGCGCGGTCAGCGTGCCGCGCATCTTCCTGCTGCAGCGCCAGGCGATGAACGCCAGCGCTGCACCCACCAGCATCATCAGGCTCAGTGAGAGCTTCTCTGCCACCGGCAGCGCCACGATAATCAGGCTGCCTGCCGCACCCCCTGCCATCTGAATAAAGCCCTGCAGGGCCGACGCAACGCCCGCCTGCTGCTGATACGGTTCCAGCGCATAGCTGGTGGCAGGCCCCACGGTAAAGGCCAGTCCGGCCACCGCCACGGCGACCGGGAACATATAGAGCGCCCAGTGGGTCTGCAGCGCGGCCGGAAAGATCTGCATACCGGCCACCAGCAGCAGCGCGCCCAGCAGCATGGTCAGGAAACCCATCGCCAGACAGAACGGGCGTCCCGCTTTACGAATCGCTTTGTTGACGAACATGCTGACAAACATGATCCAGAAGCCGTTCGCGCCAAACGCAAAGGAGAACTGGATTGGGGTCAGGCCACCTTCGCTCATCAACACCTGCGGTGCCAGCGATACATAGGTCAGCACCATACCCAGGGCGCCGGCATTGGCAAAGGCAAACGCCAGAAAGCGGGGCTGACGCAGGATCGCGGCATACTGTTTAACCGGCAACCCTTTGACGCGCAGGGTATCCGCCGGGCGGGTCTCCGGCAGCCAGATCAGCACCAGCAGCGTAATCAGCGCGCCGTAGCCACAGAGGAACCAGAAGGGCGCGCGCCAGTCGAAGGCGCTGGCCAGCAGGCCCCCCAGCAGCGGCGCCAGGGCCGGAACGATATTCAGCGCACCATTCAGAAAGCCATAGGCACGGGCCGCATCATCCCCGCTGAGCCGGTCACGCACGCCGCTGAAGGCCACAACCGCGCTGCAGCAGACGCCACAGCCCTGCACCAGGCGGGCGATGACAAACAGCGGGAAAGAGGTGGCGGTTGCCGCGATGGCGCTGCCGGTAATGTAGAGCGCCAGGCCCAGCAGCGCGATCGGCTTACGGCCGTAGTTATCCACCAGCGGACCGGTGACCAGTTGTCCCAGCCCCATCACCAGCAGGAACAGGGGAATGGTGGTCTGCACCAGGGTAACCGGCGTATTCAGCCCGACCGCGATTTGCGGCAGCGTGGGCAAATAGAGATCGATGCCTAAAGGTGCCAGCAGCACCAGGCTTAATAAAAGCAGAGTAAATTTTTGCATAACAACCAGAGGGTAAACGGTCTGTTAAAAAACGATCGCAAAGGGTAATGATTCAGGGGCAAAAAAGATAGAGGAAAGGGGTGCGGAAAGTGCGATGCCTGCCGTAAACAGGCATCGCTGGGTCAGACTCAGTAGGCACCGTCGCGGCGCAGCACCACACCGGCGGTTTTAAACAGAATGGCGACGTCGGTCCAGAGCGCCCAGTTCTTCACATACCAGGAGTCAAAATAGACCCGGGTATCGTAGTCGATGTCGTTTCGTCCGCTTACCTGCCAGAGTCCTGTCATGCCCGGTTTAGCCATCAGGTAATAATCCACGTCACCGGCATAACGCTCCAGCTCCGCTTCAATCACCGGACGCGGGCCGACCAGGCTCATCTCACCGCGAATAACGTTCCACAGCTGCGGCAACTCATCAAGGCTGGTTTTACGCAGGAATCCACCAATGGCGGTAATACGCGGATCGTTCTTCAGTTTGAAGTCTTTGTCCCACTCTCTGCGCGCCTCTTCGCTGGTCGCCAGCAGCTTCTCCAGCACTTCTCTGGAGTTGGTCACCATCGAACGGAACTTCAGGCACTTAAATTTTTTGCCGTTCTGACCGACACGCTCATGACCATAGATCGCATTGCCGCCATCCCGCTTCACCATAAAGCAGAGCAGGGCGAAGACAGGAGCGAGGAACAGCAGCAGCATCGACGCCACCACGATATCAAAGGCGCGCTTCATGAAACGAGAAGAGTGCTTCGCCAGATTATTGCTGACGCGCAGGATCATCACTTCATGGCTGAAAATAAATGACATGTCGGTGCCATAAAGTGGCACGCCGCGCAGCGTCGGGATCACGGAGACCGATCGGCAGTTCATCTTCGAGAGGAACTTCAGCCAGCGGTCGCGCATCGGCTGCTGCTCATACTCCATGGCCACGATAAACTGCACGTTGTCACGGTCGATGGTCTGCCAGTTAATATCTTTCCAGGTGATCACCGGTACGCCATTGACACTCTGTTCAGCTGGAACATCATCCACCGAGATAAACGCCTGCACGTTGTAGCCCAGAATCTCTTCACTCTGCAGCGCCGCATAGGCTTCGGTGGCGTTACGGCCGGAACCGATGATGATCGTCTCTTTCTGCCACTGGCCCGCCTTGTTGATGGCGCGTTTGACCATCGCCCGCATCAGCGGCAGCAGCAGCAGCGCATAAGTCCAGCTGAAGACCCACACCATGCGCGAGAAGTCCCACTTCGAGAAGGCAATCAGCGCGAGGTCGAGCAGTGAGAAAACAAATAAGGTTTTGACGATCTCTTTCAGCTCAAACCAGAAAGGTTTGCGGTAGGTGTAATGGCGCAGACGGACCCAGAACCAGCCGGTACAGAGCACCGACATAATAAACTGCGCGATAAAACGATATTCAATCTGATGCGGGGGAATAAAGGTGTCCAGCTCGCCCCAAATACCCTGTATTGTGGCGGCAGATAAAAACAAAGCCAGATTAAGTGCAATCAGATCGGAAAAACTCAGGGCGAATTTCACGATGATATTTTTGCGCGTGCCGCTCCACGAGCGGCTCGGGCTATTCATTATCAATGTACTTGCCATAAAACCTGCTCTCTTTCTTAAGTAAAAGATGGCCTGATCAGAATCAGGTACGCGCTCAGGAGTGGGCTGCTGAAAATTCAAAAAGTCATTTTCAGGCTGGTGCAGTCAGTCAAGCCAGTACAGCTGCAAAAAGATAACGATTAAAGCGTGATGGTACTCACGAAATGTTGCAGCATTGAGAATGAGTATGCAGGAGATATTTGACAGAGTTAATACGGAAAAAATCTGAAAACCGCGAAAGTGATTAAAGTTTTAAATGGCTAAGCTGATGATTAATTGAGATAAAATAAGAGTGCAGTCAATTATAACCAAACCGTTTAAGACGCTTTTTAGGAATTACCGCCAGTACTTCAGACTGGCGGTAATGAAAAAATTCAGGCAGGTTTTTTTAAAATCCAGCGGTCCTGCTGTTTATCATAATGACCGATTTGCAGATCCACCGGTTCCCCATCAATCCAGGCTGGCACGCTGGTATCGCGATCCCATCCGTCGAGTTGGGTAATTAAGCCGGGATTGGTATGGCAGGGGATACTGACGGTGTCGGTGTTCTCACCGTCAAGATCGGCATCAACAATCTCATAACGACCAATTTTAACGACGTGTCCCATTCATTTCTCCCGTTTTTTACTGACACAGAGCATTAAGCTTAGCGTATCAGCAGAAAATAACGTCACTGAATGATTAGGATTATTCCTTCTCTTCAGCCGGACGGACACCAATCTTAACGATGCGGTTATCCTCTTTCTCCGCAACGGTCCACGTCAGCTGATTCCACTCAACCTGGTCGCCGACGACCGGCGCGCCGCCCAGCATCGCCAGCACCAGTTGCCCCAGCGACTGCTGATCGTTGGTGCTCTCATCCAGCTCAAGGCCGTAGATCTGCGCAACGTCACGCAGACGCGCCTCTGCATCCAGAATAAAGTCGCCGAAGAAGCGCTGGTCGAGTGAAACCGGCGGCGTCTGACTGAACATCTTGCCCAGCGCAGGCAGGTCGCGCTCACGACCGATGACGCAGATCACGTCGTTCTCTTTAAGCCGCGTGCCGCCATTGGGGTGCATCAGCACATTGTCACGGAACAGGGCGGCGATGCGGGTTTCTCGTGGCATCTGCAGATCGCGCAGGGCCGCGCCCACACACCACTTGTCTGCGCTGAGCTGATAGACAAACTGCTCCCACGGATTCTCCGGATGGATATCCAGACCGATCCGGCTGATGGGCGAGGCGGTCGGCGGCACCACCACTTTGGCTTTTTTGGCAGCAAAGCCCAGCGAGGTACCCTGCAGCATCAGGGAGACCAGCACCACAAAGAAGGCGATATTAAAATAGAGCGAGGCATTCTCTAATCCGGCCATCATCGGGAATACCGCCAGAATGATCGGCACCGCGCCGCGCAAGCCGACCCAGCTGATAAAGAACCGTTCGCGGGTGGTGAAGCTGCGGAACGGCAGCAGGCCGATAAAGACCGACAGCGGACGCGCCACCAGAATCAGCCACAGCGAAAGGATCATCGCGGGCAGGGCGATGTGCCAGAGATCGGACGGCGTCACCAGCAGCCCCAGCACGATGAACATGCCAATCTGACTGAGCCACGCCATCCCGTCAAAGGTCTGCAGGATGCCGTGACGGTTGCGAATCGGGCTGTTGCCCAGCAGAAAGCCGCACAGATAGACAGCGAGAATGCCGCTGCCCTCTAACACCGTTGTCAGGGCGAACACCAGTATCCCGCCGCTCAACGCCAGCAGCGGATAGAGCCCCCCGGCAAGGCTGATGCGGTTAATGAGCTGCTGCAGCGCCCAGCCGCCACCCAGACCCAGCACGATACCCAGACCGAACTGCTGCACCAGATGTACCAAGAACATCCAGTCGAGGCCGCTGCGGCCCTGCTCGATCATCTCGATCAGGGTGATGGTCAGAAAGACCGCCATCGGGTCATTACTGCCCGATTCAATCTCCAGAGTGGAGCTGACACGTTCATTCAGCCCTTTGTCACCCAGCAGTGAAAAGACGGCGGCGGCATCGGTGGAGCCGATAATCGCGCCGATCAGGAAGCCCTGCATCATATCGAGGTTAAACAGCCAGGCGGCCACTACACCCGTCAGACCGGCGGTAATCATCACGCCGACGGTCGCCAGCGACAGTGCCGGGCCGAGCGCCACCTTAAACGAGCTGGCTTTGGTGCGCATTCCGCCATCCAGCAGGATGATGGCCAGCGCCAGGTTTGAGATCAGATAGGCTGCCGGGTAGTTATCGAAGGCGATACCGCCGATGCCATCCACCCCGGTCAGCATACCCAGCGCGAGGAAGATCACCAGAATCGGGATCCCCAGCCGGGAAGAGAAGGAACTTAGCAAAATACTCGATGCTACCAGCACGGAACCGATGATAAACAGACTGTAGACAATAGTGTGGTTCAAACCCGGTCTCCTGAGATATGACAGTGCGAAGGCGCAACTGGTGACAAATATCCATGCTATCTCTGAAAGATAATGTTTTATCAAGGAGTTGTCATTGTGAAAATGCGTATTATACGAATTGCTTAACCCATTGCGGTATCAGATTAATGTGAAGAATGAGGGGGTTGGCAGGCAAGTGGAGGAAAAGAGACTGTTTTAACAGGTTATTCGGCTGATAAAAAAAGCCGGTGATAAACCGGCTCAGGGGATACAGCCTGTCAAAGCGAGAGACGCTTTTGTCTTCAGCAACGCAGCACGGAGCTCAGATCGCCCGCATCCGGCCGCCAGAAATGACGTTTTCGCACAGTGCACACAGACCCGGATCGCGCCGTGAGGCGTTTCAGCGCTTCTGCAGCGTCAGGCCTCCGTTGCCTGCTTATGAAACAGCGAACGAAATACCGGATAGATATCTTCCGGCTCACGAATATGTTCAATCGCAAAGTTATCGAACGTCGCCTGCAGATGTTCATATTCGCGCCACAGCGTCTGATGTGCGCGACGGGTGATCTCAATGTAACTGTAGTAACGCACCACCGGCAGAATCTGCTTCGCCAGGATTTCATGGCAGAGTGGTGAATCGTCGGCCCAGTTATCGCCATCGGACGCCTGAGCAGCATAGATATTCCACTGCGCCGGGTCATAACGCTCTTTGACCACCTCATCCATCAGCTTCAGGGCACTGGAGACGATGGTGCCGCCGGTTTCCTGCGAATAGAAGAACTCCTGTTCATCCACCTCTTTCGCCTGAGTGTGATGGCGGATATAAACCACATCCACGTTTTTGTAGGTGCGGCTCAGGAACAGGTAGAGCAGGATATAAAAGCGTTTTGCCATATCCTTGGTGGCCTGATCCATAGAGCCGGAAACGTCCATCAGACAGAACATTACGGCCTGGCTGGAGGGCTCCGGGCGTTTCTCGAAGTTCTTGTAGCGCAGATCGAAAGTGTCGATAAAGGGCACCCGGTCGATGCGCGCCCGCAGCTCGGCAATCTCTTTGCGCAGCCGCTCCTCCTCCAGCAGCCGGGCCGGTTCGCTTTTCTGCACTTCCTGCAACGTCTCTTCCAGTTCATGCAGCATCCGGCGTTTACCCGCCGTCATCGCGGTACGCCGCGCCAGCGAGTTCTGCAGCGAACGCACGACGCTGATGTTGGCCGGCACGCCATTCGAGGTAAAACCGGCACGGTGGGTCTTGTACTCATTCATCTGGCGATGCTGGTTGCGGCGCAGGTTAGGCAGCGCCAGATCTTCGAACAGCAGATCCAGATACTCATCTTTGGAAATCTGAAAGACAAATTCGTCCTGACCCTCACCATCCTGACTGGCGTTGCCCTGGCCGCTGCCGCCGCCACCGCCGCCACCCTGCGGACGCTCTACGCGGTCATTCTGAACGAAATGGTCATTGCCCGGATGGACCCGATGGCGATTGCCGCCGCGGCCCTGATGAAAAATCGGCTCGTTAATGTCGTCGATAGGGATCGAGACAGACTCACCGCTGCTTACGTCGGTCACCGAGCGTTTATTGATGGCCTCGGAAATCGACTGCTTGATTTGAGACTTGTAGCGGCGCAAGAATCGCTGGCGGTTAACCGCGCTCTTGTTTTTGCCGTTAAGCCGGCGATCGATGAAATAGGCCATGGTATTCCCCCAAACTACATTGTAAGCAGGCCGGGCGAACCCGACCTTTCAGACCGGTATCACTTACCGGCAAGCTTACAGACTCTGATCAGGACGATTTACGCACACGCAGATACCATTCGCAGAGCAGACGAACCTGCTTGCGGGTATAGCCTTTTTCCATCATGCGATCGACAAAATCATCATGTTTTTTCTGCTCATCCGTCGAGGTCTTGGTGTTGAACGAGATGACCGGCAGCAACTCTTCCGTGTTAGAGAACATTTTCTTCTCAATCACGGTGCGCAGTTTCTCGTAACTGGTCCAGTTCGGATTGCGACCGTTGTTATGTGCCCGTGCGCGCAGCACAAAGTTAACGATCTCGTTACGGAAATCTTTAGGATTACTGATGCCGGCTGGCTTCTCGATTTTCTCCAGTTCCGCGTTAAGCGACTCACGGTCAAACAGCTGTCCGGTATCGGGATCGCGATACTCCTGATCCTGAATCCAGAAGTCGGCATAGGTGACATAGCGGTCAAAGATGTTCTGACCATATTCAGAGTAAGATTCCAGATAGGCAGTCTGAATCTCTTTGCCGATGAACTCCGCATATTTGGGGATCAGGTAGCCTTTAAGATGCTCAAGGTACTTCTCTGCCTGCTCCTGCGGGAACTGCTCGCGTTCAATCTGCTGCTCCAGCACGTAGAACAGATGCACCGGGTTAGCCGCCACCTCCGCGTGATCGAAGTTAAATACACGCGACAGGATCTTAAAGGCAAAGCGGGTGGAAAGACCGTTCATCCCCTCATCCACACCGGCGTAATCGTGGTACTCCTGCCAGGATTTCGCTTTGGGATCCGTGTCTTTCAGGCTTTCCCCATCATAAACCCGCATTTTGGAGTAGATGCTGGAGTTCTCAGGATCTTTCAGACGCGACAGGATAGAGAAGCGTGCCAATGTTTCCAGCGTGCCGGGTGCGCAGGGCGAGGTCGCCAGCTCACTGTGGGCAAGCAGCTTGTCGTAAATTTTGATCTCTTCAGAGACCCGCAGGCAGTAAGGCACTTTAACAATGTAGACGCGGTCCAGGAACGCCTCATTATTCTTGTTATTGCGGAACGTAACCCACTCAGATTCGTTGGAGTGCGCCAGAATAATGCCGTTAAACGGCAGCGCCGAGATCCCCTCGGTTCCGTTGTAGTTCCCCTCCTGAGTCGCCGTCAGTAACGGATGAAGCACCTTGATAGGGGCTTTGAACATCTCGACGAATTCCATGATGCCCTGGTTAGCGCGGCAGAGCGCACCGGAGTATCCGTAGGCATCGGGGTCGTTCTGGGCATGATTTTCCAGCTTGCGGATGTCCACTTTGCCGACCAGCGCAGAGATATCCTGGTTGTTCTCATCGCCCGGTTCGGTTTTGGCGATCGCCAGCTGCTCCAGAATCGACGGCCAGACCTTGACCACCTTGAAGCGTGAAATATCGCCACCGAAATCGTGCAGGCGCTTCGCCGCCCACGGCGACATAATCGTGCCCAGGTAACGACGCGGCACGCCATACTCTTTTTCAAGAATATGCGCATCTTCCTGGGGGTTGAACAGGCAAAGCGGATGGTCGTTCACCGGGCTGCGCTCGCCGTCGGCACTGAGCACATAGATCGGCACCCGCTGCATCAGCGACTTCAGCCGTTCCGCCAGGGAGGATTTACCGCCACCCACCGGGCCCAGCAGATAGAGGATCTGTTTCTTCTCTTCCAGTCCCTGGGCGGCATGTTTCAGGTAGGAGACGATCTGCTCAATCGCTTCCTCCATGCCGTAGAACTCCTCGAACGCCGGATAGCGTCCCATCACACGGTTGGAAAAGATTCTGGAAAGGCGTGGCTCCTGGGCAGTGTCGACCATTACCGGCTCACCGATAGCCATTAACAGTCGTTCTGCCGCGTTGGCGTATGCACTGCGATCCTGCTTACAGATGGCAAGAAATTCCTGCAGTGTGAACTCTTCGTCCTTGGCCGCTTCATAACGCTGACGATAGTGATCGAATATATTCATAGCGATGCCCGTCCTTTCGTTTTTAGCACAGGTAAGGAGCGTAATTAGAGGCTTGTAGCAGCTCCCGGAAGATATTCTTTGTTGAGTACAGCAACCCTTATGCCAACCTGATCTTTTTTATCGGTATACACAACGTTTGTGGTTACTCTGCTCGGTCAAAATCTCTGCTGTTACTTCTAACTGTAGATGGCTTCTAGGAAATTTCCTCCATGAGTTGGGGTGAAAAGGTGAGTGTTCAAAAGTAATTTGGTTTGTTGTGAGATGAGTTCATATCGGTGATGCTTTAACTTAACGTGTTTTTAACCTTTAATGCCACTTTATCTGGTGAGCGCCTTAAAGGATTTCGATATAAGTTAATCCAGCCGCGAAAAACCGTTAGACTTCCTGTTTGATTGTTATATTTATGGAATGAATAAATTGTGAACCAATTCAAATTTAAGACGCTTGTTGCTCTTCTGCCCTGTTATTTACTGATGCCGCAGGCAAATGCCGCTCCGCTTTCTGTGGGCGCATCAGTCATCTACGCTGAGTCACCTTATCGTGGTGGTCAGGACCGTTATCTTCCGGTTCCGGTGATCAACTATGAGGGCGAAAACTTCTGGTTTCGCAGCCTGCAGGGCGGTTACTACCTCTGGAAGGATCCCCAGGACCAGCTGTCGCTGACGCTGCTGGGTTCGCCGCAGGAGTACAAACCCAGTGACAACGATCTGGGTGACATGAAAGGACTGGATAAGCGCCGCATGACGCTGATGGGCGGCCTGACTTATCGTCACACCGCAGAGTGGGGGATTCTCCGCACCGCCTTACTGGGTGATGTCCTGAACAACAGCAACGGCATGATCTGGGACCTCACTTACCTCTATCGTTTCCAGCTGGGCGACTTCAGCCTGACGCCGGGTATCGGTGCGATGTGGAACAGCGCCAATCAGAACCGCTACTACTATGGCGTTTCAGGACATGAAAGCGCCCGTACCGGTATCAGCCGCTACAATCCGGATGACAGCTGGTCGCCTTATGTTGAGCTGACTGCCAGCTATCAGATTGCAACACAGTGGAACATCGGCATTACCGGACGCTATACCCGCTTCGACAGCGAAATCAAAGACAGCCCGATGATCGACAAGAGCGGGCAGGCGACCCTCTGGACGGGCGTCAGCTACAGCTTCTGATAACGCACTAAAAGAGGGCATTTACGGCCCTCTGTTCTTTTATGGGGCCTCGTGATGGGGCGGGAGGGCAGAATGCGAAACACGATTAATTTTGCCGGATTCGACGCGCTGCCGGTGATTGGGCAGGGCACCTGGTATATGGGCGAAACCGCCTCGCAGCGTGCCGCTGAAATCACGGCATTGCAGGCCGGGATTGATTGCGGACTGCGGCTTATCGATACCGCTGAAATGTATGCGGACGGCGGCGCTGAAGAGGTGGTCGGCGAGGCGCTGCGCGGACGTCGCGAGCAGGCGCTGCTGGTCTCTAAGGTCTATCCGTGGAACGCGGGTGAAGTGGATGCCATCGACGCCTGCGAGCGCAGTCTGCGTCGCCTGCAGACGGATTACCTCGACCTCTATCTGCTGCACTGGCGAGGCAACATTCCACTGGAAGAGACACTGCGCGCCATGGAGCGCCTGCAGCAGCAGGGCAAGATCCGTTACTGGGGCGTCTCGAACTTCGATAATGAGGATATGGCGGAACTGTGGGATGAGCCTGACGGCAATCAGTGCGCGACGAATCAGGTGCTTTATCATCTCGCGTCACGCGGGATTGAGTCTGACCTGTTGCCAGCCTGTCAACAGCGCGGGATGCCGGTCATGGCCTATTGCCCGCTGGCTCAGGCAGGCCGCTTGCGTGAATCGCTGTTTAGCAATCCATGTCTGACGCAGATTGCACAGCAAAAGGACATCAGCGTGGCGCAACTCCTGCTGGCCTGGGTCGTTCGGCAGCAGGGGGTGATCGCCATTCCCAAAGCCAGCTCAGTCGCTCACGTTCAGGACAATGCGGCGGCACTGGGGGTGATACTGACGGATGAGGAGCTGGCCAGCATCGATCGTGTCTGGCCAGCACCGCAGCACAGGGTGCCGCTGGATATAGTTTAGCTGCCTGCTTTATCGCTGGCTGCGGCTTTCTTCTTCAGGCGGAAGGTGGTGGCCAGCCGGGCCGGTTTTTCACCCGCACTACGCAACGGCTTGCTGATACGCGCGGTTTCCACACAGACCATAGTTTTATAGCCTTCATTTGCCATGTCGGCCATGCTGCAGGAGAGCTCCACACCCGGGTTCCAGGTGACAACGTCACTGTGATGATGATGGTAAACTTCGATCTGGCGCTGACCCTCGGTGTCATTGATGACGGTGCAATCCTGCGGAGCGGTAAAGATGCGGTCAACTCTGCCCGGATAACGCTGTCTGCCGTCGCTGCTGCCCACCTGCCCATCATTGACTTTATCGATGAAGCTGTCGCCCAGCCCGGAGACCTCAACGCCCTGAATATCGCTGACGGTGAAGTAGCTGTGCAGCGCCGCTGTCGCTTCGAAGTCGCCATAGGCTTCCAGCTCGATTTCGCAATGCTGACCCAGACGGAAGCGGGCAATCAGGGTGAAATCATACGGCCAGAGTTTCAGGGTCTGGGGATTGCTCTCCAGCACCAGCGTCAGCATCACACCCTCTTCATTTTCATCGTGAGCCGTCAGTTTCCACGGCTGGGTGCGGGCAAAGCCGTGCGCTGGTTCACCTGCCGGGCCAAACCACGGCCAGCAGATTGGCACTCCGCCGCGAATTGCCTTACCCGGCGCGAACAGGCTCCTGTCGCTCAGCCAGAGCACCGGTTTTTCACCGCTGGGCTGCCAGGCGATGAGATGCGCGCCCTGCAGCGTAATGGCTGCCCGGACCCTGGGATGGCTCACCACAATCGTCGGCAGGTCGCCAGCCTGACGCTGCGAAAGGTAAGGGGAGATCTGCGTGACCACCGGCAGAGAAAACAGTTTGTCTTGCATGTGCGATTCCTTCCTGTACGGATCAAAAAAAGGGCGACCGAAGTCGCCCTTATTCTCAATGATGTCTGGCTGCCTTATTTAGCAGAAACCAGTGCAATCAGGTCGAGAACTTTGTTTGAGTAGCCAGTTTCGTTGTCGTACCAGGAAACCAGTTTCACAAAGTTGTCGTTCAGCGCGATACCTGCTTTAGCATCAAATACGGAAGTCAGTACTTCGCCGTTGAAGTCGGTGGAAACCACGTCATCTTCAACATAGCCCAGCACGTCTTTCATCTCGCCTTCTGCTGCTGCTTTGATAGCTGCACAGATCTCTTTGTAAGAGGCCGCTTTTTCCAGACGCACGGTCAGGTCAACAACGGAAACGTTAGGAGTAGGAACGCGGAAAGCCATACCGGTCAGCTTGCCGTTCAGCTCTGGCAGGACTTTACCTACTGCTTTCGCTGCGCCGGTTGATGAAGGGATGATGTTCTGCGATGCGCCGCGGCCGCCGCGCCAGTCTTTGTGAGACGGGCCATCAACGGTTTTCTGCGTTGCGGTGGTCGCGTGAACAGTGGTCATCAGACCTTCAACGATACCAAACTTGTCGTTGATTACTTTTGCCAGTGGAGCCAGGCAGTTAGTGGTGCAGGATGCGTTAGAAACGATATCCTGGCCTTCATATTTGTCGAAGTTTGCACCACGAACAAACATTGGGGTGTCATCTTTAGATGGACCGGTCAGAACGACTTTCTTGGCACCTGCGGTGATGTGTTTACGCGCGGTTTCGTCGGTCAGGAAGATACCGGTTGCTTCAGCAACAACGTCAACGCCCACTTCATCCCACTTCAGGTTGGCTGGATCTTTCTCAGCGGTAACACGGATTTTCTTACCGTTCACAACCAGTGCGCCATCCTGAACTTCTACGGTGCCGTCGAAACGACCGTGAGTAGAGTCATACTTCAGCATGTACGCCATGTAATCCGCGTCCAGCAGGTCGTTGATAGCAACGATTTCGATGTCAGAACGTTTCTGAGCAGCACGGAAAACGATGCGACCGATACGGCCAAAACCGTTGATACCTACTTTGATAGTCATATATTCCACCAGCTATTTGTTAGTGAATAAAAGGTTGCCTGTAAAATTACAAAAACCTTACCAGGCGTCAAGCGGAATCGTGTCAATTGTTGCGACAAATCAATTCGCCTGAGAGGAATTATTCGATGCGCAACCGCTTGCGCGCCGCCAATGATATCGCGCTTCGTTGAATCAATCGCCGAATATATAGGGATGCTCCGGAGAAAAGGTGATCGAAGTCACAAATCCGCGTAGCGGACGACGACGTGAAAGGGTGAGCACAAAAAAAGACCCGGGTTATGTTGATCATTTGTTAGAATAATAGTCGAATTTTTCAGAATGGCACTTCCCGGAATCTTAAAATGGCTAAAGACACCGCACCCGAAGCAAAAATTGCGCAGCTGACCGAAATGCAGCGTTACGTGACTCAGCATCGCGGAACGGAACCGCCTTACAGCGGCGCACTGCTGCACAACAAGCAGGAAGGGATCTATCACTGCCTGGTCTGCGAGGCGCCTCTGTTCCTCTCAGAAACCAAATATGATTCAGGCTGTGGCTGGCCGAGCTTTTACCAGCCGGTCAGTGACGATGCGATTCGCTATATCGAAGATAACTCCCATGGCATGCAGCGCGTCGAAATCCGCTGTGGCAGCTGTGATGCGCATCTGGGGCATGTTTTCCCGGACGGTCCGCAACCGACCGGCGAGCGCTACTGTGTCAACTCCGCCTCGCTGAATTTCACCGATGAGCAAGGCGTTCAGACCAAAGGGTAAAATAATGAAGGAGCAACTCGAAGCAATGCTTGCGTCGATGACGCCGGAAGTTTACCAGCGGCTGGCCACGGCGGTTGAGATTGGTAAATGGCCGGATGGCGTGGCCCTGACGCAGGAGCAGCGCGACAACTGCCTGCAGCTGGTGATGATGTGGCAGGCCAGGCACAACGATACGCCCCAGCATATGACTATTGGCAAGGGCGGTGAGATGGTCATGAAGTCGAAAAAAGAGCTGAAGGAAGAGTTCGGTATCGACTCCGACGTGACCCGAATCCATCTGCACTGATGGCGAAAAAAAAGCTGGCCTCCTGCCAGCTTTTTTATCAGATCAGAATGGCCCCCTGGGCGGTCATCTGCGCAAAAGCAATCTCGCTGTCTTCCGGATTCAGATTGACGCCACGGCAGCCCTCTTTAACCACCTCAACGTGATACCCCAGTTCCAGCGCATCCAGCACGCTGTACTTCACACAGTAATCGGTCGCCAGACCCAGCATCACCAGATGGGTAATCCCGCGCTCGCGCAGCCAGCTGTCCAGCTCGGTTTTGCGGCGATGGCCATTGTCAAAAAAGGCACTGTAGCTGTCGACATCCTGATCCTGACCTTTATGGAACGTGGCATCAAACAGCGAGCGATCCAGACCCGGATGGAAATCTGCGCCAGCCGATCCCTGAACGCCATGATCGGGCCACCAGATCTGAGCCAGACCGTTTAATTCGCCCAGCGTGTAGACCGGCTCGCCGGAGACGGAGGCAAAGCTGCCGTGATTGGCCGGATGCCAGTCCTGTAAGGCCAGCACGCACTCACCCTGCTCATGGAACATCCGCGCGTAACGATTCGCCACCTCAACGGTGTGGTCCCCCTCATGGACAGCCATCGGGCCGCCCGGGCAGAAATCGTTCTGAATATCAATAATGATAAGAGCCCGCTTCATTACATGTCGCTCCGTGTCAGTCTTCAGTCAGTTCGCCACGCAGGTTCTGCTGCATCTTCGCGCGAATTTGATCGGCAGAGAGATCCTGACTCAGTAAAAAGTGTAGCTTGGTCAGCGCGGCTTCCACCGTCAGATCAAATCCGCTGATCACCCCGGCATGTTCCAGCGCATTGCCGGTGGCATATCCGCCCATGTTCACTTTGCCAGAGATACACTGGGTCAGGTTGACCACCACAATGCCACGCTCACTGGCCTGCTGAAGTTCCGCCAGAAACTCTTTGTTCTGTGGCGCATTGCCGACGCCATAGGAGCGCAGGATCAGCGCCTTAACGGGCTGGCGCAGGAAGTTACGCACGACATCTGCGGAGATCCCCGGATAGATGGTGACGACACCGATCGGCTGTGGCGTAATGGTATGCACTTTCAGCTCACCCTGGCCGGCCGGGGCGGGCGGCGTATTCAGGCGGCGAATATGAATGCCCGCTTCCAGCAGTGCGGAGAGGTTAGGGGAAGCGAAGGCGTTGAAGCCGTCGGCGTGCGCCTTGGTGGTCCGGTTACCGCGATAGAGCGTGTTGTTGAAGAACAGCGACACTTCGTTGATCGGGTAATTGGCAGCGACATAGAGGGAGTTCAGCAGATTCTGCTGACCGTCTGAGCGCAGCTCCGCCAGGGGGATCTGCGAACCGGTCACGATCACCGGCTTGGCCAGGTTTTCCAGCATAAAAGAGAGCGCAGAAGCGGTAAACGCCATGGTGTCAGTGCCGTGCAGAATCACAAAGCCATCATAGCGATCGTAATTCTGCCGGATATCTTCGGCGATGGACTGCCAGTCCTGCGGCGTCATATCGGAGGAGTCGATCAGCGGCTGATATTCATGAATGGTGAAATCAGGCATCTCGGGGCGATGGAACTCTGGCATGTTTGCCAGCTGCTCCTGCAGATGTCCGGAGACCGGAATATAGCCCTGCGCCGAACGCTGCATACCGATGGTCCCGCCCGTGTAGGCTACGTAGATGTTTTTCTTTTGCATTAGAGAACTCAGACTCGCCATAAAAGGCGCAGTATAAGGGGAATAGCGGGGAAAAGCAGCCCGACCAGCGGCCGGGCTGCAAGGTTTATCGCACTTCGCCGCAGTTCAGGCAGAAGGCGTAACGGTTCTGAGGATCGTTCAGATGATCTGAGAAACCCGGCTGCGCTTTCATCGCGCTCATCACATCCAGCATCGGTGCAGGCAGCCAGGCTTTCAGCGTATCCGGCAGAATAGCCTGTACAGAGGCGTTCATCTGACCCAGCATCATATCCAGGAAGCTCGGGTCATCCTGATACCAGCTCAGCTGTGGCTTACTTACTTTCGCCAGCTCGCCCGCTTTCTTCACGGCATCATCGAAGTCACCCAGCGCATCGACCAGACCGTTGGCTTTGGCATCGCTGCCGGTCCAGACGTGGCCCTGCGCGATCGCATCAATCTGCTCCGGCGTTTTATGACGCGATTTCGCTACCAGGCCGACAAAGTTGCGATAACCATTTTCGATGGTCAGCTGCATCAGCTGCTGAACTTCCGGCGGCAGGGCTTTGGTGGTGGAGATATCCGCCAGCGGCGAGGTCGCCACACCATCGGTGTGAACACCAATGCTGTCCAGGCTGTTCTCCAGCGTATTGATCACGCCAAAGATACCAATCGAACCGGTCAGCGTGCTGGGGTTTGCCACAATGTAGCTGGCGGGCGTGGAGATCCAGTAACCGCCGGAGGCGGCCATCCCGCCCATCGACACCACGATAGGCTTGCCTGCTGCCTGCGCCGCCGCCAGCTCTTCGCGGATGGCTTCCGACGCGGTGACGCTGCCGCCCGGGCTGTTGACGCGCAGAATAATCGCCTTGATCTTAGGATCGAGACGCGCGTCGCGGATCTGTGCCGCCGTGGTGTCGCCACCGACATTGCCCGGCGTCTCTTCGCCATCCATGATGGCACCGCTGGCCATCACCACCGCGATGTTGCCATCCTGCTGCGTGGCGGCCTGTTTCACCGGATAGTCATAGATGCTGACGCTGCGATAATCGTTGCTCTGCTTATCCAGGCCAAAAGTCTTGATAAGCGCCTGATCGGCCGACGCACGCGACCCCAGCACATCGACCAGCTTGTTATCCAGCGCATACTGCGCCGTATCCCCATTTACCGCGTTCAGTCCGGCAATGATCGCCGCCGCGCCCGGGAAGAGCTGCTCCGGCGTAATCTGGCGGTTAGCCGCGACCGTATTCAGGTAGTTCTGCCAGAGCTGACCGATCCAGCGGCTGTCGGCATCCCGTGCAGCCGGAGACATATCGTCACGCAGGAAAGGCTCTACCGCCGACTTGTATGTGCCGACGCGGAAGACGTGCGAGGTGACTTTCAGCTTCTCCAGCAGCGTCTTGTAGTAGAGGCCGTTGGTGGCGAAACCGTGCAGATCGACCGTGCCCTGCGGCGACAGATAGATGCGGGTAGCGTAGCTGGCAAGATAGTACTGCGCCTGGCTGTAGCTGTCGCCCAGGGCATAAATCGGCTTGCCGCTGTCGCGGAATTCACGCAGCGCCTTGCCAACGTATTGCAGCGATGGCTGATCGCCACCGGCAAACTCACGCAGGTCGAGCACCATACCTTTGATATTGCTGTCATCTTTGGCCTGACGGATCGCATCGACCACATCAAACAGCGAATTTTCCTGCAGACGGTCGCTGCTGGCACCCAGCAGCTGACGACCGATTTTACTCAGGCGATTGCTGACCGAGGGTTTATCGACCAGCACACCACTGAGGTCAACCTTCAGCGCGCCCTGCTGAATCGGCGCTGAACTGCCGCCGGAACCGCTGACCTGCAGCCAGATCCCGACACCTATCACAATCAAAAAAATCAGGAAGATATTCAGAATGAATTCCCTGATAAAATTCAGTACCCGCCAGCTCCAGCGGAACAGACCTGCAATTATTCGCCACAATGTGCGCATCCGACTCTCCATATTCATGTAGCAGGAAGTGGCCGCCGCGCGGCCCGGGCTTCCCCGACGAGCTCATCCTAAAGAGCAGCGTGTTAAAAGTCAGCAGGAAATCACTGCGTACTGTTACAAAAAATCTGCCTGTGCCAGGATAATGGCAACATTACAGAGATCGGGAGAGAAACATGGACGCACTGGAGTTACTGGTCAACCGACGTTCGGCTTCACGCCTGACGGAACCGGCCCCGGCGGGCGACGCACTGGAGAATATCCTGCGGGCAGGTATGCGCGCCCCGGACCACGGCACGCTGCAACCCTGGCGTTTTATTATTGTCGAGGGCGAAGGACGCGATCGGATGAGCCAGCTGCTGGAGCAGGCCGCACGCGATCAACAGCTGGATGAGAAGGGGATTAACAAGGCGAGTCAGTCGCCGTTCCGCGCGCCCATGATAATCACGGTCGTGGCCCATTGCGAAGCGCACCACAAAGTGCCGCGCTGGGAACAGATTGCCTCTGCCAGTTGTGCCGTTATGGCCATGCAGATGGCGGCGGTCGCTCAGGGCTTTAACGGTATCTGGCGCAGCGGTATCTGGACCGAGGATGAGCGGGTACGACAGGGGTTCGGTTGCCGCGAACAGGATGCCATTGTCGGCTTCCTCTATCTCGGGACCCCGCAACTGAAATCCAGCACCACGGTTCTTCCGCCCGACACCGCGCCGTTCGTTCGTTACTTCTGACCTGCCCGCAGCAAACGGCAGGGACGATGTCTGCCCCTGCCGTTTGCACGGTTCCTGTGCGAACGATCGCTAAGGCCGTGCGTCATGCTTACACCCGCGTCCCTGCCAGGCTAACATAGCGCCAGGATTCAAACCGACAGTGGATAACCGGTTATCGCTGAGTAACCCCTGATGTTAAGGATTACCTGATTCAATGCGTTTGTTTATTGCGGAAAAACCGAGCCTTGGGCGTGCTATTGCAGATGTGCTGCCAAAACCGCATCGACGCGGTGAGGGCTTTATTGCCTGCGGTAACGATCAGATTGTCACCTGGTGTGTGGGGCATCTTCTGGAGCAGGCGCAACCTGACAGTTATGACAGCCGTTATGCGCGCTGGTCGCTGGCCGATCTGCCGATCATCCCGGAGAAATGGCGGCTACAGCCGCGCCCTTCAGTGGTAAAACAGCTGAAAGTGGTCGAAGGATTACTGGCGCAGGCCACGGAAGTGGTACATGCCGGTGACCCGGATCGGGAAGGGCAGTTGCTGGTGGATGAGGTGCTCGACTACCTGAATCTGTCGGCTGAAAAGCGCAGCAAGGTGCAGCGCTGTCTGATCAACGATCTCAACCCGCAGGCGGTGGACCGGGCCGTTAACCGGCTGCGTGAAAACCGCGAGTTCATACCGCTCTGCGTCTCTGCGCTGGCGCGAGCCCGAGCAGACTGGCTCTACGGCATCAATATGACCCGCGCCTGGACATTGCTGGGCCGCAATGCGGGCTATGACGGGGTGCTGTCGGTGGGACGTGTTCAGACGCCAGTGCTGGGACTGGTGGTGCGGCGCGATGAAGAGATCGAGAACTTCGTGCCAAAAGATTACTTTGAAGTGAAAGCGCATATCGTGACGCCGGAGGGTGTCCGGTTTGTCGCCAGCTGGATCCCCAGCGAAGCCTGTGAACCCTGGCAGGATGAAGAGGGTCGTCTGCTGAAACGGGCGCTGGCCGACCATGTGGTGGCGCGCATTACCGGCCAGCCTGCGATCGTCTCTGCCTACAGCGATAAGCGGGAAAATGAGGTGGCGCCGCTGCCATTCTCGCTGTCCAGCCTGCAGATTGAGGCGGCAAAACGCTACGGACTTAGCGCGCAGACGGTGCTGGATACCTGTCAGCGCCTGTATGAAACCCACAAACTGATCACCTATCCGCGTTCGGACAGCCGCTATCTGCCGGAAGAGCATTTTGCCGGCCGTCATGCGGTGTTAAAGGCGATTCAGTCGCACCAGTCTGCCCTAACACCGCCAGCCGATTTCGATGCCGATCGCCGGAACCGCTGCTGGGATGATAAAAAGGTGGATGCCCACCACGCCATTATTCCGACCGCCCGATCCGGCGCGGTAAAACTCACCGAAAACGAACAGCAGATTTATGCGCTGGTGGCGCGGCAGTATCTGATGCAGTTCTGCCCGGATGCGGTGTTCCGCAAATGTGTCATCGATCTTGATATCGCGGGCGGAAAATTCGTGGCGAAAGCGCGTTTTCTGGCGGAGGCGGGCTGGCGCGCGCTGCTGGGCAACAAAGAGCGGGATGAGGAGAACGATGGGATGCCGCTGCCGGTGGTGGCCAAAGGGGATGAGCTCTTGTGCGAGCGGGGTGAAGTAGTGGCGAAGCAGACTCAGCCGCCGCGGCCGTTTACCGACGCCACCATTCTCTCTGCGATGACCGGCATCGCGCGTTTCGTTCAGGATAAAGAATTAAAGAAAGTGCTGCGTGCGACCGATGGTTTAGGAACGGAAGCCACACGCGCGGGGATCATCGAACTCCTGTTTCGTCGTAGCTTCCTGGTGAAAAAGGGGCGTTATATCCACTCAACTGAGGCCGGACGCGCCCTGATTCACTCCCTGCCCGATCTGGCAGCGCGTCCCGATATGACGGCGCAGTGGGAATCGACACTGACGCGCATCAGTGAAAAGGCGTGCCGCTATGATGATTTTATGCAGCCGCTGGTTCAGACCCTGACCGGCCTGATTCAGCAGGCGCGACAGCAGCCTGCGGCGCATGCATTTCGGGGATTACCGTCCACCGGACAGAAACGTCCGGTGCGCAAAACCAGGCGTAAAGTAAAGGAGACGGAATGAGGCGTTATTCAGTTTTAGTGGTCGTGGCCCTGTCGCTGGCGAGCGGGCTGGCGCAGGCTAACGGCCGTTATCAGTCGATGCCACCAGGTAATAATGGGACGAACACGGATGTGGTGGTGGATCTGCCGCCGGAAGCCTGGACGCAGGCAGAGCGTCGTCAGCCGGACTGTCTGCGCTGCTGCATCTTCGAAAACCGTAACTATACAGAAGGCGCGGTGGTGAAATCGGAAGGCGTGTTGCTGCAGTGTGCCCGTGATGAGCAATCGCTGGGTACCAACAATCTGATCTGGAAGATTGTGAAATAATCATCGCGTGGCGTTCGGCCACGCGACCGTTACTTAAAAGCGGAAAGTTGACCAGACAGGCGCGTGGTCAGACGGCTTCTCCATGCGCCGGATCTCATAGTCGATGCCGCTCTCCACGCAGTGCGCGGCCAGGTTTTTGCTGGCCAGCAGCAGGTCGATGCGCAGTCCGCGGTTGTCATCGAAGCCTTTAGACCGGTAGTCGAACCAGGAGAAGCGATCGGCGACCGCCGGATTCTGCTCACGCCACGTATCCACCAGACCCCAGCCCAGCAAACGGTCCATCCACTCACGCTCTTCCGGCAGGAAAGAGCACTTGCCGGTGCGCAGCCAGCGCTTGCGGCTCTCCTCACCGATACCGATATCCAGGTCGGTGCTGCTGATATTCATATCCCCCATAATCAGCACCGGCTTATCGGCAGGCAGATCCTCGGTCAGCAGACGCTGCAGATCGCGGTAGAACTTCTCTTTGGCAGGGAACTTGGTGGGGTGGTCGCGACTTTCACCCTGCGGGAAGTAGCCGTTGATGACCGTGATATCGCCTATCGGGCTGGGAAGTTCAGCGGTGATCAGGCGGCGCTGGGCCTCCTCGTCATCACCCGGGAAGCCACGGCTGACAGAGACTGGCTGCGCTTTGGTCAGCAACGCGACGCCGTAGTGGCCCTTCTGCCCGTGATAGAAGACGTGATAGCCGAGCTTTGATACCTCTTCCAGCGGGAACATGTCGTCATGGACTTTGGTTTCCTGCAGACCGATAACATCGGGCTGATGCTGTTCGACGAGCGCCTGAAGCTGATGCGGACGGGCACGCAAGCCGTTGATGTTAAATGAAACAAATTTCATGAGTTCGACCATTGTTCAGCAAGTGATGGGCGAAGATGGTAGCGATTTTTGCTGAAAAAGTCATGGCGGAACAGGCGGAGAATTACAGCAGAAAGGAAAGGGCAGGGATAACGGAAGCCGGATCGAAGATTCTCATCCCTCTCCCCGAAATATCAGGAGACAAAGATGTCGGAAAGCAAATAGGGTGTTTTACAGAAGATGGTGGTGGGAGAAGGATAATTCGGCGCGTTGCGCCTCACCCTGCGGGCCGCGCTGAAGCGCGTTGTCTCGCAAAGCTCGACCCGAACCTTAATCGAAGGTTTTCATCCCTCTCCCCCGCAGAACAGGAGAATAAGATGTCGGTATGCGAAAAGGGTGCACTATATGAGATGGTGGTGGGAGAAGGATAATTCGGCGCGTTGCGCCTCACCCTGCGGGCCGCGCTGAAGCGCGTTGTCTCGCAAAGCTCGACCCGAACCTTAATCGAAGGTTCTCATCCCTCTCCCCCGCAGAACAGGAGAATAAGATGTCGGTATGCGAAAAGGGTGCACTACATGAGATGGTGGTGGGAGAAGGATTCGAACCTTCGAAGTCTGTGACGGCAGATTTACAGTCTGCTCCCTTTGGCCGCTCGGGAATCCCACCTGGGATATGGCTGGCTTACGCGAATGCAGATTCAGATGGTGGTGGGAGAAGGATTCGAACCTTCGAAGTCTGTGACGGCAGATTTACAGTCTGCTCCCTTTGGCCGCTCGGGAATCCCACCATGGCCTGAATCGTTATTGCGTAAAGCGGGGCGCATCATACCAAATGCGATAAGGGTGTAAAGCGCCCACTGACAAAACAGTAACTGTTTGCCCACTTTTTACGCGTAGCGCTGAATCTGCCGTCAATTCAGTGCGCTGGCTGATTAAAGAATGATCGTCCGGTTACCGTAAACAAACACACGCTGCCCCAGTACTTTGTACAGCGCATTGCTCAGGACGTTCTTCTCGACGTCACGACCGGCTCGCATCATCTCATCCGCGGTATAGCTGTGATCGACGTTGATCACATCCTGCATGATGATCGGGCCTTCATCGAGATTGTCATTCACATAGTGCGCAGTCGCCCCGATGATCTTCACCCCACGCTCATACGCCTGGTGATAAGGACGGGCGCCGATAAAGGCGGGCAGGAACGAGTGGTGAATGTTGATGATCTGGTTCGGGTAACGCTGCACGAAGGCGGGTGTCAGGACGCGCATATATTTCGCCAGCACGACATAATCGGGCTGATAGCGGTCAATCTCTTCTGCCATGCGATTGTCATGCTCTTCGCGCGTTAACCCTTCATGGCTCACCAGTACGAACGGAATATCAAAACGCTCGACCAGTGAACGCAGGGTATCGTGGTTGCCCACCACCGCGGCAATTTCCATGTCCAGACCGCCAAACGCGCTCTTCATCAGCAGGTCGCCCAGGCAGTGCGCCTCTTTGGTGACCAGAATGACGACGCGACGACGGCCGGCACTGTGCAGTTCACGTACCGAGCCCTGCGGCAGGGCGCTGTCGAGATCGGCAAGCAGTGTGTTGTCGTTAAAAATCCCTTCCAGCTCGGTGCGCATGAAAAAACGCCCGGTGCGATGATCAACAAACTCATTGTTCTGCACGATATTCAGCTCGTGCTTGTAACAGATATTGGTGATTTTGGCGATCAGACCTTTTGCATCGGGACAAATGGTTCGTAAAACTTTTCTTTGCATGGTTTGCGCTTGCATCTCAATCAGAGTCCTGTCAAAGCATTAGGGGTGAAACCGTTGGGAAGCCGTCAGCTTAGCCACAACATTTTTTGTATTTTTTGCCACTGCCGCAGGGGCAGGGGTCGTTACGGCCTGTTGAGGACGCGGTACCGTCAACATAGTACCAGCGTTGATCCTCGCGAAGAAAGCGTGAACACTCATGAATGGCATGAATGTTCGTTTTCTCGCGATAACGCGCAAAAAAGGTCACAGAGGCTTCGTTCTCGTGGCGTCCATGATTACAACAGGTTACATTCAGGCTAAGCCATTCGGTGCCCGGAAAACTTTCAGATAAAAGCCCGGACAGGCCCGGATGGCGTTTGTCAGGGTGCCAGGTTGCAACCAGATAGTCCGCATTATGCTCAACATAGGCGCAATAGCGGGATCGCATAAGTTGTTCAGCGGTAACAGGAATCTGTTTACCCTGCAGAAAGGGCTCGCAACATACGCTATACTGCTCCCCGCTACAGCATGGGCAGATTTTTGACACATTATCTCCAGAGAATGATGAGTCGATTTCAGAAGCGCGCTATGTTAGCGGACCCCACGTTGTGACGCTACGTATTGACGGCAGGACCAGGTACAAATGAGAAAGGTAAAAATTGGATTGGCTCTGGGGTCAGGAGCCGCCAAAGGATGGGCACATATTGGCGTGATTAATGCGCTGGAGCGTGCAGGTATTGAGATCGACGTCGTCGCCGGCTGCTCTGTGGGCGCGCTGGTGGGATCTGCCTATGTCAATCATCGCCTGCCGCTGATGGAAAAATGGGTCAGTGCATTCCGCTACTGGGATGTGATTCGCCTGATGGATGTCTCCTGGCAGCGTGGCGGCCTGTTACGCGGGGAACGGGTGTTTAATCATGTCCGTCAGCTTATCCCGAATGATGCTATCGAAGCGTGCCACAAACCCTTTGGCGTGGTGGCAACCAACCTCAGCACCGGCCGTGAACTCTGGCTGACAGAGGGGGGTCTGCATCAGGCCGTTCGGGCTTCCTGCAGTATGCCAGGTTTATTACCGCCCGTGGGCTACAATGGGTATTGGCTGGTGGATGGTGCCGTCGTCAATCCGGTGCCGATTTCACTGACCCGGGCCCTGGGGGCAGACATTGTGATCGCCGTGGACTTACAGCATGACGCGCATCTCATGCAGCAGGATCTCTTTTCCGTCACGCCTCAGAATAGTGAAGAAGAAGCGGCCGCAGCGGCCTTAAGCTGGGGCGGAAAGCTCCGACAGCGGCTGGTGAATTTCACCCAGCGTCGGGCTTCGCAGTCACCCGGCGCGATGGAGATCATGTCGACCTCTATCCAGGTGCTGGAGAATCGTCTGAAAAGAAATCGGATGGCAGGCGATCCACCCGACGTATTGATCCAGCCGGTCTGCCCGCAGATTTCAACGCTGGACTTTCATCGGGCTGAAGAAGCGATTGAGGCAGGCAGGGCCGCCGTAGAGAAGAAAATGGATGAACTATTACCACTGGTCCGTGGCAGATAATCAGGTTGTTCATTCAAAGCGGTGACTTTGGGCAATTCTGAAAGGCGCAACTGCGTTTTATGAACCACTATTGAAATATCTGGTACGCAGGGGGAAAGAATGGAAAAACCACTACTCGGCAAAAAGATACTCATTGTCGAAGATGAGGCTGTTTTCCGTTCGTTGCTGGACCAATTTTTGTTATCGATGGGTGCTGTGACGTTACAAGCGGAAGATGGTCTGGAAGCAATTGCACAACTACAACAGCATACTGTCGACCTGATTATCTGCGATCTGGAGATGCCCCGCATGAGTGGGATCCAGTTCGTTGAGCATATTCGTACCCGCGGCAACGTGGTACCGATTCTGATCGTCTCGGCCACCGAGAACATGTCTGATATCGCCCATGTGCTGCGTCTTGGGGTGCAGGATGTGCTGCTTAAACCATTAAAGAATTTTGAACGCTTCCGTGAAGCGGTCTACGAGTGCCTCTATCCCTCAATGTTCACCTCCAAAGTGGAAGAGGATGAGCAGCTATTCCAGGACTGGGATGCGCTGGTTCGCGACCCACAGGCCGCCGCTAAACTGCTTAAGCAGCTGCAGCCGCCGGTGCAGCAGACCATTGCCAACTGCCGGGTGAACTACCGTCAGTTAACGATGGCGGAGCAGCCCGGCCTGGTGCTCGACATCGCGGCGCTCTCCGACAGGGATCTGGCCTTTTACTGCCTCGACGTGACGCGCGCCGGGGACAATGGCGTACTGGCGGCCCTGCTGCTGCGTGCGCTGTTCAACGGCCTGCTGCAGGAGCAGCTCAGCGGACAAAAACAGCGGTTGCCGGAGCTGAATGGTCTGCTCAGACAGGTCAATCTGCTGCTGCGTCAGGCGAACCTGAGCGGCCAGTTCCCCTTGCTGGTGGGCTATTACCATCGCGGTCTCAAAAACCTGATCCTGGTGTCGGCCGGATTAAACGCCACCCTTCATGTTCAGGCTCATCAGATTCAGCTCAGTAATGGTGTCCCGCTTGGCACTATGGGCAGTACCCATCTTAACCAGATCAGTCAGCGCGCCGAGAACTGGCAATGTCACGTCTGGGGCGCCGGAGGACGTATCCGGCTGATGCTTTCCACGGAAGAATAGAGGTTGATTACAGTAAGATTCTGGCGCTGATCGCAGGGCCAGAGTTTAGCTTTACAGTTGGGTAATAGTCTTAATTTCGACGGTTTCATGCCTTCCAGGATAAATCCGTTCGATACTAACTGATATACTCATTTTCGATTTTAACCGACATATCAAGTATTAACTTGAACGGCCTATGAGAGAGGTATCTTAATGTCTGCCAATAATACCAAAGTAAAAAAAGCGGTAATCCCGGTAGCGGGTTTGGGTACGCGTATGCTGCCTGCGACCAAAGCGATTCCAAAAGAGATGTTACCGCTGGTTGATAAGCCGTTAATTCAGTATGTCGTTAACGAATGTATTGCTGCGGGCATCAATGAAATTGTGCTGGTAACGCACTCCTCAAAAAATGCCATCGAAAACCACTTTGATACCAGCTTCGAACTGGAATCAATGCTGGAAAAACGCGTTAAGCGTCAGCTGCTGGATGAAATCCAGTCCATCTGCCCGCCACACGTCACCATCATGCAGGTTCGTCAGGGCATCGCAAAAGGCCTGGGCCACGCTGTTATGTGTGCACACCCGCTGATCGGTAATGAGCCATTCGCGGTTATCCTGCCAGACGTCATCATCGACGAATATGAATCTAACCCAACCAAAGATAACCTGGCAGAGATGCTGAGCCGTTATGAAGAGTCTGGCCGCAGCCAGATCATGGTTGAGCCGGTTGCCGATGTCACCGCGTACGGTGTAGTCGATTGCCAGGGTGCAGAACTGAACCCAGGCGACAGCGCGCCAATGGTCGGTGTGGTTGAGAAGCCTAAAGCGGCAGAAGCGCCATCAAACCTGGCCGTTGTAGGTCGTTACGTGCTCTCTTCTGATATCTGGCCACTGCTGGCGAAGACGCCTCCAGGTGCAGGCGGCGAAGTTCAGCTGACTGACTCTATTGCCATGCTGATGGAAAAAGAGACTGTTGAAGCTTATCACCTGAAAGGCGTCAGCCATGACTGTGGTAACAAACTGGGCTACATGCAGGCTTTCGTTGAGTACGGTGTTCGTCATCCGGTATTGGGCAAAGATTTCTCTGAATGGCTCGATAGCGCAGTTGGCAACAAAAAGTAATTCATAAACACAGGATAACTCGATGAAAGTCACTGTATTTGGTATCGGCTATGTCGGTCTGGTTCAGGCTGCGGTGTTAGCCGAAGTCGGACATGACGTTCTCTGCATTGATGTCGACGCGAATAAAGTCGAAAATCTGAAGAAAGGCATCATTCCTATTTTCGAACCAGGTTTAACGCCGCTGGTAATGTCAAATTACGAAGCCGGTCGACTGAAGTTCAGCACTGATGCTGAGCTGGGCGTAAACCATGGTGTTATGCAGTTTATTGCAGTGGGTACACCACCGGACGAAGACGGCTCTGCCGATCTGAAATATGTGACCGCCGTAGCGCGCACTATTGCGCAGCATATGAACGATCACAAAGTGGTTATCGACAAATCAACCGTTCCGGTTGGCACAGCAGATAAAGTTCGTGCAGTAATGACGGAAACGCTGAAAGCGCGTGACGCCAACATCACCTTTGATGTGGTCTCTAACCCGGAATTCCTGAAAGAGGGTGCGGCAGTCAACGACTGTATGCGTCCTGAGCGTATCGTTGTCGGCACCGACAACGACGAAGTGATTGAACTGTTACGCGAGCTTTATGAGCCGTTTAACCGCAACCACGATCGCATGATTATGATGGACATTCGCAGTGCAGAGCTGACCAAATATGCGGCCAACTGTATGCTGGCCACCAAAATCAGCTTCATGAACGAGATGTCTAACCTGGCTGAACGTTTAGGCGCAGATATTGAGAAAGTCCGCCAGGGTATCGGTTCAGATCCCCGCATCGGCTATCACTTTATCTACCCTGGCTGTGGCTACGGCGGCTCCTGCTTCCCGAAAGATGTGCAGGCGCTGATCCGTACCGCTGAGTCCATCGGCTATCAGCCACGCCTGCTGCAGGCGGTGGAAGATGTGAATGACAGCCAGAAAACCAAGCTGCCAACCTTTATCAAGCGTCACTTTGGTGACGACCTGAAAGGTAAGACGTTTGCACTCTGGGGCCTTTCATTCAAGCCGAATACCGACGATATGCGTGAAGCCTCCAGCCGCGTGCTGATGGAAACGCTGTGGGAAGCGGGCGCCTCTGTGCAGGCGTTTGACCCTGAAGCGATGGATGAAGCGCAGCGCATCTATGGTCACCGCAGCGATCTTAAGCTGATGGGCACCAAAGAAGCTGCACTGCAGGGCGCTGACGCGCTGGTCATCTGTACGGAGTGGCAGAACTTCCGTGCACCTGACTTCGACATCATTAAAAATGCGCTGAAAGAAGCCGTGATTTTTGATGGTCGTAACCTGTATGATCCAGAGCGTATCAGCAAACGCGGTTTCGTTTATTATGCAATCGGCCGCGGAGCGTCTATTCAACCTGCATAATTAACGAGGGATTTATGAACTTTCTGGTCACCGGCGCCGCAGGTTTTATTGGTTTTCATGTCAGCCAACGTCTGCTGGCTGCCGGTCACCAGGTTGTCGGTATCGACAACCTGAATGATTATTACGACGTAAATCTCAAACATGCCCGTCTCAATTTAATTAACACCGACCCAGGTTTTACTTTTATTGAGATGGACCTGGCGGACCGTGACGCAATGGCGTCACTGTTCGACCAGCACGCCTTCCAGCGCGTAATCCATCTTGGTGCTCAGGCCGGCGTCCGCTATTCCATCGAAAATCCGCATGCTTATGCCGATGCCAACCTCATTGGTCACCTCAATATTCTTGAGGGATGCCGTCATCATAAAATTGAACATCTGCTCTACGCGTCATCCAGTTCCGTTTATGGACTGAACCGTAAAATGCCGTTCTCGACTGAAGATAGCGTGGACCACCCGGTCTCTTTGTATGCGGCGACCAAAAAAGCCAACGAGCTGATGTCGCATACCTATTCGCATCTTTATCAGTTACCGACGACCGGATTGCGCTTCTTTACCGTTTACGGCCCCTGGGGTCGCCCGGATATGGCGCTGTTCAAATTTACCCGTGCCATGATTGCGGGTGAGGCGATTGATGTGTATAACCAGGGGCAGATGAAACGCGACTTTACCTATATCGACGATATTGCAGAAGCGATTGTCCGTCTGCAGGCTGTTATTCCTCAGCAGGATGATAACTGGACCGTTGAAACCGGTTCACCTGCTACCAGTTCCGCGCCTTATCGCGTCTATAATATTGGTAACAGCCAGCCTGTCACGCTGATGAACTATATCGAGGCGCTGGAAAAAGCACTCGGTATTACGGCGAAGAAAAATCTGATGCCTATGCAACCCGGCGATGTGCTTGAAACCAGTGCGGATACCGAGGCGCTGTTTAAGGCAATCGGTTTTAAACCCAGGACGGGCGTTGAAGAGGGCGTTAAAAACTTCGTGGAGTGGTATCGGGATTTTTATCGCGTCTGATGAAAAAGAAAAAGGAAGCTCTGGCTTCCTTTTTTAATGGCTATCGGGTCACGAAGGTTTCAGACCGCAAAACCGGGTGCGATTACAGTAAAAAATCGTCCAGCTTTTTACCCTGTTCTTCCAGCGCTTTTTTAATCGCGGCTGGTGTCCGTCCCTGGCCGGTCCAGGTTCTGGATTCGCCTTTTTCATCGGTGTAGCCATATTTAGCCGGGCGCACTGAGCGTTTACCTTTTGCCGTTGTCCGTGCAGAGGGAGCCTGCGAGCCAATCAGTTCGTTCGGGTCAATACCATCGGCCAGCAGCATTTCACGATACTGATTAAGTTTACGCGTGCGTTCTTCATTTTCAGCCTGAAAATGTGACTCTTCTTCACGGCGCTCTTTTACCACCACATCCAGTTTTTCCAGCATCTCTTCCAGTGTCTCCACGGAATACTCTCTGGCCTGGGCGCGCAGCGTACGGATATTATTAAGAACTTTTAGTGCTTCGCTCATTGTCCTGGTCTCTGAATAAGGAAAAAGTTGTGTTGCCCGCTAATAGTAGTGGTGACATTAAATAAACTCAATCATAAAAAAATAAAAGCACTACTTAGCCAGGCGGTAAAAAATAATCGCGGCTGAAAAAAGGTGTCAGGAAGAATTTAAAAAATAGTTTCATACGGGTGGATGTGAAAAAAATTTAATGTATTTCGGACCGTAGTAAAAATGTCATCTCTGTTATTACGGTTAAAGAAATTAAATTCAGTCGCACCGGTCGCACCCGGAATCCGCCGGATAAACCGGTTGCCAGCCTCGGGCCGCTCCGCCGTTACGCTTCAGAGGGGCATCAGCGACAATGTAATGCCGGCACTTTGTGTTAATATGCGCGCCATTCCGTTCAGTCCTGATGAAGATACGTTTCTATGGCTCAACTCTATTTTTATTACTCTGCCATGAATGCAGGGAAGTCGACCGCACTGCTGCAATCCTCCTACAACTATCAGGAGCGCGGGATGCGTTCACTGGTCTACACCGCTGAAATTGATAACCGCTTTGGTGCCGGGCAGGTGAGCTCCCGCATCGGTCTTTCGTCGCCAGCTTCTCTCTATAATGCAGAGACGTCGCTCTTCAGCGAGATCGCTGCCGAGCACGCCGCCAGTCCGGTTCACTGCGTTCTGGTTGATGAGAGTCAGTTTCTGACCCGCGAGCAGGTTAAAGCGCTCTCTGATGTTGTCGATGACCTGGATATTCCCGTGCTCTGCTATGGTCTGAGAACCGATTTCCGCGGTGAACTCTTTGTTGGCAGTCAGTATCTGCTGGCATGGGCAGACAAGCTGGTTGAGCTGAAAACGATCTGTCACTGTGGCCGTAAGGCCAGCATGGTGCTGCGTCTGGACAGCGAAGGAAAACCGTTCAGCGAAGGTGAACAGGTTGTGATTGGGGGGAACGAGCGTTATATCTCCGTCTGCCGCAAGCACTACAAACAGGCGATAGAGCAGGGGTCGCTGCAGGCGATTCACGGCGCGCAGACGCCGCTGCCCGATCCTCATTGCTGAGACAGAAAAAAACCCGCCGTGGCGGGTTTTTTTTATCAGCCTGTTAAAGCGGGACTATCAGACTTTTTTCGCTTTTTTCTCGCTCTTCATCTCTTTTACCGGCTCAGCAGCCACCGCCTCAGCGACGCCTGAGAACGGCTCGACAAATTCACGACCGTAGAAGGTGTCGAGCATGATCTGTTTCAGCTCAGCAATCAGCGGATAGCGTGGGTTCGCGCCGGTACACTGATCGTCAAACGCATCGTCGGCCAGTTTATCGACTTTCGCCAGGAAGTCCGCTTCCTGCACACCGGCTTCCCGGATAGAGGCGGGAATACCAAGTTTGGTTTTGATCTCATCCAGCCATGCCAGCAGCTTCTCAATTTTCTGTGCGGTGCGGTCGCCAGGTGCGCTCAGACCTAAGTGGTCTGCCACTTCGGCGTAGCGACGACGAGCCTGAGGACGGTCATACTGGCTGAAAGCCGTCTGTTTGGTCGGATTGTCATTTGCGTTGTAGCGGATGACGTTCGAGATTAACAGCGCGTTCGCCAGGCCGTGTGGGATATGGAACTCTGAACCCAGTTTATGAGCCATGGAGTGACAGACCCCGAGGAAGGCGTTAGCAAAGGCGATACCGGCAATGGTCGCGGCGTTATGAACGCGCTC
This sequence comes from Pantoea sp. Ep11b, assembly GCF_040783975.1. Taxonomy (NCBI): domain Bacteria; kingdom Pseudomonadati; phylum Pseudomonadota; class Gammaproteobacteria; order Enterobacterales; family Erwiniaceae; genus Pantoea; species Pantoea sp. Ep11b. Next base: position 2,507,931 of record NZ_CP160631.1, on the reverse strand, counting down.
CCGCGCAACCGGGTTTTTCGCCCCTTCGGCATAGCTGGCCGGCAGATTCTCTTTCAGCAGCTTCAGTGCCTGCAGCGCCTGTCCGTCAGAGTACTCATTCGCCAGTACAGAAACGTAGGCTTCCAGCGCATGGGTCACAGCATCCAGACCGCCGAACGCGCAGAGTGAGCGCGGCATATCCATGACCAGGTTGGCATCGACAATCGCCATATCCGGCGTCAGTGCATAGTCCGCCAGAGGATATTTCTGACCGGTGGCATCATCGGTCACCACGGCAAACGGCGTGACTTCTGACCCGGTACCGGAAGTGGTTGTGATGGCGACCATGCGCGCTTTCACGCCCATTTTCGGGAACTTGTAGATACGTTTACGGATATCCATGAAACGTAACGCCAGCTCTTCGAAGTGGGTTTCAGGATGCTCGTACATCACCCACATAATTTTGGCAGCATCCATCGGGGAACCGCCACCCAGCGCGATGATAACGTCCGGTTTGAAGCTGTTCATCTGTTCCGCCCCTTTGCGCACGATGCTCAGCGTCGGGTCCGCTTCAACTTCGAAGAAGACTTCCGTTTCAAGGCCGTGCGATTTCAGTACGCGGGTCACCTGGTCAGCATAGCCGTTGTTGAACAGGAAGCGGTCGGTGACGATAAAGGCTCGTTTTGCACCATCTGTTGCCACCTCTTCCAGCGCAATCGGCAGTGAACCGCGACGGAAATAGATGGATTTAGGAAGTTTATGCCACAACATATTCTCAGCTCGCTTGGCGACAGTTTTGGTGTTGATCAGGTGTTTCGGCCCGACGTTCTCAGAAATCGAGTTACCGCCCCATGAACCACAGCCCAGCGTCAGAGAAGGTGCCAGTTTAAAGTTGTAGAGATCACCGATACCCCCCTGCGAAGCCGGTGTGTTGATCAGAATACGCGCCGTTTTCATTCTGTCGCCAAAGTAGTGCACGCGCTCGGTCTGGTTATCCTGATCGGTGTAGAGACAGGAGGTGTGGCCGATACCGCCCATGGCGACCAGCTTCTCGGCTTTGTCGACGGCATCCTGGAAATCCTTCGCCCGATACATCGCCAGCGTTGGCGAGAGTTTTTCGTGAGCGAACGGTTCTGACTCGTCCACCCGTTTTACCTCACCGATCAGGATCCTGGTGCCGGCAGGCACACGGAGGCCAGCCATTTCGGCAATTTTTACCGCAGGCTGACCGACGATGGCCGCGTTCAGTCCGCCATTTTTCAGGATGATATCCTGCACCGCCTGGAGTTCGGCACCCTGCAGCAGGTAGCCGCCGTGGCTGGCAAAGCGTTCACGCACCGCGTCGTAGACGGAATCCACCACAATTACCGACTGTTCAGAGGCGCAGATCACCCCGTTGTCGAAGGTCTTTGACATCAGTATAGAGGCGACAGCGCGCTTCAGGTCGGCGGTTTCATCAATCACGACCGGCGTATTACCGGCACCGACACCAATCGCGGGTTTACCGGAGCTGTAGGCTGCTTTCACCATGCCTGGTCCGCCGGTGGCGAGAATCAGATTGATATCAGGGTGATGCATCAGCTGGTTGGAAAGCTCCACGGAAGGGGCGTCGATCCAGCCGATAATGTCTTTTGGCGCACCGGCTGCAATCGCCGCCTGCAGAACGACATCTGCGGCTTTGTTAGTGGCGTCTTTGGCGCGTGGGTGTGGCGAGAAGATAATCCCGTTGCGGGTTTTAAGGCTGATCAGGGCTTTAAAGATGGCGGTTGAGGTCGGGTTAGTGGTCGGGACGATGCCACAAATCAGGCCGATCGGCTCGGCGATGGTGATGGTGCCGAAGGTATCGTCAGTGGCTAACACACCACAGGTCTTCTCATCTTTATAGGCGTTGTAGATATACTCAGAGGCAAAATGGTTTTTAATGACTTTATCTTCGACGATACCCATACCGGATTCGGCAACGGCCATCTTGGCGAGGGGAATGCGGGCATCGGCGGCGGCGAGGGCGGCGGCACGAAAAATGGCGTCGACCTGCTGTTGAGAAAAGTTGGCATATTCACGCTGGGCTTTTTTTACACGTTCAACCAGTGCATTAAGTTCCGCGATATTGGTTACGGCCATGGTGCTCTCCTGAAGGAAGTTAAACTTTTTTAGTAAACAATCCTGCGTCCCTGAGTATAGTCACGCTGCTTTAATGCGTCTGATAGCGGCGGAACGGCTGGATTTTCAACTGTTTACTGAATAAGTCTTTTCTGGCGGCCGTGAGAGTTTACTTCGCTGCCGCTAATGCTTCCGTTGCGAAAAGATTACCTGGTTCGGGGTAGGGCGATTTTGATTCAGATCAATTTAAACGCAAGCTGACACCATTCAGCTGCGGGTTCAGCGCCCGGGTTTCTCAAACTTATCGTATCCAAAGCACCGGGGCCCGGCAGCGCCTATCGCCAGCCATTATTTAATCACTGGCGTAAAGCGCTAAATGTGCCACAGTTCAACAGCATAAATTGCTGAGCCCGCATCTGGCGTCTGTGTCCGTTTTCACATACATTAGGCGCGTTTTCCCCCCTGCGGTACGGAGTAAAGTCGTGAATCCTGCGCTGTTAGATCTATCAGGCTATATAAAATTTTTTGTCGGGCTCTTTGCGCTGGTTAATCCGGTGGGAATTATTCCGGTGTTTATCAGCATGACCCGCTATCAGGGCGTGGCTGAGCGTAATAAAACCAATCTTACCGCCAATCTGGCGGTCGCTATTATCCTCTGGACGTCGCTCTTTCTGGGCGATGCTATTCTGCGGGTGTTTGGCATCTCCATCGACTCTTTCCGTATTGCGGGCGGGATTCTGGTGGTCACCATTGCAATGTCGATGATTAGCGGCAAGCTGGGTGAAGATAAACAGAACAAGCAGGAGAAATCAGAAACCGCCATTCGCGAAAGCGTGGGTGTGGTGCCACTGGCGTTACCGCTGATGGCCGGGCCGGGGGCGATCAGTTCAACCATCGTCTGGAGCACCCGCTATCACAGCTGGCTCAACCTGCTGGGCTTTACCCTGGCGATAGCTATCTTTGCCTTCTGCTGCTGGCTGCTGTTCCGGGCCGCACCCTTAATGGTGCGCATCCTGGGCCAGACCGGGATTAACGTCATCACGCGTATCATGGGCCTGCTCCTGATGGCGCTGGGCATCGAATTTGTTGTCACCGGCATGAAGGCCATTTTCCCCGGTCTGCTCAATTAGCAGCGCACTTATTTCAGGCAATGAATTGATCAGGTGAACCGTTATGGTGCAAAAAGGGAATTTCATTGCACCATAACGATGCATTTATTCGCGCAGCTTAACTCGGGCTGGAAATTATAAATTTCATTACTGCGTTTCAGATCACAGACTTTTTTCTGCAAAAGAATGTCACTATTTTCACATCATTTTCTGCTACAAATTTTTCAGCCAGCCTCATAAACCGCCAGATAACGCCTCAGGAAATCGATTTCATCGCAGAGAGGCGCCTTTTTTCCCGATAACTGACAGATCGGGCACATTTTTTTTCTTCTCATCCCTTTAATGCGGTGTTTTCGAATAATTTATCTATTTATCAATAGCATAAGTTATTTTCAGAACAAAAATTAACGCTTTCGCTGCCGCGCTTCTCATGATAAAAGAGAATTAGTTAACATTTTAGCTATTTTACTTTGGCACCCCACAAGGGCTTCTGATAATTTCTGGCCCAGCGTAATTTTTTTCTCCGAAAGCCCAAAGTGAGAACGCTTTTTGCTTAAGCCTGTCGGGATACTTAATAAAGGGTTGGCGTGTCGCATGATTGGGATGAATAAATTGCAGCAACAGCGGTCACTTATCGCAACTGTTCTGTTGATGGCGTTTTCGCCAGCCTATGCCGCTACGGTTCCGCCGGGGACCGCACTGGCGGCCCGTCAGGCGATCGTGATTAATAACGGCGGTGAAGTCTCCTCGCTGGATCCGCATAAAACTGAAGGCGTGCCGGAATCCAATATTATTCACAATCTGCTGGATGGACTGGTCAACACGGATAACCGGGGTGAGGTGGTGCCTGGCGTGGCGAAAAGCTGGGAGAACCCGCAGCCTGACATCTGGATTTTTCAACTGCGCCAGGATGCGAAGTGGAGCAACGGGCAGCCCGTCACCGCCGATGATTTTGTCTATAGCTGGCGTCGTCTGGTGGATCCGAAAACCGCGTCACCCTATGCCAGCTATCTGCAGGCTGCGCACTTCGCCAATATCGACGCCATCCTGACAGGTAAAGCGTCACCCGATCAACTGGGTGTTAAGGCGCTGGATGCGCATCGGCTGCAGATTACCCTGAGCGAGCCTGTACCTTATCTGGTGGCGATGTTAGCGCATACGGCGATGAAGCCGGTCTACGCACCCGCTATTAAACAGTGGGGTGAGGCCTGGACGCGCCCGGAACACTATGTCGGCAATGGTGCCTACCAGCTCAGCGACTGGGTGGTGAATGAGAAAATCGTTGTGAAGCGTAATCCGCACTACTGGGACAACGTCCATACGGTGATTGAGCAGGGGACATTCCTGCCGATCGCCTCGGAAAACAGCGACATCAACCGCTACCGCAGCGGCGGCACGGATATCACCAACAGCGCGGTGCCGCCTGAGATGTTTGGCAAACTGCGCAAAGAGCTGGGCGACGAAGTGAAAGTCAGTCCGCTGCTCTGCACCTTCTACTACGAAATTAATAACAAAAAGCCGCCATTTACCGATGCGCGGGTGCGCAGCGCGCTGAAGATGACGCTGGATCGCGATATCATCGCCAATAAGATCATGGCCCAGGGACAGATCCCCGCCTATAGCCTGACGCCACCCTTTACCGCCGGTATCCGGCTGACGCCACCCGCCTGGTTCACCTGGACGCAGGCGCAGCGCAATGAGGCGGCGAAGAAGCTGCTGGCAGAGGCGGGATTCGATGCCGCCCATCCGCTGAGCTTTACACTGCTCTACAACACCTCCGATCAGAATAAACGTCAGGCGATTGCGGCCGCATCAATGTGGCAGAAAAACCTGGGCGCGAAAGTCACATTGCAGAATCAGGAGTGGAAAACCATGCTGGAGACCCGGCATCAGGGCCAGTTCGACGTGGTGCGGGCAACCTGGTGTGCCGACTACAACGAGCCGTCCACCTTCCTGAATATGCTGATCAGCAACGCCTCAATTAATACCGCATTCTACAGTAGTGCAACCTTCGATCGGCTGATGTCAGAGACCCTCACGGCGGGCAGTGAAGCGGCACGCGCTGACCTCTATCAGCAGGCTGAAACACAACTCGACAAAGACTCACCAATTGTGCCAGTTTACTACCGCGTAAGTGTGCGCCTGGTAAAGCCCTGGGTTGGCGGCTTTACGGGCAAAGACCCGCAGGACATGACAGACCTGAAGTACTACTTCATCAGACAACACTGATCTGATCGCCGTCCGGCGAGACAGTCAGAAAACGCATCCGCATAAAGACCATTTTGGGTCAATCTCCCTGGTACAGGCCGGGGAGCCCGGAGACGGGGGACGCCGTAGCAGTGCATCGCCACGGTGACGATAATAAAACTGGAGTGTAATAATGAACAACATCACGAAAAAAAGCCTGATTGCAGCGGGCGTTTTCGCCGCAGTGAGTGCCCTGGCAGGGAATGCGGCTCTGGCGGCTACCGTGCCTGCGGGCGTTGAGCTGGCTGCAAAACAGGAGCTGGTACGCGGCAATGGCGATGAAGTGCAGTCGCTGGATCCTCACAAAATTGAGGGCGTACCGGAAGACAACGTGGCGCGCGACCTCTATGAAGGTCTGCTGGTCAACGACAGCAACGGTAAACCGATCCCGGCCGTGGCGGAAAGTTACGAAAACAAAGATTTCAAAGTGTGGACGTTCCACCTGCGCAAAAATGCCAAATGGTCTAATGGCGAACCTGTCACCGCACAGGACTTCGTCTACAGCTGGGAGCGCCTGGTCGATCCTAAAACCGCCTCACCGTACGCCAGCTACCCGCAATATGGCCATATCCTGAACGTCGATGACATCATCGCCGGCAAAAAACCGATCACCGATCTGGGCGTTAAAGCCATTGATGATCACACGCTGGAAGTCACCCTGAGCGAGCCGGTACCTTACTTCGATAAGCTGCTGATCAACTCCGTGATGTCCCCGGTTTATAAACCGGCCATCGAGAAGTTTGGCGATCAGTGGACTCAGCCTCAGAACTGGGTCGGCAACGGCGCCTTTAAGCTGGACGCGCACGTTATCAATGAGCGCATCACCCTGGTGCGTAACCCGAACTACTGGGACAACGAGCACACCGTGCTGAACAAAGTGACCTTCCTGCCAATCAGTTCAGAAGTCAGCGACGTTAACCGCTACTTCTCCGAAAACGGCAGCGACATGACCTACAACAACCTGCCGATTGAGCTGTTCAAAAAGCTGCAGCGTGACAACGGCAAAGAGCTGCACGTCGATCCCTATCTCTGCACCTACTACTACGAAATTAACAACCAGAAAGCGCCATTCACCGATCCGCGCGTACGTGCTGCTCTGAAGCTGGGTCTGGATCGTGACATCATGGTCAACAAAGTGCTGGCGCAGGGCCAGAAGCCGGCTTACAGCTACACGCCGCCAGCCACCGACGGCATGGACATTCTGCCGCCAGACTGGTTCAAGTGGTCACAGGACAAACGTAACGCCGAGGCGAAAAAGCTGCTGGCTGAAGCGGGCTACACCGCGGATAAACCGCTGACCTTTAACCTGCTTTATAACACTTCCGATCTGCACAAGAAGCTGGCGATTGCCGCCTCGTCAATCTGGAAGAAAAACATCGGCGTGAACATTAAGCTGGAAAACCAGGAGTGGAAAACCTTCCTGGATACCCGTCATCAGGGTAACTTCGATGTGTCACGCGCCGCCTGGTGTGCCGACTACAACGAACCGACTTCCTTCCTGAACACCATGCTGTCCAACAGCAGCAGTAACACCGCGCACTATAAGAGCGAGGAGTTCGATAAAGTGGTGCGTGACGCGATCAAGGCTTCTGATGAGAAAGCGCGTGCCGCGGATTATCAGAAGGCGGAGCAGATTCTGGATAAAGACAGCACCATCGTTCCGGTCTACTACTACGTGAACACGCGTCTGGTTAAACCTTACGTTGGCGGCTACACCGGTAAAGATCCACTGGATAAAACCCTGGATAAAAACTTCTACATCATTAAACACTAATAGCATTCAGGCTATCAGCAGTGGCGGCGCGTCTGGCGCCGCCTTTTACTATTTTTATGTTGTGAAGCAACAGCCTGGTAGGTACGGCAATGTTAAAATTCATCCTGCGTCGCTTGCTTGAAGCGCTACCGACGCTGTTCGTTCTGATTACCATCTCCTTCTTTATGATGCGCCTGGCCCCGGGCAGCCCCTTTACCGGCGAGCGTACGCTGGCCCCGGAAGTAATGGCGAACATCGAGGCGAAATATCACCTCAACGATCCGATCGGCAAACAGTATGTCGATTACCTGGTGCAGCTGGCACACGGCGATTTCGGCCCGTCGTTTAAATACAAAGACTATTCGGTCAACTATCTGGTCGCGCACGCTTTCCCGGTCTCGGCCAAACTCGGCCTGGCCGCGTTTCTGCTCGCGGTAGTGCTGGGCGTGACGGCGGGTGTGATCGCCGCGCTTAAGCAGAACACGCTGTGGGACTTTGCGGTGATGGGGGTGGCAATGACCGGCGTGGTGATACCGAGTTTCGTGGTGGCACCGCTGCTGGTCCTGCTGTTCGCCATCAGCCTGAAGTGGCTGCCGGGCGGCGGCTGGAATGGCGGGCAGTGGAACTACATGCTGCTGCCGATGGTGGCCCTGTCGCTGGCCTATATCGCCAGCATCGCCCGTATTACCCGCGGATCGATGATCGAAGTGATGCACTCAAACTTTATCCGCACCGCACGGGCGAAAGGTTTACCGCTGCGCCGCATCGTGCTGCGCCATGCGCTGAAACCGGCTCTGCTGCCGGTGATCTCCTACATGGGTCCGGCTTTCGTCGGCATCATCACCGGATCGATGGTGATTGAGTCGATCTACGGTCTGCCGGGTATCGGCCAGCTGTTTGTCAACGGCGCGCTGAACCGTGACTACTCACTGGTGATGAGCCTGACCATTCTGGTTGGTCTGCTGACCATTGTCTTTAACGCGATTGTTGACGTGCTCTACGCCGTTATCGATCCGAAAATTCGTTACTGATTGCGGAGTTCGCCATGATGTTAAGTAAGAAAAACAGCGAAGCTCTGGATGCGTTCAGTGAGAAGCTGGAAGTAGAAGGGCGTAGCCTCTGGCAGGATGCGCGTCGTCGCTTTATTCATAACCGGGCTGCCCTGATCAGCCTGCTGGTGCTGCTGCTGATTACGCTGTTTGTAATCTTTGCCCCGATGCTGGCGCAGTTTACCTATGATGACACCGACTGGGCCATGATGTCCTCGCCACCGGATACCACCTCCGGCCACTGGTTCGGCACCGATTCATCGGGACGTGACCTGCTGGTGCGTGTGGCCATCGGCGGACGCATCTCCCTGATGGTGGGTGTCGCCTCTGCGCTGATCGCGGTAATTGTGGGCACACTCTACGGCTCGATTGCCGGCTATCTGGGCGGCAAAACCGACTCGGTGATGATGCGTATTCTGGAAATCCTGAACTCCTTTCCGTTTATGTTCTTCGTGATCCTGCTGGTGACCTTCTTTGGCCGCAACATCCTGCTGATTTTTGCCGCCATCGGCATGGTCTCCTGGCTGGATATGGCGCGTATCGTGCGCGGCCAGACGCTCAGCCTGAAGCGCAAAGAGTTTATTGAAGCGGCCCATGTCGGTGGCGTGTCGACCTGGAAGATCGTCGTGCGCCATGTCGTTCCGAACGTGCTGGGCGTGGTGGTGGTGTACGCCTCGCTGCTGGTGCCAAGCATGATCCTGTTCGAATCCTTCCTGAGCTTCCTGGGCCTGGGAACGCAGGAGCCGCTGAGCAGTTGGGGCGCACTGCTCAGCGACGGGGCTAACTCCATGGAAGTCTCGCCGTGGCTGCTGCTCTATCCGGCGGCGTTCCTGGTGGTCACACTGTTCTGTTTCAACTTTATCGGCGATGGCCTGCGTGATGCCCTCGACCCGAAAGATCGTTAAGGAGTTTCCCGATGACCATTCATGAATTTCAGCCCGCGATGGCGGCCCGCGCGGGAAGCGAACAGCTACTGACGGTCAAAGATCTGCGCGTGACCTTTAGCACGCACGACGGGGACGTCACCGCCGTCAATGACCTTAACTTCTCGCTGCGCGCGGGAGAGACGCTGGGTATTGTCGGTGAATCCGGCTCCGGCAAGTCGCAGACCGCGTTTGCCCTGATGGGGCTGCTGGCTAAAAATGGCCGCATCGGCGGCTCGGCGATTTTCAACGGCAAAGAGATCCTCAACCTGCCGGAAAATCAGCTGAATAAACTGCGTGCCGAGCAGATTGCGATGATCTTCCAGGACCCCATGACCTCACTTAACCCCTATATGCGGGTGGGTGAGCAGCTGATGGAGGTGCTGAAACTGCACAAAGGCATGAATAACGCACAGGCGTTTGAAGAGTCGGTGCGGATGCTGGATGCGGTAAAAATGCCGGAGGCGCGCAAGCGCATGAAGATGTTTCCGCATGAGTTCTCCGGCGGGATGCGCCAGCGCGTGATGATCGCTATGGCGCTGCTCTGCCGTCCTAAACTGCTGATCGCAGATGAGCCGACGACCGCACTGGATGTGACGGTGCAGGCGCAGATCATGACGCTGCTTAATGAGCTGAAGCGCGAGTTCAACACGGCCATCATTATGATCACCCACGATCTCGGCGTGGTGGCGGGGATCTGCGACAAGGTGCTGGTGATGTATGCGGGCCGGACCATGGAGTATGGCCGGGCGCGCGACGTCTTCTATCAGCCCGCTCATCCTTATTCGATCGGCCTGCTGAATGCCGTGCCGCGTCTGGATGCGGAAGGCGAGAGTCTGACCACCATCCCGGGCAATCCGCCTAATCTGCTGCGTCTGCCGCAGGGCTGTCCGTTCCAGCCGCGTTGTCCGCACGCGATGGATATCTGCACCCAGGCACCGCCGCTGGAACCGTTCGGCGATGGCCGCCTGCGCGCCTGCTTTAAGCCGGTGGAGGAGTTAGTATGAGCACCGTAGCGGAAAAAAGAGTGTTACTCGAAATCGCCGATCTCAAAGTGCATTTCGATATCAAAGATGGCAAGCAGTGGTTCTGGCAGCCGTCGAAGACCCTGAAAGCGGTCGATGGCGTCAGCCTGCGTCTTTATGAGGGGGAAACCCTGGGCGTGGTGGGCGAGTCAGGCTGCGGAAAATCGACCCTGGCGCGCGCCATTATTGGTCTGGTTAAGGCAACCGATGGCCGTGTCGCCTGGCTGGGGCGCGATCTGCTGGGCCAGAGCGAAGAGGAGTGGCGCAAGGCGCGCAGCGATATCCAGATGATCTTCCAGGACCCGCTGGCGTCGCTGAACCCGCGTATGACCATCGGCGATATCATCGCGGAGCCGCTCAGAACCTATCATCCGAAAATGGCGCGTCAGGAGGTCAAAGAGCGCGTCAGAAATATGATGATGAAGGTGGGGCTGCTGCCCAACCTGATTAACCGCTATCCGCACGAGTTTTCGGGTGGGCAGTGCCAGCGTATCGGTATCGCCCGCGCCCTGATTCTGGAGCCGAAGCTGATTATCTGTGACGAGCCGGTCTCCGCGCTGGACGTCTCGATTCAGGCACAGGTGGTTAACCTGCTGCAGCAGCTGCAGCGTGAAATGGGGCTGTCGCTGATCTTTATCGCCCACGATCTGGCAGTGGTGAAGCACATCTCTGACCGGGTGCTGGTAATGTATCTGGGCCATGCGGTGGAGCTGGGCACCTATAACGAGGTCTACAGCAATCCGCAGCACCCTTACACCCGCGCGCTGATGTCGGCCGTGCCAATCCCCGATCCGGATCTGGAGAAGAATAAACAGATTCAGCTGCTGGAAGGGGAGCTGCCCTCGCCAATCAATCCGCCGTCAGGCTGTGTGTTCCGTACCCGCTGCCCGATTGCCGGACCGGAGTGCGCCAAAACCCGGCCACTGCTGGAAGGCAGTTTCCACCATGCGGTCTCCTGTCTCAAGGTCGACCCGCTGTAAAGCAAAACGCCGGGCAGAAGCCCGGCGTTTTCTTATCTGGCGATTACTCCCGCCACAGGATGTGACAGAGCTTGTGATCTTTCTCGCGGCAGAGCAGCACGCGCGCAAAGACGTCGGTAATCGGTTCGCCGTCCGCTTCACCCAGCCCGATGACCACCTCGGCAAAGAAGTCCGGGTTCAGATCGAAATCGACATGATCTTTCCAGTCCTCAGAGGGGTCGAACAGCTCCGCGCCGCCGCGCTCTTCGAACTGCAGATTGAAGAGAATGATGTCGGCCGGATCCAGGTTGTCGCCTGCCAGTTCGAGAAAAATATCGTAGGCTTGTTCCAGCGTTTCATCTTCGGTAAGGCGATTATTTAAATCCATAGTCTGTCCTGTCGGCCTGTGGCCATTTACACAATCTGGCTCGTTTTACAGTAAAGGGCTGAAGAAGTAAAACAGTCGTTCGACGATGCGCTGCCACCAGGCACGTTTTGCCCAGCGCTTGCCATCCAGCAGGCGGGAACGGGCAATATAATCATCCTGTACACAGGCCAGGTCGCTGCCAAAGCCCGCATCATCCACCACCAGCGTGACTTCAAAGTTCAGCCATAAACTGCGCATATCGAGGTTTACGGTTCCTACCAGGCTCAGTTGTCCGTCGACCAGCACGCTCTTGGTGTGCAGCAGGCCATCTTCAAACTGATAAATTTTTACACCGGCTTCCAGCAGCTCGCTGAAGAAGGCGCGGCTGGCCCAGCCCACCAGCAGAGAGTCATTGTTGCGCGGGATAATGACGCTGACACTGACGCCGCGCTGCGCCGCTGTGCAGATGGCATGCAGCAGGTCGTCGCTGGGCACAAAGTAGGGTGTGGTCATGATCAGCTGCTCTCGCGCCGAATAGACCGCCGTCAGCAGCGCCTGGTGGATCATATCTTCCGGGAAGCCGGGACCGGAGGCGATCACCTGTACGGTGTGGCCGCTCTCCTGTTCAAACGGCATGATATTGCGATCGGGCGGCGGTGGCAGAATACGTTTACCGGTTTCGATCTCCCAGTCGCAGCTGAAGACAATCCCCATCGCGGTTGCCACCGGGCCTTCCATTCGCGCCATCAAATCGATCCACTGGCCGACGCCTGCGCTCTGCTTGAAGAAGCGCGGATCGACCAGGTTCATGCTGCCGGTGTAGGCGATGTAGTTGTCGATCAGGACGATTTTACGGTGCTGACGCAGGTCCATTCGGCGCAGGAACACGCGCAGCAGGCTCACCTGCAGCGCTTCCACCACATCGATACCGGCATTGCGCATCATGCCCGCCCAGGGGCTGCGGAAAAAGTTCACGCTGCCTGCGGAGTCGAGCAGCAAACGGCAATGCACACCCCGGCGTGAGGCGGCCATCAGAGATTCCGCCACCTCATCCGCCAGGCCACCGGGATGCCAGATATAGAAGACCATCTCGATATTGTGGCGGGCCAGCTGGATATCGCGGATCAGCGCCTGCATCACATCGTCAGAGCTGGTCAGCAACTGGAGCTGATTGCCCTTGACCCCGGCGATCCCCTGCCGATGGTAGCAGAGCTCAAACAGCGAACGCGCCACGTCGCTGTGCTCGGTGGCGAAGATTTCACGGCACTGTTTGAGATCGTTGAGCCAGCGGGCGGTTGACGGCCACATAGTGCGTGCGCGCTCCGCGCGACGTTTACCCAGATGCAGTTCGCCAAAAGAGAGATAAGCGATAATACCTACCAGCGGCAGGATATAGATCACCAGCAGCCAGGCCATCGCAGATGTTACGGCCCGGCGTTTCATCAGAATGCGCAGGGTGACACCGGCAATCAGCAGCCAGTATCCAAACAGCAGCAACCAGCTGATGAGCGTATAAAAAGTGGTCATAAAGTGGACATCCCGTTCGCGCTTTCGTCTGGCAAGTTTACGTGCAGAAGCGTACTAACGAAACCTTTTATCCTGGACTCGCCGGGCGGGCAATCGGATTTGGCATTCGCACAGAGATCTCTATAATGCCCACGCGGATCCGATGTCAGAGAGGAAGTGATGAAAAGAAGCAGAAATGAAGTGGCGCGCTGGAGAATGCTGAGACAGGTTCATCGTCGCCGTTCACGCTGGCTGGAAGGGCAGTCACGACGATATAAGCGTATTCACTGCATTCGCCACCAGCTGGCACAGCAGCAGCGTCGCTCGATTCTGTTTATTACGCAGATGGTCTAGCCTCACCCGGTGCGGGGTGCCTGACGATAACCGCTTCGTCAGGCTTCCATAAATCCCGCTTCGGCCAGCAGGCGTCGCGCCATCAGGTGCTCCTGCTGCGTAGCCCCCCGGTCGCTGACCTCATGCATCAGACACACCATCCTGTCACCCAGCGCCGCTGGCCGGCGACAACCCGGCCGATCGTACCATTCACAGGACCAGCGTCCCGATTTTCGCTGATAGTAGATCGTCAGCCACGCCGAGCAATGCGCCGGATAACCGCTCATCACTTCAATCTTAGGGTCAGCAATCGCTGCAAGACATGACAGCAGTGGCTGAAACAGCGTAAGGGTCTGGCCAGGATAAGTTTTATGCATAATTAAGTCGCGACTGCAATGCGCATCCATTCAGAGGATTAACTCATAAGATCCAAATGTAGACAGCTCTGCCAGAAAATTCCTCTTCGTGACTGAAAAAATGATAGAGAGATCGTTTTTTAACGCAAAAAGAGGAGGCGAACGGGGGATGTACAGGACAATACCGAAAACTTGTACAACTTTACATTAGTTTAAGTGGATGTTATTCAGGGTTTTATTAAGATTAGCTCAGGCTTTCAGGAATTTTCTGGCGAAATACCTGTACAATAGAGGTGTTGTTGTATAACTTTACCCTATCGGTGAGCAAACTTAACTAAACACTTTGAGGTCTATTATGCAGACTAACACGCGTATCCCCGCTTCAGTATCTGATATCTCTGCCTATCTGCACAGCGCTGCGCAGCCTTCACAGCAGGCGATTCTGGGTTCAGTCGTTGCTGAGATCATTGGTTCAGGCCGCACTCTTAACCGCAAGGCTATCTGCTCAAAACTGATCAAACGCCTGCAGCATGTGACCAGCGTCGAAGAAGAGCAGCATTATCACGAACTGATTGGCCTGATCCTGGATCGTGGTTAATCAGCGCGTAGCGGCAGAGCCAGGGCGGTCAGTAACCGCGACCTGGCCCGCTAAGCTGACATAACCGGTCGCTGCCTTTTAACGCGCATTCCGTCTCTGCCTCTGCTCGTGAGTGACAGTATGCCGGAAATGTCAGCAGCAGGTTCAGTTCGCAATCACCTTTTCATACGGCTTGTCTCAGTGACTATTATCCCAACAGGCGTTGCGCGTTCAGCATCAGCGTGACGTTAACCATCTGCAATGCTGCCGCCAGTACAATCAGCATCACAATCCACTGCTTACTCTTCCGCCAGCCCCGCGTCCGCCAGAGATAAACGGCACCGCCAGTCAATACAGCGATAATCGCCAGTAAACCGATAATCACACTCTGCATCTTTTCTCTTACCCTGACCCTGACCCTGACCCAAAGAAAAATGGCTCCTGTGTCAGACACAGAAGCCATTTTTACAGCCCGCTGACGGTCAGAAGACGCGTTTGAACGGCTTAACCGACACCTGGGCGTACACACCCGCCGCAAAATAGGGGTCATCCTGCGCCCAGGATTGTGCGGCTTCCAGCGACGGGAATTCAGCAATCACGGTTGATCCGGTAAAACCCGCCACGCCGGGATCGTTACTGTCAACCGCAGGCATCGGACCGGCGACAATCAGGCGTCCCTCTTCCTGCAGTAGTTTAAGCCGGGCCAGATGGGCAGGGCGGACGGCATTACGCTTTTCCAGTGAATCTGCAGTATCTTCTGCATAAATGACGTAAAGCACTCAGTAACTCCCAGTATTCAGAATTTCGCAACACGTTAAGGGATCGTCAGGCAGAGTGCAAACGAAACCTGTGGGCAGTGCAGGGCTCAGCATAAAGGGCTAAAAAGCGCTTTTATGCAGAGCGGAGAGTGGGAGTTATTGAAACTGATTGCTATTTGCATTTAAAATTGCGGCTTCACTCAATTACTGCGACCGTTATGACCACGCTGACTATGCCACTACCTAAACGCACGTCTGTCTCCATGCTGCTGTCCGTCATCCTGCATGGGGCCGTGATTGCCGGAATTCTCTACGCGTCGTTCGGGCAGGAGATCACGGTACCTGAGGCATCGCAGCCCATCAGCGTTACCATGGTGGCACCGGACATTCAGCCCGCGCCCACAGCAGTCGCGCCACCGGAACCGCAACCCCAGCCTGAACCGATACCGGAACCGCAGCCAGCTCCGGAACCGCCAAAGGCGGAGCCGGTGCCGATACCGAAGCCTGAACCTGCACCAAAGCCAAAGCCGAAGGCTGAACCTAAACCAAAACCTAAACCCAAACCTGAGCACCGGCAGCCAGTGCGCGAGGTGAAGCCGCGTCAGGAGAACAAACCGCAGGCCAATCCTTTCCAGCAAAAGAGACCCTCTGAAGAGAAGAAGCCGGCCGCCGCGCCACAAGCCACGCCGTCACCCGGCGCCTCTGCGTCAACGGGACCGAAAGCTTTAAGCATCAGCAAGCCGGGCTATCCACCGCGCGCGTTTGCCCTGCGGATAGAGGGGCGCGTCAGGGTGAAGTTTGATGTAGACAGTGACGGACGGGTCGATAATATCGACATTCTCTCCGCGCAGCCGGCGAACATGTTCGAACGGACCGTTAAGCAGGCGATGAAAACGTGGCGCTACCAGAGCGGCCGTCCTGCGCAGGGTATGACCATGAATATCGTGTTCAAAATCAATGGCGGAGCCAGTATCGAATAAGCGCGGGGGTCAGACCGCCAGGGCTGACCCGTCACTCACTCGCCTGCGGGCTGATTGGCGCGACCGGCGGGCAGAGGGCGCGATTTGCCCTCGTTATCGACAGCCACGTAGATGAATACCGCTTCCGTGGCACAGTAAGTCTGACCGATCGGCTCAGACGACACCTTTTTGATCCACACTTCGACGTTAATCGTCATGGAGCTGTTGCCGGTGCGGATGCAGCTCGCATGGCAGCTCACCACGTCGCCCACCGCGACCGGTTTCATGAATGACATGCCATCGACCCGCACGGTCACCACGCGGCCTTCTGCAATCTCTTTAGCCAGAATTGCGCCGCCCATATCCATCTGTGACATCAGCCAGCCGCCAAAAATATCACCGTTGGCGTTGGTATCTGCCGGCATGGCGAGCGTACGCAGCACCATTTCGCCTTGCGGCAATTTATGTTTTTCGTCCATTGCGTCCACTTATTTGCAGGTTAGTGCTAAAAAAATGCCCGGCGAACCGGGCTGCGTCATTATTTTTGTTCCTGCTGCGGCATCTGTCGCCAGATATAGAGCCCACTGAGCAGGGTAAACAGGAGCGTCAGGCCGGAAAGACCGAAAACTTTGAAGTTAACCCAGAAGGCCTGTGATAACCAAAAGGCGACATAGATATTCACCAGGCCGCAGATGAGAAAGAACAGCGCCCAGGCAATATTGAGCCGTCGCCAGACAGCGTCGGGCAGCTGCAGCTCTTTGCCCAGCATACGCTGAATCAGGGTCTGCTGCATAAACCACTGGCTGTAGAGCAGGGCGGCGGCAAACAGGCTGTAGATCACGGTAACTTTCCACTTAATGAACTCATCGTTGTGGAATACCAGCGTCAGGGTGCCAAACACGGCCACCAGCACAAAGGTGAAAATCGTCATCTTTTCCAGCTTACGATAGAGCACCCAGCTGACGACCAGCGCCAGGCCGGTGGCGACGATCAGTGCGCCGGAAGCTACAAAGATGTCATACAGCTTGTAGAAGATGAAAAAAACCACCAGGGGAAGAAAGTCGAGTAGCTGCTTCATAGTTTTTCCATTCAGAGTTGGCTGCGGATCTGCCCGGGGGCAGATCGCGAATCAACGTAACAGCATATAGAGACGATAGAGATAGATAATCAACATCGCCGAAACCAGATTACCCGCTGCGGTGAAAATCACCGATGAGACATTAAGCGGTAACACAGTCAGCGACGAGAAGAACAGCATCACCACAACTTTGGCCAGCAGCCAGAGCAGGATCGCGGGCGCAATCAGCTTCACGTTCTTCCACGCCATCCGCATGCTGGCGCGCATGGCGGCAAAGACGCCCATTTTCTCACGGGCCACCATTACCGGCGCCAGCGACAGCAGCATGGTCAGCAGAATCCCTGGCACTACCAGCACCATAAAGCCCAGTTGCGCCACCAGCGTCATCAGGAAGGTGAGCAGCAGCAGTTTAGGCAGCATTGGCACGGAGGCGCCAATTGCCCGCAGCGCGCTGACACGCTGGCCGGAAGAGACCAGCGGGATCAGGCAGAGCATGCCGCCCAGCAGCAGCGTATTGCCCATCAGCGCCGCAAAGGTGCTGGCAGCCGAGGCGTGCAGCAGGACCTGCTGCTGCTCCGGAGACATATTCTGCACCATCTCAAACAGCGAACTGGCGCTGACGTCACTCTGCTGGAGTATGGCCATCTGGTCGGCACCGGGTGTCAGCACATGCACCAGCATAACGGTAATAAAAGCGGTCAGCAGCGACAGCAACAGCAACGTAGCCAGTTGATGACGCGCAAAATTTCCTGTGTCACGGTATAACGAGCTGGCCGTGATAGACATGTACACTCCTTGGAGGAACCGGGTTAATTAACCCGGCGATTGTACATGTTCTGGCAGCTCGCGGGCACCCGCCGTGGCATAACTTTCTGTCATATCAGGTAAAGAAGGCGCAAAAAGCGCAGGAAGACCATAACGGGCGCGGGCGCGATCGCAGGCTTCGTTAGGAATGCCCGCCTCACCAGACATGGCAAACTCCCGACAGGGCGTCGGACGTTGCTCATAAATCCCGCAGGAGACACAGCCACCGATTTCGCCCTCAAGAGCGACGCAGCGGGGCGTGCGATCGTTCGTCCCCCGCATATTGCGCATCAACAGGCTCAGTGGTTCGGTTAAGTGGGTTGGCACCAGTCCGCCAGCATCATCGGCTTCGGCCCAGTAAAAAGAGACGCGGAAATGGGCGCAGCAGGCGCCACAGCTGACACAGGGATTCGTTATTTCATGCATTTGATCACCCGCCCCTCCCAGGGCATCGAACCAAAATCAACAAGGAAGAGAAGCAAAATAGGCTGGCCGAAATTATTCAGCAAGCGCTATTTTTCGCAGCCAGCCGGTGCTGAAATTGATCTAAATCAATTCATTGTTTTATAAGCAGTTTATCTGAAGCGTTCAGAGTGCAATTTTCTGTAAATCACGTTAAAAAATTGCCAGCAAAAAAAGCAATGACGTTCGCGATGTTAACATTAAGCAAAGGAGTGATAATGAAACTGGCAAAATGCGCAATGCTGCTGGCACTGGCGTTGCCTCAGCTGGCAATGGCCCACGAAGCGGGTGACTTCTTTATGCGGGCTGGCAGTGCCACCGTCCGGCCCACCGAGGGTTCCGATAACGTGTTAGGCATGGGGGAATTCAGTGCCTCCAATGACACGCAGCTGGGCCTGACATTTACTTATATGGCAACAGATAATATAGGGGTCGAGCTGCTGGCCGCCACGCCATTCCGGCATAAAGTGGGCCTTGGCCCGACCGGTACGCTGGCGACGGTGCGCCAGTTGCCACCTACGCTGATGGCGCAGTACTACTTCTTTGACAGCAAAAGCCCGGTGCGTCCTTACGTGGGCGTGGGCGTGAACTACACCACTTTTTACGATGCTAAATTCAACCAGACCGGCCGTGATGCGGGTCTGACCGACCTCAGCGTGAAGGACTCCTGGGGCGTGGCGGGTCAGGTGGGTCTCGATTATCAGATCAATCGCGACTGGATGCTGAATGCGTCGCTGTGGTACATGGATATCGATACGGAAGTGAAGTTTAAAGCGGGGGGCGAACAGCAGAACATCAACATGCGCGTCGATCCCTGGGTGTTCTTCTTCGGCGCGGGCTACCGTTTCTGACAATAAAAAAGGCCGCTGAATCCGCGGCCTTTTTGTCGATCAGAGGTTACTTGATCTGCATGTTGTTAACAACCGATCTTACGCCCGCCACGCTGCGTGTCACCTGAACGGCACGGTTGGCCATCTGTGGTGATGAAACAAAGCCGCTCAGCTGAACTTTGCCTTTAAAGGTTTCTACGTTGATTTCCGTCGACTTCAGCGACTCATCTTTCAGCAGCGCACCTTTGACTTTGGTGGTAACGACGGTGTCATCGATATAGCCACCGGTTCCCTCTTTAGTTGCGGTTGGCGCACAGGCGCTCAGTGTCAGCGCAACCACGCCTGCCAGTACAGCACCTGCCAGCATTTTAACGAATTTCATTGCTTTCTCTCCCTGTCACAAATTGGATGCGACGTTACCGTAACGGCGCACTGTCATTGTGGTGCAGATTTGACGAAAAGGGCAAATGGCGGCGGATAAAAAAGGAAACAAATCATGCCTTATCGGGTGATAAGGCATGATGGCAGGATTAGCGGCTGGCAGCTTTGAGGCGGCTGACAAACTGCTTCAGTTCACTCAGCATCACGTCCGGTTCGGCGTGATGCTTTTCGATGATTCTGACAATCGCTGAACCGGTGATGGCGCCCGCCGCACCCGCCGCGATCGCTTCCTTCACCTGTTCCGGTTCCGAGATACCAAAGCCCTGCAGCGGCGGCGCGGCGTGATATTCACGTAGCCTGTCGATCAGATGCTGCAGCGGCAGGCTGGCGCGGTTTTCAGCACCGGTTACGCCTGCACGCGACAGCAGATAGGTGTAACCGCGACCGTGTGAGGCGATCTCACGCAGCAGCTCATCGCTGGCATTGGGCGGACAGATAAAGATCGGTGCCACACCGTGACGCAGCGCCGCCTGACGGAAGGGCGCAGACTCTTCAACCGGTACGTCGGCCACCAGGACGGAATCGACACCGGCTTCGGCACAACGGGCATAAAACGCATCCACGCCGTTGGTAAAGACCAGATTGGCGTACATCAGCAGACCAATCGGCAGATCCGGATATTTGCGGCGGATGGTCGCCAGCATCTCAAAGCACTGGCTGGTGTTAGTGCCCGCCGCAAAAGCGCGTAACGTCGCGTTCTGGATGGTCGGGCCATCGGCCAGCGGATCGGAGAAGGGGATCCCCAGCTCCAGAGCATCTGCGCCCCCTTCAACCAGCGCGTCGATCACACGCAGTGACAGCGCAGGGGACGGGTCGCCGAGCGTCACAAAGGGAACGAAAGCGCCTTCGTTGTTCGCTGACAGGCGGGTAAACAGTTGATTGTAACGTTCCATCAGATTTCTCCCTGCGCAGTCAGAATGTCATGAACGGTGAAAATATCTTTGTCGCCACGGCCGGAAAGGTTGACCACAATCAGCTGCTCTTTCTCCGGCTCCGCATGGATCATCTTCAGTGCATGAGCCAGCGCATGGGAGGACTCCAGCGCCGGGATAATGCCTTCCGCGCGGCAGAGCTGTTTAAAGGCGTCCATCGCTTCATTATCGGTAATCGAAACGTAGTCTGCGCGACCGATGCTGTTGAGATGCGCATGCTGCGGGCCTACCGACGGGAAATCTAGGCCGGCAGAGATAGAGTAGGACTCTTCGATCTGGCCGTCGTGCGTCTGCATCATCGGCGCTTTCATGCCGAAATAGATCCCCACGCGACCGTGCTTCAGCGGCGCACCATGTTCGCCCGTCTCGATGCCGTGACCCGCCGGTTCGACCCCGATCAGCTTCACGCTGGTCTCGTCGATGAAGTCGGCAAACATCCCGATGGCGTTGGAACCGCCGCCCACACAGGCGAGGATCGCATCCGGCAGGCGTCCCTCTTTTTCCAGAATCTGCTTTTTGGTCTCTTCGCCAATCATGCGCTGAAACTCGCGCACAATCGTCGGGAAGGGATGGGGACCCGCCGCCGTACCGAGCATATAGTGCGCGGTTTCATAGCTGCCGGACCAGTCGCGCAGCGCCTCATTACAGGCGTCTTTCAGCGTGGCAGAGCCGCTGTGCACCGGGATCACTTCCGCGCCCATCAGACGCATACGGAACACGTTTGGTGACTGACGCTCCACATCTTTTGCGCCCATGTAGATGCGGCACTTCATGCCCAGCAGTGCGCAGGCCAGGGCGGATGCCACACCGTGCTGACCCGCACCGGTTTCAGCGATAATTTCGTTTTTGCCCATGCGTTTGGCTAACAGCGCCTGACCCAGCACCTGGTTGGTTTTGTGTGCGCCGCCGTGCAGCAGATCTTCACGCTTGAGATAGAGACGGGTTCTGGTGCCTTTGGTCAGGTTTTTGCACAGCGTCAGCGCGGTCGGACGACCCGCATAGTTCTTCAGCAGGTCGGTAAATTCGGCCTGAAACGCCGGATCTTTCTGCGCGTCGACAAACGCCTGTTCGAGCTGGCGCAGCGCGGGCATCAGGATCTGCGGAACGTACATTCCGCCAAATTCGCCAAAGTAGGGATTGAGTAACGTCATTTTTATCTTCCTTTCTCGGGCCCGGGTAAAGCGGGCCAGGCAAATCAGTAGGCACGCAGTGTCTGAAACACAGCAGCGATTTTACGGGCATCTTTGATGCCGGGCGCGCTTTCCACGCCAGAGTTGAAGTCCAGTCCGGCACAGCCCAGCTGCGCGGCTTCAACGCAGTTATCTGCGCTGAGGCCACCGGCCAGCAGCACATTGTCCAGGGTCTGCCCCTGCAGCAGTGACCAGTCGAAACGTTCGCCGGTGCCGCCGTTGCCGTTGTCGAACACGTAGCGGTCCACATGCGGCCAGTCGCGGGCCGGGACGCTGCCCTCAATGCGCAGCGCCTTCCAGATCTGAACCTCTGCGGGCAGCGCGGCGCGCAGTTCGGCTACAAACGCGGGGCTCTCATCGCCATGCAGCTGAACGGCTGACAGCGAAAGGGTTTCCGTTTGCGTGACAATGTCACTTATTGTGTTGTTGCGAAAGACGCCGACATAGCGCAGCGGCGCAGCCGCCATCACCGACTGCGCCGTGGCCGTGTCGATCAGGCGCGGTGAGCCTTCGGCAAAGATCAGGCCACCATAGATGGCACCGGCTTCATAAGCGGCACGCGCATCTTCAGGGCGGGTCAGGCCGCATACCTTGTTACTGCCCAGCGTGACCCGACGCACCGCAGCGGTCAGATCGGACTCTTCCATCAGGGCGGAGCCGATCAGGAAACCGTTGGCAAAATGGCTGAGCTCGCGAATATCCGCATAGCTGTTGATCCCCGACTCGCTGATGACCGTCACGCCATGCGACAGGCGCGGAGCCAGCTGGCGCGTGCGGTTGAGATCGATAGAGAGATCGCGCAGATCGCGGTTGTTGATCCCCACGACTTTTGCCTGCAGAGCGATGGCGCGCTCCAGCTCCTCTTCGTTGCTGACTTCGGTCAGGATGCCCATCTTCAGGCTATGCGCCACGGCGGCCAGCTGACGATACTGCTCATCATCCAGTACAGAGAGCATCAGCAGAATGGCATCCGCCTGGTAGTAACGCGCCAGGTAGATCTGATAGGGGTCGATAATAAAGTCTTTGCACAGCACCGGCTGGGTGATCGCCGCGCTGACAATCGGCAGAAAAGCGAAGTCGCCCTGGAAATATTTCTCATCGGTCAGCACGGAGACCGCAGAGGCGTAGTGGCGATAGACGCCGGCAATAGCGGCCGGGTCAAAATCCTCGCGGATCACGCCTTTCGAAGGGGACGCTTTTTTGCACTCCAGGATAAACGCGGTGCGTGCACCCTGCAGCGCGTCGTAGAAATGACGGCTGGCAGGTTCAATGCTGTTCTGAAAGGTAGAGAGCGGCTGCTGCTGCTGACGGGCTTCCACCCAGATCGCTTTATCCTGAACAATTTTTTCTAACACGGTGCCTTTCATGATTATCCTCTTGCTGCCAGTGCGACGACGCGCTCATACGCCTGTCCGCTGCGGATGGCGTTTAGCGCCTGCCGGGCGTTTTCACGCAGATCTTCCTGACCGAATACTTTAAGCAACATCGCCACGTTGATGGCGACCGCTTCTTCATGGGCCTGCTGGCCATTACCCTGGAGTAAAGCCGTGAGAATGTCACGATTTTCTTCCGGCGTGCCGCCTGCCAGTGCCTCTTTGGGATGGAAGCCAAAACCAAAGTCCTCCGGCGAGAGCTGATAGCGGGTGATCTCGCCGTCGCGCAGTTCGGCCACATGTGTCACGTCGTGCAGCGCCACCTCATCCATGCCGCCGCCATGCACCACCGCCGCGCGCTGATAGCCCAGTACTTTCAGGGTCTGGGCAATCGGCATCACCAGATCCGGGCTGTAGACACCAATCACGGCCAGCGGCGGACGTGCAGGATTGATCAGCGGGCCGAGCACGTTAAACAGCGTGCGCGTTTTAAGTTGCTGGCGAACCGGCATCGCGTGGCGGAAACCGGTGTGGTATTGCGGCGCAAACAGGAAGCAGACGTTCAGATCGTCCAGCGCCTGGCGCGCCCGCTCTGCAGGCATATCAAGATCGATGCCAAAGGCCGCCAGCAGATCGGAAGAGCCGGACTTGCTGGAGACGCTGCGGTTGCCATGCTTTGCCACTTTCAGTCCGCAGGTGGCGGCCACAAACGCGCTGGCGGTGGAGATATTAATGCTGTTGCTGCCGTCGCCGCCGGTGCCGACGATGTCCGCGAAGGCATAGCCCGGGCGCGGGAAGGGTTTGGCATCTTCCAGCAGTGCCGTGGCGGCCCCGGCGATCTCTTCCGGCGACTCACCGCGCACTTTCATGGCGACCAGCGCCGCGGCGAGCTGTACCGGCTCCAGCTGTCCGGTAATAATGGCGCTGAAGAGGGCGTGACTCTCCGCCTGACTCAGCGTCTGCGCCTGGTAAAGTTTTTCCAGTGTCTGTTGCATCGTTATTCTCCCTTTACTTCGCCAGCGCCCAGGCCAGCGTCTGCTCAAGCAGCCGCGCGCCCTGAGAAGTCAGAATCGATTCCGGGTGGAACTGAAAGCCGCAAACCCGGTCGGTTTCATGGCGCACCGCCATCACCATCCCGTTGTAACTGGCATTGACCGTCAGCGCTTGCGGTGTGTTACTGCCCACCAGTGAGTGATAACGCGCCACCGGCAGTGGATTGCTCAGACCGGCAAACATCGCCTCGCCGTCGTGATCGATCGAGGAGGCTTTACCGTGCAGGATCTCGCCCGCCTGACCGACATGGCCGCCGTAGGCTTCCACAATCGCCTGATGTCCCAGACAGATACCGATAATCGGCAGACGACCGCGCAGCGCCTGCAGCAGCGCGGGCATACAGCCCGCATCCTTTGGCGCGCCGGGACCCGGAGAGAGCATCAGCACCGGGTTTTCCATTCGCTGCAGTTGTTCGATCAACAGCTCCGCAGGCAGGTTATTGCGGTAGATCACCACGTTGTGACCAAAGGTCCGCAGCTGATCAACCAGGTTGTAGGTAAATGAGTCGATGTTATCGAGCAGCAGAATATCGGCCATCAGAAGATCTCCTTGCAGTGATGGGCAGTCGCGATTGCGCGCAGAACGGCGCGGGCCTTGTTGCGGCTTTCATCCGCTTCAGCCTGCGGATGAGAATCCAGCACCACACCCGCACCGGCCTGCACGGTGGCGACGCCATCTTCGACATAGGCCGAACGGATGACGATACAGGTATCCAGATCGCCCTGCGCCGTGAAGTAGCCCACCGCGCCGCCGTAGCTGCCACGGCGTGTGCCTTCGGCACCGGCAATCAGCTGCATGGCGCGCACTTTTGGCGCACCGCTGAGGGTGCCCATGTTCATGCAGGCGCGGTAGGCGTGCAGCACATCCAGGTCGGCGCGCAGCGTACCCACCACGCGGGACACCAGGTGCATCACAAACGAATAGCGGTCCACTTTGGTGAGGTCCGCGACGTAACGGCTGCCCGGCACACAGATACGGGCCAGGTCGTTTCGTGCCAGATCCACCAGCATCAGATGTTCAGCCAGCTCTTTATGGTCGGTGCGCATCTCCAGCTCGATCCGGCTGTCGAGATCGCGGTCCAGCGAGCCGTCAGCGTGGCGGCCACGCGGGCGCGTACCGGCAATCGGATAAATTTCGATCTGACGCGAGGTGGCGTCATACTTCAGCGAACTCTCTGGCGAGGCGCCGAACAGTGAGAAATCCTGATCCTGCATAAAGAACATGTAGGGGCTGGGGTTGCTGTTTTTCAGCGTGTCATAGGCGGCCAGCGGCGACGGGCAGGGCAGTGAGAAGCGGCGGGACGGCACCACCTGGAAAATCTCGCCGATGCGAATCGCCTGCTGCATCTCACGCACCACCTCACAATAGGCTTCGTCGCTCTGGCTGGTGGTCAGCGTCATCTGCGCCACCGGCTGCACCGGCAGCGCCGGAGCGGGCTGCAGGATCTGGCCATGCAGCTGCTCAATGCGGCGCTGCAGGCGCTGGAACTCGCTGGTGGAAGGGCAGAACAGGCTGGCCTGCAGACGCGCGCTGCGGGTCTGATGGTCGATCACCAGTAAGGTTTCTGCCAGATAGAAGCAGTAGTCGGGGCAGTGCTGCTGATTATCCAGCACGGGCAGCGTCTCAAAACCGGCCACCAGGTCATAGGCGAACAGGCCACCCAGCAGCACGGCTTCGCGCTCGTCGGCTGAGGAGTTGACCAGTTGCGGGATCAGACGCAGCGCATCAAAGACCGACAGCGCCTTCAGCCGGGAATCTTCATCCTGCTGATGGTCGTGGCTCGGCGGGAAGGTCAGCTCGCGTCCATCGGGGCGCACCTGATTGCCCACGGCGGCGGGCAGCGCCTCATCCAGCAGCGGCAGCAGGGCGCGGCCATTTTCCGATAGCGCCTGTACGGTGACAGTAGGGCCCATTGCGCTGATGCGCAGCGCGCTGTCGACGATCAGCAGGCTTTTTAAATTGCGCTTGCTGTCGATGTCAGCAGACTCAAGCAGCAGGGTTGCCGGACGTGCGCCGCAAAGCTGGTGAAACACTGCGGCCGGATCTTCGCGGTAAGGCGCGGTGCCGGTAATCAACTTCACTGTAGGTTTCGCATTTGGCATGATGATTTCTCTGAATTTCGCTCAAAAAAAAGCCCGCGTCTTGGCGGGCTCAGGTTTTCACACGGCGTTTACGCAAAGTGTGCACGATCCTGTCGCCCTTAATCGGGAACAGCGCGCCAACCCTCTGAATGCATCATTACTTCCGCCATGACTGAATACCCCTTGCGTGTGAACTTGTGTACTAGTTAACGGGTTCAGGGCGAAAATGTCAATACACTTTTTCACTGACCGCGAAAATCGTTATCATGCTGGCCGGTTTAGTTTCAGCAGGAGTTCTCTTGAGCGATATCGCCCGTTTCCCGGTTTACGATTTACACAGCCACACGCGCGCCTCGGATGGTCTGCTGTCGCCCGCCGCGCTGGTGCAGCGGGCCGTTGAGATGCGCGTCGGCGTACTGGCGATCACCGATCACGACAGCACCGCCGGGGTGGCAGAGGCGCAGCAGACGGCGAGTGAGCTGAATCTGCCGATCAGCGTGCTGGCCGGAGCCGAGCTCTCAACGCTGTGGGAGAACCATGAGATTCACATCGTGGGGCTGAACATCGATATCGATCATCCGGCGATGGTGACCTTTCTGGCCGGGCAGCTGGCCTGCCGCCAGACGCGGGCGGCCGAGATTAGCGAGCGGCTGGCAAGGGCGCGGATTCCCGATGCGCTGGCGGGCGCTACGCGCCTGGCCGATGGCGGCATCCTTACCCGCGGACATTTCGCCCGCTTCCTGATTGAGCAGGGCAAAGCGGACAACATGGCCCAGGTATTCAAAAATTATCTGGCGCGCGGCAAAACCGGCTACGTCCCGCCACAATGGTGTACAATTAAACAAGCTATTGATGCGATTCATCATTCTGGCGGCTGTGCCGTGCTGGCCCATCCGGGCCGCTACGGTTTATCGGCGAAGTGGCTGAAACGTCTGATCGCCCACTTCCGCGAGGCGGGTGGCGATGCCATTGAGGTCGCACAGTGCCAGCAGCCGCCGAATGAGCGGACACAGCTGGCGCACTACGCCAGAGATAACGATCTGGCCGCATCACAAGGTTCTGATTTTCATCAACCCTGCCCGTGGATTGAGCTGGGTCGCAAACTCTGGCT
This sequence comes from Pantoea sp. Ep11b, assembly GCF_040783975.1. NCBI lineage: Bacteria > Pseudomonadati > Pseudomonadota > Gammaproteobacteria > Enterobacterales > Erwiniaceae > Pantoea > Pantoea sp. Ep11b. Next base: position 2,480,576 of record NZ_CP160631.1, on the reverse strand, counting down.
GCCAGCAGGGGTGGAGCCGGTCTGGGAACGTTTCCCGGCACTCGCGCCATGCCCGGCCATCACGGAAAGGTGACACGAGGTTTCTATGAGTCAACTGTTTCATATTCATCCGGACAACCCGCAACCGCGTCTGATTAAGCAGGCGGTCGACTACCTGAACAAAGGCAGCGTCATCGTTTATCCAACGGATTCCGGTTACGCGCTGGGCTGTCGGCTGGAGGAGAAAGGCGCGATGGAGCGGATCTGTCGTATCCGTCAGCTCGACGGGCACCACAATTTCACCCTGATGTGTCGTGATCTCTCGGAGCTCTCCGTCTATTCGCAGGTGGGTAACTCCGCGTTTCGACTGCTGAAAAATAATACGCCAGGCAACTACACCTTCATCCTCAAGGCGACCAAAGAGGTGCCGCGCCGCCTGATGAATGAAAAACGTAAAACTATCGGTCTGCGCGTGCCGTCCAATCCGGTGGCGCTGGCGCTGCTGGACGCGCTGAATGAGCCGATGATGTCGACCTCCCTAATCCTGCCGGGCAACGATTTCACCGAATCCGATCCGGAAGAAATTCAGCACAGCATCGGTAAGCTGGTCGATCTGATTATTGACGGCGGCACGCTGGGGCAACAGCCGACGACGGTGATCGATCTGACCACCGATGCGCCGGAAATTGTACGTGAAGGCGTCGGTGATACCCGCCCGTTTCAGTAATTAAACCGGGTGTCAGGCACCGCGTTCGGGTGCCTGTTGCAGGTTTGACTGCAACCAGTTTTTAAACTGGCCGTAGGGAATATAAAGTGAAACATCTTTCAGGATCACTTTTCCATTACGGCCATTTTTAATGGCATCGGAATATCCCACAATAACGCCGCTTAACGTGTCATCACTGTTATACACGCCGCCGCCCGACATGCCCTGAACCACACCGGCATTTGACGCCATCGCCAGGCAGGGGCTTTTATTCCAGTTATTCCGGATAGCGGTGCGGGCTAAATTAACGCCCTTCGACTCCACCGGCATGGCGGAAATAAAACTGTAGCCATACATTTTAACGGGATCGCCAATATCACCGCTGCGGAATTTAGCCAACGTTCCGGCATCGTTCTTGTGATAAATAATCGCAAGATCGCAATAGGGGTGATAGGACTTTACGCGCTGCACGGCCGTTTTAGCGACGTGCGCCGCCGTCAGGCTATATTCAGGCGTCAAAGGAATGCTGGTGCCCAGTGTGCCAAGCCCGAGGATCGTCGGAATGCCAGTCACGCTCATATCTACGTGCTGCATCGCCGTACGACTGTACTCGGTGTGGCCCACAGAACACCCGCTCAGCACCAGTGCAGCAAGCACCGGAAACAGCGTCAGGTTTCTCATGATGGGTTTCTTTCTTCTGGCATGTCAGGAAATCCCTGGTGAAGACTTTTGACATGCAAACAAGGTTCATCACTGAACCGTATTAACGCAATAATTCCGTATGCGCCGGTTTATTGGATTAATCAAAGCACGATATTTATTAACGAATCACTAAGGTAAAACTTTCTTTTCGCGAACCCCTTATAACGGCAGGCTCTGCTTTTTTATGGTGCTGCTGAGATAAAGTGTATCAGCTTAATAGTGTCATACAATTTATTAATGCTGATAAAAAGGAAATATCTCTGAAAATAAGGTTTTAATTAAATCTCCATTAAGAATAATCTGACCTTTTCATTTACGCCCATGGGTCAGGTTGACTAAACGCAATCATCCAGTGTTATATGCTACCTTTAATCTTTTTTGCAGAGAATTGGAAGCGGGATGGAATCGGGTGAAGTGTAAGATAGTGTTAATATTTTGATCATCAGAACAACAGGCCCGTTGAGCAGGGCAGAACAGAAAATTTAATTGCCATCAGCTCTAAAGTTTCTGCGAAAGCCGTTTTATTAAACATATTCTCTAATCAAACCTCTGCTGTTAAATTAATGAGATGTTGAATTATCCGGAATAAAACTTTCAGCGATCGAGGCTTCTTTATTTGTTACAGGCTCGCTCACAAAGGGCGTTACTTCGGGGTTAAATATCTGTATAATGGGCCCAAATTGATAGTTTAAGCTGTTGATTCATATAGAATTATCACCCTACCGTGACGCCTGGGAAGGCGACAAAGAGGAAGCGCCATGAGCGAAAAGTTACAGAAAGTCTTAGCCCGGGCCGGTCATGGCTCGCGGCGTGAAATCGAATCCATGATTGCTGCTGGCCGCGTCAGCGTCGACGGCAAAATCGCCACCCTGGGCGATCGTGTCGAGAGCAGCAAATCCCTGAAAATCCGTATTGATGGTCATCTGGTGTCGATTGCTGAATCAGCAACCGAAGTCTGCCGCGTGCTGGCGTACTACAAACCGGAAGGCGAGCTCTGCACCCGCAGCGATCCTGAAGGTCGCCCGACTGTCTTTGACCGCCTGCCGCGTCTGCGCGGCTCACGCTGGATTGCCGTTGGCCGTCTGGATGTGAACACCTGTGGTCTGATGCTCTTTACCACCGATGGTGAACTGGCTAACCGCCTGATGCATCCAAGCCGTGAAGTGGAACGTGAATATGCGGTGCGTGTCTTTGGCCAGGTTGATGACGATAAAATCCGTCAGCTGAGCAAGGGGGTGCAACTGGAAGATGGCCCGGCTGCCTTCAAGACCCTGCGTTTTGGTGGCGGAGAGGGGATCAACCAGTGGTACAACGTGACCCTGACCGAAGGACGTAACCGTGAAGTCCGTCGTTTGTGGGAAGCCGTCGGTGTGCAGGTCAGCCGTCTGATGCGTGTCCGCTATGGCGATATTACCTTACCGAAAGGGCTGCCGCGGGGCGGCTGGACCGAACTGGATCTGCCAGCGGTCAACTACCTGCGCAATCTGGTCGGGATGGATGATGAGACCGTGACTAAGCTGGTGGTGGAGAAAGATCGCCGTCGTACCAAAGCGAATCAGATCCGTCGCGCCGTGAAACGCCACAGCAAAGTGAGCAGCACGCCGCGTACGCCACGCCGTAATCCGGGCAGCAAACGCAACGCCGGATAACGACGTCACCGACGAAAAAAACGCAGCCTCCGGGCTGCGTTTTCTTTTTCTGCTACCAGTCGATGCCCTGCTGGGCCTGAATACCGGCGTCGAATGCGTGCTTAACCGGCCGCATCTCGGTCACCGTATCCGCCATCTCCAGCAGACTGCGATGACAGCCACGGCCGGTAATAATGACGCTCTGATGCGCCGGACGCTGTTGCAGGGCCGCGATCACTTCCTCCAGCGGCAGATAATCCATGCTGACCATATAGGTGATCTCGTCGAGTATCACCAGGTCAAGCTGTTCATCGGCCAGCATCCGTTTTGCATGCTGCCAGACGGCCAGGCAGGCGGCCGTATCCGTTTCCCGGTTCTGGGTATCCCAGGTAAAACCGGTGGCCATCACCTGAAATTCAACGCCGTGCTGCGCCAGCAGATTGCGCTCGCCGTTCGGCCACTCACCTTTAATAAACTGGATAGCCGCAGCGCGTTTGCCGTGCCCGGTGGCGCGCAGTGCGGTGCCAAAGGCGGCGGTGGTCTTGCCTTTGCCGTTGCCGGTAAAGACCATCAGGATGCCGCGTACCTCGGTCGCCGCGGCAATCCGCGCATCCACCTGCTCCTTGAGCCGCTGCTGACGCTGCTGATGACGATCGTCCGCCATTATTCTGCGGCTCCCGGTTTTCTGCCTGGCTGCGCATCGAAGCTGATGCCGGTCTTGCGGCGACTGTCATCGCCCATCAGATAGAGGTAGAGCGGCATCAGGTCGGCGGGGGTTTTCAGCTTACTGGCATCTTCCTGCGGAAACGCGCTGGCGCGCATTTTGGTCCGGGTGCCGCCCGGATTGATACAGTTGACCCGCAGCGACTGGTTCTTATATTCGTCAGCCAGCACCTGCATCATCCCTTCAGTCGCAAATTTTGAGACGGCATAGGCGCCCCAGCCAGCGCGCCCGGTGCGGCCGACACTGGAGGTGGTAAAGACCAGAGAGCCTGCGTCTGACTTCAGCAGCAGCGGCAGCAGCGCCTGGGTCAGGAAGAAGGTGGCGTCCAGGTTGATGTTCATCACGTCCTGCCAGATCTGCGGCTCCAGCTCGGCCAGCGGCACGATTTCTCCGAGGATCCCGGCGTTGTGCAGCACGCCATCAAGACGCGGAAACTGCTGCTGCAGCCGATCGGCGACCTGGCGGCAGCGTTCCGGGGTCGCCTCGGCCAGATCGAACACCAGGCGGTGAGCAGGGCGTTTATTCAGCTGATTAATGGCCTGTTCGACCTGCTGAAGTTTCTCAGGATTGCGACCCATCAGGATCACGTCAGCGCCGTAGCGCGCATAGGTCAGCGCCGCTTCCCGGCCGATGCCATCTGAAGCGCCAGTGACCAGAATAATACGGTTATTGAGCAGGTCGCTTTTCGGTTGATAATGCACAGCGGGGTTCCTCCGGCGAAAACAGCATGATTCCGCTTTATGCCTGAAATAACGAATCGGCGCAATCGTCAGGGTGCGCATTCTGTGCCGGCTGCTGGCATTTCAGGCGACGAGGCGGGGCAAAGCGGCTAAACTGGCAGACTGTTTTCGATTTTCTGTTTACTAAGGCGACCTGATGGATTTTATTTCGACGTATGGACTGTTTTTAGCGAAAGCGGTGACGCTGGTGGTTGCCGTCGCTGCGATTGTCATGATTATTATGAATGCTGCGCTCCGCAAGCGGGCACAAAGCGGCCAGCTTCGTCTGACGCATCTGGGTGATGACTATCAGCAGATGAAAGATGATCTGCAGCTGGCAAAAATGAAACCGCAGGCGCAAAAGGTCTGGCTGAAAAACCATAAAAAGAGCGAAAAGCAGAAAGCTAAAGCGGAAAAGCAGGCGGCGAAACAGGGGCAGACCGACAGTGTGAAGCCCACGCTTTATGTGCTCGATTTCAAAGGCAGCATGGACGCCGGTGAGGTGAGCTCACTGCGTGAAGAGATCTCTGCCGTGCTGGCGGTGAAGCAGCCGGGCGATGAGGTGTTGCTGCGTCTGGAGAGTCCGGGCGGGGTGGTGCATGGCTATGGCCTCGCAGCTTCGCAGCTGCAGCGTCTGCGTGATGAGGGCGTGCGCATCACCGCCGCGGTGGATAAAGTGGCGGCCAGTGGCGGTTACATGATGGCCTGCGTGGCCGACCGTATTGTGGCCGCGCCGTTCTCAATTATCGGCTCCATCGGCGTCGTCGCGCAGATCCCGAACTTCAACCGTCTGCTGAAGCGCAACGACATTGACGTTGAGCTGCACACCGCCGGGCAGTACAAGCGTACGCTGACGCTGTTCGGGGAAAATACGCCGGAAGGACGGGAAAAATTCCAGGAAGATCTGGATGAGACTCATCTGCTGTTTAAACAGTTTGTTCACCAGATGCGGCCGTCACTGGATATCGATCGGGTGGCAACCGGTGAACACTGGTATGGCCGTCAGGCGCTGGATCTTGGTCTGGTTGACGAAATCGGCACCAGTGACGACCTGATCATCCGTCACATGGAGCGGTTCAGCGTCCTCGGCGTGCACTACGCCCGTCGGCGTAAAATGATGGACCGTTTTACGCAGAGCGCCGGTTCAGTGGCGGAGCGGCTGCTGCTGAAACTCTGGCAGCGCGGTGAGAAGCCGCTGCTGTGATGCGAAACCCGGCGCGAGCCGGGTTTTTTATTCCAGGTGGTAGAGCGGCGACAGCGCAACGGCCAGGTGTTTGAAGACGTTAAACACCGCCGTGGTTTTGGGGGTTGGCAGCCCATCGGCGTCGAGAAAAAACGGACCGCGAAAGACCAGCACATCACCCTGCTGGGTGACTTCATCCGCCTGCATTCCCGTGACATAATCATCGTGTTCCCTGATCAGCGCGTTGGCTTTTTCCAGCAATGCCTGGCGGGAAATAGCCTGAGTCGTTTTCTGCATTTATTCACTCCTTTTTGACAGTACCCAAATCCTTTCTATATTACTGGCGAGCCACAGGGCGTGACAACCTGGAGCCAGATGCCGGATTCTGTGCGGAAATCTGGCGTAAGTCCGGGTGGAGTGCTAATTAAGTTGCGTAACAGATTTTATCAGGTAGAGTGTGGGCGATTCCGATTTCAGGGATTTTGCACCGGGATGTGCGATAAGTTCAGATGGAAAAAGCACTCTTTATCATGTAGTTGCATAAAGTCACATCATCTGTTCTGAGATTGACCCCTCCGCCTTGAAATGTTAAACAGGCGCAGCAATATTGAACCCAATGGGTTTTTGGGCATCCAATTCTCTCCCGCTAAGCAGGATGTTTTCATTAGGTAAAGGTAAATATGGGTAAAGCACTCGTTATTGTTGAGTCCCCGGCAAAGGCTAAAACAATCAATAAATACCTGGGCAGTGACTACGTGGTTAAATCCAGCGTGGGTCATATCCGGGATCTGCCGACCAGTGGGTCAACCGCAAAGAAGAGTGCTGACGCCTCGACAGAGAAGAAAGCCAAAGACGCTTCGACCGACAAGAAAGTCAAAAAAGTTAAAAAAGATGAGAAAGCCGCGCTCGTCAGCCGTATGGGCGTAGACCCGTATCACGGCTGGGAAGCGGATTATCAGATCCTGCCCGGCAAAGAGAAAGTCGTGGCCGAGCTGAAAGCGTTAGCCGCCAGTGCTGACCACATCTATCTCGCAACCGACCTTGACCGCGAAGGGGAAGCCATCGCCTGGCATCTGCGGGAAGTCATTGGCGGCGATGACTCACGCTTCAGCCGCGTCGTGTTTAACGAAATCACAAAGAATGCAATCCGCCAGGCGTTTGAAAAGCCGGGCGAACTGAATATCGATCGGGTCAATGCTCAGCAGGCGCGTCGTTTTATGGATCGCGTGGTGGGCTACATGGTCTCGCCGCTGTTGTGGAAGAAGATCGCCCGCGGCCTCTCGGCCGGACGTGTGCAATCCGTTGCGGTTCGCCTGGTGGTGGAGCGTGAACGCGAGATTAAAGCCTTCGTTCCTGAAGAGTACTGGGAAATCAATGCCGCGCTGACCACGCCGAAGGGCGATGAGCTTTCGATGGATGTCACCCATCACGGCGACAAAGCCTTCCGTCCGGTCAACCGTGACGAAACCTACGCCGCCGTGGCGCTGCTGGAAAAAGCGCGTTTTGAAATCGTGGATCGTGAAGATAAGCCGACCAGCAGCAAGCCGGGCGCGCCCTATATCACCTCGACCCTGCAGCAGGCGGCGAGCACCCGTCTGGGCTTTGGCGTGAAAAAAACCATGATGATGGCCCAGCGGCTCTACGAAGCGGGTCACATTACCTATATGCGTACCGACTCAACCAACCTGAGTCAGGATGCGGTTGCCATGGCGCGCGGCTACATCGAAAACCATTTCGGCAAGAAATATCTGCCTGACAACGCCATCACCTACGCCAGCAAAGAGAACTCTCAGGAGGCGCACGAAGCGATTCGTCCTTCTGACGTGGAAGTGGTGGCGGAAAAGCTGAAGGATATGGAAGCGGATGCGCAGAAACTCTATCAGCTGATCTGGCGCCAGTTTGTTGCCTGTCAGATGACGCCAGCGAAGTATGACTCCAGCACCATTACCGCCGCGGCTGGCGATTTCCGCCTGAAAGCTAAAGGCCGGATCCTGCGGTTTGACGGCTGGACTAAAGTGATGCCCGCACTGCGCAAGAACGATGAAGATCGCACACTGCCTGCGGTCAGCGTGGGTGATGTACTGGATCTCACGACGCTGGTGCCGGGTCAGCACTTCACCAAGCCACCGGCGCGCTTCAGCGAAGCCTCGCTGGTGCGTGAGCTGGAGAAGCGTGGCATCGGTCGTCCTTCTACCTATGCGGCCATCACCTCGACCATTCAGGATCGCGGCTACGTCAGAGTGGAAAACCGCCGCTTCTATGCGGAAAAAATGGGCGAAATCGTCACCGATCGCCTGGAAGAGAACTTCCGCGAACTGATGAACTACGATTTCACCGCTCACATGGAGAGCAGCCTGGACCAGGTCGCCAACAATCAGGCGGAATGGAAAGCGGTGCTCGATCACTTCTTCAGCGACTTTACTCAGCAGCTTGAGCTGGCCGAGAAAGATCCCGAAGAGGGCGGTATGCAGCCGAACCAGATGGTACTGACCTCGATTGACTGCCCGACCTGTAGTCGTCAGATGGGTATCCGCACCGCCAGCACCGGCGTCTTCCTGGGCTGCTCGGGCTATGCGCTGCCGCCGAAAGAGCGCTGCAAACAGACCATCAACCTGATCCCGGAAAATGAAGTCCTGAATATTCTGGAAGGGGATGATGCGGAAACCAACGCGCTGCGCGCCCGTCGTCGCTGCCAGAAGTGCGGTACGGCGATGGACAGCTACCTGATTGACAGCGAACGTAAGCTGCACGTCTGTGGGAACAACCCGGAGTGCGATGGTTACGAAATCGAGAAGGGCGAATTCCGCATCAAAGGCTATGACGGCCCGGTGGTGGAGTGCGAGAAGTGCGGATCGGAGATGCACCTGAAGATGGGCCGCTTTGGTAAGTATATGGCGTGTACCAATGAGGAGTGCAAAAACACCCGTAAGATCCTGCGGAGTGGTGAAGTTGCGCCACCGAAAGAGGATCCGGTTCCGCTGCCTGAGCTGGCATGTGAAAAATCAGATGCTTACTTCGTGCTGCGTGACGGCGCGGCCGGTGTCTTCCTGGCGGCGAACACCTTCCCGAAATCGCGTGAAACGCGCGCTCCGCTGGTCGAAGAGCTTCAGCGATTCAGCGACCGTCTGCCGGAGAAGCTGAAATATCTGGCCGAGGCGCCCGCCACCGACCCGGAAGGCAACAAGACGCTGGTGCGGTTCAGCCGCAAGACGAAGCAGCAGTATGTCTCCTCTGAGAAAGAGGGCAAGGCAACCGGCTGGTCAGCCTTCTATATCGATGGCAAATGGCAGGAAGCGAAAAAGTAATCCATTCAGGCCAGCGTTCGCTGGCCTTTTTCTGAGCCTTATATCAATCCGTTCTACTCTCTCACTTAAACTGATATAGTTGTTATAGCATTTCCGCCTTTCCTGATGCATAGCCTCTCTTCAGCCTCGCGACTATCCGTCAACCGGGGATGCGACTCTGTAACTTACCGGGATAAAACAGACATGAAATTACAGCAGTTGCGCTATATCGTCGAAGTGGTAAACCATAACCTCAACGTCTCTTCGACGGCGGAAGGTCTTTACACCTCTCAACCCGGCATCAGTAAACAGGTGCGTATGCTGGAAGATGAGCTGGGCGTGCAAATTTTTGCCCGCAGCGGTAAACATCTCACGCAGGTCACACCGGCAGGGGAAGAGATCATCCGCATTGCGCGTGAAGTGCTCTCCAAGGTGGACGCCATTAAGTCGGTGGCCGGTGAGCACACCTGGCCGGATAAGGGCTCGCTCTATGTGGCCACCACACACACCCAGGCTCGTTATGCGCTGCCGGGCGTCATTAAAGGCTTTATTGAACGCTATCCGCGCGTCTCGCTGCATATGCATCAGGGGTCGCCAACCCAGATCGCGGAAGCCGTCTCCAAGGGCAACGCGGACTTTGCGATTGCCACCGAAGCTCTGCATCTCTATGACGATTTAATCATGCTGCCGTGCTACCACTGGAACCGGGCGATTGTGGTGACCGCCGACCACCCGCTGGCCGGAAAAGGGCAGGTCTCCATCGAGGAGCTGGCTGAGTATCCGCTGGTAACCTATACCTTCGGCTTTACCGGGCGCTCGGAGCTGGATACGGCCTTCAATCGTGCCGGCTTAACGCCGCGCATCGTCTTCACCGCCACCGATGCGGACGTCATCAAAACCTACGTCCGTCTGGGGCTGGGGGTAGGGGTGATCGCCAGTATGGCGGTTGATCCGGTCGCCGACCCTGACCTGATTCGCATCGAGGCCGCCGATATCTTTACCAACAGCACCACCAAAATTGGCTTCCGCCGCAGTACCTTCCTGCGCAGCTATATGTATGATTTTATCCAGCGTTTTGCGCCGCATCTGACCCGCGACGTGGTAGACACGGCGGTCGCGCTGCGCTCAAACGAGGACATTGAGGCGATGTTTAAGGATATCCGGCTGCCGTTTAAATAGGGTTTATTCCCTGCGTTGAAACATAAGGCTGCCTGGTGCAGCCTTTTTTGTTTCCAGGCTTTAGCGCCAGATGAGAATCAAAAGTTTTTATGATTTTTTTGTAAATGAAACATTGATCACAGGTTTCCCGGTTCAGCTTTCTTAAATGCGAATTACAACACACTTTTAACTATGTCACTTTGCGACACGCCAGGATTATTCCCATACTCCAGTTAACAGCCGATTCGTTTAGCCAGCAAACACGCGGTTCCTGAGTTTCAGCTGTAGTTATAAATGGATCTGTTTTTAATTTAACTCAAATTTTTGAGTGCCTGATTTAATTAAAAGTTCGTTCCGGAGTTAATGGTTTCTTACGTTACTGGCGTCTATTGATTAATACCGTTAATCGTTTTACTCAATAAAAATAACTGGATTTTTGGCCTTAACGCGTTTAGGATTCCTCCTAAATCTTAATCGTTGTTATCAATCATTTTGTTGAGAGTGATTATCAAAAACTATGAATACACGACTGACAGTAGAACCGGGTTTCCCGGTAAAAAGCACCAAGGTTGAGCGTACCGGCAACACCCGTCGCAATGCCTGGTTAACCGTATTCGCTGCTTCTGCGCTGTTCTGGGTAGTCGTCGCGTTAATGATCTGGCGTATTTGGGGCTAAAGCCATGTGGGCACATACACTCAGCCATAAACCTTCACTGACGTCGCGCCAGCACAAGCCGGTTGCCTGTAAAGGCAAAGAACCGCTTGCAAAGGACGAAAAAGTGTCTATCCCCGAATCGTGGGATTTGAGTGATAACCAGAGACTTTTTATTGAGTCTTTTCTGGACCCTAAAAACAAATAAGGTTTTAAGACCGTTTATTTGTCACTGTTCTTTTATTACCGATGTTCTGGGCACGCTTTCTGGCTGCCGATCTCCACACCTGTACGACAAAAGGGTGTCGCCTCATTGAGGACGACCGCTAAACTTTTACGCCCGATTCCGGCGAAGGAGTAGATACAATGAATATTATTAAAATGTCCTGGCTTAGCGCGTATGCATTCTCTTTTGCGTTCTGGTCTGCGGCGGTGTGGATAACCCTCTAATCTGAATACCCCCTCTTTTATGATGCCTCGTGATTTCACGGGGCATTTTCGTTTACGGCGATTGTAGCAATTTGTGTTGTAATCAAAACGTTAACGAATTTGTGGTCTATCTTTAACATAAACCTTTGTCTCTTTGAGGTTAAGACCATGAACGAAAAGGAGGAGCTATGTCGTCTACCCTACGCGAGCAGAGTCAGGAAATACTGCAGGTCGACACCAAAAAATATCACATCTTCAGTCTTCCCCGTGCGGCTCAGCATCTCGGCAATATCGATAAACTGCCCAAATCTCTCAAAGTTCTGCTGGAAAACCTGCTGCGCTGGCAGGATGGCGACTCTGTCACCGCAGAGGACATCCAGGCGCTGGTGGACTGGCAAACCGATGCCCACGCCGATCGCGAAATTGCCTACCGGCCAGCCCGTGTTCTGATGCAGGACTTCACCGGCGTCCCCGCCGTCGTTGACCTGGCGGCGATGCGCGAAGCGGTGAATCGTCTGGGTGGCGATGTGGCAAAAGTGAATCCGCTTTCCCCGGTCGACCTGGTTATCGACCATTCGGTTACGGTGGATCATTTTGGCGATGATGACGCGTTCGAAGAGAATGTCCGGCTGGAGATGGAACGCAACCATGAACGCTACGTTTTTCTTCGCTGGGGCCAGAAAGCCTTTGATAAATTCCGCGTGGTGCCGCCGGGTACCGGTATCTGTCATCAGGTCAACCTGGAGTACCTCGGTAAGGCGATCTGGCACGAGACCCGCGACGGGGAAGAGTACGCCTGGCCGGATACGCTGGTCGGCACGGATTCACATACCACCATGATCAACGCGCTGGGCGTGCTGGGGTGGGGCGTCGGGGGTATCGAAGCCGAAGCCGCCATGCTGGGGCAGCCTGTCTCAATGCTGATCCCGGATGTGGTCGGTTTTAAACTCACCGGCAAACTGAGGCCGGGCATTACCGCTACCGATCTCGTGCTCACCGTGACCCAGATGCTGCGCAAGCATGGCGTGGTAGGCAAGTTTGTGGAGTTTTATGGCGATGGCCTGGCGGATCTGCCGCTGGCAGATCGCGCGACCATTGCCAACATGGCACCGGAATATGGCGCAACCTGTGGCTTCTTCCCGGTGGATGACGTGACGCTGAGCTATATGACGCTGACCGGCCGCGATGCTGAGCAGGTGGCGCTGGTCGAAGCCTACACCAAAGCGCAGGGATTGTGGCGTCATGCCGGCGATGAGCCGCGCTTCACCAGTACGCTGGCGCTGGATATGAACGATGTCGAATCGAGTCTGGCCGGGCCTAAGCGTCCGCAGGATCGGGTTTCGCTGGGCGATGTGCCTGCCGCCTTCGACGCCAGCAATGCGCTGGAAGTTAATCACGCACAGAAGCCGCACAAAAACGTCGAATATACGGACAGCGACACAGGACTGACTCACACGCTGACTGACGGCGCGGTGGTCATCAGTGCGATCACCTCCTGTACGAATACGTCTAACCCCAGCGTATTGATGGCCGCCGGGCTGCTGGCGAAAAAGGCGGTCGGGCGCGGGCTGAAACGCAAGCCGTGGGTGAAGGCGTCACTGGCGCCCGGCTCCAAAGTGGTCTCAGACTATTTAGCCGTCGCGCAGCTTACCGCTTATCTGGATAAGCTGGGCTTCAACCTGGTCGGCTACGGCTGTACTACCTGTATCGGCAACTCCGGGCCGCTGAAGGATGAGATTGAATCTGCCATCAAAGCGGGCGATCTTACGGTAGGGGCCGTGCTGTCGGGTAACCGCAACTTTGAAGGCCGTATTCATCCGTTGATCAAAACCAACTGGCTGGCTTCGCCGCCGCTGGTGGTCGCCTATGCCCTGGCGGGTAACATGAAGATCAACCTGCAGACCGAACCGCTGGGCCACGATCCCCAGGGGCAGCCGGTCTATCTCAAAGATATCTGGCCGTCACCGGAAGAGATCGCCACCGCCGTCCAGCAGGTAACCAGCGATATGTTCCACAAAGAGTACGCGGAGGTCTTTGACGGCACGCCAGACTGGCAGGAGATCAAGGTCAGTGAAGCGGCGACCTACGACTGGGATGAGGGTTCGACTTATATTCGTCTCTCTCCGTTCTTTGACACGATGCAGAAAGAGCCGGAGCCGGTGCAGGATATTCGCGGCGCCCGGGTGCTGGCCATGCTGGGTGACTCGGTGACCACCGACCACATTTCGCCAGCGGGCAGCATTAAGGCGGAAAGTCCGGCGGGACGCTATCTGCTGGCCCACGGGGTGGAGCGCACCGATTTTAACTCCTATGGTTCGCGTCGCGGCAACCATGAAGTGATGATGCGCGGCACCTTTGCCAACATCCGTATCCGTAATGAGATGGTGCCCGGCGTTGAGGGCGGATACACCCGGCACTATCCGAGCGGCGAGCAGCTGGCCATCTATGATGCGGCGATGAAGTATCAGGCGGAAGGGGTGCCGCTGGCGGTCATTGCCGGGCTGGAGTATGGTTCAGGCTCAAGTCGTGACTGGGCGGCCAAAGGTCCCCGTCTGCAGGGCGTCAGGGTGGTAATTGCCGAATCTTTTGAACGTATCCACCGATCTAACCTGATCGGGATGGGGATCCTTCCGCTGGAATTCCCGCAGGGCGTGACCCGGAAAACGCTGGGGCTGACGGGGGAAGAGCGCATTGACGTAGAGAACCTTCAGGCGCTGACGCCGGGCTGCAGGGTGAAGGTTACCCTGACGCGCGCGGACGGCAGCAAAGAGGAGCTGGACACCCGCTGTCGCATCGACACCGGTAATGAGCTGACCTACTACCGCAATGACGGCATCCTGCACTATGTGATCCGCAATATGCTGAACTGATAAAAAAGCCGGGGCGACCCGGCTTTTCTTTTTTAGGACTTCGGCAGCAGATGCCCCATCTTGCTCGCCTTGGTATCCAGGTAGTGCGCGTTTTTGGGATTACGTCCCACCACCAGCGGCACCCGCTCAACGATATTAATCCCGGCTTCGCTCAGGATCTCCACCTTCCGCGGGTTATTGGTCAGCAGGCGCACTTCATTGATGCCCAGCAGTTTGAACATATCCGCACACAGGGTGAAGTCGCGTTCATCGGCGGCAAAGCCGAGCTGGTGGTTGGCTTCGACGGTGTCATACCCTTTATCCTGCAGCGCATAGGCGCGGATCTTATTCAGCAGGCCGATGTTGCGCCCTTCCTGACGATGGTACAGCAGCACGCCGCGACCCTCTTCAGCGATGGCATTGAGGGCAGCTTCAAGCTGAAAACCACAGTCGCAGCGCAGGCTGAAGAGTGCATCGCCGGTCAGGCATTCGGAGTGAACGCGCGCCAGGACCGGCTCATTATCATTAATATCGCCAAAGACCAGCGCAACGTGGTCATGTCCGGTTGCCAATTCTTCAAAACCTACCATCAGGAAATCTCCCCATGGCGTGGGCAGTTTGGCTTCTGCCACCCGTTTAAGCTGCATGTGACTCTCCAGAACCTTCAGAGGATGCACTATCATCATGATAGTGCACAGGCCAGTGTGGCCCGACAAACGTGCAATATTGTGCCACAACCCGTAAGCGGGCTGGTACTCTCTGACACCAATTGCAGTGATAAAGCACGATTATCCAATCGGCAACAGGTATGTTATTCTTTTTTAAGCTAAAGTTATGCAGTTATTGTTCTCTGACACCGGTATAAGGGAAAAGGATGTTTAAGATTTCGCGTCGTACGACCTTCGGTATGCTGCTGTTGCTGATCATGCCGGTTTCCGTCTGGCTGACCGGCTGGCGCTGGCAGCCGGGCGAAAGCAACCTCGTGCTGAAAGGCCTGTTCTGGATGACCGAGACCGTCACCAGCCCGTGGGGGATCCTCACCAGCGTGCTGCTGAGTGCCTGGATGCTCTGGTGCCTGCGCTTTCGTCTGAAGCCCGCGATTCTGCTGCTGATCATCATGAACGCCACCATTCTGGCGGGGCAGTACACCAAGTCCTTTATCAAAGAGCAGATCCAGGAGCCGCGTCCTTACGTGATCTGGCTGGAGCAGCATCACGGTCTGGATGAGAAGACCTTCTATGAACTGAAGCGCAAACAGCGTGGTGAGATGGTGACGTCGCTGATCGCCGACGAGACGCAGATCCCCGGCTGGCTGAAGCGGCACTGGGCGTTCGAGACCGGCTTTGCCTTTCCCTCCGGCCATACCATGTTTGCCGCCAGCTGGGCGCTGCTGGCGCTGGGACTGCTCTGGCCGCGCCGTCACTACAAGACCGTGGTCGTGATCTTCATCTGGGCCACCGGCGTGATGGCCAGCCGTCTGCTGCTCGGTATGCACTGGCCGCGGGATCTGGCGGTGGCGACGCTGCTTTCCTGGCTCCTGGTGACGCTGGCGACCTGGCTGGCACAGCGGTTCTGTGGCCCGCTGACGCTGCCGCCGGAAGAGCAAAAAGAGGTGGCTCAGCGGGAGCCCTGATTGTATTTCCCCCTGAAGACCCCATATTATTGATCGGGTTTGCGCAAAAGCGACTCACCCGATGCTGCTGGGAGCAGCATTTTTGCCGGAGTTTTGGCATAATTTATTCGACAACCTCACAACAGGATGCACTGTGAAATATTTGCTGATTTTTTTAGTGGTACTGGTCATTTTCATTATTTCCGTCACCTTAGGCGCGCATAACGATCAGGTCATTACTTTTAACTATCTGCTGGCGCAGGGTGAGTTCAGCGTTTCGACCTTACTGGCATCACTGTTTGGCGCAGGGTTTGTGCTGGGCTGGATTATCTGCGGCCTCTTCTGGTTACGCACCCGTGTCTCGCTGGCCAATGCCAACCGGAAAATCAGACGTATGCAGGCGCAAATCGAGCAGAGCAACACCGCACTGGCGACACCGCCAGCGGTACCGGCTGGCCGGGAATAACCCCCGATGCATGAATTGCTGTTCCTGTTACTGCCGGTTGCGGCTGCCTATGGCTGGTATATGGGCCGTCGCAGCGCGCATCAGGATAAGCAGCAGGAAGCCAATAAGCTGTCACGGGAATATGTTGCCGGCGTAAACTTCCTGCTCTCGAACCAGCAGGATAAAGCGGTCGATCTCTTCCTCGATATGCTGAAAGAGGACAGCGGCACGGTGGAGGCGCACCTGACGCTGGGTAATCTCTTCCGTTCGCGCGGGGAAGTGGACCGCGCTATTCGCATCCATCAGGCATTAATGGAGAGCGCGTCGCTGAGCTACGAACAGCGTCTGCTGGCCGTGCAGCAGCTGGGGCGCGACTATATGGCCGCCGGGCTCTACGACCGCGCGGAAGATATGTTCAAGCAGCTCACCGATGAAACCGACTTCCGGGTGGGCGCGCTGCAGCAGCTGCTGTTAATCCATCAGGCGACCAGCGACTGGCAGCAGGCGATCGACGTCGCCGAGCGGCTGGTTAAACTGGGCAAAGAGAAGCAGAAGGGTGAAATCGCCCATTTCTACTGCGAACTGGCGTTGCAGGCGATGAGCAGCGACGATCTGGATCGGGCGATGAGCCTGCTGAAAAAAGGGGAGTCTGCCGATCGCAACAGCGCCCGCATCTCGATCATGATGGGCCGAATCCTGATGGAAAAAGAGGATTACGCCAGAGCGGTCGGGCATCTGCAGCGGGTGCTGGATCAGGATAAAGAGCTGGTCAGTGAGACGCTGGCGATGCTGGAAACCTGCTTCCAGCGGCTGAATCAGCCTGAAGCCTGGGCCGACTTTCTGCAGCGCTGCGTGGAGGAGAACACCGGGGCCGCAGCCGAGCTTTATCTCTCTGACATCGTGGAGCAGCAGCAGGGCTCAGAAGCGGCACAGAACTACATCAGCCGCCAGCTGGAGCGCCATCCCACCATGCGAGTCTTCCATCGCCTGATGGATTTAAACCTGCATGATGCAGAAGATGGCCGGGCAAAAGAGAGCCTGATGGTGCTGCGCGATATGGTGGGTGAACAGATTCGCACCAAACCCCGCTATCGCTGCCAGAAGTGTGGCTTTACCGCGCATGCGCTCTACTGGCACTGCCCATCCTGCCGAACCTGGTCTTCGGTCAAACCTATCCGGGGTCTCGACGGCCAGTAATCCGGCCGTTGCAGGTCAGTTTACTATTCGCATTGTAGTTACAACATACTAGTGAATGAATGCTTATGCGAGCTTCGGCAAACGTGCATAAATCGTCAGGCAGCGGGGCGATCGCGATTGTGATGGTCAGACACCGCAGGTAGAATGCTTGCCGTTTGTCTATTGCGCCTGCGGGTGCCTGTTACAGAGGAAATGCCATGCCTTCACCCCACAACGTGACCGCTTCGCCGATTCTGGTAGCGCTGGATTATCACGATCTCGACAGCGCATTGCGTTTCGTCGACCAGATCGATCCCCGCAGTTGCCGCCTTAAAGTGGGCAAAGAGATGTTTACGCTGTTCGGCCCGTCGCTGGTCAGGACTCTGCAGCAGCGCGGCTTTGAACTCTTCCTCGACCTGAAATTTCACGATATTCCCAACACCACGGCAAAGGCTGTCGCGGCAGCGGCCGATCTTGGCGTCTGGATGGTCAACGTCCACGCCAGCGGCGGCGCGCGCATGATGAGTGCGGCGCGTGAGGCGCTGCAACCTTTTGGCAAGGATGCACCGCTGCTGATTGCCGTCACCGTGCTGACCAGTATGGATGCAGAGGATCTCAAAGGACTTGGCATCACGCTGTCGCCGGCCGAACAGGCGGAGCGACTGGCGAAGCTGACGCAATCATGCGGACTGGATGGCGTGGTCTGTTCGGCCCATGAGGCGGTGCGCTTTAAACAGGAACTGGGTCAGGAATTTGCCCTGGTGACGCCGGGAATTCGTCCTGCGGGCAGCGATGCCGGCGATCAGCGCCGCATCATGACACCACAGCAGGCGAAGCAGGCGGGCGTGGATTATATGGTGATCGGGCGTCCGATTACCCAGTCCGCCGATCCGGCCGCTGCCCTGCAGGCCATCCTTAACAGCCTGGAGACACCCTGATGGCGAATGATAATCCACTGGTTTACTCCACCGGCAGCGGTCGCATCACCCAGCCCGAGCCTCAAGCGGCGCGGCCAAAAGGGGACGGTATTGTCCGTATTCAGCGTCAGACCAGCGGCCGCAAGGGCAAAGGGGTTTGCCTGATTACCGGCATCGATCTTGATGATGCTGCACTGGCGTTGCTGGCAGCCGAACTCAAGAAAAAGTGCGGCTGTGGCGGCTCGGTGAAAGAGGGCGTAATCGAAATTCAGGGCGATAAACGCGACCTGCTAAAGAGCCTGCTGGAAGCCAAAGGGATGAAGGTGAAGCTGGCGGGCGGCTGAATAAGAAATCGGGCTACCGAAGTAGCCCGATTGTGATGCAGATGCTAGCGTAGCCGATTATTGTTTTAATAAGGTCCTTAGTGGACCTGATGACCGATAATACCACCCACAGCGGCGCCACCGACGGTGCCCAGTGCGCTACCATTGGTCAGGACTGAACCCCCAATCGCGCCCGCGCCCGCGCCAATCGCGGTATTACGGTCACGTTTGGACCAGTTAGAACAGCCGCTCAGCGCAACCGCTAACGTGGTCGCCAGTACAACGGCAGTGATTCGTTTCATTGTTGTTGTCATACACTTCTCCTTTGATGTGCTCACAGAGGCAACACTCATAGTATAGCTCCGATATTTCTTCAGCCCGCTTGTAAGCCATCATTGCCGCATCCGTGATGGCATCGAAATGGCGTTACCATGGACAAACCGTTTGTAGCGGGTGAGTCACAATCGTGGCCTGTCAGGTCCACATATTGTCTGAGAGGATTCTAAGCATTCTGCGGGAATTCCGAAGATAGAAAAGTCTGAAAGCACAGCGCATTTTTGCATTCACAGCCAATCCTTCTGCTTTTATAGCTATTTGCTCCATAACCTTTTCAGCGCTGACTCCGCAAAATTCAGTAACGACAGTCAGCAGGAGAAAAGGCATGCTGGAGCACCTCAAACAACAGGTTCTGGAAGCGAATCTGGACCTACCCAAATATAACCTGGTGACTTTCACCTGGGGCAACGTCAGCGCCATTGATCGCGAACAGGGGCTGCTGGTGATCAAACCTTCCGGCGTGCGCTATGACGTAATGAAGCGTGATGACATGGTGGTGGTCGATCTGGCGACGGGTGACGTTGTGGAAGGGGAGAAACGCCCCTCTTCGGACACCGCGACCCACCGCGCCCTCTATCTGGCCTGGCCGGAGGTGGGCGGCATTGTGCATACCCATTCGCGGCACGCGACCATCTGGGCGCAGGCAGGACGACCGATTCCGGCCTGGGGCACCACGCACGCCGATGACTTTTATGGTGAGATCCCCTGCACCCGGGCAATGCGCAGCGAGGAGATTCAGCAGGAGTATGAGTGGAACACCGGTGAAGTTATTATCGAAACCTTCGCGCAGCGCGGACTCTCTCCGTCGGCGATCCCGGCCGTGCTGGTCAATTCCCACGGCCCCTTTGCCTGGGGTAAAGATGCTCATGCTGCGGTGCAAAGTGCCGTGGTCCTGGAGGAGGTGGCCTATATGGGGCTGTTCAGCCAGCAGCTGACCGCGAACCTGCCGCCGATTCAGCAAACGCTGCTCGACCTGCACTACCTGCGAAAACATGGTGAAAATGCCTGGTATGGGCAGAAGTAGTCAGCGGGACGCCACGGCGTCCCGTTTTTTTATCCGGCCCCTTTCTCTGATAACCCCGCCGTCTGCCTGAGGCAGCGCTCCCGCTGTTGAACCCTTTCTCCGTCTGTTTCATCCGGTTGCGGCGTCAGGAAGATGACTGCGGCAGCAGGCGCGCCCACGCAGTACCGCTGAGAAGCCAGCTGGTGGTTAATTATTGAACGGATGTTGCTGATTTTCGTGCCATTTACAACCACGGTTATCCCCGGCGGGTGATGGCGTGGCGCATTCGTGCTGCTCCTGTTTCTCCGGGTAAAGTTGCCCGGTGAGTCCGGGGTTGTATTAAGGAATCTGGAGCCGCTGTGAAGGCCGGTATCTCCTCTCTCCTGGTCTGCGCAAAAGAAACCGCGACAGATGCGCGTTTACGCCACTCTGATCTTCATCAGCCATTTTTAAAAGGTGTTAAGCGTCTGCATATTGGCCGCTGGCGGTTCAGACCCATTCAGTAACCGGTCTAATCAATCCAGAAAACGCGAATCAGGGATCACTCTGGATTTTGTGTTGTAAATCAATCTCTCATTTGGTCTGGCCTCACTCTGCATTACGCTGATGTCGCGTATTTAACGCATCAAATATAAACAGAGGATGAGACAATGACAGTGATTAACCAAGCAACCTGCAGATTATTTACCGAAGCTGGCAACACCACGCAGTTAGTTGCCTATTACGAAGAGGGGCGGCGTACCCTGTGGATGATGCTGCGTGCGCAGCCTCGCCCGAGCTTCAACCATGAACTGATTGAGGAGATCATGAACCTGAGCTACGCCGCGCAGCGTTCCGGGCTGCCGATCGACTTCTGGGTCACCGGATCGCTGGTGCCACAGATGTTCAATGCGGGCGGCGATCTGCGCTTCTTCGTTGAGTGCATTCGCAACAACCGGCGTGAGGCACTGCGGGCTTATGCTCGCGCCTGTGTGGACTGCATTCATTCGGCAGCCCGTGGCTTTGATACCGGCGCCGTGACGCTGGCCATGATTGAAGGCAGTGCGTTAGGCGGCGGCTTCGAGGCGGCACTGGCGCACCACTTCATTCTGGCGCAAAACAACGCGCGCATGGGCTTCCCGGAAATCGCGTTCAACCTCTTCCCGGGCATGGGCGGTTACTCGCTGGTGGCGCGCCGTTCCGGCATGAAGCTGGCAGAGGAGTTGATCTGTGAAGGGGAGTCGCACAGCGCCGAGTGGTACGAGACGCGCGGTCTGGTAGACAAAGTCTTCCAGCCGGGTGACAGCTACCGCGCCACGCGCACCTTTATCGATACCTTACGGCCGAAGCTCAATGGCGTCAGGGCGATGCTGAAAGCGCGTCAGCGCGTGCTGCAACTCTCACGCGCCGAGCTGATGGATATCACGGAAGACTGGGTCGATTATGCATTTACCCTCGAACCCAAAGACATTGCCTATATGGAGCGTCTGGTCCAGTTGCAGAACCGCCACAGCGCATCACTGCGTAAAGCGGGTTAATACGGAGCAGCGTTAAACGCGGGCAGGATGCTTAGCCAGCCAATGCCCAAGTTGTTCCGCGGGCATTGGTTTTGCGTAGTAGTAGCCCTGACGCCCATCCACCCCACTTTTAAGGACAAACGCTTCTTCATCCGGCGTCTCAATGCCTTCCGCAATGACCTGCAAATCGAGCGCCTTGGCGACGGCGACGATGGCACGCACCAGCGATTGCGAAACCGGCTGCTTATTGATATCGCGAATAAAGCTCTGATCGAGTTTGATGGCGTTGATGGGCACACGCGCCAGCTGAGACAGCGAGGAGTAGCCGGTGCCGAAGTCATCCAGATGCACCTGAGCGCCCAGCTCCTGAAACTGCTTCATCAGTTTCAGCGCCTCGGTCTCATTCTCAATCAGGCAGCTCTCTGTCAGCTCGATATCGATAGGGCAGTCGGTGATACTGGCCTCCTGCAGCGCCTGCTTCAGATCCGTATAGATGCTCTGATCGATGAGCTGGCGGGCCGAGACGTTGACGGCGACACGCAGAAAAATTCCCTGCTGCTGCCACAGGATAATCTGCTTCAGCACGTTGAGCATGACCCAGCGTCCCAGCGGCACAATCAGCCCGGACTCTTCGGCATAGGGAATAAAATCAGCCGGCGACACCATGCCGCGCTCAGGTGAGTTCCAGCGAACCAGTGCTTCGGCGCTGCGGACCTGACCATCGCTGTCCACTTTAGGCTGATAATGGACCAGCAGATGATCCAGTTCCAGCGCCTTGCGCAGGTTGGTGTCCAGCCACAGATATTCAAAAACCCGCTGATTCATCTCCGCCGCAAAGACGCAGAACTTGCCGCGCCCATTCTCTTTGGCGTGATACATGGCGGTATCCGCATTACGGATCAGGCTTTCGCGATCTTCGCCATGCAGAGGGGCGTAGGCGATGCCGATGGAGCAGCCGCTGTAGACTTCGATCAGCCCGATGCGGAAGGGCTGGCGCAACCGTTCAAGAATGCGGGAGGACATCGCCTCCAGCGCCGCCTGGCTGGTGTGCTCTGCTAGCACGACGAACTCATCACCACCCAGCCGTCCCAGCGTCTGGTCTTTGCCCAGACAGCTCAGAATAGCCAGAGAAACGGCCTGCAGTAACTGATCGCCGAACATATGACCGTAGGCGTCATTCACTTTTTTAAAATTGTCGAGATCGAGATAGACCACGCCGGTCTCATCGCCTTCTGACCGCTCCAGCGCCAGACTAATCTGCTGATGAATCGCGTTTCGGTTGGGCAGGCCGGTCACCGTATCGGTATTGGCCAGCACCCGCAACCGCTCCTGGGCGCGGCGCTCCTCGGTGATGTCAGTACCTGAACAGATGAGGAAAATTTCATTTTTGCCGCTGCCGCTGTGAACGAACTTATTACGAAACAGAAACAGTCGCTGCCCTTTTTTGGTTTTGACCCAGCGTTCAACTTCATAGGAGTTACCGTCGCGAAAGAAGCCTGCGATATTGCGCCGCGACTGTGAGGCTTCCTGTTTCGTCATAAAGAGCTGAAAGACGTTTCGGCCAATCACTTCGTGCTCATTCAGGCCGGTATATTCTTCACTCAGGCGGTTAAAACGCTGAATATTACCGCGCTGATCCAGGATCACAATCACCGAGTTGGCTTCGGAAACCACCTGTTCAGCAAACGAAAGCCCGAGGGTTAAGTCGCGGGCGACCGCAGAGGTGTCGCCCCAGGCGGAGGCGGTGCCCGCCCAGGATGACTGATTAACTTTACGGCCGACAAAATGCATAGGCACATCAATGCCCTGCAGCGTCATGGTCAGATTAATACTTGAGGTAATGACCGGCATGGCACGGATCATTGCCGCCTGGCCGGGTGTCAGCGGCAGGGCGATATTGGTTTGTGATGACTCATCTTCGGCAAAATGCAACGCATCGCTGTCCGCGGTCAGACGCCAATGAGGGCTGGTTGTACCAAACAGGGTGTACAACAACGTCTGCCCTTGTTCATCGGTCATGGAAACTTCCTCCGGGAAGTGCTCTGCATACGTTATCTCATTATTTAGCAACAGTATTCATCATCTGACGCCAGCACAAGATGCAAACGAAATATATTTTCCTGTCCAGATAAGGATGGCACAAAAAAGCCCCGCCGATGCGGGGCTGTTAAGCGTGTTCAGCAGGGGCATTTTCCCACTTTGCCAGCCTGGCTGGGAAAGCGTGCGTCCAGACAATAACGGTGAAACTCACGCTCGCTCATCGGCGACTGCTCGGGATGCTGCAGGCGCATATGCTGCAGATATTTTTGATAATCCTGCACGCCGACCATTAAGCGAAAGCACTGTTGCAGGCCGCGCCACAGACTCCGCCAGCGGAAAGCCTGAGGTGACGGCGTGGCGGCAGGATGGCAGCGGATAATCTGCCAGTTCGCGCCTGGCCGACGGACCTGATGAATCGCATCAGACATGACGCACCTCCTTGTTGCGCAGCGTCACAGAAGATTCCTGAACAGTCGGCTTGTCGCTGCGCAGCGCGCGACGAATAACGAAGAATGCCGAAATCAGCATCGTAACCGCAACCAGCATAAAGAAGGCGCACAGTGCAGCGTTGATCTGATTGCTGAACACGATGGTCTGCATATCTGCCACGCTTTTTGCGGGCGCGATGACCACGCCGTCCTCCAGCCCTTTGCGGAACTTAGCGGCCTGCGCCAGGAAACCGATAGCGGGTTTCTCATGGAAGATTTTCTGCCAGCCAGCGGTCATGGAGGTGATAAACAGCCAGATCGTAGGCAGGATAGTGACCCAGGCGTAACGCTGCTTCTTCATTTTGAACAGCACCACGGTGCCCAGAATCAGGGCCATTGAGGCCAGCATCTGATTGCCGATACCAAACAGCGGCCACAGGGTATTGATGCCGCCCAGCGGATCGACGACGCCCTGATAGACAAAGAACCCCCAGCCTGCGACGGCGACGGTGGTGCCTGCCATATTGCCCAGCCAGGAGCGGTTATTGGCCAGCGAAGGCACGACCGTTCCCACCAGATCCTGCACCATAAAACGACAGGCGCGGGTGCCGGCATCCACCGCTGTCAGGATAAACAGCGCTTCAAACAGGATGGCGAAGTGATACCAGAAGGCCATCATCGCCCGGCTGTTGAAGATGTCGGTAATGATATGCGCCATGCCCACTGCAAAGGTCGGGGCACCACCCGCACGCGACAGAATCGAGCCTTCCCCCACGTCGCGGGCAATGCCGCTCAGCATTTCAGGTGTGACAACAAAGCCCCAGCCGTTGATCACCTGAGAGGCGCTCTCCACGGTCGTACCAATCAGCGCGGCCGGGGAGTTCATGGCGAAGTAAATGCCCGGATCCAGCACCGAGGCGCAAATCAGCGCCATGATCGCGACAAAGGACTCCATCAGCATGGCGCCGTAGCCAATAAAGCGGATGTGGCTCTCGCGCTCGACCAGTTTTGGCGTGGTGCCGCTGGAGACCAGCGCATGGAAGCCGGAAATCGCGCCGCAGGCGATGGTGATAAACAGGAACGGGAACATCGCGCCAGCGAAGACCGGGCCCGTGCCGTCGATAAAGCGGGTAACGGCCGGCATTTTCAGCTCGGGCAGGGCGAAGACAATCCCCACCGCCAGTCCGGCGATGACACCGATTTTCAGGAAGGTTGACAGGTAGTCGCGCGGGGCCAGCAGCAGCCAGACCGGCAGCACGGAGGCGATAAAGCCGTAGATCACCAGCACCCAGGTCAGCGAGGTGCCTTTCAGGGTAAAGAAGGGGCCCCAGTAAGGATGCTGCGCAACGTCCCCGCCATAGATAATCGCTGCCATCATCAGCACAAAGCCGATCAGCGACACTTCTGCGATCTTACCCGGGCGGATAAAGCGCATGTAGATACCCATAAACAGCGCGATAGGAATGGTGGCTGCAATGGTAAACAGCCCCCACGGGCTGTTCGCCAGCGCTTTTACCACAACCAGCGCCAGCGCCGACAGGATAATAATCATCACGCCCAGCGCACCGAGCATGGTCACCACCCCGGCGAACCGGCCCAGCTCCTGTCTGGCCATTTCGCCCAGTGAGCGGCCATCGCGACGGGTGGAGATAAACAGGATCAGGAAATCCTGTACCGCCCCCGCCAGCATTACCCCGACCAGTATCCAGATGGTACCCGGCAGGAAGCCCATCTGCGCCGCCAGGATCGGACCAACCAGTGGCCCGGCACCGGCTATCGCCGCAAAGTGGTGGCCAAACAGGACCCACTTATTGGTCGGCACATAATCGAGCCCATCGCTCAGCCGCTCGGCGGGTGTCATCCGGCGATCGTCAAGTTCAAAGATATTGCGGGCGATAAACAGGCTGTAAAAGCGATAAGCGATGCTGTAGCAGGCGACAGCGGCTATCACCAGCCAGACTGCGTTGACGTGTTCGCCGCGGCTGAGGGCCAGCATGGCGAAAGCGCCCGCGCCGATTAACGCCACCACTAACCAGATCACACTGGTTTTGACGTTTTTCATGACTAACTCCTTGTGAAGACCGAGAGGAAAGCGATCGAAAACAA
Source organism: Pantoea sp. Ep11b (assembly GCF_040783975.1). Lineage (NCBI taxonomy): Bacteria > Pseudomonadati > Pseudomonadota > Gammaproteobacteria > Enterobacterales > Erwiniaceae > Pantoea > Pantoea sp. Ep11b. The sequence continues at coordinate 2,454,681 of NZ_CP160631.1, read as the reverse complement.
CGAGCTAAACTTAATGTAATGGAATGTAAGTGAAAGTTAATCAGTAGAGAAGTGTGAAGCGGGGTACAAATATAACTTTTTTGCAACGTTGTAAGGCGGGGGAGAGCGGCGGGATAACCGGGGTTATCCCGCCAGAAACAGGTGCGATCCGCTACTCAGACAGCGGGACGCGCCACGACGCTGCGGGTTTCCATGCGCACTTCGGCGATGGTGACATCGATCACGTCGGTTACGCGGTAAACCACTTCGCCTTTGATCTGTACGCTGCCGTTTTCCTGACTGCAGACCAGCTCGTCACGCACCGCGTGAATGAACGGGGCCGGGATAAAGGCCACCGCGCCATTCTCCAGCAGACGGACACGCATACCGCCGCGCGACACATCGATAATCTCGGCGCTGAAGCGACGATCGGTGGCCGCGAAAGGCGCCAGGTAGCGGGCATAGAGCCAGTCGCCCACATCGCGCTCTGCCATCCGGTTCAGGCGGCGACGCTCGCCCATTGTGACCGTGACGGCCTCATCGGGACGGGTGGCCTGTTCACCACGGATAATCGCTTTCAGCAGACGATGATTGATCATGTCGCCGAACTTACGAATCGGGGAGGTCCAGGTGGCGTAAGCCTCCAGCCCCAGCCCGAAGTGCGGGCCTGGCTCGGTGCTGATCTCCGCGAAGGTCTGGAACCGGCGGATGCGGCTGTCCAGGAACTGCGTTGGCAGGGCATCGAGTTCACGACGCAGCACGCGGAACCCTTCCAGCGTGGTGATCGCCTGCGCATCGGCCGTTACGCCGTGGCTGGCCAGCACGGCCGCCGCCTGTTCCGCATTGGTGGTGTCGAAACCGGCATGGACGTTGTAGATCCCGAAGCCGAGGCGATCGCGCAGGACCTGTGCCGCGCAGATGTTCGCCAGAATCATCGACTCTTCAACGATGCGGTTAGCGATGCGGCGGGGTTCAGCCACAATCTCCAGCACTTCGCCTTTTTCACCCAGCAGGAAGCGGTAGTCAGGACGATCTTTAAACACCAGGGCGTGGGTCTGACGCCATTCGCTGCGCGCCAGGCAGAGGCGATGCAGCAGACGAATCTGTTCCGCAATTGCGTCGCTCTGCGGCTGCCAGCTGCCGCTGTTTTCCAGCCAGTCAGAGACGTCGTCATAGGCCAGCTTCGCTTTGGATTCGATCCAGGCGGCAAAGAAGGTCACGTCATCGCCCAGGGAACCATCGGCTGCCACGGTGACACGGCAGGCCAGCGCCGGACGGCGCACGTCAGGGCGCAGCGAACAGACATCGTCAGAGAGTTCGCGCGGCAGCATCGGGATATTAAAGCCCGGCAGATAGTTGGTGAAGGCGCGCTGAGCGGCGACCTTATCAAGCTGGCTGCCTTCCGCCACATACGCGGTAGGGTCGGCGATGGCGATGGTCAGACGCAGAGAACCCTCCTCCAGTGCCTCCACATACAGCGCATCGTCCATATCCTGAGTGCTGGCGCTGTCGATGGTGACAAAGTTGAGCGCGGTAAGATCTTCGCGCGTCAGATTTTCATCCAGCATCTCGCCGAAGCTGACGTCAGGCGCCTGGCGCTCCAGGTTGTGACGGGACAGCGTCACCCACCACGGTGCGAGGTGATCGTCGGCTTTCACGATAAAATCGGTGAGCTCGGCGTAAAAGCCGCGGTCGCCTTTCAGCGGATGACGGCGCATCTCCGCCACGGCCCAGTCGCCATTTTCGAAGGGATGGCTGACATCGCGCGCCGGACGGCACTGGATGGCATCTTTCAGCAGAGGGTGGTCCGGGACGATCGACAGGCGGTCATCTTTCTTCTGCACCCGGCCGACAAAGCGGCTCAGGAAGGGCTCAACCAGGGTTTCCGGCTCAGCACTTTCGCGATCTTTATCGCTGTGGATCACGGCGACAATGCGATCGCCATGCATCACTTTCTTCATCTGCGGTGGCGGAATGAAGTAACTCTTCTGTGCATCGACTTCCAGGAAGCCGAAACCTTTTTCGGTGCCTTTAACGACGCCTTCAGCACGAGGCGTTTGCGAATGGAGCTTCTCTTTCAGCTGCGCGAGCAGCGGGTTATCCTGGAACATAATTTTTCGTTTCGTGGCCTGATTGCGGCTGACAGTTTTACGCGATTCAACGCCGCGCGGCAAGGCAAAAAGCCGGACGAGCCGGCTTTTCAGGATGGGGTGAGGGGGCTGTCAGGCGATGCGCTGATCGGCGATCGCCGACGACAGTTCCAGCTTCACCGGTACGGATTTCGAGGTCGGTGTGCCACTGCCATCGCCGAAGCTGTTCAGCGGCACCAGCGGGTTGGTTTCCGGGTAATAGGCCGCCAGATTGCCGCGCGGAATATTATAGGGAACCAGTTTAAAGCCGCTGACGCGACGGGTAATGCCATCGTTCCACAGCGTTTCGATATCCACGTTCTGACCTTCCGTGAAGCCCAGATCGGCCATATCATCCGGGTTGATAAACACCACCTCGCGCTGACCGAATACCCCACGATAACGGTCATCGAGGCCGTAAATGGTGGTGTTGTACTGGTCGTGTGAACGCAGCGTCTGCAGCGTGAAAGGCACCGCCTGCTCAAGATTCGGGAACAGCGAATCCGGCAGGGATGAGGCGCAGAACTCCGCTTTCTGGCTTGGCGTATTGAAGCGTAACTCCGCCGCCGCGTTACCCAGGTAGAAGCCACCCGGAATATCACATTTCGCATTGAAGTCGGCAAAGCCCGGAATGGTCGCGGCGATATGTTCGCGGATCAGATTGTAATTACCCGCCAGTTCGCGCCATTTCACCTTGTCACTGCCAAGCACCGCTTCAGCGATACCGGCCACGATCGCCGTCTCTGAACGCTGAGTGTCCGCCAGCGGGATGCCGATCCCTTCCGAGGCGTGAACCATGCTGAAGGAGTCTTCGACGGTAATGAACTGATTGCCCGTCGCCTGCAGATCGCGCTCAGTGCGGCCCAGCGTCGGCAGAATCAGCCCTTCGTGACCCGGCACCAGGTGGCTGCGGTTCAGTTTGGTGCTGATATGCACGGTCAGGCCACAGCGTGACAGCGCCTCTTCGGTACGCGGTGAATCAGGTGCAGCCGCCGCCAGGTTGCCGCCCAGCGCAATCAGTACCTTGACTTCATCACGCAGCATGGCGTTCAGCGCTTCAACGGTGTTATGACCTGGGGCGCGTGGCGGTTCAAAATTGAAGTGATTACCCAGCGCATCCAGGAAGGCTTTGGCCGGTTTCTCATCAATGCCCATCGTGCGGTTGCCCTGCACGTTACTGTGACCGCGCACCGGGCAGAGGCCCGCGCCTTTTTTGCCCAGCTGACCAAACAGCAGCTGCAGGTTAGTGATCTCCCGTACCGTATCGACCGAGTGCTTGTGCTGGGTGATCCCCATCGCCCAGGTACAGATCACCCGGTCTGCGCTCTGATAGATAGCTGCGGCTTCGCGGATCTGCGCCTGTGTCAGGCCCGACTGCGCCACAATCTGCATCCAGCTGGTGTTATCCACGGCGTCGAGGTAAGCCTCAATACCGTGCGTTTTGGCGTTGATGAAGGTCTGGTCAAACAGACCCGGTTCGCCAGCCGCCAGACGCGCGCGGTGAGTTTCCAGCAGGGATTTCACCATGCCGCGCACCGCCGCCATATCACCGCCCAGGTTCGGCTGGTAATAGGAGGAGCTGATATTGCCCGCTTTCGAGGTGACGACTTCCAGCGGCTTCTGCGGATCGGCAAAGCGTTCCAGACCGCGCTCGCGCAGGGTATTAAACGTCACGATCTTCGCACCATGATCGGCCGCATGACGCAGGCTGTGCAGCATACGCGGATGGTTGGTGCCGGGGTTCTGACCGAAGACGAAAATGGCATCAGCGTGATCGAAATCATCCAGACGGATGGTGCCTTTACCCACGCCGATACTGCGCTTCAGGCCGGTGCCGCTGGCTTCATGGCACATGTTAGAGCAGTCAGGGAAATTATTGGTACCCATCAGGCGGCCAAACAGCTGATAGAGCCAGGAGGCTTCGTTGCTGGCACGGCCGGAGGTGTAAAGCTCCATCTGGTTGGGGTGATCCATCGCCCGGATGTGCTGCGCAATCAGCGCAAAGGCCGCATCCCAGCTGATTGGCTCATAGTGATCGGTGTCGGCGTTGTAACGCAGCGGATGGGTCAGACGACCCTGATACTCCAGGAAGTAGTCACTCTGGGTATAGAGCGTGGTAACGCTGTGTTTAGCAAAAAAGTCGGTGTCGACAACGCGGCGTGTGGCTTCCCAGGTAACCGCTTTGGCCCCGTTTTCGCAGAAGCTGAAGGTACTTTTATTGTCATCGCCCCAGGCGCAGCCCGGGCAGTCAAAACCGCGGGCTTTGTTCATGCGCATCAGATTGCGCATATTTTTCAGGGCCGCTTTGCTGTCAAGAACGAAACGCGTGGTGGCTTCCAGTGAACCCCAGCCGCCCGCAGCCGCGCGGTAGGGTTTGATTTGGCGTTTAAATTTCATATGAGTGCAGGCTTTTTATAGTAGGCATTATTGTTTGGTGTTTGTTATCAGGTTATAGCCTGATGGTGAAAGGAAGTCTGCAGTTATACACATACCTTGTCTAATTGATTGACATAATGGTGCGATAGCTGGCGTTTATCGTGCAGGCGTGCGAAGTGTGACGCTGGTCAGATTTTACCCGTTTTTAACGGGCTGATAACGGGAGTTATCCCTGCATCAGACGCATACTTGCTGTTTGCAAGCAGCGAGGCGTAACCCTATGAAACAGCTGACCAGCCAGATCCACGCATTTGGCAAAGCGTTAATGATGCCTATTTCGGTCATCGCAGCCGCAGGGATTTTCCTTGGGCTGGCGGCGGCCATGCAGAACCCGGCCGTCACCGGCGAAGCCTTTGCGCAGATGCAGGTGCCGCAGCTCATCATCGGCTTTATCCGTAAGGTCGCCGGGGCGCTGTTTGCTAATCTGCCGCTTTTCTTTGCCGTGGCGACGGCTATCGGTCTGGCGAAGGCGGAGAAACCCACCGCCGCCTTTGCCGCCGTGATTGGCTATATCGTAATGAACGTCGGAATCAGCGCCAGCCTGGCGGCCAGAGGGATCACCGCAGCCACCACAACACCCGCTGCGCTGCAGCAGGCGGGGCTGGATCAGACTGCGGCGATGATGATGTCGGCGGAATACATCAGCATGCTGGGCGTCTTTACCTACAACATGAGCGTGCTGGGTGGGGTGATCGCCGGACTGATGACGGTGGTGCTGCACAATCGCTTTTACACGCAGTCACTCCCTACGGCGATCAGCTTCTTTAGCGGACGGCGGTTTGTGCCGATTGTCACCGTGGTCTGCCTGCCGCTGGTCGGGGTGCTGCTGGCGCTGATCTGGCCAACCATTGGCAGCGGTATCGCCTGGATAGGTCAGATGATCGGCAAAAGCGGGCAGTATGGCGCGTTTCTGCTGGGCACGTTCGAGCGCATCCTGATCCCCACCGGCCTGCATCACATCCTGAATGAAACCGTGCGGTTTACCCCCATCGGCGGCATGGCGGTCGTGGATGGACAGACGGTGGTCGGTGCGCTGAACATTTTTAATGCCTCGCTGACTCATCCGGGCGCGATCCCCGATGAGACGCTGCGTTCCGCCACGCAGTTCCTGGCCCAGGGAAAGATTCCGGTGATGATGTTTGGTTTGCCTGCCGCGGCGCTGGCGATCTACCACACCGCGCGACCGGAGCATAAGCAGCGGGTCAGGGCGCTGGTGATGGCCGGGGCGCTGACCTCATTCACCACGGGCATCACGGAACCGCTGGAGTTCTGTTTTATCTTTGTCTCGCCCGTGCTCTACCTGCTGCATGCGTTTCTCACCGGCCTGTCGTTTATGCTGATGTCAATGCTGCACCTGATGATCGGCAACGTACAGGGCGGCATTATCGACCTGGTGGTATTCGGCATGCTGGGCGGGGCAAAAACTCACTGGTGGTGGACGCTGGCGCTGGGCGCGATCTATGCGCCGGTTTACTACTACGCCTTCCGGCTGGTGATCACCCGGATGAACGTCGAGACGCCGGGCCGCGAGTCGGAGGAGGAGAAACCGCAGCAGGTTGCCGCCAATGAGCGCACCCGGGTGATTATCAGCGGTCTGGGCGGTCAGGCCAATATCGAAGATGTCGATTGCTGCTTTACCCGGCTGCGGGTACGGGTGAAAGCGATGAATCAGGTGGTCGATCAGACGCTGATGAGCACCGGTGCCAACGGCATCAATCGCGTCAGTGAGCACGACGTTCAGGTGATTTATGGCCCACAGGTCGAGAAGATTGCCAGCGAAGTAAAAATGGCGCTGGGTGTCGCCTGATCCGGCGATTCTGCGGCCTCACCGCGCGGCGGGCTGCTCACCCTCAGCGCCCGCCCGGGAGAACCTCTGTCGGTTGCCGCTCCGCTTATTGTAACTAAAAAAAGCGCGCCCCTAATGGGATGCGCTTTTCTGCCGATATAGCGACTCTGTCTTCCCTATTTTCGGAACGTTGTGATGTCGTTAAAAAAATCCTCCCTGATTATTTTCTCTTTCCTGCTGGTGCTGTTTCTGGCCAGCGTGGCGATCAGTACCTCGCTGCTGTTTCAGAGCAATCACTCCCTGAATGCGGTCAATAAAGAGATTCGCGTGGTGCTTTCCGTGATCGATCCGATCAACCACAGCCGCACGCTGCGTGTCCGCCTGATGGAGTACATGAAAGAGACAGAAGGCAGCGATGCCAGTAATCCCGCCACGCTGGATAGCGTGCGCACCGTTGCCGGTAAAGCGGATGCGGCCTTCCGGGCCTATATGGATGCCCCGCGTCTGCCGGGTGAAGAGGCGGAAGCAGAGGCCTATCGTCAGGCTTATCAGACGTATCGTCAGCAGGGGCTCCAGCCGCTAATTGAAGCCGCCGAAGCACACGATCAGCTACGTTTTAAAAACCAGATTGCCACCGTAGTTCGCCTTGATCGCCAGTATGAAATCATTCTGGACCGGGTGCTGGCGCAGCATGAGGCTTACGCCAGAAAACTGAACAGCGAGGCGCAGAGCCACTTCTCCACCGGCGTGATGTTACAGGTACTGTCGGGCGTGCTGTTCTTTGCCATCATCATCGCCATCTATCTCTTTATGAAGCGCTACGTGCTGGCGCCGCTTAATCATGCGCAGGCGCACTGCAAGCTGATCGCGGCGGGCGTACTGGACTCCACGGTGCCGGTCAAGGCAGGCTCACGCAGTGAAATTCAGCTGCTGATGGGCTCGCTGGAGCAGATGCGCAGCGCGCTGACCGCGATTATTCTTCAGGTGCGCGATTCGACCCATTCAGTCTCTACCGCCTCGCAGCAGATTGCGGCAGGCAACATCGATCTGGCCTCGCGAACCGAGCAGCAAGCTGCGGCCCTGACTGAAACTGCGGCCAGCATGGAGCAGTTGGGCGCAACGGTGAAACAGAATACCGAAAACGTGTTCGAAGCCTGCCGTCTGACCAGTGAGGCGGTGAAGAACGCAGAGAGTGGCGAAAAAGTGTCGCAGGAAGTGGTGGTGTCGATGGGACTCATCAACACCAGCTCGAAAAAGATCGAGGAGATCACCACGGTCATCGACAGCATCGCCTTCCAGACCAACATCCTGGCGCTGAACGCCGCCGTCGAAGCGGCCCGCGCGGGCGAGCAGGGGCGCGGATTTGCCGTGGTCGCGGGCGAGGTACGCAATCTGGCCCAGCGCAGCGCCACGGCCGCCAAAGAGATCGAGAGCCTGATTGCCGAATCAGTTTCGATTATCCGCACCGGCTCAGACCAGGTCAGCCGCACCGGTGAGGCGATGAACGCGATTATCTCTTCGGTCAGCCGCGTCAATGAGCTGATGGAACATATCTCTACCGCATCAGATGAGCAGAGCCGCGGCATCGGTCAGATCGAACAGGCGGTGACCGAGATGGACAGCGTCACCCAGCAGAACTCGGCGCTGGTGCAGGAGTCGGCAGCGGCCTCTGCCTCGCTGGAGGAGCAGGTGCAGTACCTGACACAGTCGGTCTCCACGTTCCGTCTGGCAAGCCATTAACAGGCGCAGGTAGCGCATACTGGCTTTCGCAAGGAGCCGGACAGGTTTCGGCTCCTTGCGGCTTCAAGGCGCGGTTGATTCAGCGCATGGTGACCAGGATATACCCGGCGTAAAACAGGATTTTTATCAGAGAGGGGCGTCATGCTCATCAGCACCGAGAATGCCCGCAGCGACAGCGCCGATACCCGCCTGGCCTGCACGCTGGCCGCCACCGCAGGCGCGCTGAATACTGCTGCCTTTGAGGTGGTCGGTTTTTTTTCCGCCAACATGACCGGGAATGTTTCGCTGCTCTCCGACCAGCTGGCTAAAGCGAATGCGGGGCCAGCCCTCTTTTTCCTGTCTGTGGTGCTGCTTTTTATTGCGGGCTCCGCCTGTTCGACGCTGATCATTAATGCCGGACAGCGCCGGAATATCCGCACCATTTACGCCGCTGTCATTCTCATCGAGGGTGCCGCGCTGATGATCCTGGGGGGCGTGGAGCGCGCCTTTACCGCGCATTCACCGGGTGTAATGTTAATCATGAGCCTGAGCTTCCTGATGGGGCTGCAGAATGCGGTGGTCACGCGGATCTCCAATGCACGGGTGCGGACGACCCATATCTCCGGCACGGCGACGGATATCGGTATCGAGCTGGCGATGCTGTTTGAGGTGCTTCGGCGCAAGGCGTCACCTAAAGAGACGCCACTCTATTTCAGCCGCCTGCGCCTGCACGCGCTGACACTGCTGTCGTTTCTCGCAGGCGGCGTGGCGGGAATAGGCCTCTACAGGCTCCTCGGCAACAACTTTCTGCTGCCGGTGGGGGGCGGATTGATCGGTCTGGCGCTGAAAACGATCTTTACCCGATCGGAAAAGTGAAGGGATGAGGTGCTGATTTTGTGGGGCCGTGTCGGGGGTGCGTCGTCCGATGCGCGACTTCGCCGCCTGTAACCATCTTCTGCACCAGGTCATCGTGATGATGCAGGCACGCCTGCTGAAGCCCCCGCTGTTCATCGGGCGGTCATCAGCAGAGGGCTTTTTTCAGTGGGGGACGGGTATCAGTCAAAGACACCGTTGATTACTGCGGTCACAACAGCCGTGCTCAGGGCAATCAGGACTAAATCGTTGCCCACAGCCCGCCACTCGTAGCCGGGATAATAGGGCAACGCATTAATCATCGACGCTGGCAGGCTTTTTTTCGCGATGCCCGGCGGTAACGGTTTACCACGCGCCACATTTTTTGCGATGCCCGGCGGCAGAGACGGGTAACCGACCAGACCATAGTTTACCGCCAGCGTTCGCGCCCGTGAGAAGGTAAGGTCCGCGCCGACACGATCAGGCTGCCCGTGGTTTTTACGTCCCTGTTGTCTCTCCTTCGGCTTATCATCATGGCGTCCCTGATTGCCGTGAGCGCCGTTATTCCCATGATTGCCATTGCCATTGCCATTGCCATTGCCATTGCCATTGCCAGGGTTGGCATAGCCCGGCGAAGCAATAACGGCGAAACCCAGAACAACTGCCAGAAGTGAAAGAAGAGGGCGATGCTTTTGCATGAATCTGTCTCCTCAGATTAGCAGGACCGCTTTTATCTTTATTGAGTATGGACAGCAACAGGCCAGGATGTAAATGTCATCCCGGAAAAGCGATGCGAGTAAAGAGGGGGGGCAGTGCGGAAAGTCCTCTGCCGCTGAGTCACGCAGGGTAAGGAGTGACCAGCAGCGCGCGACGCGATGCTGGCTGGCTGGCCCCCGAACCGTCCGTCAGCTGATACGCTGCCGCTGCTCCCGGCGATACTTGTGAAAATCCTCATCGCACTCAACGGAACAGAAGGCCGTGTCAGCCACGACAGACTCATCTTTACACCAGATGCACATGCCGTCAGGACTCAGCACTTTTGGCTTACGTGCCGCCAGAGAGGCGGCGAGATGCGCTTCTTCACGCTCCTGAGCTAAATCTATCTCATCCATAAACAGTCATAACCTCATCAAATTTTAACAATTCAAACATAAAACAGCTGCTGAAGGGAAACGCTTCGTTCTCCTGAAGCTTTAGGGTGACGTAGGGTTCATCATAGCGGCATCATTTCAGATTGCCTGAACAGGACAATCCCGCAGATTAGGGGGCAAACTGACGGCTCTCTTTTGCAACAGAATCAATCCAGGTCGGGTAACATCTCTGTCAGGTAACCGGCTGAGAGGCGATGTGTCCGCTGGTTTGAAGCCTGGCACTAATCGGCTTATCATGAGCATCGCCACGCCACGCAGATGCCTGCGAAATTAGCTGTACATCAGGCAGCAGATAAAAAACGCGCTGCATAAAATAATTAATCGTAAGTCGCTGATGGAAAAACAAAATCGACATTAAACAGCTTATATACCTGTGCAACCTGGAGCGCGAACGCCATTTCGGTCGTGCCGCCGAAGCCAGTTTCGTTACCCAGCCGACCCTTTCGATGCGCCTGAAAAATCTGGAGCGCGAGCTGGGTCTGCCGCTGATAAACCGCAGCAATAATTTCGCTGGTTTTACCCCTGAAGGCGATCGGGTGCTGGCGTGGGCCAGGGAGATCGTCTCGGTCTATCAGGGACTGAAGCTGGAAGTCGAGTCGCTGAAACATGGCGTGAACGGCACACTGCGGGTGGGCGTAGTGCCACAGTGCAGCATGGCGCTGCCGCTGCTGCTGAAGGCGGTTCAGGCCCGTTATCCTCAGCTCGACTACCGGATTGCCGTGCTCAGCGCCGATCAACTACTCGAAGCCCTCAACAGCCACACTGTGGATGTCGGGATCGGATTCTTTGAGATGGCAACCCTGCGGGAGCTTCATTTTCAGACCGAGATGCTGGCGGACAGAGGCGTTGAGGCGATATTCCACCCCGACTATTTCCCGGCGCTGGTGGGGGAGACGCCACTGGCACTCTCTGACCTGGCACAGCAGCCGCTCTGTCTGGCGGAACCGACGCGCTATTTCCGTCGCTATCTGGATATGGCTTTTCGTGAGACGGGGCTGGTGCCACGGGTGATCGTCGAGAGCGCCTCTGTGATGCAGCTGATGCAGTGCGCGCAGGTCGGTCTTGGCCTGCTGGTCTCCCCGGTCGGGCACCTGCTGCCCGCATCGTTGCAGGGGCTACAGCAGCGCGCGATTATACTGCCGCCGATGGCCCGTCAGGCGGCCCTGGTGATTGCCGAGCCGGGCCGCGCGACCCCGCTGGCACAGCACTTCTTCGACGAGGCGCGCGGCCTGCTGCCGGTCTGAGTATCTGCTACCGCGACTCACCCAGCGCGTAAAACAGACGGCTGTTCCAGTTGCCAATGGCAACACACTGAATCAGCGCGAACAGCGCCTCCGGCTCCCGGCCCGCCGCCATCAGCGGCTGCAGATGTGCGGCGCTGAAGCGTTCCGGCGACCGGGTGAGCTGCGCCGCCAGCGCAATGATCTGCTGCTGCTCGCCTGTGGCCCCGGCCTCATCCACCCCTTCGATTAATCTTTCATTCCCCGGCAGCAGCCGGAATCCCCAGCGGCTGCCCAGAATGCGGGCCGCGGTCGCCTCCGCCAGAGTTAAGTCCTGCGGCAGATGCTGACGCAGTTGCGCCCAGCCATAGAGTGCAGCGGGATCATGTGCCAGCAGCCAGACCGCCTCCTGCATGCCGGGCAATGGCTGACAGCGGGTAATGGCCGTAAGCTGTTCCGCACTGGCATAACGTAATTCCAGCGGTTTCAGCGCGGGCTGCCAGCGGCCAGGCTGGTCAAATCCGCTGGCGTCCGCATCCGGCGGGGCGGTACTGCCTGGCAGCCAGCGAACCGGCTGCGCCTGCAATGCCTGAAGTCCGGCGACCACTCGCGCCTGATAAGAGACAAAGCCGATCAGCTGGTTCAGCGTCACAATATCGGGCGCCGTCAGGCCAACCGCATCCAGTGCCGTGATCGCGCTGGCACCAATCAGCTCCGGCTGCATCGCCAGCTGGCGCGCATACTGCGTAATCTGGGTCAGACGATTATTACTCTCGCGTGAGGAGTCAGGGCCGGGCAGGGGATTGAGGCGTGCAGAGTAGTGATTACATAGCCGCTGAATCCCCGTAACCTGCGCCACCGTCAGCGCGGTGCTGAGGCGATCGTAAAGCGTCAGGGTGTGGGTGAGCGACGTCGCCACGCGATCGGGAAAAAGAAGCTGCGCCAGATCGCGCGCGGCCAGCAGAGCGGGCTGATGAGCGCGCAGCAGTGCCTGCATCTCCGCGTTATCACCGTGACAGCCCAGCAGGAAACGATCGTCAATATGGGCGGCCTCGGGTACCAGCGGCGCGGCCTGCGAGGTACGTGGACTGGTCTGGCTCTCGTAAAACCAGTGGTTATGGCCCGGATAGCGGCGTTGTTCCATGATCAATCCTTTTGCAGATTCGGGTTCGGCATGCAGCGGCAGAATCTGAAAATGTGCATAAACCGAAGGGCTGGCTTATCGTCGCTGATGGTCAGTCCGGGACAAAAGATTGATCGGTGATAATTAATAGCGTTACGGTATAACGACAGGAAAATCAGGCAGGAAGGGTGCGGCAGAGGGGAGGAAAAGGGCGAGCCAGGCTCGCCCTTCAGGAACTTATTTCAGTTCCAGTTCGTTCATAGCGGCGATGCTGAAGCCGCCATCAACGTGGACCACTTCACCGGTGATGCCGCCAGCGAGGTCAGAGCAGAGGAATGCTGCTGAGTTACCGACATCTTCGATGGTCACGGTACGGCGAATCGGGGTAACCGCTTCGCAGTGTGCCAGCATCTTACGGAAATCTTTGATGCCTGAGGCCGCCAGGGTGCGGATAGGACCTGCAGACACGGCGTTAACACGCACGCCTTCCGGGCCCATGGCGTTTGCCATGTAACGCACGTTTGCTTCCAGAGACGCTTTAGCCAGACCCATCACGTTGTAGTTCGGGATCGCGCGCTCAGCGCCCAGGTAAGAGAGCGTCAGCAGCGCAGAGTGCGGGTTCAGCATCTCGCGGCACTCTTTAGCCATAGCAACGAAGCTGTAGGCACTGATGTCATGCGCGATTTTGAAGCCTTCGCGGGTAACGGCGTTCACATAGTCGCCAACCAGCTGCTCGCCAGGGGCGAAGCCGATAGAGTGAACGAAACCGTCAAATTTCGCCCAGGTTTTTGCCAGTTCAGTGAACAGAGATTTGATGCTCTCATCTTCGGCTACGTCACATGGCAGCACGATGTCTGAACCCAACTCTTTGGCAAACTCTTCCACACGACCTTTTAACTTGTCGTTCTGGTAGGTGAAAGCCAGCTCTGCGCCCTGTTTGTGCATCGCCTGTGCAATACCGTAGGCGATGGAAAGTTTACTGGCAACGCCAGTAATCAGAATGCGCTTACCGGAAAGAAAACCCATAGCTGTAATCCTTATGGTCATTGTAGTTGGCGGCCGCATGATTAAAAAGTAAGCGACCGACGTTAATCGACGTGCGGATTCTAGCACGTCTCTCATAAATCAGGTAAACCGGCCCGCAATTTCCGGGACAGGCGGCAAAAATCAGCGCTCGCGCCGCCAGGCTTCAGCACTTAACGCTTCACCAAAGTGGCTGCTGATCAGCCGACGGGTCAGATCGTGCAGCGGAGAGGCCAGCACATCGGCGGTGCCGCCACGTTCCACTACTTCGCCCTGATGCATCACCAGCACTTTGTCGCTGATGTGCTTCATCATCCCCAGATGCTGGGTGACATAGATGTAGGCGATGCCGTGCTTTTCCTGCAGCTCCAGCATCAGGTTCACCAGTTGGGAACGCATTGTCATGTCCAGCGATGCCAGTGCTTCGTCAGCCACAATCACCTTAGGTTGCAGGATCAGCGCACGCGCCAGCCCCAGACGCTGTTTCTGACCGGGCGCCAGCATATGCGGATAGTAGCCGGCGTGATCGCGCAGCAGGCCCACCTGGCGCAGCGTGGCGATAATGCGCTTTTCGCGCGCCTCAGCATCAAGATCGGTATTCAGCCGCAGGGGGAACTCCAGGATCTGGCTGATGCGCTGACGCGGGTTCAGCGAGGTGGACGGGTCCTGAAAAATCATGCGGATGCGCTGGCTGCGATAGCCATAATCGCCGAAGGTCAGCGGATGATCGTCAATCAGAATCTCCCCCTCGGTGGGCGCGACCATGCCGCTGAGCATCTTCGCCAGCGTGGATTTCCCGGAGCCATTTTCACCGATGATCGCCAGCGTCTGCCGCTCACGCAGGGTAAAGCTGACCGACTTCACCGCCTCAACGTGCTGACGACGAAACAGGCCTGTGCGATAGCGAAAGGTTTTACTCAGATTACGCACTTCGAGCAGGGTTTCCATGCTACTGGCCCTCCATATTCAGCGGGAAGTGACAGGCATAGAGGTGCGTTTTGCTGCCGGTCAGCCGGGGCGTCTCGATACATTTGCGCTGCGCATAGGGGCAGCGTGGCCCCAGACGACAGCCAATCGGCAGGCTCTCCAGCGACGGAATCGCGCCCGACAGCGTATTCAGGCGGCTCTTGTGCGGCAGGGCGCGACCAAAATCGGGCATTGCCCGAATCAGCGCCTGGGTATAGGGATGGTGCGGCGTGCTCATTAAATCTTCGCTCTGTGCGGTTTCCACCGTCTGGCCGCAGTACATCACATTAATGCGGTCAGCCCACTGGCTCATGGTGCGCAGGTCGTGGCTGATCAGCAGGATCGTGGTGTTATTATTCTGATTCAGGCGGCTCAGCAGGCGAAAAATCTGCGCCTGGGTGGTCGGCTCCATGGCGTTGGTCGGTTCATCGGCAATCAGCAGTCGCGGCTGGTTTGCCAGGGCAATGGCGATCATCACCTTCTGACACTCGCCTTCGGTCAGCTCATAGGGAAAGCTGCGCATAATATCTTTGTGATCTTTGATGCCGACGCGATGCAGCAGTTCGATGGCGCGGGTTTTACGCCAGAACCAGAAGCGTTTCAGCCAGGGACCTTTGTAGGTCCAGCGCGGAATAACCTGCATCAGCTGACGACCGATGCTCTCGGAGGGATCGAGACAGGATTGCGGCTCCTGAAAAATCATCGAGACGTTATGGCCGATGATGCGGCGGCGCTCGCGCGGCGTCAGGCGCAGCAGATCGACATCATCGAAGACCATGCGATCGGCGGTGACTCGCCAGTTATCATTGGTCACGCCGCAGATAGCCTTGGCGACCAGGCTTTTACCGGAGCCGGACTCGCCGACCAGCCCGCGGATCTCGCCTTCGCCCAGTGTCAGATTGACACGATCGACCGCCTTGACCGGCCCGTCAGCGGTCATAAATTCAATGGTCAGATTACGGATATCAAGTAACGGCATTTATTCCACTCCCGCTTCGACGGCGCGACGGATGCCGTCACCGAGCAGGTTGATAATTAACACGCTGATCATCAGCGCCACGCCGGGCAGCATCACGGTCCAGGGGGCGACGTAAATCAGCTCCAGCGAATCACCCAGCATCGCACCCCATTCCGGTGAGGGCAGTTGTGCGCCCAGGTCGAGAAATCCCAGCGCCGCGATATCGAGAATCGCCATCGACAGTGCACGGGTAATCTCGGTGATCAACATCGGCAAAATGTTCGGCATGATGGCGTAGCGCAGGATATTGCGCCCGCTCGCCCCATCAAGACGCGCTGCCACCACATACTCTTTTTCCAGCTCATCGTGTACGGCGCTGTAAATCTCGCGTACCAGACGTGGCATCAGCGCCAGCCAGACCGCCAGCAGCGCATGTTCCAGCCGTGGCCCAAGAAATGCCACCACGATGATCGCCAGCAACAGCGACGGGATCGAAAGCAGGGTATCCAGCACATGGTTCATCACCGCTGAGCGGATGCCGTGCGTCATACCCGCCAGCACGCCCAGCACCAGCGCGCCCAGGGTAGCGAAGATCGTGACCAGCATCGCGGAGCCGACCGTCGGGCCCGCGCCGCTCAACAGGCGGCTCAGGACATCACGGCCGAGATCGTCAGTCCCCAGAAAAAAGGAGACATCGCCGTAGCGGGACCAGGAGGGCGGCAGCAGCTGATAGCCCAGGAACTGCTGATCGATGCCGTAAGGCGCAATCAGGCCGCCAAAAAGGCAGAGCAGCAGCAGCGCGCCGAAGCCATACAGCCCGACCATCGAGATCGGTTTGCTGTAGAAGTGCTGCCAGCTCTGACGAAAGGCACTGGGCAGGCGTTTTTCGGCGTAGATATTATCGACGGGCATACCATTCCTTATGTTTCAGCGGATTCAGCGCCGCACCAATGACGTCAGAAATGACGTTGACCAGTATCACCAGCCCGCCGACTACCATCACACCGGCGGAGATCGCCGCATAATCCTGCTGACGAATCGCGTTGATCAGCCAGCGGCCGAGGCCAGGCCAGTTAAAGACCATCTCGGTGATCATCGCCAGTGTAATCATGGTCGAGAATTGCAGGCCCAGACGCGGGATCACCGGCGGCAGCGCATTGTGCAGCACATGGCGGCGGATCACCGTAAAGCGCGACAGACCGCGCGTGGCGGCCGCTTTAACATAGTTTTTATCCATTACGTCGCTGGTGCTGTTGCGCAGCAAGCGGATCACCTCCGTCGTCGGCGCCATCGCCAGCACCAGCACCGGCAGCACCAGGTGAGAGAGAGCGCTGACAATCATCTCGTGCCGCCACGGCGAAGGACTCAGCCAGGCGTCGATCAATGCAAAGCCCGAGATATTCTTCACCGGATAGAGCAAATCGTGGCGACCCGACACCGGCAGCCAGCCCAGAGTCAGCGAGAAGAAGAGCGTCAGCAGCAGCGCGAGCCAGAAAATCGGCGCAGAAAAGCCGAAAAGCGCCAGCGCACTGATGGTTTTATCCTGCCATTTATTGCGCATGACCCCGGCACAGATCCCCAGCGGGATCCCCACCAGCAGGGCAAACAGGAAGGCCAGGATGCATAACTCCATGGTCGCCGGGAAAACCTCACGCAGCTGCAGGCCAATCTCCTGTCCGTTGGTGCTGGAGACGCCGAAATCGAACTGCAGCATCCCTTTAAACCAGAACCACCAGGCGTCGGAGAGCGCCGCGCCTTCCAGCGGCGCATTGGGAGTGAAGTAGCTCAGGCTGAAGCTGACCAGCGACAGCAGAAACAGGGTAATGATCAGCAGCAGCAGACGCCGCAGAATATAGATAATCACTTACTTTTCCTTGTCGCTTTCACGATAAACCCCGGCAAAGGATGCGTTACCGAACGGACTCAGCACCAGCCCTTTAATATCATGCCGAAACGCCTGCAACCGTAACGAGGAGGCCAGCGGCAGCACCGGCAGCTCCTGCGCCAGAATCTGCTGTGCCTTGTCATAACTGTCGATGCGGCCAGCGAGCTGCTGGGATAACAGGGCATTCTGCAGCGTTTCATCGAAGGCGGGTGAGCACCAGTGGGCATAATTGGTCTGCGAACGAATTGCCGCACAGCTCAGCAGAGGCCGGAAGAAGCTGTCGGGGTCGTTGCTGTCCGTCGCCCAGCCCGAAAGCGTCAGATCGTGATTCATCGCCATCAGCTGCGCCTCCTGAAAACGGCCCTCTACCGGCACAATCGTCAGCCGGACACCCACCTGCGCCAGATCCGCCTGCAACAGTTCGGCGGTTTTCAGCGGGCTGGGATTCCAGGACTGGGAGGCGACCGGTACCACCAGCCGCAGATGCAAATCGCTGATCCCAAGCGAGGCCAGCGCCGCCCGGGACTTCGCCGGATCGTAGCTGGTGATGCGGGCATCGTTGTCGTAAGCCCAGGAGGCGCGCGGCAGGATAGAGGCCGCCGTTTCGGCGGTGCCGTAATAGATGGACTCCATCAGGCGTTCATTGTTGATCGCCAGCGCCAGCGCATGACGCACTTCCGGCCGGTCGAGCGGCGGTTTACGGGTATTAAAGGCCAGATAGGCGACGTTCATCCCGGGGCGCAGCGTCATCCGCAGACGGGGGTCGTCGCGCAGAATCGTCAGCTGGCTGGCCGCGGGATAGGCCAGCACGTCACATTCACCGGTTAACAATTTTGAGAGTCGTCCGGTGCCGCCCGAACCGAGATCGATCACCGCCTGTTGCAGGCGCGGCACGCCTTTCCAGTAGTGAGGATTCCGTGCCAGCCGGATGTACTGACCGGTGCGATATTCACTGAGCTGATAGGGACCGGTGCCGACCGGCTGCCGATCCAGCTCTTCCTGTCGTCCCTGCGCGGTAAGCTGATCGGCGTACTCTTTCGACAGCACGGGCGCATAGTGGGTCGCCATATGCCAGAGGAACGAGGCATCCGGGCTGTTCAGCCTGAACTCCACGGTCCGGTTGTCGATTTTTCTGACGCTCTGTACCGAATCCGCAAACTGCAGGCTGTCAAAGTAGGGGTAGTAGCCGCCATTGACGTTATGCCAGGGATGATGACGATCAAACATCCGGGCAAAGCTGAATACCACATCGTCGGCGTTGAGCGTGCGGGTCGGGCGGAACTGATTGGTCTGCTGAAACTGTACGCCGCTGCGCAGATGGAAGCGATAGGTCGCGCCGTTGTCGCGCACTTCCCATCCCGACGCCAGGTCGGGCTTGAGACGATAGGTATAGGGATCAACGTCCAGCAGCCGATCATAGAGCTGTGCTGCCAGCGTATCGACCGTCAGCCCGCTGCTGGCCATCTGCGGGTTAAAGGTGTTCAGCGTGCCGCTGACGCAATAGACAAAGCCGGTCTGGCGGATATCACCTGCCGGTGCCGACCACGCAGGGGCACTCAACGCACTGAGGCTCAGCAACAGCGAATACAGTAGTTTTGACATAGAACTCAACGATTTTGAGGCATTACGCAGAGTGTATCGCAAAGCGGGCGTTGTCCCAAAACCTGCGACGACTGCCAGCCTGATTTTCATCATCGTCGCGTAAAAAAGCACGCACAGAGGGTGTGGTAATGAGAAAAATTCTCAACTAAAGGTTTACAGATGATAATAAGAATGATTATTATTCATTGGCGATTCGACGGTGGCTCTGCCGGAGAAAAGCACGACATTGCTCACATTGCTTCCAGTATTGTTGCCCGCCCAATGGCGGGCTTTTTTTTGCTTTCAGCAGGGTATGCTCTCCCGTGCCCGGACAACGTCTTCTCCGGAGCCGCCACCCGTCATCTGGCCTCAAGGCTGCCAGAGAGGAAATGAGCAGCGGAGCCTGCCGATCAGATTTCGGCTTTGATATCGTGCTTTTTCATCATCGCGCGTAGCTGATGATAGGTAACGCCGAGTAAACCGGCGGCGCGGCGCTGGTTATAACGCGCCTGATGCAGGCTGGCTTCGACCAGATCGCGCTCCTGCTGATTCTGCCACTGCCGCAGATCCAGCGGCAGCGCGGGCAGGGCGCTGCTTTCAGCCGCCTGGCTGGCGGGCAGAAGCGCGACCGGCTCCTGCCGCGCCGCGAACGGGTTAATAATCACCTTATCCAGCGGCTGCTCGCTGCTGTTATGACGATAGACCGACCGCTCCACCACATTTTTCAGTTCGCGAACGTTACCCGGCCAGTGATAGTCGAGCAGCGCCTGCTGGGCGCGCGGCGTAAATCCCGGAAAGAGCAGCAGGCCAAGCTCGCGGCACATCTGGATAGCGAAATGCTCAGCCATCACCAGAATATCGCTGCGGCGCTCGCGCAGAGGCGGCAGCTGCACCACATCAAATGCCAGACGATCCAGCAGGTCGGCGCGGAATTTTCCTGCCGCGGCCAGGGCGGGCAAATCTTCATTGGTCGCGCAGACCAGCCGGACGTTTACCTGCAGGGAGTGGTTGCCGCCGACACGCTCCAGCTGCCCGTACTCAATTACCCTGAGCAGCTTTTCCTGCACCAGCATCGGCGCGGTTGCCAGCTCATCCAGAAACAGCGTGCCGCCGTCTGCACGCTCAAAACGCCCCAGATGGCGCTTCTGCGCGCCGGTAAAGGCGCCCGCCTCATGCCCGAAGAGTTCGGAGTCCAGCAGATTTTCATTCAGCGCGGCACAGTTCAGCGAGATAAACGGGCCCTGCCAGCGGTCAGAGAGATAGTGCAGGCGGCTGGCAATGAGCTCTTTACCCGTTCCGCGTTCACCCGTCACCAGCACCGGCTTCTCCAGCGGAGCCAGCTTAGAAACCTGCTCCAGTACTTCCAGAAAATTGTTCGACTCGCCCAGAAGATTATCGTTTGATCCTGTCATGATGAATTTCGCCACCCATTAATCATTTTGACTATCTTAGAGCAAGCTGAAAGGCCTGTAAAATTTCCAATTCATTGAATATCAGTGGCTTATAAAATTGGCACGCATCTTGTATGAACCATGCAGAGCAACAGAACTGTAAAACATCAAAAGAGGAACAGCATTATGGGTATTTTTTCTCGTTTCGCCGATATCGTGAACGCCAACATCAATTCCCTGCTGGAGCGCGCGGAAGATCCGCAGAAGCTGGTCCGGCTCATGATTCAGGAGATGGAAGACACCTTAGTCGAAGTGCGCTCCACCTCTGCACGGGCGCTGGCAGAAAAGAAACAGCTGTCACGCCGCATCGAACAGGCTGAGATTCAGCAGGCTGAATGGCAGGAAAAAGCGGAGCTGGCGCTGCGCAAAGATAAAGAAGATCTGGCCCGCTCTGCGCTGATTGAAAAACAGAAACTCACCGATCTTATCGCGTCACTGAAGCAGGAAGTGAGTCAGGTTGAAGAGACGCTGGAGCGTATGAAAGGCGAGATTGGTGAGCTGGAGAAAAAACTCAGCGAGACCCGTGCCCGTCAGCAGGCGCTGACCCTGCGTCACCAGGCCGCCTCCTCTTCCCGCGATGTCCGTCGTCAGCTGGACAGCGGTAAAATTGATGAAGCGATGGCGCGATTTGAGTCTTTCGAACGTCGCATCGATCATATGGAAGCGGAAGCGGAGAGCCACGGTTTTGGTAAGCCGAAAACGCTGGACCAGCAGTTCACTGACCTGAAAGCAGACGATGAGATCAGTCAGCAGCTCAACGCGCTGAAAGCCAGAATGAACCGCGGTGAGTAATTGTCGACGTTGCGATAGTGATTAAGGAGAGTCAATGAGCGCACTTTTTCTCGCCATACCCTTAACGATCTTTGTGCTGTTTGTTGCACCGATCTGGTTATGGCTGCATTACAGCAACAAGCGCAATGGCGGTTCGGAGCTGTCTCAAAGCGAAATCCAGCGTCTGCAGCGCGTCACTCAGGACGCGCAGCGGATGCGCGAACGGATTGATGCGCTGGAGGCCATTCTGGACGCCGAACATCCGAACTGGAGGCAGCCATGATCATGAAGGGCCGTAAGCTGTGGCGCAAACCTGCTGAAGGAAAACTGATGGGGGTCTGCGCAGGCCTGGCGGAGTATCTGGATATTCCGGTGCGTCTGCTGCGAGTCATCGTCGTGTTATCCCTGTTCTTTGGCCTGTTTCTTTTTACCGTCATTGCCTATTTTGTACTGGGGTTTGTGCTGGATGAGAAACCCGCCACTGTCACGGAGGAGGCGCGCCAGCCCAGCGCCAGCGAACTGCTGGACCAGCTGGAAAGCGCCCTGCAGCGTGATGAAGGCAGCGTGCGTGACATAGAACGCTATGTCACCTCTGAAACCTTCAGTGTGCGCAGCCGTTTCCGTCAGATCTGATACGCTGTTTCCGGGCCGCTTCCGGCCCGTATGCCAACCCGATGGAGGTGTTAATGTCCTATTCGCGATCCACTGCTTTTCGTCACCGCGCGACACCTGCATTGAAGTCGGCGGCTAAATTTATCATTATCAATGCGGTGACTTATGGTCCGGCTGGGGTGACCGGCTGGGCAGTGAAATCGGTAGCGCGACGCCCGTTACGTCTGCTGCTGGCGGTGGCGCTGGAGCCACTGCTGAAGCGCGTCATGAACCGCATGGCGTCGCGCTTCATCAGGGAGAAAGATGAAAAGACTGCAAACTGAATTGATGGCGTTGATGAACCGTGGCGTCGATCGCCATCTGCGTCTGGCCGTAACCGGGCTAAGCCGCAGCGGAAAAACGGCATTCATCACCTCACTGGTTAATCAGCTTTTAACGGTACACAGCGGCGCACGTTTGCCGCTGTTTTCCGTGGTGCGGGATGAGCGTCTGTTAGGGGTAAAGCGGGTGCCGCAGCGCGACATGGGCACGGCGCGCTTTACCTACGACGAAGGACTGGCCCAGCTTTACAGCCAGCCGCCCGCCTGGCCCACGCCGACCCGCGGCGTTAGCGAAATGCGGCTGGCGCTGCGCTACCGTCCGGGTGATTCGCTGCTGCGCCACCTGAAAGAGACCGCAACGCTCTATCTGGAGATCGTCGACTACCCCGGCGAATGGCTGCTGGATCTGCCGATGCTGGCGCAGGATTACCTCGCCTGGTCGCGGCAGATGAACGGGCTGCTGCATGGCGATCGCGCGGCGTGGGCAAAGCCCTGGCGCGCGCTGTGTGAAAAGTTCGATCCGCTGGCACCCGCCGATGAGACGCTGCTGGCAGAGATCGCTGCCGCCTGGACCGACTATCTGCACCGCTGTAAATCCGAAGGCCTGCACTTTATTCAGCCTGGCCGCTTCGTGCTGCCCGGCGATATGGCGGGGGCGCCTGCGCTGCAGTTTTTCCCGCTGCCCGTGCTGGATGAGACACAACTCGCGAGGCTGACCCAGGCTGACAAGGGCAGCAATTTCAGCATGCTCCAGCAGCGGTTTAACTACTACTGTCAGCATGTGGTGAAAGGCTTTTATAAAAATCATTTCCTCCGCTTCGATCGCCAGATCGTGCTGGTCGACTGCCTCCAACCGCTCAACAGCGGACCTCAGGCGTTTAACGATATGCGGCTGGCGCTGACCCAGCTGATGCAGAGCTTTCATTACGGGCAGCGCACGCTGTTCCGCCGTCTGTTTTCACCGGTGATCGACCGACTGCTGTTTGCGGCCACCAAGGCGGATCACATTACCAGCGATCAGCATGGCAACATGGTCTCGCTGCTGCAGCAGCTGGTGCAGGATGCCTGGCAGAACGCCGCATTCGAAGGCATCAGCATGGATTGTATCGGTCTGGCGTCGGTGCAGGCGACGCAGAGCGGGCTGGTCGATCACCGGGGTGAGAAAATCCCGGCCCTGCGCGGCCACCGGCTGGCGGATGGCGAACCGCTGACCGTCTACCCCGGCGAAGTGCCGCCGCGCCTGCCGGGGCACGCTTTCTGGCAGCAGCAGGGTTTTCAGTTTGAACAGTTCCGGCCGCAGCAGCTCGATGTCGATCGTCCGCTGCCGCATATCCGCATGGATGCCGCGCTGGAATTTTTGTTGGGAGACAAATTACGATGAGTGAACCGCTGAAGCCGCGTATCGACTTTGCCCGCCCGCTGGATGAGAGCACGCACACGCCGCTGCGTCCGGCACAGAGTTTTGACCCGGAAGCGCAGGCGGCGTTTCTGGCGGTACCGGATGACGACGTGGCCGTTGAAGAGGAGGGCGCGGGTGAACGGGCGGTGGAAGCGGCGCTGAAACCCCGCCGCAGCCTGTGGCGCAAACTGGTTACCGCAGGCGCGCTGCTGTTTGGTGTCAGCGTGGTTGCGCAGGGCGTGCAGTGGACACATGACGCCTGGCTCGCCCGCGACTGGTTTTC
This sequence comes from Pantoea sp. Ep11b, assembly GCF_040783975.1. Classification (NCBI taxonomy): domain Bacteria; kingdom Pseudomonadati; phylum Pseudomonadota; class Gammaproteobacteria; order Enterobacterales; family Erwiniaceae; genus Pantoea; species Pantoea sp. Ep11b. The sequence continues at coordinate 2,431,037 of NZ_CP160631.1, read as the reverse complement.
ACTCGGCAGCGGCGTCGCGGGCGGCCTGGTCGTGCTGGCGGGTGCCGGCGCGCTGACCGCCGAATGGCGTCGACTCTGGCAGCTGCGTCAGCGTGCGGAAGAGCGGGATGTGGGCCGTGAGCTGCTGCAGAGCCACGGCATCGGTAAAGGCCGCGCATTCTGCGAAAAGCTGGCACGGCAGGCGGAGCTGGATCAGGCGCATCCGGCGCTGCAGCGCTGGCACGCCTCGCTGCATGAAACCCACAACGACAGTGAAATTGTCCGGTTATATGCGCAGCTGGTCCAGCCGGTGCTGGATCGCCAGGCGCGGCGTGAAATCAGTCGTCATGCGGCCGAAGCCACGCTGATGATTGCGGTCAGTCCGCTGGCGCTGGTGGATATGGCCTTTATCGCCTGGCGCAACCTGCGGCTGGTGAATCGTATCGCGGCGATATACGGGATTGAGCTGGGCTACTTCAGCCGCATCCGGCTGTTCCGGCTGGTGCTGATCAATATGGCGTTTGCCGGTGCATCAGAGCTGGTCAGAGAGGTAGGGATGGACTGGATGTCACAGGATATTGCCGCCCGGCTGTCGACCCGTGCCGCGCAGGGCATCGGCGCGGGACTGCTGACGGCGCGGCTGGGCATCAAAGCGATGGAACTCTGCCGTCCTTTACCCTGGCTGGAGCAGGATAAACCGCGACTCGGCGATTTTCGCCGCGAGCTGCTGGGCCAGATGAAAGAGGCGTTGCAGAAGGGCGGCAATAAGTCCGCCTGACGTGCAGAGAACAGACTAAAGGCGGCCTGGCCGCCTTTAGTCATTACTGTGGCTGGCGAAGCACCTGCCGCGAATCGATAGTGAGACAGGTTCCCGGACAGGCTGCTTCATCGGTGATCACCGGATCCGCTGGCAGCGTAAAGGCCATCCCGTTTTTCTCCCGGATAAAGTGCGCCATTCCCTTAAGGATTTACTCTTCTGACTGCACATGCATCCGCCTCCGTACAAAAGCGCGCCAACCGCGCCTGTACTGTCAACTTTTCCTGACAGATCCCTTTCTGCGGGCGTGGGAGTTAGCGTATTATTCTCCTATCTGAACCTGATTAAGGCGAACGCAATGCGTCTGGAAGTGTTCTGTCAGGACCGTATCGGTCTGACGCGCGAACTGCTCGATCTGCTGGTGGCACGCAACATCGATTTACGTGGAATAGAAATCACGGCGCTGGGGCGGATCTACCTCAATTTTGCTGCACTGGAATTCGACGCCTTCAGTAACCTGATGGCGGAGATCAGGCGTACACCTGGCGTAACAGATGTGCGCACCGTAACGTACATGCCCTCTGAACGCGAACATCGTGCGCTCACGGCGCTGCTGGTAGCAATGCCGGATCCGGTCTTCTCTGTCGATCTGAAAAGTAAGGTTGAGCTGGCTAACCCGGCCGCACTGAACCTGTTTAACCTCGATGAAGAGAAGATGCGCAACGTCAGTGCGGGTAATCTGATCAACGGGTTTAACTTCATGCGCTGGCTGGAGAGCGACCGGGTTGAAGCGCAGGCGCAGCATGTCGTCATTGAAGGCCGCGATTTTCTGATGGAAGCCCGGCCGATTTACCTGCCGGGCGAAGAGGGCCAGGGCGACAGGCCGGTAGGGGCGATGGTGATGCTGAAGTCAACAGCCCGCATGGGGCGTCAGCTGCAGAATCTGGTGGTCACTGACGAATCGGAGTTTGACCATATCATTGCGGTTACGCCGAAGATGCGACAGGTAGTCGATCAGGCGCGCAAACTGGCGATGCTGGACGCGCCCCTGCTGATCGTCGGTGACACCGGCACCGGCAAAGATATGCTGGCTCGCGCCTGTCATCTGCGCAGCGCCCGCGGGAAAAACCCTTTCCTGGCACTGAACTGCGCCTCGCTGCCCGACGACGTCGCGGAAAGCGAACTGTTTGGTCATGCCGCTGGCGCCTATCCGAACGCGCTGGAAGGAAAGAAAGGCTTTTTTGAGCAGGCTAATGGCGGTTCCGTCCTGCTGGATGAGATCGGGGAGATGTCGCCGAGAATGCAGACCAAGCTGCTGCGTTTCCTTAACGATGGCACCTTCCGGCGCGTCGGCGAAGAGCATGAAGTGCATGTTAATGTGCGGGTCATCTGCGCCACGCAGAAGAACCTCATCGAGCTGGTGCAGCGCGGGGAGTTTCGTGAAGATCTCTTTTACCGGCTTAACGTGCTGACGCTGCAACTGCCGCCTCTGCGCGATCGTCCTCAGGATATCCTGCCGCTGACCGAGATGTTCGTTGCCCGTTTTGCCGATGAGCAGGGGATGGCGCGCCCGCGTCTCTCTCCGCAGCTCAACGCGTTTCTGACCCGCTATGCCTGGCCGGGCAACGTGCGTCAGTTAAAGAACGCTCTCTATCGCGCGCTGACCCAGCTTGAAGGCTATGAGCTGCGGCCGCAGGATATCGTCCTGCCTGAACAGGCGCTGGATGTATCGCTGGGCGATGAGGCGCTGGAGGGCACGCTGGACCAGATTACCAGCCGCTTTGAACGTTCGATCCTGACGCGGCTCTACCTCTCCTATCCCAGCACGCGCAAACTGGCGAAACGGCTTGGCGTGTCCCACACCGCTATCGCGAATAAGCTGCGGGAATATGGTCTGGGGCAGAAACGCACGGAAAACGAATAAGAGAGGAGAGGGATTGCCAGCAGAGTCAGGCTTATCTGGCTCAGGGGCAGGACGCACCGCATCCCGATAATGCCCGATTGCTGGGGTGCGTCATCGGGCTGGCAGGATTAAAAACGTCCCCGGCATGTTCTCCGGGAACGTTTTTCTCTTCAGACCCTGCACAGGGCACGTTACGTTCTCTGTCTCTGGCTGGCGAAACCCGAATCAGGGAACGGTCAGCCATCCGAATCGCTGATTACTTCAGTGCGGCCAGCGCAGCGTCATAATCTGGTTCGGTCGTAATTTCGTTAACCAGCTGGCTGTAGAGCACCTTATCGTTCTCATCCAGCACAATCACCGCCCGCGCGGTCAGACCTTCCAGCGCACCGTCAGCAATTTCCACGCCATAATCATATTTGAACTCTGAACCGCGCAGCGTCGACAGCGTTACCACGTTGCTCAGGTTCTCTGCGCCACAGAAACGTGACTGGGCAAAGGGCAGATCCGCAGAGATGCACAGCACCACGGTGTTGTTCAGTTCGCTGGCGGCCTGGTTGAATTTGCGGACCGATGAGGCGCAGACGCCGGTATCCACGCTCGGGAAAATGTTCAGAATTTTGCGTTTTCCTGCATACTCAGAGAGCGCGACGTTAACCAGGTTCTTTGCCACCAGCGTAAAGGCTTTGGCTTTATCGCCAGCCTGAGGAAACTGACCCGCAACCGGTACCGCGTTACCCTGAAAATGAACAGTCTGAGACATAGTGATTCCTTTTGATGAAAAAAAGATCTGACACAAAACCGTGAAAGATAGCCGTTGTTTATGACATAAATGTTAAGGGTTTACGAGTTCAATTGTGGAATTTAACGTGGCGGTCTGTCACCCATTGTGGAGTGGAAATGAGAACGGTAAAAAGTTATCCCGAAGCCTGGCCGTTACATACGCCGTTTGTCATCGCTCGCGGAACCCGGACTGAAGTAAAAGTGGTGGTGGTGGAAATTGAGGAAGATGGCGTCAAAGGCGTCGGTGAAGCGACACCCTACGCACGTTATGGCGAAAGCGAGGCCTCGGTGCTGGCGCAGATTGCCGCGATCCTGCCTGCACTGCAACAGGGGATGACGCGTGAGGCGTTGCAGCAGGCGCTGCCTGCCGGCGCGGCGCGCAACGCCATTGACAGTGCGCTGTGGGATCTCGCCGCGCATCAGCAGAACAGCAGCCTCTGGCAGCTGAGCGGTGTGAATGCGCCAGCGGATGTGGTGACGGCACAGACCGTCAGCATTGATACACCCGAAGCGATGGCCAGCAGCGCCCTGGCGCTCTGGCAGCATGGCGCGACGTTGCTGAAGATTAAGCTGGATAATAATTTTATCACCGAGCGCCTGATGGCCATCCGCGCCGCCGTGCCGGAGGCGACGCTGATCGTGGATGCCAACGAATCCTGGCACGCTGAAGGGCTGGCCGCGCGCTGTCAGCTGCTGGCGGACATCAATGTGGCAATGCTGGAGCAGCCTCTGCCCGCCGGTGAAGAAGCAGCCCTGGAGAACTTCATCCATCCGCTGCCCATTTGTGCCGACGAGAGCTGTCACACCCGCAGCAGCCTGGCGGCGCTGCAGGGTCGCTACGAGATGGTCAATATCAAACTGGATAAAGCGGGCGGCCTGACGGAGGCGCTGGCGCTGGCGGAGGACGCACAGCAGCAGGGCTTTGCGGTCATGCTCGGCTGTATGCTCTGCACCTCGCGGGCCATCCGCGCCGCACTGCCGCTGGTGCCACAGACGCGCTTCGCCGATCTCGACGGTCCGACCTGGCTGGCGGTGGATGCCGAACCGGCGATTAAAGTGCGCAACGGGCAGCTGATTATTTCTGCCAGCGCAACAGGTTAACCATCATCTTCAGATAGACCTCGGTGGCTTCATCGACCGACACGACCGGCATTTCAGCGGTCACGCAGGGCAGGCTGAGATCGTTGCACCAGCTGCCGAATGAGCCGGGCGTGTCATAGCCGACACTGCTGACGCGGGGAAGGCCGGTGTGGCTGGCCAGCCAGCCCCCAATCGCCACCTGATGCGGATCGTCAACACAGCCCAGCGGTTCGTGCCAGGAGACGATCCAGCGCGGTTTCAGCTGATGAATCAGGGCGCAGAGCGCCTGGGTTTCCGGCTCGGAAGCCGGATGGGTGCCGGTGGAGAGCGCCACGTCGCGCGCATCGGCAGCACTGTTCCAGCGATAGACGGTGTCGCCTGACTGCCAGTTCGCCGCCGGAAAGTTGCGGTTGAGATCGACGCCATTGGCGTTGGCGCGCAGCCCGAGCTGACAGCCATCCGGATTAACCGCCAGCACCACATGGTGCCGTCGCATGCCCTCGGGCAGCGTCCGTAACGCGGCGGAGAGGGTCGCAATGGCCGCATTCTCATCACCGTGAGTACCGGCCAGAATCAGACCACTGTCGGCATCCCCCAGCGGGGCCGGAAACCACAGCAGCGGGGCACCCAGAACCGAACGGCCATACTGCTGATACGAAACGTCCAGTTTGCCGCGCAGCGGACGCGGATGGAGTGGCGACATAGTGATTTCCTCAAAGGGTTTTATTAAAAGTAGCGGAAAAGCGGGATGCGGAAAATAGCTATTTATCGATCAGCCATTTGCGTTAAAGTGCCCTGCACAAGCTGCATCGGCATCAGGCTGATGCAGCGCTTCTTTGGGTAAAGGAGTGATCATGGTCAAGACCTTCCGCATGACGCTGGCAGCCATCAGCCTGAGCAGCCTCATCACACCCGCCATCGCGGCGAATCCCCCCGCTGGCGCGCCACTTGCTGAACAGCAGCAGATTGTCCGCCATATCAAAGATGAACCGGCGTCGCTCGATCCGCTTAAAGCCGTGGGACTGCCCGAAATCCAGGTGATCCGCGACCTGTTTGAGGGGCTGACTAACCAGGATGCGCAGGGCAAAATTGTGCCGGGCGTGGCGCAGAGCTGGAGCAGCAGCGATAATAAAACCTGGATTTTCACGCTGCGGAATAACGCACGCTGGTCAAATGGCGATCCGGTGACCGCCCGAGATTTCGTCTACAGCTGGCAGCGTCTGGTCGATCCTAAAAACAGTTCGGCCTTTGCCTGGTTTGCCGGATTAAGCGGGATTGAGAACGCCGCGGCGATTACCAAAGGCGAGATGACGCCCGATAAGCTGGGCGTGGTGGCGCTGGATAACAGCCGCCTGAAGGTGACGCTGGATCGGCCGGTGCCCTGGTTCCCGGCGCTGGTGGCCAATGTTGCGCTGTTTCCGGTGCCTGAGAAGGTTATTACGCAGCAGGGCGACAGCTGGACAGCGCCTGGTAAACTGGTCGGCAACGGCGCTTACCAGCTCAGCGAGCGCGTCGTGAACGAAAAGATCGTCCTCACGCGCAATCCTCACTACTGGGACGATGCGCACTCGGTGCTGACAAAGGTCACGTTCGTTCCGATCAACGAGGAGTCGAGCGCCACCAAACGCTACCGCGCCAATGATATCGATATCACTGAATCCTTCCCCAAAGAGATGTATGGGCTGCTGAAGAAAACTCTGCCGGGCGAGGTCTATACGCCCGACCAGCTGGGCACCTACTACTATGCGTTTAATACGCAGAAGGGGCCGACGGCCGATGTACGGGTGCGCAAGGCGCTCTCTTGGTCTATCGACCGGAAGATTATCGCTGAAAAGGTGCTGGGCACCGGTGAAAAACCGGCCTGGCACTTTACCCCTGACGTGACGGCGGGCTTTAAGCCGCTGCCATCCTTCCTGCAGCAGCACGATCAGAACAGCCTGAACGCGCAGGCCAGAGCACTGCTGGCCGCCGCTGGCTATGGCCCCGGCAAGCCGCTGAAACTTAAACTGCTTTATAACACCTCTGAAAGTCATCAGAAGATTGCGATTGCCGTCGCTTCGATGTGGAAAAAGAACCTTGGGGTGGATGTCACGCTGGAAAATCAGGAGTGGAAAACCTACATTGACAGCCGCAACAGCGGGAACTTCGATGTTATCCGTGCCTCCTGGATTGGCGATTACAACGAGCCTTCGACCTTCCTGAATCTGCTGACCGCAGGAAACAGCAGCAACATCTCGCGCTTCAGCAATCGTGATTACGATGCCGTGCTGGCCAAAGCCAGCCGCGAAACCAGTGACGAGGCACGCAACAGCGATTACAACCGTGCCGAACAGATCCTGGCTGACCAGGCACCCATCGCCCCCATCTATCAGTACACCAATGGCCGTCTGATTAAACCCTGGGTCAAAGGCTACCCCATCACTAACCCCGAAGATGTTGCCTACAGCCGTGAACTGTGGATTGAGAAGCATTAAATCAAGAGGCAGATGGCCGTTTTACCGGCCATCTGCTGACATCTTTCTAAACAGCGCGGCAATTGCAACTCAACGGCGTGACGCTAGACTGTATCGTATTGATTTTAGTAGTGAGGCGAAGGTGTGGACGTAATTGAAGGAAAAGCGTTGCAGGTGTCGGATGCCATAATTTCCTGCCAGCTGGATGGTAAGGGCGGGATGATCCCGATCGCGGAAGATGAGGTGATCCAGTGTGAGCAGCCCTGCTGGCTGCATCTGAATTACACCCACCGCAAAAGCGCAGAGTGGCTGCAGTCGACGCCGCAAATCCCGGATACGGTGCGCGATGCGTTAGCGGGCGACAGCATGCGCCCCCGTGTCAGCCGGCTGGGCGACGGTTTTATGATCGTGCTGCGCAGCGTCAATCACAACAGCGATGCGCGTCGCGATCAACTGGTGGTGATGCGGGTCTTTATCAACGACAAGCTCATCGTCTCCACCCGGCGGCGTAAAGTCACTGCGGTCGATGAAGTGCTGACGGATCTGCAGAACGGCAACGGCCCGATTGACTGCGGCAGCTGGCTGGTGGATGTCTGTGATGCCCTGACCGATCACACCAGCGAATTTATCGAAGAGCTGCATGACAAAATCATTGAGCTGGAAGATGCGCTGCTGGACCAGCGGATGCCGGCACGGGGCGAACTCGGCCTGCTGCGCAAACAACTGATTGTGATGCGTCGCTATATGGCGCCGCAGCGGGATGTCTATGCCCGGCTGGCCAGCGAAAAGCTTGGCTGGATGGATGACAGCGAACGCCGCCGGATGCAGGAGATCGCCGATCGTCTGGGGCGCGGGCTGGATGACCTGGATGCGGGCGTCGCGCGCACTGCGATCCTGGCCGATGAGGTCGCCTCAGCAATGGCGGAGTCGATGAATCGCCGCACCTATACGATGTCACTGATGGCGATGATTTTTCTTCCTGCAACCTTCCTGACGGGGTTGTTTGGCGTCAACCTGGGCGGGATCCCCGGCGGCAACTGGCACTATGGCTTTCCGCTCTTCTGTCTGCTGCTGGTAGCGCTGGCACTGGGCGTGGCAGGCTATCTGCGTAAACGGCGCTGGCTGTAGCCGGGCAGGGGGACACGGCGGAAAATCGCGTCATCCGGCCGGAAAACCGGATTAAAAAGGCAAAAGCTGATCGATATCAAGAACCCGATGCGGCACCTGACGCAAACTCTCTTCCGCAGGTGAATGCAACGTCAAGCGATGGGCGTTGCGCTCCATATTGTCATACTTATATTTTTAGAATTATTGCATAGCACAATTAATTCGAAACATGCCGGCCAGTGCGCCGGCTTTTTTTTTATCCGCCTGGCCCCGATGGCGTTTCTTACCTAAGCTTAAACTCCATTCGCAAGAAAAGGAGTACGGCATGAGCGCGATTTTTAACAGCGAGCCGATCCCGACGGATCCCACCCCGATTCCTGACCCGATTCCACATCCCCAGCCGCAACCCGATCCGCCGGGTGACCCGGAGTTTCCACCGATCATGGATCCGCCGCCACACCGCAATATATAAAAAAAGGGCGTGCTTCCGGAGCACGCCCTTAACCTGTCTGGTGCTTATTTTATCTGGAGCACATCCAGACGTGCGCTGATATCCGGTGCATCCTCATCAACTTCGCGCCAGCCTGCAGGCTGAGACGGCAGGGTTTCGCGGTCAAACGCCAGGTCGCCACCATCCACGACCGCATCACCATGTTTAATGCCTTTAAAATCGAACAGGCCGAAATCGGCCAGATGCGAGGGCACCACGTTCTGCATCGCGCTGAACATGGTTTCAATACGGCCGGGATAGCGCTTGTCCCAGTCACGCAGCATATCGGCCACGACCTGACGCTGCAGGTTCGGCTGAGAACCGCAAAGGTTGCAGGGGATAATCGGGAACTGACGCGCTTCCGAGAAGCGGATGATATCTTTTTCGCGGCAGTAGGCCAGCGGACGGATCACAATCTGCTTGCCGTCGTCGCTCATCAGTTTTGGCGGCATGCCTTTCATCTTCCCGCCATAGAACATGTTCAGGAACAGGGTCTGCAGGATATCATCGCGATGATGGCCGAGTGCGATTTTGGTGCAGCCCAGCTCTGTTGCCACGCGATAGAGGATGCCACGACGCAGGCGCGAACAGAGTGAACAGGTCGTTTTTCCTTCCGGGATCTTCTCTTTAACGATGGAGTAGGTATCTTCTTCGATAATCCGGTACTCAACCCCCTGCGCTTCAAGATACTGCGGCAGGATATGCTCCGGGAAGCCTGGCTGCTTCTGGTCGAGGTTTACCGCAATCAAGCTGAAGCTGACCGGCGCGCTCTTTTGCAGACTGCGCAGAATTTCCAGCATGGTGTAGCTGTCTTTGCCGCCCGACAGGCAGACCATGATGCGGTCGCCTTCTTCAATCATATTAAAATCAGCAATCGCTTCGCCGACATGACGACGCAGACGTTTCTGCAGCTTGTTAAGGTTGTACTGTTCTTTCTTGTCAACCGTTTGATTATCTTGCATTTTTACCTATCTCTGAATCCAGAAAGCACAGCGGAAGGGCAGATTATGGCGCGCCTTCAGCCAGACACTTCACTGCGGTGTCACGAATATGCAGCGTATGGTACGGATTGTTGCCGCGAATGCCAGTACCGGAGTAAAGATTCAGCGGAAAAGGGCGAAGTCTCAGGGCAGGGCTGGCAGGGAGGAGCACCCGATGAGATACGCGCCGCTCTCCAGAATCAGCGTCGTAAAGGGCAGGCTGAAGCAGCCGTACGACGCCTCAGCTGGCGGGCACATTCAGCCACTGACAATCGATTTCATCATTCTGAGTTGAACAGGAGGGGGGTGAGCTCTGAAAGGCATGATCACGCGCGCGATCAATTTTTGCGGCGCAACCCGCAAGCATAAAAATAGCCGCGACGGTTAACAGAAATTTCATCACAAAAAATCCGGTAAATAAAAATAGCATGCACCGCGTTTAATCAATCCCGGATAAACGGCGTCCGGTTTCTGTTTCTGATAATCTGATCCCCGTCAAATTAATTCACTTTCGCCCTGCGGGATATTAAAAAAAGAGTCGCCCCGGGTTTTTAGGGGATCCGTCTGAAAGTGGGGCGCTGTTGAATATGCGTTAATCCGAAAGGTTTATAATAAAGATCGCTTTGCAGAAACCGGGAAATTTCTTCACGTCTGCCAGTTCGCGACACGCGTATCCGCCTGTGACGGCGCAACGGGAGCGGGTGAGGGTTTCGTTAATTTAAACAGCGTATTGTAAATAAATGCCAGGCAGGCGTTAAGCTGAAACGGCGTGCATTGCGTATCGCACATTTCGGCAATACAGCCTGCCAGGGAAGCCGTTAAATAATCGGCTATCAAGGTAAATTAAATTTTAAGGTCTATGAGATATCCCTGTAACATTCAAAAAATAAAAAAGTACGGCATCCGATTTATTACGATGCTCATTCTCTTTTTACTCTGCTATGTTGCGGTGATGCATTATGCTGTGTTGTTGCTGGTCAACCGTCACGGCTTACTCCATTTTCTGCTGCACTGAATGTGAAACGATTAGCCGCAGGCTTTAAATATCCAGCGATAGGCGTGATGCAGAAAATGCCGGAGCATCTCCAGAAATCCCTCTGCACCCTCCTCAGCCAGACACTGTCCGGTCTCCAGCGCATTATTCACAGCGTTGCGATGATCGAGAATCATCATGATGGCGACCACGCCTGCAATCAGGGCAATGACGAGCACGCTTATCAGCGTCAGGCCTTTTTTATGCGTGGCAGCGGAGAGGGCAACCTCAGGTTGGTCAGAATGTTGGCGCATATTTCCCCGTTGAAATAGTAACGTTAAAAAACCATCGCGGATTATGGCATTGATTATCGGCAGGCTCTATGTCTCAGGTCAGGCTGATGACACATCTGGCGGTAAAAAAAGATTTACAGGAAAAGCGGGCGGTTGCAGTAACCGCCCGCTGTCACGTTCAGGAGTCAGACTGTGAGGCGTGGGGCAAAAATGGGATCACATCATCTCCAGCGACTGAACGCCTTTGATCTCCATGATCTTGTCATACAGATGTACATCGTTAGATCGACGGGAAAGCGTTACCTGAACGCTCAGTTCACACAGGCCGCTCTCCGCATCGCGGTTAATCACCGTGACATTGTTGTAGCGAATGCCTTCCCGCTGCATAACCAGCAGCACCAGCGGCACACTTTTGGGCTTCAGAAACACCAGCAGGGTATGGTGTTTGCCGATCAGCAGATGGCTCAGGCGGCGGAAGGCCTCCAGCACCAGCAGCGCCAGCACTGTGCCATAAATGCCGATCTCATACATGCCGCTTCCGATCACCAGACCGATGGCGGCGGTGACCCATAAACCCGCCGCGGTGGTTAATCCTTTCACCACCTGCTTCTGAATCATGATGGTGCCAGCACCCAGGAACCCCATGCCGCTGACTACCTGAGCGGCGATACGGCTGGGATCCAGCGCGACGTGGTCGCTGGTCAGCATGTCAGCGAAGCCATATTTTGACACCAGCATAAACATCGCACTGCCAATACCGACCAGAATATGGGTTCGCAGGCCCGCTTCCTTGGCGCGCATCTGACGTTCAAGGCCGATCAGACCGCCGAGAATGCCGGCCAGCGCAATGCGAATAAGCATATCCATCAACATGGCTTTACTCCGAAATGATAAAGGCCGAAAAAGAGTGACAGTTCAGTCATAGCAGGTAAACAAGATAATTCTGCTTGCAAATGACGCTGGAGAATTTTGTAAAAAGCTGTTTCACCTCTCGACCCCTTGTACTGCCTGACATATGCTGAGCCAGCCTTTAACCCCTATTCCCGGAGTCCGACTGATGAAAGCAGCCACCTTTTTGCTGGCCGGTGCCGCATTATTACTTTCTGCCTGCAGCAGCCACAGCGATGATAATGAGCCACCGCAACAAGCCACCGCCGCCCATATCCAGCCACGGGTAGTGATGTCTTCCCTGGCAGAAAGCAACTGTGCCAATGCAGGTGGAACCCTGGCGTTTTCACATCAGCTGGATGGTTCGCGCGTGGGGATGTGTCAGTTAGTGAATGGTCGCCGCTGTGATGAACAGGCGCTGATTGGCGGGAACTGCGCGCGCTGATAAACAGGCCGGATTGCACCGGCCCGCTTACTCAGGCAGAGACCCGGTTCGGACACGCTTCGCCGCGGTCGAGCTGGCTGAGATTATTCAGTGTGGTTTCAGAAATGGCGGTCAGTGCTTCGGCAGTTAAAAACGCCTGATGGCCGGTAAATAGCACGTTATGACACGCCGACAGACGGCGGAAGACATCGTCCTGAATCACATCGTTCGACTTATCTTCAAAGAACAGATCGCGCTCATTCTCATAGACATCCATGCCGAGCGCACCAATCTTCTGCTTTTTCAGGGCGTCAATCGCCGCCTGGGAATCAATCAGGCCGCCCCGGCTGGTGTTGATAATCATCACGCCATCGCGCATCTGATTAAACGCCTCCGCGTTGAGCAGATGATGATTTTCCGGCGTCATCGGGCAGTGCAGCGTGATAACGTGAGACTCGGCAAACAGCGTCTTCAGATCGACATATTCTGCACCCAGTTCCCGCGCCTGCTGGCTGGGATAAGGGTCAAACGCCAGCAGCCGCATACCAAACCCTTTCAGAATGCGCATCGTCGCCACCCCGATTTTTCCGGTCCCGATCACGCCCGCGGTTTTCTGATACATGTTAAAACCGGTCAGACCGTCGAGGGAGAAGTTCGCATCACGGGTGCGCTGATAGGCGCGATGGATGCGGCGATTCAGGGTCATCATCAGGCCGATGGTGTGTTCCGCGACCGCTTCCGGTGAGTAGGCGGGCACCCGTACCACCTCCAGGCCCAGCTCTTCAGCCGCAGCCAGATCCACATTGTTGAAACCGGCGCAGCGCAGCGCGATAGCTTTTACCCCCAGCCCGGCCAGCTCTTCCAGCACCGGACGACTGCCATCATCATTGACAAAAATACAGACGGCATCGCAACCCACTGCGGTTTTCGCCGTGTTCTCCGTGAGTAAAAAATCAAAAAAGAGCAGTTCAAAACCAAACTGCTGATTAACCTGCTCAAGGTATTTCTGATCGTAATGTTTAGTGCTGTAAACCGCGATCTTCATGGTTGTGCTCCTGCAGAGTGATAAACCAAGGATAACGTTTTCTGGCTGACTTTGCTGAAAGAGCTGACCGGTGTCTGGCGCAGACCTTCACCTCTGGCAGATTACATGCCATCATTCCTGTCAGGATACTGTAAGGAAAAGGATTATGGCTTTCATGCCACGGATTTTCCGGCGACGGCTGGCGGCGATTCTGGCGCTGATTTTGCTGCTGCTCGGCCTGATGCTGACTGTGACTCAATGGCTGCCGCGACTGGCCGGTATCTGGCTGCCCGCTGAGACCCGTATTGAGCTTGCTGGCGCACCACGCTGGCGCGACGGCGGCCTGTGGCTGCCGCAGATCCGCTATCTGGCGGCGGACTGTTCACTGGCCACCGTCAACGCAGTGTCACTGGGCTGGCATCAGTCGCGCTGGAAACTCAACGCGGCAGAACTGACGCTGGACAGCGCCTGCCTGCAGAAACTGCCTGCCAGTGAGCCAGACGCAGCCGCCCCCAGAACCCTGGCCGAATGGCAGGCGATGCTGCCCGGCGCCGATGTGCATCTGGGTAAAGTGGTCGTTGCTCCGTGGCAGACCTATGCGGGCTCCCTGGACCTGACGCTGGAAAAAGATCGCCAGCAGCTGACGTACCAGGGAGAGAATCTGCAGCTGGCGGCAACCCTGACCGGCCAGCAGCTGGCTGTCACGCGTTTGCGGTTTACCCATCCCGCACTGCCTGAGCCGATGACTCTCAGGGGGAATCTGCAGCTGCCTGCTTTCGCCACAGACCTGCCGGTGCAGGGCGAGGTCGCAGGGCAGCTCGCCCTGGCAGCACTGCCGCATCCTCTGCAGCTCACGCTTAACTGGCAGCAGCAGCAGGGTGAACTGCGTGTGGCGATGGCGGAACAGGAGAAACCGCTGCTCCGTTTACCGTGGCAGATAAGCCGCGATCAGATTCAGATTGAGCAGGGCGAATATGTCTGGCCGCTGGAGGCGCAGCCGCTCTCCGGGTTCGTTAACCTGACGCTGAATAACTGGCAGGCGGGCCTGGAGGGCAGCCAGATCACGGGGCGGATCAATCTGCTGACCCGGGGACGTGGCGGCAAGGGCAACGTCGTACTCGGCGTGGGGCCGGGTAATCTCAGCCTGACGGACAGCAACCTGCCGTTTCAGATCACGGGCGAAAGCAAACTGGCCGCCCTGCAACTCTACGGATCGGTACCGGGCCGGCTCAGCGGCTCCCTGCTTGACCCTCAGCTGGTGCTGCAGCCCAAATCGCTGCTGCGCCTGAAGGGCAGGATCCTGTCCACGCTGGAGGTGGATGAGGCGCGCTGGCCGCTGGCGGGCGTGCGGCTCTCGTCGCAGGGGATCGATGGCCGCCTGCAGGCGATCCTCACCGCGCACGACGCCAGTTTTGGCCGTTTCCGGCTCCATCTTGATGGCCGCGCCACCGACTTCTGGCCCGATAAAGGCGAATGGAACTGGCGCTACTGGGGCGGCGGCGAGATGCTGCCCCTGCAGGCGCGCTGGGACGTGAAAGGCACCGGTGGCTGGCACGATACGCTGATCCATCTGGACACGCTCTCCACCGGCTTTAACCAGCTTGCCTACGGCAGTGTCAACGTGGCCTCTCCGCGTCTGACGCTTACGGAACCGGTTAACTGGCAGCGCGATGTAACGCAGCCCTCGTTTCAAGGGCACTTCCGCCTGCAGGCGGGCGAAACCCGTTTCAGCTATGGCGGCCGCCTGGCCGCGTCCACGCTCGATTTTGAGGCTAAAGGCCGCGACCCCGGCTATTTTCTCTGGCGGGGCGAGTTAAAGGCCGGTCGTGTGGGGCCGCTGCGCGTCAATGGCCGCTGGGATGGTGAGCGGCTGCGCGGTCAGGCCTGGTGGCCGACCCAGTCGCTGACGGTCTTTCAGCCGCTGCTCAGCCCCGACATGAAAATGCAGATACAGGATGGCAGCTTACAGGCGCAGGTGGCGTTTTCGGCCGCGCCGGATCAGGGATTCGAGGCCGGAGGCCACTGGCGAGTCAGACAGGGCAGCGTCTGGACGCCCGACAGTCAGGTTAACGGCATCGACTTCTCGCTGCCGTTCCGCTTCAGGGCCGATCACTGGCAGTTCGGCCAGCATGGCCCGGTGTCGCTGCGGATCGCGGAGATTAAAAACCAGTTCGCGATGCAGAATATTCGCGCCGACCTGCAGGGTAACTGGCCGTGGTCTGAAGCGGCACCGCTGACGCTGCAGAATGTCAGCCTCGATCTGCTGGGCGGCCAGATTACGCTGCCCGCGCTGCGGATGCCGCAACATGAACCCGCCCGGGTGTCGCTGCGTAACATCAGCCTGAGCAGGCTGGTGACGGCGCTGAAGCCCAAACAGTTTGCCATGTCGGGCAACGTCAACGGCGAACTGCCGTTATGGCTGAACAACCCACGCTGGCTGATCGAGAAAGGGTGGATTGCCAACAGTGGCGCGCTGACCTTCCGGCTGGACAAGGATATGGCGGATGCCATTACCCGCAATAACGTGGCGACCGGCGCTGCGCTGGACTGGCTGCGTTATATGGAGATCTCCCGCAGCTGGGCCACAATCAATCTGGATAACCTCGGCGACCTCTCAATGGAGGCGCAGGTGCAGGGCGTCAGCCGCTTCAGCAACCGTCGTCAGACGGTCAATCTTAACTATCATCACCAGGAAAATCTCTTTCAGCTCTGGCGCAGCCTGCGCTTCGGCGATAATTTGCAATCCTGGCTTGAGCAACATGCGACGTTGCCGTCGAACAAGGACACTTCACCATGAGCCTGAAGGCACTACTGGTAATGGCAGCCGGACTGCTGAGCATCGGCTGTGTGCCGCGCATTGAAGTCTCGGCACCCAAAGAGCCCATCACCATCAACATGAACGTCAGAATTGAGCACGAGATCCATATCAAAGTCGATAAGGATGTCGAAGCGTTACTGAAAAACCAGAGCGGTCTGTTTTGAGGAGAGGAACGATGAAACGCATAAGCGTGGCGCTTTTACTCGCCCTGACGATGGCGCAGCCCGCCTGGGCGCTGACGCTGGATCAGGCGCGGAAATCGGGCCGGGTGGGGGAAACGCTCTCCGGCTATCTGGCCGCGCGGGCGCAGGATCCTGAAACCCTGGCGCTGGTGCAGCGCATCAATGCCGGACGTCAGCAGCAGTACCAGCGTCTGGCGGATCAGAATCGTCTCTCTGTGGCGGATGTGGCGAGTATCGCCGGGCAAAAGCTGGTGAGCCGCGCGGGCGCGGGCGAATATGTCCGCGGCATCAACGGCCAGTGGCTGAGAAAAGAGACGGACAGCGACATCTCGCCATAAAAAAACCGGGCGCGTGGCCCGGTTCTTTTCGGTGTCATCCTGAGATGAGACGCCGTTATGCCGTCACGATCTGCGCGATAGCGTCTTTGGCTTCTGCGGTCGCTTTGCTGGCCACTTCCGGACCGTATGCGATGCCTTCAGCAAACACGAACTCGACGTCGGTGATGCCGATAAAGCCCAGGAACAGCTTCACGTAAGGGGTCAGCAGGTCTGACGGGGTATCTTTGTGGATGCCGCCACGGCTGGAGATCACAACCGCCTTTTTGCCTTTAACCAGGCCTTCCGGGCCAGCTTCGGTGTAGCGGAAGGTCACGCCAGCACGGGCGATCAGGTCAAAGTAGTTTTTCAGCTGCGTCGGGATATTGAAGTTGTACATTGGCGCGGCAATCACCACTTCATCATGCGCCTGCAGTTCCGCAATCAGTTCATCAGAGAGGTTCAGCGCGTCCTGCTGGCGGGGGGAGAGCGGCGTATCGGAAGGACGCATCGCACCCACTAACTCGCCATCCAGAACCGGAATCGGGTTAGCGGCCAGGTCGCGTACGGTCACTTCTTTACCCTGCGCCTTAGCCTGTTCAACATAGAAGTCAGCAAGCTGGCTTGACTGTGAGTAACCTGCAAGGATGCTTGATTTCAGAACTAAAACTTTGCTCATGGTAATTTCCTGTCTGTTACGCGGAAGGGTTCCCGCTCAATGGGTTACACTCTACGGTTATCAATGGTGCGGTGAAAGCGCAATATTTCGAGACCTATGTTCGAATTTATTGAATAAGCGTACCCGTGGTCAGACGCCGGAACGGTTCAGAATGTGCTATGATTCGCGCAATTATTTTATTAATTCAGCTGGTTATCCCGGCTTGCAGTGCCAGGTTTCACGCCGCAGCACTGTCTGAGTAAGGTACGTCACTATTATGTCATCTCCCGAAATCTCCCCACTGGACGCACTCCGGGCGCAGCTCGACGGCCTGATGCTGAGCGATCGTCAGCGTCTGCAGCGCCGTCTGCAGGGTGCCAGAAAAGTTAAAAATCCGCAGGCACAGCAGGGCATTGCCCGGGAGCTGGAGCAGGAAATTATTGCCGCCGGGCAGCGGGTGGCCCAGCGGCGTGCCGCCACGCCAGCCATTACGTTTCCTGACAACCTGCCGGTAAGCCAGAAGCAGCAGGATATTGCTGAGGCGATTCGCAATCACCAGGTGGTGATTGTGGCCGGTGAAACCGGCTCGGGTAAAACCACTCAGCTGCCCAAAATCTGTCTGGCACTGGGGCGTGGCGTCACTGGACTGATCGGTCATACGCAGCCGCGTCGTCTGGCAGCGCGGACCGTGGCGAACCGCATTGCCGATGAACTGGGCACCTCGCTGGGTGGCTGTGTCGGCTATAAAGTGCGCTTCAACGACCAGGTCAGCGATCTGACGCAGGTTAAGCTGATGACCGACGGTATCCTGCTGGCCGAGATCCAGCAGGATCGCCTGCTGATGCAGTATGACACCATCATCATCGATGAGGCGCACGAGCGCAGCCTGAATATCGACTTCCTGCTCGGCTATCTGCGTGAGCTGTTACCACGCCGTCCCGATCTGAAAGTCATCATCACCTCCGCCACCATCGATCCACAGCGATTCTCGCGTCACTTTAACCATGCGCCGGTGATCGAAGTCTCCGGCCGGACCTATCCGGTCGAGGTGCGCTACCGGCCGGTGGTCGACGAGGCGGATGAGGGCGATCGTGACCAGTTACAGGCGATTTTCGATGCGGTGGATGAGCTGGGGCGCGAGAGCCATGGCGACATCCTGATCTTTATGAGCGGCGAGCGCGAAATCCGCGACACCGCCGACGCGCTTAACAAGCGCGATCTGCCGCACACCGAGGTGCTGCCGCTCTATGCCCGCCTGTCGAACGCCGAACAGAACCGGGTCTTTCAGTCGCACAGCGGCCGCCGTATTGTGCTGGCGACCAACGTCGCCGAGACCTCGCTGACGGTGCCCGGCATCAAATATGTGATCGACCCCGGCACGGCCCGTATCAGCCGCTACAGCTTCCGCACCAAGGTGCAGCGCCTGCCGATTGAACCGATCTCCCAGGCCTCCGCCAACCAGCGAAAAGGGCGCTGTGGTCGTGTTTCAGACGGGATCTGCATCCGTCTCTACGCGGAAGATGATTTCCTGAGTCGTCCGGCGTTTACCGATCCGGAAATTCTGCGCACCAACCTGGCGTCGGTGATCCTGCAGATGACCGCGCTGGGGCTGGGCGATATCGCGGCCTTCCCGTTTGTGGAAGCACCCGACAAGCGCAACATTCAGGATGGTGTCCGTCTGCTGGAAGAGCTGGGCGCGCTGACGCTCAACGAAGAGACCGGTCACTATAAGCTCACCGGCTCCGGGCGTCAGCTGTCGCAGTTGCCGGTCGATCCCCGGCTGGCGCGGATGGTGCTGGAAGCGCAGAAATATGGCTGTGTGCGCGAAGTGATGATCATCACCGCAGGCCTGTCGATTCAGGATCCGCGCGAGCGTCCGGCCGAGAAGAAGCAGGCATCCGATGAGAAGCATCGCCGCTTTGCCGATAAAGATTCCGACTTTATGGCCTATGTGAACCTCTGGAACTATCTGGCGGAGCAGCAGAAAGCGCTGTCCGGCAATCTCTTCCGTCGTCAGTGCAAAAGTGACTTCCTGAACTACCTGCGCGTCAGGGAGTGGCAGGATATCTACACGCAGCTGCGTCAGGTGGTGCGTGAGCTGGGGATCCCGGTAAACAGCGAACCGGCCGAACTGCAGCAGGTGCACTGCGCGCTGCTGAGCGGGCTGCTGTCGCATATCGGCCAGAAAGACAGCGACAGACAGGAGTATACCGGCGCGCGCAATACCCGTTTCGCCATCTTCCCCGGTTCCGGGCTCTTTAAGAAGCCGCCAAAGTGGACGATGGTGGCGGAGCTGGTGGAGACCAGCCGCCTGTGGGGCCGGACTGCGGGCCGGATCGAGCCGGAGTGGATCGAGCCGCTGGCGCAGCATCTGATCAAACGCAGCTACAGCGAGCCGCACTGGGAGAAATCGCAGGGCGCGGTGATGGCCTCCGAAAAGGTCACGCTTTACGGGCTGCCGATTGTTGCCGCCCGTAAGGTGAACTATGGCCGTATCGATCCGGTGCTGAGCCGTGAACTCTTTATCCGTCACGCGCTGGTGGAGGGCGACTGGCAGACCCGTCACGCCTTCTTCCGGGCCAACCAGAAACTGCGCAGCGAAGTGGAGGATCTGGAGCACAAATCCCGTCGTCGCGACATTCTGGTCGACGATGAAACGCTGTTTGCCTTTTACGACCAGCGCATCGGCAAAGAGGTGGTGTCGGCGAAACATTTTGACAGCTGGTGGAAACAGGCCAGCCGTGAAAATGCGCAGCTGCTGAACTTCGACAGAGAGATGCTGATGAAAGAGGGCGCGAACAGCGTCAGCCAGCTCGACTATCCCAACTTCTGGCATCAGGGCAACCTGAAACTGAAGCTGAGCTATCAGTTCGAGCCGGGCGCGGATGCGGATGGCGTGACGGTGCATATTCCGCTGCCGCTGCTGAATCAGGTGGAGGATGCCGGATTTGAGTGGCAGATCCCCGGCATCCGTCGTGAGCTGATTATCGCGCTGATCAAGTCGCTGCCCAAACCGCTGCGCCGTCATATGGTGCCGGCACCTGACTATGCCGAGGCGTTCCTGGGCAGGGTCACGGCGATGGAGATGCCGCTGGTTGATGCGCTGGCGCGCGAGTTTCGCCGCATGACCGGCGTCACGCTGGACCGCGAAGAGTGGCAGTGGGAACAGGTGCCCGATCATCTGAAAATGACCTTCCGGGTGGTGGATGAGCACAATCGCAAACTGCTGGAAGGCAAAGATCTCACCGCGCTCAAGGCTCAGCTGAAAGGCAAAGTGCAGGAAACGCTGTCGAAAGTGGCCGACGATGGCCTGGAGCAGAGCGGGCTGCATATCTGGAGCTTTGGCGAGCTGCCCCGCAGCTACGAGCAGAAGCGCGGCAGTTATCAGGTCAAAGCCTGGCCGGCGCTGGTGGATGAGAAAGAGAGCGTGGCGATCCGCCTGTTTGACAGCGAGCAGGAGCAGCAGAAGATGATGTGGCGCGGCCAGCGTCGGCTGCTGCTGCTGAATGTGCCGTCGCCGGTGAAATATCTGCACGAAAAGCTGCCCAACAAAGCCAAGCTCGGCCTCTACTTCAATCCCTATGGCAAAGTGCTGGAGCTGATCGACGACTGCATCGCCTGTGGCATCGACAAGCTGATGGCGGAGGCGGGCGGTCCGGCCTGGGATCAGGCCACTTTCGAGCAGCTGCGTGACAAAGTGCGCGGCGAACTCAATGAGACCGTGGTCACCATCGCCAGTCAGGTCGAGCAGATCCTGACAGCCGTCTTCAACATCAACAAGCGTCTCAAGGGGCGGGTCGATATGACGATGGCGCTGGCGCTCTCTGATATCAAGGCGCAGATGAGCGGTCTGGTCTATCGCGGCTTTGTCACCGGAAACGGCTGGCAGCGGCTGGCCGATACGCTGCGTTATCTGCACGGCATCGAGCGCCGCCTGGAGAAACTGCCAGCCGATCCGCACAGCGATCGCGCCCGCATGTTAAAAGTGCAGGCGGTGGAGCAGGCTTATCAGGCGTGGCGGAATAAACTGCCGCCGCAGCGCCAGGATGATGAAGAGGTGCAGAACATCCGCTGGATGATCGAGGAGCTGCGCATCAGCTACTTTGCTCAGCAGCTGGGAACACCTTATCCCATCTCGGATAAACGGATCCTGCAGACGATGGACCAGATCGCGAACTAAGAGCGCCGGGGCGCGCGGTTAACAGCGCCCCGGACAGTGCGGTCTGGCTGGCTTACTGCGCGAGCGATTCCAGCTTGTCTTTGAACGAGGTGACGGCAATCGCGCGGTTGTCCGCCAGATAGCGATCTTTTGCAGCCGGCGCTGAACTCTGAACCGCAATTAACTGCCAGCCATTCTCGCTGTTCAGCAGCAGCGGAGAACCGCTGTCGCCCGGCAGCGTGTCGCACTGATGGGAAAGCACGGCGCGCTGCGCCCAGCCGGTGATCAGACAGTTACTGTGGGAGTAGAGCGTATCAAGATGATCGGCCGGATAGCCCGCCTGGGTCACCTTGCGGCCGGTCAGTTTCAGCGCGGCCGTGAGATCGCTGCGTGAACCGTCGAACAGGGGGATTGGCGTAATCGCTGACGGCGGATTGCGCAGTATCACAATGCCGTAATCATAGGGTGCCGCACTGCTCGGTACGATCCAGCCTTCACCATCCGCCTTTAATTTTGACGCCAGCGAGGGTTCAACCCGCGCGTCGATATCATGCAGCTCGTAGCGCCAGCCTTTGTCGCTGGCCATAAAACGCAGCGCCACCGGCTTATCAAATTTACCCGGCGGGGCGAGCAGACAGTGTCCGGCGGTCAGCGCCAGATGCGGAGAGATGAGCGTCGCGGTGCAGAGGTTGCCGCTTTCGGTCTCCAGCTGGCCAATCGCATCCCAGGGTGCTGCGGTAATATCGGTGATAGCCTGACGATGGTCCTTGCCGAAGAACAGCATTTTAATCTC
The DNA here is from genome assembly GCF_040783975.1 of Pantoea sp. Ep11b. Lineage (NCBI taxonomy): Bacteria > Pseudomonadati > Pseudomonadota > Gammaproteobacteria > Enterobacterales > Erwiniaceae > Pantoea > Pantoea sp. Ep11b. The sequence continues at coordinate 2,408,982 of NZ_CP160631.1, read as the reverse complement.
GGCAGGCGTCGGTGAGTCATCGTCATCATCGGCATGAACAGTAGTGGCAAAGCTGAAAAGTCCAACCATTAACAGGGTAGCCAGGCGCATAGAAATCTCAATGGCGAGAAAAGTAACGTTATTGTTATTCCGCAGGTACGGTAACTATAGTCGGTGAGCGTTGAAAAAGGGAGTTTTATTGGTTAATCAGTACGCTACAGCGATCAAATAAAAAAGCTTGCTGCAACAATGCCACACAGGATCATAACCAGCAGAATAATTTCGAAGCGATAGCGACGCACCATTTTTTCCACCTCAGTAAAGAAACACCCGGCAGAACCGGGTGTTTTTAATCATTATCGCGTGGCCGTGCGTGACAGGCGACCTTAGTTTTTAGCAGCTGATTTCACAACTTTTTTGTGGTGCATCTTTTTAGCGGCCTGCGCTTTCTGAGCCGGTTTTACCGCTTTTTTGTGGTGCATTTTTTTAGCAGCCTGCGCTTTCTGTGCAGCTACTTTTTTGTGGTGAACTTTTTTAGCAGCCTGGGCTTTCTGAGCGGCTGGCTGAGTGGCTTTCTTGTGGTGCACTTTTTTAGCAGCCTGCGCTTTCTGTGCAGCCGCTTTCTTGTGGTGAACTTTCTTAGCAGCCTGCGCTTTCTGCGCTGCATCTTTCTTCACTGCTTTTTTGTGGTGTTTCTTAGCAGCCTGGGCTTTCTGCGCAGCTTTATGGTGTTTCTTGTGCGCAGTTTTGTGAACGGTTTTAGCCGGTGCAGCAGCGGTAGTGGTGGTGGTTGTTGCGGCTGGCGCAGCAGCAGCTGGAGCAGCTGTGGTGTCAGCAGCGAAAGCAACAGAAGACATACCCATAGCAGCGGCGACAACCAGTGCAAATAATTTTTTCATTGCAAATCCCTCGAAGACTATTTTTTCATGTGTAGCCCACTGCGGGGCCGGTGAAGAGACTATAGGGAAAGCAATGCGCGGTGTCCGTGGGTGTTTGGTATCGGCGTGTAACCGATTGTACAAAGGGGGGAAGGGGCGGCCGGCAGGCCGCCGTGACACTCAGTTATTCAGGTAACGCTGCTCAAGATGCTGGCGGAAAAACGCCGGGTTCAGCGCTTCACCGGTGGCGTTGATCAGCAGTTGATCGGTGGAGAAACGGCTGCCGTGCTGCCAGATATTCTGTTGCAGCCAGTCGAAGACCGGCTGCAGTTCACCGTGCTGAATCAGCTCGCTGAGCTGCGGAATGGCCTGTTTCACCGCCCGGAACAGCTGTGCGGCGTACATCGCGCCCAGCGTGTAGGTCGGGAAGTAGCCAAAGGCGCCGTCGGTCCAGTGAATGTCCTGCATACAGCCGTCACGGTAGTTCCCGCGGGTGTCCAGCCCCAGCGACTGCATCATCTTCTCATCCCAGAGCGCCGGGATATCCTCAACCTCAATGTCGCCCTCAATCAGCGCCTGCTCGATCTCATAGCGCAGAATGACATGGGCCGGGTAGCTCAGCTCATCGGCGTCAACCCGGATCAGGCCCGGTTCTACACGCTGGGCGAGGCGCACGAAATTATCCGCCTGCAGGGCGGGCTGATCGCCGAAGGTGGCCGTTATCTGCGGCAGAATACGCTGCAGGAATTCACGGCTGCGGCCCAGCTGCATCTCCATAAACAGGCTCTGGGACTCATGGATCGCGGTGGAACGCGCCAGCGCCACCGGCTGACCGCGCCACTGCTGCGGCAGATTCTGCTCATAGCGGGCGTGGCCGGTTTCATGAATCACGCCCATCATGGCGCTGAGAAACTCCGCCTCGTTGTAGCGGGTGGTGATGCGCACATCTTCCGGCACGCCGCCGCAGAAGGGGTGCGCACTGATGTCCAGCCGGCCATGATTAAAGTCGAAGCCCAGCGTCTCCATGATGCTCAGGCCGAGCTGGCGCTGGGCAGGCACCGCGAACGGCCCCTGCGGCACGATCACCTGCTGCTGCGCCTGTTTTTCCACCACCTTCTGCAGCAGGTCGGGCAGCCAGGTTTTCAGTTCGCCAAAGGTCGCATCCAGCCGGGCGCGTGTCATCCCCGGCTCGTAAAGATCCAGCAGCGCGTCGTAGCGCGAAGCGCCGCTGGCGTCGGCACGGCGCTGTGCCTCTTCGCGGCTCAGGCGCACCACCTCTTTGAGGTTGGCGGCGAAACCCTGCCAGTCGTTGGCCGGTCGCTGCGTGCGCCAGGCGTGTTCACAGACTGAACCGGCGATCGACTTCGCTTCAACGAACGTATCGGGCAGCAGGGTCGCCTGCTGGTAAGCCCGCTGCATCTCATTCAGATTGGCGCGCTCGACGTCGTTGAGCGACTCCTGCCCGGCGGCCCGGAGCCATTCCCCGACCTGCGGGGCGGTCAGGATCTGATGCTGCAGAACACTCATTTCGGCCAGGGCTTCCCCCCGTGCCTGACTGCCGCCCGGCGGCATGGTGGTCTGCATGTCACAACCGGCGATAGCGGTGACGTGGCTGAAACGGGAGAGACGCTGAAAGGTCGCGGTAAGGTGCTGATACGCTGAGGTCACGCAGGACTCCTTGTGTTTTATCGCAGCGGAATTTCCCGCAAGGTTAAATCAACCGGCCAGCAAAAGCGAACGCTGGCACCGCCCAGCGGGCTGGCTTCAATCATGACGCTGCCGCCCAGTGCCTGGGCGATCGAGTGGACGATCGCCAGGCCAAGGCCGCAGCCGCCGGTGGCGCGGTCACGGCTGGGATCGAGCCGGACAAAAGGTTCAAACACCCGTTCGCGCTCTTCAGGCGGGATGCCCGGCCCATCGTCTTCCACCTGCAGACAGCCGGTCGGGCCGTCGAACCATAAACTGACGCGCAGCCGCTGCCGGGCATAGCGCAGGGCGTTGTTGACCAGATTATCCAGCACCCGCTCCATCAGGCGGCTATCGGAGACGCCGATGTTTTCGCGCTGCGGCAGGTCCAGATCGAGCCGCATCCCGGGATTGATGGTGCGAAAATCATCCAGCCGCTCACGCAGCCAGCTAGCCAAATCCTGTCTCTTCAGGTTGAGATCGACGCGCGGGCGGTCAAGGCGCGCATAGGTCAGCAGCTCTTCGATCAGGCTCTCCAGCTGGCCGATATCGCGATTCAGCGCCACCCGTTCGTTATCTGTCAGGTTATCGCTCATCTCCAGCCGGTAACGCAGGCGCACCAGCGGAGTGCGCAGCTCATGCGCGATCCCATCGATCAGCTGCTTCTTGCTGGCGACCAGGGTATTGATGTTCTCGGCCATCTGGTTAAACGCGATGCCGAGCCGGAACAGGCTGGAGGTGCTGTCGAAATGGGTACGCACATCCAGCTCGCCGCGGCCAAACCGCTGCGCTGCTTTCTCCAGACGCTGCATCTCCTGCCAGTGAGGCCGCAGCCAGATAAACACCGGCAGCGCCAGCGACATGCCGATAAAGACCAGCAGGGCTATGTCCAGCAGGCGCATCTGATGCAGATAGAAGAGGTAGGGGATCGGCCCGACCGACAACACATAGTGGCTGCGGGGAATATGCTGCAGGAAGGTGTACTGGTCGTCGAGCGCCACAATCTCGCCAGCCCGCAACCGGCGCATATTCCCCTCATCGAGCTGGAATTTGTTCATCGGTTCGATATGCAGATCGAACGATAAACCGAGGTCGAGACTCTTGATGGTCTTGTTCCAGTCGCGTGGCGGGATCTCACGCAGTTCGCTGCGGATCAGATAGAGCGAGCTGGCCATCAGATCGTTCATCGACTGGCGGCCCGCACGTTCTGCGGTGAACTTGTAGACCAGCCCCACCAGCAGCGCCATCACCAGGAAGCAGACGAACAGCAGCAGATAGAACTGAATAAAGAGCTTTCTCATAGTACGCGGGTATCCCAGGCCTGGGGGGCAAACAGATAGCCTTTGTTGCGGATAGTCTTGATGCGGAACGGCTCGGTGGCGCTGTCATGCAGCTTCTTGCGCAGGCGCGAGATCGCAACGTCGATGCTGCGGTCGAGCCCGTCGTAGCTGACACCGCGCAGGGTTTTCAGCAGCGCATCGCGGTTAAGCGTCTGCCCCGCATGGCTGGCGAGCACCCACAGCAGATCAAAATCTGCGGTCGACAGCGCGATCTGCTCATCAAACAGCGTGACCTGACGATTCAGGGCATCGATAGTCAGCGAGCCAAAGCGCAGCATCCGGTTGGCCGCCGGTGCGCTGGGGGTATCCTCCGGCTGGCCCTGGGTTGACTGACGCAGATGCAGGCGCAGGCGGGCCAGCAGCACCGCCGGAGGCGTGGTCTTCAGAATGTAATCCTGGGCACCCATCTCCAGGGCCAGAATATGGTTCATGTCGCTGTCCAGCGAGGTGAGCAACACGATGGGGCCCTGCCAGTTGGCCCGCAGATCCCGACAGATGGTCATGCCATCTTTGCCCGGCAGCATGATATCCAGCATCACCAGATCGGGCTGCTGCTCGGCGATCACCGCCTCAGCGCGATCCCCGCGGGTCTCAACAATCACCTCAATGTCGTGACGACCGAGGTAGGCCGCAATCAGTGAACCCACTTCGGGTTCATCTTCAACATAAACAATTTTGTTCATAGTTCACAAAGCAGAGACAGGGGTGGGCGAAAGCATATCTTTTCCTGGTCCTGAGCTCTACGTTATCGCACGAAATATCCGTGGCTTGCTGGTATATAACCGGCAAAATGTGTAATCATTAGCGCGGCCTTTCTGCGCCAGGTTTGGGATATTGATGATTACCATGAGGAGCGTTAGTGTGTCTGATAAAGAGCTGGCATCAGCCATATACCCCGACCACATCTGCTTCAATTACAGTGACTTTCTCTCCGCTTCCTGCAAAAAACGCTGGAGCTTCGTCGATGCTATTTATGGTGTGATGCCGATATTTGGCATGGTGACACGTAAATCGGCACACCGCTTACAGGGCAGTGACGACCCGTTAAAAGAATTAGCATTACAAATCATTTCTACCCAGGTCAGCGACGAAATCAATATCGCGCGGCTGATTACGCTGGCGGAACAGCAGCGTATCAGCCGCTTCGATATTCAGCTACCGTATCCGCTGTCGGCGGAGCAGCTGGACGCGATTCATCATGAATATGCGAAGCCGCTGAATCTTACACAGCAGGATGACCTGCTGTGCGTCTCGATTCCTCTGCAGTCACACTAAGCCGTCAGCTGCCATACGGCGGGCAGCGTAGCCGCAATCAGTAATCCCATTGCAATCCGCTCCAGCGTGGTCAGCGCAATCTCTGCGCGGCCGCCGCGACGGGCAAACAGAAACAGCAGCAGGCCGGGAGTATAGAGCACCACGGACATCATCAGGTGCAGCGGCCCCGACGCGTAGAGCAGCCAGATGCCATACAGACTCGCGCCGATGCCGGTCGCCAGCGCCAGCGGCTTGCGCTGCCCATAGACGACCCTGATCAGATATAACCCCACCAGCAGATAGGGCACCAGGATCATCTCCGACGCGATGGTGAGCAGGTTGTTGTAGTCGGCCCCGGTCAGCGCAATCAGGATCAGGCAGAACTGGATGCTGCCGTTGGTCAGCCACAGCGAGGCGGCCGGTGCGTTATGGCGGTTCTGACGGGCGATGCTGCGCGGAAAGGCACCCTGCTGCGCTGCGATCAGCGGTACTTCAGCGGCCATAATCGTCCAGCTCAGATAGGCGCCGCACACCGAAATAATCAGGCCCACCGCAATCACCGCATCGCCCCAGTTGCCCATCAGTCGGGTCATTAACCCGGCCATTGAGGGGTTGCGCATCCCGGCCAGCTCCGCGCGTGGCACCACGCCCAGCGACAGCAGTGTGACCAGCAGATAGACCAGCAGGGCGGCCAGCACGGCCAGCAGCGTGGCCCGGCCCACATCCTTTTTCTGACGCGCGCGGGCAGAAACCACCACCGCGCCTTCGACCCCGATAAAGACCCACAGGGTGATCAGCATGGTCTGCTTGATCTGCTCCCACAGCGGCTGCCCCAGCGTAACGCCGGAAAAATCGAAGCGGAAGCGATCATAGTTAAACGCCATCACTGCCAGCACAATAAACAGCAGCAGCGGCACCAGCTTGCCCAGTGTCGCCATCAGGTTGATGCTGGCTGCCGTCTGTACGCCGCGCAGCACCAGCCAGTGAACCAGCCAGAGCAGCACGGAAGCGCCCAGCATGGCCTGCCAGGTATTGCCGTCGCCGAAGATCACCCGGTCCGGCGTGTCGGTGAAGAAGCTCAGGGCGGAGAAAACGATCACCAGATAGGAGACGTTGGCGATCACGGCGCAGAGCCAGTAGCCCCAGGCGGAGCAGAAGCCCATCAGTTCGCCAAATCCGGCACGGGCATAGGTAAAGATCCCGCCGTCCAGATCGGGCTTCAGGCGGGTCAGCAGCAGCATCGCCAGCGACAGAAAAATAATGCCGACGCCGGTGATTAACCAGCCCAGCAGCAGTGCCGCCGGACCTGCCACCGCAGCCATATTTTGCGGCAGGCTGAACACGCCGGCGCCCAGCATCGAGCTGAGCACCAGCGCCGTCAGCGCACCGAGACCTAATTTTTTCTCCAAAACAACCTTCCCGCTAGCATATATGGCTGGGTAATCCGGTTTTCATCACTGAGATATCGCAGCGCAGCCGCAATTGACAGAGACAATGTCCGGTGAAACAGGCGGCAGATTTTACGGAGTGTGGCAGGGGATGGCAATGCGTGACTATGCAAATCAGCGCAGGAATTATGCAAACAGCAGGGCGGCTGACGCCGCCCTGAAAGGATTACTTAAACAGGTCCGCGGTAACGGTCAGGTTGCCGCCACTCTGGTTCTGCCACTGACGGGTGACGTGGTAGAACTTCGCCCCTCTGTCGGCCGCACGCTTCGCCACTTCTTCTGAGACCTCTGTCGGGGTGCCGAAGTGTCCGGTGAAAGTTACGGTATCGAACGGCTGCATCTGCGCGGCCGTAATCGCGTTCACTTCCTGCACGGATTTGCCGTTTGGCAGATTCACCGTGTAGCGCTTGCCGGTAGAGCTTTGCGTTTCGAAGAAACGACCCACTTTACTGCTTGGCGTTTCAGACGAGGCTACGCCAGGGATCTCGACGTTAGCCGCCGCTGCGCCACCGGCTGCCAGCGCGGCTTTACCCGCTTCGGAATCGGCCGGGATGGCGTTCGGGTTCTGCACCACGCGCGCTTTTGCATCGGCTTTATAGACATAAGCCGTCACGTACTGGTTGCCGCCGCTGTTAGCGTCGATCTGGCGAACGATAAAGAAGGAGGCGGCGCCTTTCTGTTTCGCGGCTTTGGAGATCGCGTCGTTAACGTCCGGCTGGCTGGCAAAGAAGCCGCTGACCGAAACGGTATCAAAAGGCTCCAGCCGGTAGGCCTCCGCTTTTGGCAGTTCGTTGACGCCGTTAAAGCGACGGTAGGTTTTAGTGTCTGAGGCTGCCGGGGCATCGGCTTTATAGAGGTCGGCGGTGACGCGCCAGTTGCCGCTGTTGCCGTTGCTGTCGTTAATCCCCTGAATGTAGAAAGAGGCGGCGCCCAGCTGATCTGCACGCTTCGACACCGCATCGGCAGCGTCGCCAATTGCGTTGAAACGGCCGGTGATATTAATACGTTCGAATGGCTTCAACGCGGCCGCTTTTTCTGGCGTTAACTCCTGCGCAGCGAATGCATTGGCTGCCAGCAGGGACAACAGAGTGGACGCCAGAATAGTGTTCTTCAGCTTCATAAAAATAATCCTTCGCCTTACGCAAAAATGAGTACGAAAACGTGCTGGACTCTTGATGTATAACAGATTAGCCGCTGATTATTGCATGTTATAAACAGACTGTCGCAGCGATTTTTTGTCTCACATCGCGTTATTCACTTACCGTTTTTTCATTTGATTGTCATCTGAGTGCGCTAAGGCCATTTCTGCCGGAATTAACCGGTAAAAGCGGTAACGATTAGCAGTTTTTCAGTTAATGCATTGTTAAATAAAGGTTTTTAATAACGCCTTGTCCGCCCGCAGGCCATCATCTCTGGCAGAAAATCTGCCTGCGATACGATTTTGTAGTGGGATAACGCCGGTTTTTGAGCGCAATACTGAATAATCAGGCGAATGTTACGACGCGGCCTGGCGACGGTAGATCGCCTGTCACATTTTCAGTAGGTTATAAACACTTTGAAACAGAGGCGTTGCGTTCGTCAGCCGGGTCAGCGATCCCGCTGCGCGGGCGCGGTGCCGATTCGGGCCATCATCCTTTAACCGATGAAAGGAAACACTATGTTAATTGGAATACCCAAGGAAAGGTTGCCAAACGAGTCGCGCGTGGCCGCCACGCCAAAGACCGTCGAACAACTGATCAGGCTGGGTTTCAGCGTCACGCTTGAGCATGACGCCGGTAAACGCGCCAGCTTCGATGATGAAAGCTATCTCGCCGCCGGTGCCACACTCAGCGACAGAGAGCAGGTCTGGCAGTCCGATATCGTGCTGAAGGTCAATGCGCCGGATGATGAAGAGATCGCACTGACCCGCGCGGGCAGCACACTGGTCAGCTTTATCTGGCCCGCGCAGAATCCGGCCCTGCTGGAGAAGCTGGCTGCGCGTCAGGTCACGGTGATGGCGATGGATTCAGTGCCGCGTATCTCGCGGGCGCAGTCGCTGGATGCCCTGAGTTCCATGGCGAATATCGCCGGTTATCGCGCCATCGTCGAGGCGGCCCATGAGTTTGGCCGCTTCTTTACCGGCCAGATCACGGCGGCCGGTAAAGTGCCGCCGGCAAAAGTGATGGTCATCGGGGCCGGTGTGGCCGGTCTGGCTGCGATTGGCGCGGCGGGCAGCCTGGGGGCGATTGTCCGCGCATTCGACACCCGTCCGGAGGTCAAAGAGCAGGTGCAGAGTATGGGCGCCGAATTCCTCGAACTCGATTTTGAAGAGGAGGCGGGCAGCGGTGACGGTTATGCCAGAGTCATGTCGGAGGCCTTTATCCGGGCTGAGATGGCGCTGTTTGCCAGCCAGGCGAA